>NZ_JBITGN010000014.1:0-128477 GCF_044457245.1 Nocardia sp. NPDC050630
CTGCACTCGACAGGGTGTGGGAGAGTAGGACACCGCCGGAACATCCTTGCGGAAGGCCCCCAACAGTGTTGGGGGCCTTTCTGCGTTCCACCACCCCCCGGCCACGCGGGATCGGTGAATTCCACTCAACCCACAACAGAGCGACCGAATCCCCAATAAGCGACCGAATTCCAAATAGGCGAATGGATTCGGATTGCGGCGACGCGTGCGACCTCGGTATTCGCGGTCGCCGCCACGCTGAATTGTTATCGCATACGGGTTCTTGTCATGGTCGACATACAAATCGCGCAACCGGCTCAGGGCCTGGTTCCCGTGGACCACAGCGGCGTCGTCTCCACCCGTGACAATCGCCAACCCTCCTCTGTGCGAACCGCATCGAAGCGGTAGATCTCGCCGAGGGTGTACTGCGGCTCCGACACGGCCGTCGTCGCGGGGGCGAAAGTGGCAATAAGATTCGCCCGCACCTCGGCCGTATCGCGGTGCAGATCGATCATCACATTGGTGATGAAGTGCTGAATACGCCTGTCACCGGAGTGATTTCGGCTCGCCTGCGCGATCAGGGCGTCACGACCTTCGGCCCGACCGCCGGGTGTCTGCGCGGTCGCCTCAGCCGTGTAGATCGTGCGGAAGTCCTCGAAGCGCCCTTCGTCCAGGGCACGGCCCAATTTATTGAGCAGCCCGGTGATCTCGTTGCGGTCCACCAGTGCGCGGAGCTGGTGCGTGTCGTCCTTGGTGGCGGTGGTGCAGGCGGCGAGGAGCGCCAGCGGTAGTGCGGTGAATGGCAGAAATCGGCGGATCTTGCTCATTGATCGAACCTTTCGGACTAAACATTGGTCACTCCAACGTTGGAGTACCCAACGTTATCAGTTTGTGGGTGCAACCAACAAGTTTGCTACATTGCTCTCATGGAGATCGCGCACGAGGGCACCTCGGGCAGGCTGCGCGCCCTGCCCACTCGACTGGTCAACCAGGTGGCCATTCTCGCCAACCGAGCGACCGAGCGCGCCTTCGAAGCAACCGGATCGCGCCGCTACCACTACGCCCTGCTGACCACGCTCGGCGAATTCGGCCCCGCAAGTCAGGCCGAACTAGGCCGTCGCACCCACATTGATCGCAGCGATATCGTGGCCGCACTGAACGATCTGGCCGAACGCGGCTTGATCGAACGTGCCCCGGATCCGAGCGACCGCCGCCGCAATATCGTCACCATCACCAAGGCGGGCAGCCGCCACCTGGACGAACTGGACCAGCGAATCGAAGGCGCCCAGGACGAACTACTCGCTGCCCTCTCCGCCGCCGAGCGTCGCGAACTGGTGCGGCTGCTCACCCGGGTGCTAGATGATCATGTGCAAGGGTGATGGCGCCCCTATTTCCGCAGGCCGGGGATAGGGCGCGGGGAGCGAGCAACTAAACTGCATCCGTGAGTCTTGTGCTGCTACCTGCTGTCGATGTCGCCAATGGAGAGGCCGTGCGCCTGGTTCAGGGGGAGGCGGGCAGCGAAACCAATTACGGCTCCCCGCGCGATGCGGCACTGGCCTGGCAGGAAGCCGGTGCGGAGTGGGTGCATCTGGTCGATCTGGACGCGGCGTTCGGCCGTGGCTCGAATCGTGAACTGCTGGCAAAGGTCGTCGGTGAGCTCGATGTCAAGGTGGAACTCTCCGGCGGCATCCGTGACGACGAATCCCTGGAGGCCGCGCTGGGTACCGGCTGTGCCCGGGTGAATCTCGGCACGGCCGCACTGGAGGATCCGCAGTGGTGTGCTCGCGCCATCGCCAAGTACGGCGAGCGCATCGCCATCGGCCTCGATGTGCGGGTCATCGACGGCGAACACCGGCTGCGCGGTCGCGGCTGGGTCAGCGACGGCGGCGATCTGTGGGAGGTGCTCGAGCGGCTGGAGCGCGACGGTTGCTCGCGCTACGTGGTCACCGATGTGACCAAGGACGGCACCCTCACCGGCCCCAACCTGGATCTGCTGCGCGATGTCTGCGCCGCTACCGACGCGCCGGTCATCGCCTCCGGCGGCGTGTCCACCATCGAAGATTTGGTCGCCATCGCCGAGCTGGTGCCCGAGGGGGTCGAGGGTTCGATCGTCGGTAAGGCGCTGTACGCGGGCCGCTTCACGCTGCCCGAAGCGTTGGCCGCGGTTCGCTGACGATTCGATGACCGCCAACCGCCTCGACACCGAACTACCGGCCCTGCTCGACGTCGCCGGCGAAATCCTCGATGCGGCGAGCCCGCGTTTCGTCGAGGGGGTCGGCGCGCCGAGCGCGGTGGCCAAGGGCCGCAACGACTTCGCTACCGAACTCGATCTGGAGTTGGAGCGCACTATCTCCGCACAGCTCGAGCAGCGCACCGGAATCGAGGTGCACGGTGAGGAATTCGGTGGTCCGCAGCTCACGTCGGGGACCGCGTGGGTGCTCGATCCGATCGACGGCACCTTCAATTACTCATCGGGACATCCCCTTTCGGGCATGCTGCTCGCGCTGGTGCACGACGGCGAGCCGCTGCTCGGACTGACCTGGTTGCCGTTACTCGGCCAGCGTTATTCGGCGGCTGTCGACGGTCCAGTGCTGCTCAACGGCCAACCGTTACCGCGCCTGCCGCACGGGAAACTCGGTGAAGCGATGATCGGCTTCGGCGCCTTCAATGTGGACTCCGCCGGACGCATTCCCGGCCGGTTCCGTTTCGACCTGCTCGGTCCGCTGAGCAGGCTGTCCTCACGGGTGCGCATGCACGGCTCCACCGGCATCGACCTCGCGTTCACCGCATCGGGTGTGCTCGGCGGCGCGATCGTCTTCGGGCACCATCCGTGGGACAACGCCGCGGGTGTCGCGCTGGTGCGCGCGGCGGGCGGGATTGTCACCGATCTGGCGGGAGACCCGTGGACCATCACCTCGGGTTCGGTGCTGGCCGCCGCGCCGGGGGTGCACGAAGAGCTACTCGAAATGATTTGCACGGTTGCCGACGATGCGTGAGCCTGCGCACGAAGGACACAGGGGATGGCAGCCGGCGGGGTGGGTGAATACAGCATGATTCGACGAAGGGTGAGCCGATGACGTTGGCGGTACGCGTTATTCCGTGTCTGGATGTCGACGCGGGCCGGGTGGTCAAGGGCGTCAACTTCGAAAACCTGCGCGATGCGGGCGATCCGGTCGAGCTCGCCGCCGCCTACGACCTGCAGGGCGCCGACGAGCTGACCTTCCTCGACGTCACCGCCTCCACCGGCGACCGCGGCACCATGATCGACGTGGTGACCCGCACGGCCGAGCAGATCTTCATCCCGCTCACCGTCGGTGGCGGCGTGCGCACAGTCGCAGATGTCGATCGGCTGCTGCGTGCTGGCGCGGACAAGGTGTCGGTGAATACCGCCGCCATCGCGCGCCCCGAGGTCTTGCGGGAAATGTCGGAACGCTTCGGTTCGCAGTGCATCGTGCTGTCGGTGGACGCCCGCACCGTTCCCGACGGCCAGCCCGACACTTCGTCCGGCTGGGAGGTCACCACACACGGCGGTAAGCGCGGCACCGGTATCGACGCCATCGAATGGGCCATGCGCGGAGCCGAACTCGGCGTCGGCGAGATCCTGCTCAACTCGATGGATGCCGACGGCACCAAGGCAGGCTTCGATTTGCCCATGATCAAGGCCGTCCGCGAGGCGGTCTCGATACCGGTGATCGCCAGCGGCGGTGCCGGTGCCGTCGAACACTTCGCACCCGCCGTCCAGGCCGGCGCGGACGCGGTCCTGGCCGCCAGCGTCTTCCACTTCGGCGATCTCACCATCCCCCAGGTAAAAGCCGCCATGCGCGCCGAGCAAATCATCGTCCGCTAGCGCCTCCTCCAGATTGAGATCAAATCATTTCCGGCTGAGCATGATTGCACGGCAGGCGTCGAATTAGCGCCACCGATGTCGTTGTCGCACAAACAGATCTGGCTTCCGGGGCCGACCGTCGGCGCACCTGGCAGGTCCTCGGTGAGCTGAATCGCACTCGCGCAGCTTGACATTCTTCGGATTCGTCTGCCGCCACGCCGCGGCGGTGATTGCTATCTGCCCGAGAGTTACCCAGGCTTAGCGACCATGTCCGCCACGTGTCCCGCATGCTCCTGGCCATCGCCGATACTGGTGTCGACACATGGTTCGGTTCGCTATCTGCGTTGCGTTTGTGGCAAATGGCTGGTTGCCCACCGGGGTGGGGTGAACTTGGTCACCGGCAGAGCCGCGTGCACCAAAAAGCCTGTGGCCGAACATCTCGAACTGATTCCGCTGCCGGAGGAGTAGGAACTATCGCGTCGGGTTGCGTTTCGGCACTACACGATGTGTTCCGGTGGGTAGCTGCCTGTATAACGGTGATATGACTCTCGACCCCGCCATCGCGGCCCGGCTCAAGCGCAATGACGCCGGACTCGTCGCCGCGGTCGCGCAGGAGCGCGGCACCGGCGATGTGCTGATGGTTGCCTGGATGGACGACGAGGCACTGGCTCGCACGCTGGAAACCCGCAAGGCGACCTACTATTCGCGTTCGCGCCAGCAGTACTGGGTCAAGGGCGAAACCTCCGGCCACACCCAGTACGTGCACGAGGTCCGGCTCGATTGTGACGGCGATACGATCCTGCTCGTCGTCGACCAGGAGGGCGCGGCCTGCCACACCGGCACACACACGTGCTTCGACTCGGACCTGCTACTCGCCGACAGCTGAGCCCTACCTCGCGCGGCCGTTATGGATTCGGCTGCTCGCCGCTCTCCTCGACCTGCGTCGACCGGCCATTGGACTGACTCAGTGTGTCGCCGAGCTGCCTGACGAGCAGTTCGCTGAGGTCGGCGAGTTGCGCGGTCTGTTCGGCATCGAGACCATCGAAAACCAACTGCCGCACCGCATCCAGATATCCGGGTGCCGCCTCGACAACCTTCGAGTAGCCGTCGTCGGTGAGTACCGCCTGCACGCCGCGGCGGCCGGTGGTTGCTGACCGTTGCGCCCAGCCCATGCGCTCCAACTTCGACACCACATGGGACAGTCGCGATAGCGATGCATTTGCCTTGTGGGCAAGCTCACTCATCTGCAGTCGGTGGCCGGGCTCCTCGGATAACAGCGTGAGCACCCAGTATTCGAAATGGGTAACCCCGGATTCGCGCTGCAGCTGAGTATCCAAAGCGCCTGGTAGACGCGTCATCAGCGCGACGATGGCGCGCCAAGCTCGTTGTTCGTCCGGGTCGAGCCACTTCGTCACTGGGATGCCTTCTTTCGAGCCAAGTGACGTCTTATTGTTAGCGAACCTAGCGATTAACGAAAAGCGCTGTTCACGGTCACTCGCGTGATTGAGTTTGCCACGACTTCGCTCGACCGTCATGGACTTGGTTCGCGACGTGAGGTCACTCACAGAGCCGCAGGGCGGGTCGATGACGTCTGCTAGGTAACCGTTGGTGTTTGCCGAGTGGCAGCGGGTGCCGCCTGCCTGCCCGGATGCCTGCGCTGCCACCGCCGCCAGCCGAACAGGCCTGTCACGGCGAGCAAGGCCACGACCGCAACGATGGCGCCGACCAGCGAAGCGCCACGGAATGCGGGCGCGTCGACGTCGAGAATCCGCTGACCGGCGTGTGCGGCGCTGCTCTCGCCCAGCACGATCGACAATGTCATCAGATTCGGAATCGCGATGATCAGCGCGAGCACCGCGGCGGCACCCGCGACGAACTTTCCGGCTCGTCGCCTCCAGATCAGCGCGGCGAACAGCAACAGGAACAACGGAATCGCGGTGCCGAGCAAGCCATACATCAGACCCCACCCGATGCCCTTGCTGAAACTGCTATCCACCATCCCGGCGATGCGCTGCGCCCACCAGCGCGGAATGAACGCCGCCAGAATGAGGTAGGTGATGATCAACGCGGCGATAACCGCCACTGTGCCGATGATCCGCATGCGCCACGGAGCCAGCGTGGATTTCTGACCGTCCGGCCGAACCTCGCTCGAAGTCATGCATCCAGCGTATGCCGGGCAACGAGAGATCGATGGCCATGGAACTGGCGTTTTTCGCGGTCATTACCGCATGTTCGGGAGCAGGGCTACTGCAGAGCGCGCTCGCGTAGGAACTTCAGCGCCTCGTCGGCGTGCGCATCGGCCCGGAACTCGCCGGTGATCACCGTTGCGACCTTGCGATCCCGGTCGATCACGAAGGTCTGGCGCTTGACCGGGGCGAGCTTGCCGAGCAGTCCGCGCTTCACCCCGAATGTCGAGGCGACCTTGCCGTCGACATCCGACAGCAGCGGGTAACCGAGGTTCTGCTTGGATGCGAATCCGGCCTGGGTGTCGACGCTATCGGTGCTGATGCCGACACACGATGCGCCCAGCGCCGCGAATTCGGCGGACAGATCACGGAAATGGCACGCCTCCGCCGTGCAGATCGGGGTATTCGCGGCGGGGTAGAAGAACAGCACCAGCGGGCCGTTCGCGAGCAGCGCATCGAGCGAACGCGGGGTGCCGGATTGATCGGGAAGCTCGAACTCGGGAGCGAGCTGACCTGTCTGCATAGTGGGGACAGTACCGGGCGCGAGGTCGGTTTGCCGCCCCCGCGCTCGGTCCCGTCAGACCGGATACCGGAATGACGGGTTCGTATCGCGACTAAGCGCCGATGAGTGCGGCGATTTCTGGATTTTTGATTTCCATGACGTCGAGAATTCCGTGTGCGCGCAGCAGCGGCCTGAGTTCCCTGATCCGGTCGCTGTGAGTGGCGTACTCATCCGGAAAGTGATGTTTGTCCAGGGCTTCCAACGCCTTCACATAGGTGACGAAGGAAGCTAGGGCGTTCACATGGTTGGAACTCGGTGATCCGCCCATCGAATGCAGGCCGACCATCCGCGGGGGTTGACCGGGAAGGCCCGAGCCGGCAGCGTGCCGCCCCTCTGGCGCACCTGGTTGCGAGGGGTACATCAGTTGTCTCCTCTCGAAATGGGTACCGCGTGTGAGATCGAACGGGGCGAAGTGTAGTGACGGCTGTCACCAGCCCCTGCGGCACATCGGAACCGGACAGTCGGTTCAGGAGGATGGGATGCGCCGACAAGGCTGTCGGTGCCACCTGGGATGATGGACACATGCCTGGCGCGTCCATTCCCACCACCACGACCCGCGAACAGTTCCACGAACTGGCCGCGGAGCATCGGGTGGTCCCGGTGACCCGAAAGGTGCTGGCGGACTCCGAAACTCCGCTGTCGGCCTACCGCAAGCTGGCCGCGGATCGGGCCGGTACCTTCCTGTTCGAGTCGGCGGAGAACGGGCGGTCCTGGTCTCGCTGGTCGTTCATCGGTGCGGGCAGCCCCTCCGCGCTGACCGTCGTGGACGGCGAAGCGGCCTGGCTCGGGCACACGCCAGCGGACGCGCCATGCGGCGGCGATCCGCTGGTGGCGCTGCGTGAAACCCTGCAACTGCTGCAGACCGAGCGGCTGCCCGGTCTGCCCCCGCTGACCGGCGGCATGGTCGGCTACCTCGGTTACGACGCCGTGCGCCGCATCGAGCGACTGCCCACCTTCGCCGTCGATGATCTGCGGCTGCCCGAGATGGTGCTGATGCTCGCTACCGATCTCGCGGCCTTCGACCATCACGAGGGCGCCATTACGCTCATCGCCAATGCGGTCAACTGGAACGGCACCGCTGAACGGGTCGATGAGGCCTATGACGATGCGGTGGCCCGGCTGGATCGGATGACCGCCGCGCTGGCCGCGCCCTCGGAGTCCACGGTTTCGGTCTTCGATCAGCCCGAGCCGGAGTACCTCCGCCGCCGCACCACCGAAGAGTTCGGTGCGGGCGTACGTCGCCTGGTCAAGGAGATCGAGGCGGGCGAGGCGTTCCAGGTGGTGCTCTCGCAGCGCTTCGAAATGGATTACGACGGTGCGCCTTTGGATCTGTACCGGATGCTGCGCGCGGCCAACCCGAGCCCATACATGTACCTGATCCACATCCCGGACGGTGACGGCGCCACGGCGTTCTCCATCGTCGGCTCCAGCCCGGAATCGCTGGTGACCGTAAAAGACGGCGTGGCGACGACACATCCGATCGCGGGCACCCGGTGGCGCGGCGCCACCGAGGAGGACGATCTGCTGCTCGAGAAGGGGCTGCTGGCCGACGAGAAGGAGAACGCCGAGCATCTGATGCTCGTCGACCTCGGCCGCAACGATCTGGGCCGGGTCTGCCAGCCGGGCACGGTGCGGGTCACCGAGTATCGGCATATCGAGCGCTACAGCCACGTCATGCATCTGGTCTCGACAGTCTCGGGCCGTCTCGCGCCCGGCAAGATCGCATTGGACGCGGTCAATGCCTGCTTCCCAGCGGGCACGTTGTCCGGTGCGCCGAAGGTGCGCGCGATGGAGCTCATCGAGGAGCTCGAGCCCACCCGTCGTGGCGTCTACGGTGGTGTCGTCGGCTATCTCGACTTCGCGGGCGATGCGGACACCGCGATCGCCATCCGCACCGCACTGCTGAAGGACGGGACCGCCTACGTGCAGGCCGGTGCGGGCATCGTCGCGGATTCGGATCCGGACTACGAGGACGTCGAATCCCGCAACAAGGCCATGGCGGTGCTACGGGCGGTGGCGGCCGCGAAAACTGTTCGGGCCTATAGCGCACCTGCGGACGGCAGCGCGGAATGACCGATTCCGAACCCGCCGATACCGATCCGACCGCCCCACAGACCTCGAAGCGCCGATATCCGGTCGGCGCGATCGTCCTGCTCGCCATCGCCGCGGCGGCGCTGTGGGGCTCCTCCCGGATGACATGGGTAACTGTCTCGTCCACCGATGGCCTCACCGAACCACGCACCGACAAACTCAACGGCGGTGTCTGGTTCGGTGCGCTCACGCCGCTGGCCCTGGTACTGCTGGCCGCCATTGCCGCGGTGCTGGCAACACGCGGCTGGCTGCGGCGCATGTTCGGCGTCCTGATCGGTCTGGTCGCCGCAGTGACGGCGGTTCCGGCCTTCGCGCTACTGACCAGATCCGCCGCGACCGCCGCCCGTGCCGCCACCCTGGCGGAGCTGCCCGGCCGCGCGACCGTCACCGAGGTGGTCACTTCCCAGTTCCCGGCCGTACTTTCGCTGCTGGGAGCGCTGGCGGCCTTCGCGGCCGGCGTCCTGCTGGCCCGTATGCCCGAGGACGCGGGCCGCCTGTCGGGCAAGTACGACAATCCGGTCTTTCGCAGGGCAGCCGCCACCGAGGAGGTGACGCGTCAGCGCGCCGCCGACGCGGCCGACGATAACGGTCAGCTTTCCGAGCGGGTGCTCTGGGATGCGTTGGACGCGGGTACCGACCCGACCGAACCGGGTGGATCCGCTTCGGCCACCGACGATTCCGCCAATCATGATCAGCGGAAACAAGGGCATCGAGGTGTCTGAGCAGGTGACTACAAACCCCGGCGCAGTTGCGCCACAAGCAGCCATTTATTCTTTGTCAGCATCGGTGAGACAGCGCCTGGGGGGATTCTCAGGCAGCAAGTCCGTCTCCCCAGAAAGGATTCGAGCCAGATGACGGTACTCGACTCGATTCTCGACGGGGTCCGCGCGGATGTGGCCGCACGGGAAGCCCTGCTGGACTTCCAGGCGATCAAGGCGGCCGCGGCCGCGGCACCCGCGCCGCTGGACGCCCGCGCCGCGCTCCTCGAAGACGGCATCGGCGTCATCGCCGAGGTCAAGCGGGCCAGCCCATCCAAGGGGGAGCTCGCGGATATCCCGGACCCGGCGAGTCTGGCAAAGGCCTACGAGGACGGCGGAGCGCGCGTCATCAGCGTGCTCACCGAAGGCCGCCGCTTCCACGGGTCGCTCGATGACCTGGACGCGGTTCGCGCGACCGTGAACATCCCGATTCTGCGCAAGGATTTCGTGGTCGGGCCGTACCAGATCCACGAGGCCCGCGCGCACGGCGCCGACGTCATCCTGCTCATCGTGGCCGCCCTGGAACAGGACGTACTCAGCTCGCTGATCGACCGCACCGAGTCGCTTGGCATGACCGCCCTGGTCGAGGTGCACACCGAGGAAGAGGCCGACCGCGCCCTCGAGGCTGGCGCCTCCGTGATCGGCGTGAACGCACGCAACCTCAAGACCCTCGACGTCGACCGCGACGTCTTCGCGCGTATCGCGCCCGGTCTGCCCACCGAGGTCATCCGCATCGCCGAATCCGGTATCCGCGGCACCGCCGATCTGCTGGCCTATGCGGGTGCGGGTGCCGATGCCGTGCTCGTCGGCGAGGGGCTGGTTACCAGTGGCGATCCGCGCGCGGCGGTCTCCGAGCTGGTGACCGCGGGCACCCACCCGTCGTGCCCGAAGCCAGCGCGGCGGGGCCGGTGACGACGGTGAGCGAGCGAAACGAGGCAACCATCGACACCGCGGCCTGTGCGGGCACGACCGAGCCGAGCGCCAGCGAGGCGGAGTCGTGACGGCACTGCCGAAGGCCTCCGACGGTATTCACGAGCGCAGCGAGCACGAGCCGGATCTGGGCGGCCACTTCGGCGTTTACGGCGGCAGGCATGTGCCGGAGGCGCTGATGGCGGTGATCGAGGAGGTCACCGCCGAATACGAGAAATGTCGCCTCGATCCCGCCTTCCTCGACGAACTGGACCGGCTGCAGCGCGACTACACCGGCCGCCCGTCGCCGATCTTCGAATGCCAGCGCCTCGCCGAGCATGCCGGTGGCGCGCGCATCATCCTCAAGCGCGAGGATCTGAACCACACCGGTTCGCACAAGATCAATAATGTGCTCGGCCAGGCATTGCTCGCCAAGCGCATGGGCAAGTCCCGAGTGATCGCCGAGACCGGCGCGGGTCAGCACGGCGTCGCCACCGCGACCGCGTGCGCACTGCTCGGCCTCGAATGCGTCGTCTACATGGGTGCGGTCGACACCGCTCGCCAAGCGCTGAATGTGGCCCGGATGCGGCTGCTCGGCGCCGAGGTGATCTCGGTGCGTACCGGTTCGCAGACCCTGAAGGATGCGATCAACGAGGCGCTGCGCGACTGGGTCACCAATGCCGAGGCCACCTACTACTGCTTCGGCACCGCCGCGGGCCCGCATCCGTTCCCGATGATGGTGCGCGATCTCCAGCGCATCGTCGGCATGGAGGCTCGCGCCCAGGTACGGGCGCTCACCGGTCGGCTGCCCGATGCGGTCACCGCCTGCGTCGGCGGCGGCTCCAACGCCATCGGCATCTTCCATCCCTTCCTCGACGATCCAGGCGTGCGGCTGATCGGTTACGAGGCGGCCGGTGACGGTGTCGAGACCGGAAGGCACGCCGCGACTTTCACCGGTGGCACACCGGGCGCGTTCCAGGGCGCTTATTCGTATCTGCTGCAGGACGAGGACGGCCAGACCATCGAATCGCATTCGATCTCGGCCGGTTTGGACTATCCAGGTGTCGGTCCCGAGCACGCCTACCTCAAGGACATCGGTCGCGCCGAATATCACCCGATCACCGATACCGAGGCGATGGACGCGCTGCTGCTGCTCAGCCGCGCCGAGGGCATCATCCCGGCGATCGAATCCGCCCATGCGGTGGCCGGTGCGCTGAAGCTCGGCAAGGAACTGGGCAAGGGCGCGATCATCCTGGTGAACCTGTCCGGGCGCGGCGACAAGGATATGGACACGGCGGCGCGATGGTTCGGGCTGTTCGATGACCACGCCGCCGATAAGGAGAGCCAGCAGTGAGCGAGCGAACCAAAGACACAGCCGAGCATCGCTCGGTCATGACGGAGCCGAGCGCCAGCGAGGCGCAGTCGTGAGTCAGCAGTCCCGCCTTGCGAACACCTTCGCAGCCTGTCGCGCGGAGAGCCGCGCCGCGCTGATCGGCTACCTGCCGGCGGGCTACCCGGATCTGGCCGGTTCGATCGAGGTGTGCCGCACCATGGTCGAATCCGGTTGCGACATAATCGAAGTCGGTGTCGCTTACTCCGATCCGGTGATGGACGGACCGACCATTCAGGCTGCCGCCGATCAGGCGCTGCGCGGCGGTGTCCGGGTGCGCGATGTGTTCTCGGTGGTCGAGGCGATCACCGCGGCGGGTGGTAAGGCCGTCGTGATGAGTTACTGGAATCCGGTGCTGCAGTACGGCGTCGACCGTTTCGCGCGCGATCTGGCCGCCGCTGGCGGATCCGGCATCATCACCCCCAACCTCATCCCGGAAGAGGCCGACAGCTGGTTCGTCGCCTCGGCCGCACACGATCTGGACCGCATCTTCCTGGTCGCGCCGTCGTCCACCGAGGAACGTCTGGTCAAGACGCTGGAGGCCAGCCGCGGCTTCGTCTACGCGGCCTCGACTATGGGTGTCACCGGCGCCCGTGACGTGGTCTCCTCCGCGGCTCCGGCGCTGTGCGCGCGCATCCGCGCCCACTCCGATATTCCGATCGGGGTCGGCCTCGGTGTGCGCAACGGTGCGCAGGCGGCTGAAATCGCGTCCTACGCAGACGGAGTCATCGTCGGCTCGGCACTGGTGACTGCCGCGGCAGAGGGACTCGATGCGGTGCGCACTCTCACGGCCGAATTGGCCGAGGGTGTTCGGTCCGCGACCGTCGTCTCCTAGCCGCCCGCGAGCGGGGCACGCCGACCGCGAATCTCGCGATGTAGCGGTGCTCCGCTACGGTTGGGGCCGTGACCTTACGAGTCCTCGCAGACAGCGTCCTGAGCAACGGTGCCGTCACCGCTGATGTGCTGGCCTACATTCCCAGCCCGTCCCAGGGCGTATGGCATCTCGGTCCATTCCCGCTACGGGCCTACGCCCTGTGCATCATCATCGGCATCGTCGTCGCCATCTGGTGGGGTGAGCGGCGCTGGCAGGAGCGCGGCGGGCAGAAGGGCGCGATTCTCGATGTCGCGATGTTCGCGGTGCCCTTCGGTCTGGTCGGTGGGCGGCTCTATCACGTTGCCACCGACTGGCAGAAGTACTTCGGCGCCGACGGCCACCCCATCGATGCGCTGAAGATCTACCAGGGCGGGCTCGGCATCTGGGGCGCGGTCTTTCTCGGCGGCGTCGGCGCCTGGATCGGCTGCCGGGTCTACCGAATTCCATTGCCCGCGTTGGGCGATGCGATCGCGCCGCCGATTCTGCTGGCCCAAGCCATCGGACGGCTCGGGAATTATTTCAACCAGGAGCTCTACGGCCGCAAAACCGAGCTGCCGTGGGGTCTCGAGATCTACCTGCGCTTCGACGATCAGGGCAAGCTCGACATGATGAACGGCGTCTCCACCGGCGTCGTCGACAAGGTCGTGCAGCCGACGTTTCTGTACGAGATGGTCTGGAACCTGCTGATCGTGGTGCTGCTGGTGCAGATCGATAAGCGCTACCGCATCGGGCACGGCCGCCTGTTCGCGCTCTATGTCGCCGGGTACTGCCTGGGCCGCTTCTTCGTCGAACTGCTGCGCGACGACGAGGCCACCAAGATCGCGGGCATCCGCATCAACTCGTTCACCTCGGCACTGGTATTCCTCGCCGCCGTCGCCTATTTCGTATTCGCGACCAAGGGCAGGGAGACCGCCGATCAACTGCAGCCGTCGACGGTCGCGCGACCGTGGCCGTGGCAGCTGGGGGCGCTGCGTGCGGCGGGCGCCGAATCCGAGGCCGCGTCGAAGGCAGCCGCGCTCGCGGAAGCAACGCCGTCGAAGCACAGCGCCGGGAAGAAGGAAGCTGCGTCCGCCGGAGTCGACGGTGCCGAACCCGATAACAAGGACGACGGGTCGGAGAAGATCGAGGACGAGGCCGCCGAGCATCCGAATCTGACAAAAACCGAGAACTCCGGCAACGAACCGGATACCGCCGGCGATAACCCAACGGAGTCCGAAACCTCGGACGCCGAGCCGGGCAAGGTCGAAACTTCGAAAAAAGACGGCTGATCCCATGGCGACGTGGGCAACTCGTCGGTGTACCGAGTAGACACGCGAAGGCGTGTCCGCGACGATACCCTCGGGCGTCCAATCGCCCGGCAAAATACGCGGGGAGACGGGTGAGTACCCGTCGAAATGCACGAATGATGGAGGACATTTAGTGACCGACCCCTACCAGAACCAGCCAGGCTTCGGCGGCCCCCAGTACGGTCCGCCTGGGACGGGGCCGGACCTGAACAAGCAGCCCGATGCTCCGGGGCAGCAGTATCCGTCGGATCCGTACAACCAGCAGCAGCCGCAGTACGGTCAGCCCCAGTATGGCCAGCCACAGTACGGCCAGCCCGATCCCTATGGTCAGCAGCCGGGCGGCTACCCGCCCGCGCCGTATCCGGGCGGCGGCTACAACCCGAACGATCCGGAAGCGCCCTACGGTCGCGACCCGTTCGGCGTGCCGTTCTCGGATAAGCAGAAGCTGACCGCGGGTCTGCTGCAGATTTTCCTCGGCGGCTTCGGTGTCGGTCGTTTCTACACCGGGCACACCGGCATCGCCATCGCACAGATCGCGGTAACCTGGCTGACCTGCGGTTTCGGCGGTATCTGGCCGCTGATCGACGGCATCATGATGCTGACCGGCAAGGTGCCCGACAGCCTTGGGCGGCCATTGCGCGACTGAGCGCCGAGAACTATCGACCGACAGGCCCGGTCGCATCGGATGACGATGCGACCGGGCCGTCGCCATTTCCGGCGGGCTGTGCGAGGATTCGGCGCACCATGATCGCAATACTTTCGGTTGGCATTTTCCTGGCGTAGCCTGAGCCGGGTTTTTGTGCCGTGTGTGGACATTGTTTTCGTAGTCCAGACACCGAAGAGAGGGACTTCAGTGCGCCGCAAGCTGTTCGCCGCCGCCATGCTCGCCATCGTCACCGCTACCGGGCTCACCGCCTGCGGCAGCAGCAGCGATCCGAACGTGCTGAAGGTCGGCACCGAAGGCACCTACTCGCCGTACAGCTACCAGGGTTCGGATGGCAAGCTCACCGGCTACGACGTCGAGGTGATCCAGGCGGTCGGGGAAAAGATCGGCAAGAAGATCGAGTTCGTGCAGACGCCGTGGGATGCCATCTTCGCGGGTCTGGAATCCAAGCGCTTCGATCTGGTCGCCAACCAGGTGACGATCAATGACGAGCGCAAGGCCAAGTACTCGCTGTCGCAGCCGTACACCACCTCCGAGGGCGTGATCGTCACCCGCGCGGATAACAACAGCATCACCTCGCTCGCCGATCTCAACGGCAAGACCACCGCGCAGTCCGCGACCAGCAACTGGGCCAAGGTCGCCCAGGGCGCGGGCGCGAAGGTCGAAGCGGTGGAAGGCTTCGTGCAGGCCATTCAGCTGCTGAAGACCGGCCGCGTCGATGCCACGGTCAACGACAGTCTCGCGGTTCTCGAGTACACCAAGAAGAACGGCGATGCCAGTGTGCGGGTTGCGGCCAAGACCGGCGAGGTCAGCCACCAGGCATTCGCCGCACGCAAGGACGACGCCGTGATCGGCCAGATCAACACCGCCCTCGAAGCATTGAGCGCCGACGGCACGCTGGCCAAGATCTCGGAAAAGTACTTCGGCACCGACGTCAGCAAATAACCGCCCGTGGATCCCGCGACCAGGGAACTGATCTGGCACAACCTGTGGCCGATGCTGCAGGCCACGATCGATAAGACCATCCCGTTGACCGCCATCAGTTTCGGCATCGGTCTGGTCATCGCGTTGTTCGTGGCGTTGGCGCGGATGTCGCCGCTGTGGTTGCTTTCGGCGCCCGCACGGTTCTACATCTCGATCATTCGCGGCACACCCCTGTTGGTGCAGCTGTTCATCGTGTTCTATGCGCTGCCGCAGTTCGATATCGTCATTGATCCGTTTCCGGCGGCGGTGATCGCATTCAGCCTCAATGTCGGCGGCTACGCCGCCGAGGTCGTGCGCGCCGCCATCCTGAGCGTCGCGGAAGGACAATGGGAGGCGGCCAAGGCCCTTGGCATGTCCTATGCCCAGGAGTTGCGGCTGATCATCCTGCCGCAGGCCGCGCGCATTGCCGTGCCGCCGCTGTCCAATACGCTCATCTCCCTGGTGAAGGACACTTCGCTGGCTTCGACCATCCTCGTGACCGAACTACTGCGCACCGCGCAGCTGGCGGCCGCCCCGACCTTCGACTTTTTCGCCCTGTACGGCGTCGCCGCGCTGTATTACTGGGTGATCTGTCTGGTCCTGGGCTTCGGCCAGACCCGCCTGGAAACGCGGTTGTCCCGCCATGTCGCACGCTGACGAGCCCCATTTGTACTTTCCACTGAGCCTTCGTACATATTTTTCACCTAGCTTTCACCGTGGCCACAGCAGGCCGGCGGTACTACACGGGACTAGGCTCTACTCGTGATGCGACGGACGAAGATTGTGTGCACTCTCGGCCCAGCGACCGCTACCGAGGAACGTATTCGGGAACTCGTCGAGAGCGGTATGGATGTGGCGCGGCTGAATTTCAGCCATGGCGAGCACTCCGACCATGCCGAGAACTACAAGAAGGTGCGGCAGGCCGCGGACCATATCGGCCGGGCGGTCGGCATTCTCGCCGACCTGCAAGGACCGAAGATCCGGCTGGGCCGCTTCATAGACGGCAAGACCGTATGGGCCAGCGGTGAAGAGGTCCGCATAACCGTCGACGAGATCGATGGCACCCACGATCGCGTCTCTACCACCTACAAGGAGCTGGCCAAGGACGCCAAACCGGGCGACCGCCTGCTCATCGACGACGGCAAGGTCGGCGTCACCGTCATTGGGGTCGAGGGCAATGATGTCGTCTGCCGGGTGACCGAGGGCGGACCGGTCAGCAATAACAAGGGCGTCTCACTGCCGGGTATGGATGTGTCCGTGCCCGCGCTGTCGGATAAGGACATCGAGGACCTCGAATTCGCGCTCAAACTCGGCGTCGACTTCATCGCGCTGTCCTTCGTGCGTTCACCCTCGGATGTCGAGCTGGTGCACGATGTGATGGACCGGGTCGGCCGCCGCGTGCCGGTGATCGGCAAGTTGGAGAAGCCCGAGGCCATCGATAATCTCGAGGCCATCGTGCTGGCCTTCGACGCGGTCATGGTCGCCCGCGGTGACCTCGGCGTCGAACTGCCGCTCGAGCAGGTGCCGATCGTGCAGAAGCGGGCCATCCAGATGGCCCGCGAGAATGCCAAGCCGGTCATCGTCGCGACCCAGATGCTGGAGTCGATGATCGAGAACTCCCGCCCGACCCGCGCCGAGGCCTCCGATGTGGCCAACGCGGTGCTCGACGGCGCAGATGCGGTGATGCTGTCGGGTGAGACCTCGGTCGGCGCGTACCCCATCGAGACGGTTCGCACCATGGCGCGGATCGTGCACGCGGTGGAGACCGAATCCACCCGCGTGCCACCGCTGACCCACGTGCCGCGCACCAAGCGCGGTGTCATCTCCTATGCCGCCCGCGATATCGGCGAGCGGCTCAATGCCAAGGCGCTGGTCGCCTTCACCCAGTCCGGCGATACGGTTCGTCGCCTGGCTCGTCTGCACACTCCGCTGCCGTTGCTGGCGTTCACCCCCCTTCCCGAAGTGCGCAGCCAGCTGTCGCTCACCTGGGGCACCGAAACCTTCATCGTCCCGACCGTGGACAGCACTGATGCGATGATCCACCAGGTGGATGTAGCACTTCTGTCCATGGAGCGATACCAAAAAGGTGATCTGGTGGTAATCGTGGCCGGCTCCCCGCCCGGTACTGTCGGCTCCACCAATCTGATCCACGTGCACCGTATCGGTGAGGAGGACCATTAGTCGTGACTGCTTCGCTAGGTGGCACTGTCGGCCTCGGGGCCGCAGCGGAGGGGACCGATCTCGAGGTGCTGCTCGGACTGCTCGATCTGGAACAGGTCGACGAGGATGTCTTCGTCGGCCAGCATCCGGAGAAGGTCTGGAGCCGCACGTTCGGCGGTCAGCTGGTTTCGCAGGCGATCATGGCGGCGGGACGGACGGTCGATGGTGACCGTCCGCTACACGCCGTCAACGCACATTTCGTGCGTGGTGGCGATGTGAAGAAGCCGATCGAGTATCAGGTCGACCGCCACCGCGACGGGCGCTCACTGGCCAACCGCACGGTCACCGCGACCCAGGACGGGCAGGAGCTGTTCGTCATGCTCGCCGCGTTCCAGGATTGGGGCAAGGGGCTCGAACACGCGCATGCCCAGCCGGAGGTGCCGGATCCGGAGACGCTGCCGCGCGTCGAGGAGAGCTTCGCCGGCTTGGAAGACAAGCTGGAGATGTTCGTCAAGGCGCCGCATCCGATCGATATGCGCTACACCAACGACCCGGCCTGGATCCTGAAGGGCACGGGGGAGCGGCTCAACCACAATCGCGTGTGGATGCGCGCGGACGGCCGACTGCCCGATGATCCGCTGATTCACGTTGCGACGCTCGGCTATTCGTCCGACACCACGGTGCTCGATTCGATCATTACCACACACGGTCTGTCCTGGGGTCTGGATCGTATCGTGGCCGCGACGATCAACCATTCGATCTGGTTCCACCGCCCGTTCCGCTTCGACGATTGGGCGCTCTACGCAACCGAGTCCCCGGTGGCGGCGGGGTCGCGTGGCCTTGCCACAGGCCGGTTCTTCTCCCGCAGTGGCGAATTGCTTGCCACCACCGTCCAGGAAGGCATTATCCGCCACTTCCCGGCGCGCCGTTGAGTTCGGGTGCTCATGTGTTTGCGGACAGTGACAACTGATTTCGTAAGCACATGGGTGCCTCGTCGGGAACACCCAAAAGCCTTGCGGCACACGACGTAGGACCTGTACACGACCTCCGTGTCGCCTGACCGGTATGGCCTCAATATCCGGGGAGGCGGAACCGTTCGCGCTCGGTTTCGAAGTCGAAGCTGTCGCGGCGCTGCACACGGATGGTCCGCGGAATCTCCAGATCCATTGCGCAGCTTGCGGTTTCCAACATCAGGCGCTTCTCCAGCGCGCTCAGGCTCGGTGCGGTCAGATCACGCGGCGCACCGACCAGGCTCAGTGCGATCTCATAGGTGCGTCTTGCCCCCTGCTCTTGGTCGGGATGCTCTACGCGCCATTGGGTTTCTAGTAGTAGGTGCTCTGGGGCGTCGGACTCGACTGGCAATGTGAAGCGCCACGCGAAGACATCGCGGTCCTGGAGGTGGTCGTCCACCACCTCGCGTACCGAATCTACGACGCGATCGAGGGTTTCCGGTGTCACATAAACATGGAGCGAAACATCCGAAATTCGTTTCGGCATGTCTGATTCCTGTCGTGTGTCGAACCATCAACGGCGGAAGTTATTCCGCGCGCGAGTGTAATCGCTTTACCCGCTAATTGGACACCGGGCCCTGCGTGTCAGCGGATCCGCTGGGCGGCAAGGAAGGCGGCCAGTGGCGCGGGACGCGCCCCGGGGGCCACTACGAGGCCGGGGCGTTCGTCGTCGACGTGCCGCTGCTGCTCGCGCGGCGCCAAGGCCAGCAGCAGCGGCACCAATGCCTCGGCGATGCGGTCGCCTACTTCGCAGAACGCCGCTTCCGACAGTCCGACCGGGTCGGCGATATTCTCCCGGCCGACGAGGGCGAGGTCGTGGCGGGCGTGGTGCAGATCGGCAATCGTCTCGGCGCCGGTGACCTTGGCGATGCGATGTGCTTCGAGCAGGGTAAAGGTGCGCGATCCGGCGCCGAACGCCATCTGCGCCGCCTGATCCCGGATCTGCTCGGTCATGGCCAGCACCAGATTCGCGCGGTCGATCATCTCGGGCGCGAGTTTGCGGGCCCGGAAATGGTCGGCGTCGGCACCGAGTCCCTCGATGGTCCGCGCGGCCAGCGGCTCGATCGGAAAGCCAACCAGCGCACGGGTTCCCGCACTCTCAGCGGTGAGACCGGGCAGGTTGTATTCGACCGCTACGGCGCGGGTGAGCCGCTCGGCGATTGCCGAACGACAGACATTGCCGTTGCAGACGAACAGGACGTGCATGGGGATACGGTAGGCCGCGCACGGACCGACCAGAAGGCCGTCGACATCGAATCACAGCCCACGGAATACATATTCATCTGCTGGTCAAGTGCCGTACACAAAGTACGCCCCGGTATCCAGAGAGACGCTCGATAAGCGTTGCCAGCAGGCGGCCGATGGGTAATCGAGGTCTGGGCGTCCTGCCGAAGGTACCCGGCGCGAGCGGTTTCAACCATCACAGTATTGCCACGGTTGGGGATCGGATTTACTCGGACTCTCCACCGTAGTAAGCGGATTCGGCGACCACGGGTGCCTCCTTGGCGGCCTCGCCGTGCACCCGACCCCTGGTGGTGAACATCCGACCCCGCGAGGCTACGACGGGTGCGAACCGCGGCAGTCCGGAGGCCGCTCCCATATCGTCGTACATCGCATCGATACCGCCGCGCATGAAGTAGGCCTCGTGCCAGAATCCGGTCCCGCCGGAGTCGCGCAAGAACTTCTGCCACCAATCCCGGTGCGGCGCAGAGCGTGTCCACCGTTCCAGCGAATCCAGATCCCGCCAATACTGTCGCGCTCCCCAATGCGGCGGAAACAGCGACCAGATCACATCCTCGTGTGATAACAGCCCGTCCGGCCGATCCTTGTGTGACCGATACAGTTTCGGGCCCAGACCGAGCAAACGCAGGATTCCGCGGGGCTTGCGCACCCGCATCCCGATATAAATGACGACCAGATCCGGATACCCGGACAGATCGACAGTGGTCCTGTTAACCCGCATCAAGGCACCTCCGTATCGGGCTGCCTACCTGCAACCCTACGCTGGAACTACGACACAGCCCGAGCCCCAGTTCGATCATTCGACCCGGTTGCGCCGATAGCGCGAAGCCGCGACATCCGCCGATAGCGCGACCACGGCAGGGTGGTCCCGGGGGCGCACCCCCGCGTGATGACGAAATGAGACGGGCTCATGCTCTCCATGAGCATGAGCCCGCCACGAACACAGTGCCGATTGTGGGACTCGAACCCACACGTCCTTTCGGACAACGGTTTTTGAGACCGTCGCGTCTGCCAGTTCCGCCAAATCGGCGCACCGGTGGAAAAGCATAGCGTGTCACTGTCGAAAATCACGAATGGGCTGGGTAGGAAGTGATCATCACCCGGTTTGCGCAGGGTATATGGGTTGTATGCGCAACTGAAAGGTACTCTTTACATCACTCGACGGCGACAGTGTGGGCGCGATGGACCGTTGCCCGGACCACGGCCACTCATTCGCGTGTCGGGACACGGCATCGGAACCAGAGGGGTCTACCTATGAGCAACACAGCAGGGGGCGCCGGCACGAAGCGGGACGCCGGGGCGAAGCGGGTCGTCGTCGCGGAAGACGAGGCGCTCATCCGCATGGATCTGGTGGAGATGCTGACCGAAGAGGGCTATCAGGTTGTCGGTGAGGCGGGCGACGGCCAGCAGGCGGTGGATCTGGCGGTGGAGCATCGGCCGGATCTGGTCATCATGGATGTGAAGATGCCGCGCCGCGATGGCATCGATGCCGCGGCCGAGATCGCGTCGAAACGTGTTGCGCCGGTTGTGATTTTGACCGCGTTTAGTCAGCGCGATCTGGTCGAGCGGGCGCGCGATGCCGGTGCGATGGCTTATCTGGTCAAGCCGTTCACGAAGTCGGATCTGGTCCCTGCCATCGAATTGGCGGCCAGCCGCTTCCACGAAATCACCGCGCTGGAGAGCGAGGTCGCCAATCTGGCCGACCGGCTCGAGACGCGCAAGCTGGTGGAGCGCGCCAAGGGCGTGCTCATGCAGACCCAGGGATTGTCGGAACCGCAGGCATTCAAGTGGATTCAGCGTACGGCGATGGACCGCCGCACTACCATGAAGGCGGTAGCCGAGGTCGTGCTGGAAAATCTGGCGCCCAAGTAGGCCCTTCCTTTCGCCCCGGCCGTTCAAGGCCGGAAATTTTACTTCCCGGAAACCCGATCGCGATGAAAAATTCGAAACGAAGTCGATCGGATGATCCGAATGTGATGCGCAGCTAACGTAGCAACGCTATGTTCTGACCGGGCTGACGTGGTCGGCCTCCTCGGAGGAGAGCCCGGGGGAGCACAGGACGTAGAGGTGAAACGTGCTTAGTTCGACATGGCGCAGTCGTTCGATGCGGGGTGCATTGGCCATCGGTGCCGCCGCCGCGCTCGTGCTGACGGGGTGTAGCGATAAATCGACCGACGGTGGTTCGGGCACCTCCGGCACCAGTGGCGCGGGCGGACTGAAGATCCAGCCGGTGATGCAGATCGACGCCAACGGCAAGCAGGTGCCGAAGTCGGACAGCGCCGCGGCCGCCGACCCGGCGGGCGACGGCAAGGCCACCTGCCCCGCGGGCACCGCGATCGCCATGGCGGGCGCGCTCACCGGACCGGACGCCGCCCTTGGCATCAATATCGTCGACGGCGTCAAGCTTGCGCTGGACAAGCACAACAAGGCCAACCCGGGCTGCAAGATCGAGCTCAAGCAGTTCGATACGGAGGGCGATCCGCAGAAGGCCACCCAGGTCATCCCGCAGATCGTCAACGACAAGTCGATCATCGGTCTGGTCGGTCCGGCGTTCTCCGGTGAGACCAAGGCGACCGGCAAGATCCTCAGCGATGCCGGCCTGGTCTCGACGACCGCCTCGGCCACCAATGAGACGCTGACCCAGAACGGCTGGACCAGCTTCTTCCGCGGCCTGGCCAATGATGGCGTGCAGGGTCCGTCGGTCGGCAAGTACCTGGTCAACACCGCTGGCTACAAGAAAGTCTGCGTCATCCAGGACAACACCGACTACGGCACCGGCCTTGCCAAGACGATCATCGAGGGCCTCGGCTCCGCCAACGACGCGGGCTGCAATGCCAGCATCAAAAAGGGCGACAAGGACTTCTCCGCCACGGTCACCAAGATCGCGAGTGCCGCGCCGGATGCTGTCTTCTACTCCGGTTACTACTCCGAGGGTGCCCCGCTCGCCCAGCAGTTGAAGTCCGGTGGCGTCAAGGCGGTCTTCGTCTCCGCCGACGGCACCAACGATCCGCAGTTCGTCGCTCAGGCCGGTAGCTCGTCCAAGGGCGCGGTACTGTCCTGCCCGTGTGGTCCGGCGCCGGAGAAGTTCGCGGCCGACTACAAGGCACTCAATGGCGCGGAGCCGGGCGTGTACTCGGTCGAGGGCTACGATCTGACCACGATCTTGGCCAAGGGCATCGATGGCGGCAAGCTCACCCGCCCGGATCTGCTGGAATACGTGCGGTCCTATGACGGCAACGGTCTTGCGCGTCAGTACAAGTGGAACCCGACCGGTGAACTGGCCAACGCACTGATCTGGATCTACGAGGTCAAGTAGCCCTAGACAACCAGCACGGCGGCACGTACAGGGGTTCGTGCGAATCCCCGTACGTGCCGCCGTGTCGGGTGGGCGAATTCAATGAGGGCAAAAGACGAATGACATCAACGGCATTGGCCGGTGCAGCACAACTCGCCGGCTCGATCGACTTCAACTACCACGGAGTGATCGATAACTTCTGGCGACTGACCGTCGACGGGGTGACCTACGGCTCAATCTATGCCTTGGTCGCCGTGGGCTATACCCTGGTCTACGGCGTATTGCGGCTGATCAATTTCGCCCATTCGGAAATATTCATGCTCGGCATGTTCGGTCAATTGGTCGGGCTCATGCTGTTCGGATTCGTGGCGAATCCCGATGTCTACACCCAGGGCATCATCCTGACCGTTATCTATCTCGCATTGGCGATGATCATCGGCATGCTGGTATCCGGCGGCGCCGCGGTCGGATTGGAGCGCGTGGCCTATCGGCCATTGCGTAAACGCGGGGCCAAACCGCTGAGCTTCCTCATCACGGCGATCGGTATGTCGTTCGTGCTCCAGGAATTCGTGCACTTCATCCTGCCGAAGATCAATCCCAAACTCGGCGGCACCAATGCGCAGCAGCCGGTCAAACTGGTCGAGCCGAGCGTGCAGTTCAGCTTTTTCGGCGCCGAGGTCGACAACATCAAACTGCTGATCGTGCTCGCGGCGATCGCGCTGGCGATCGTGACCGAGGTGCTGATCAATCGGACCAAATTCGGGCGCGGCATCCGCGCCGTCGCCCAGGATCCCGACACCGCGACGCTGATGGGCGTTTCGCGGGAGCGGGTCATCATGTTGACCTTCTTCATCGGCGGTGTGCTCGCCGGTGCGGCCGCGCTGCTGTACGCGATCAAAATTCCGCAGGGCATCATTTACTCCGGCGGATTCATTCTCGGCATCAAGGCATTCAGCGCCGCGGTGCTCGGTGGCATCGGCAATCTGCGCGGCGCATTGCTCGGCGGCATCCTGCTCGGTGTGGTGGAACAGTACGGCCAATCGCTGCTCGGTTCGGAGTGGCGCGATGTCGTCGCGTTCGTCGTGCTGGTGCTGGTGCTGATGGTGCGCCCGACCGGCATCCTCGGTGAAAGTCTCGGGAGGGCCCGCGCATGACCGACTCGACCAAAACCCCTGACTCCGTACCCGAGACACCCACGGCGGCCGCGCCGCGACACGGTGTCGGAGATTCGATTCGGACCTGGTGGGACGGCCTGAGTCGTCCCGCGCAATGGGGTGTCGGCGTGCCGATACTCGTTCTGCTCGCACTGCTTCCGCTGTTCCCACCGCCGCTGCTGGATACCCCCGGCTACAACTTCGGTCTGGTCATGGCGCAGGTCGCGATGTATGCGCTGATCGCTATCGGTCTGAATGTCGTTGTCGGACAGGCAGGTCTGCTCGATCTCGGCTACGTCGGCTTCTACGCCATCGGCGCGTATACGGTCGGCCTGCTCACCAGCCCGAATAGTCCGTGGAATCAGACCGACGGTGGCTGGCTGAATCCGACCTGGGCCTGGATGGCCTGCCTGCCGATCGCGGTCGCGGTCACGGCCATTTCCGGCATCATCCTCGGTACCCCGACCCTGCGGCTGCGCGGTGACTATCTGGCGATCGTCACTCTCGGATTCGGTGAGATCGTGCGACTGCTCGCCGACAATCTCTCCGATATCACCAATGGCAGCCTGGGTCTTTCGGGTGTCGCATTCCCGCACGTCGGTGCGTCCGACAGCAAGCCGGAGGGTGTCTTCTCCGGCGGTAACAGCGGCAATGCCGACAGTGCCAATCTGCTCGACCGGGCCAGTTACGGCACCTGGTGGTATTGGTTCGCGATGGTGCTGGTGATCATCGTGCTGCTCATTGTCGGCAATCTGGAACGCAGCCGGGTCGGGCGCGCCTGGGTGGCCATCCGCGAGGATGAGGACGCCGCCGAGATCATGGGCGTGCCGACCTTCAAATTCAAGCTGTGGGCCTTCCTGATCGGCGCTGCCGTCGGCGGCATGTCCGGTGCGATCTATGCCGGTCAAGTGCAGTTCATCAACCCGACCGGGTTCAACATCATCAATTCGATGCTGTTCCTGTGCGCGGTCGTCATCGGTGGTCAGGGCAATAAGCTCGGAGTCATCTTCGGCGCGTTCATCATCGCCTATCTGCCCGCGCGGCTGCAGTCGGTGAAATTGGTGAGCAATGAGTCCACCGGATACATCCTGTTGGCCATCGACGTGCTGGTCTTCGTCGGGCTGGTCCTCGTATGGAAATACAAGGGCGACAGTTTGGGCGTGTGGCTGCGGCGTGCCTGCATTATCGGCATGGTTGTCACCGGTGTCATGGGGGCACTGCTGCTCGGCAGCGTGTTGCTGTTCCGCGTCGGCGGTGCGCAGTCCCTCGGTGACCTCAAATACATGTACTTCGGAATTACCTTGGTGGTCATGATGATTCTGCGGCCACAGGGTCTGTTCCCGGTGCGGCAGAAACTGTTGACCTTCGGTAGGCAGGTGTATCAGGCCGTGCGTAAACCGGGTGAGCGTGAACTGATCGGAGCGCAACGATGACCGGGCCGGGCGCGGGTGACGCGTTGTTCGACAACGAGGATATGGCGGCAGGCTATGCGGCGCCGCCCGAGGTCGAGAGCGCGGGCGAAGTCGACGTCACCGCCGTGATGCCGGTGCTCGCCGATGCCGAGGTCGTCGCGGATGTGGTTGCGCCGCATCGCGAAATCGAGACCGCTGTTGGTGAGCCGCTGCTGCGCACCGATGAGCTGACGGTGAAGTTCGGTGGTCTGACCGCTCTGGACAAGGTCAGCTTCGAGATCCGCCGCGGCGAAATTCTCGGGCTGATCGGGCCGAATGGCGCGGGCAAGACGACCTGCTTCAACGCCATTACCGGTGTCTACAAACCGGCCTCGGGTCTGGTGTATTTCGACGGTAAGCCGCTGACGAAGACCAAGCGCAACGAGATCACCCGACTCGGAATCGCCCGCACCTTCCAAAATGTGCGGCTCTTCGGCGAGATGACCGCGCTGGAGAACGTGGTGGTCGGCACCGACGCCAGGCATAAGACCTCGGTGCCCGGTGCTATTTTCCGCACGCCGCGGCACCGCAGCGAAGAAAAGGACGCGATCGAGCGCGGCATGGCCCTGCTCGAGTTCGTCGGTATCGCACCGCGGGCGGTGGAGAAGGCGCGCAATCTCTCCTATGGCGATCAGCGCCGATTGGAGATCGCCCGCGCGCTGGCCACCGAGCCGAAACTGCTCTGCTTGGACGAACCAGCCGCAGGGTTCAACCCGAGCGAGAAATCGGCGCTGATGGATCTGATCCGCAAGATCCGCGACGACGGGTTCACCGTGCTGCTGATCGAGCACGATATGCGCCTGGTGATGGGTGTCACGGACCGGATCGTGGTGCTGGAGTTCGGTCGCAAGATCGCCGACGGGTTGCCCGCGGAGATCCGCGACAACCCGGATGTGATCGCGGCGTATCTGGGTGTGCCCGATGCCGAAGCCGCGGCGGCCGAAAAGCCCACCGCCGTAACCGAAGTGGTTGAACCGGAAAAGCCCGCCGACGAGCCCGCCCCGGCCGGTGACGAGCACAACAAGGCGCAGCCGCGCGACTTCAGCGAAGCGCCGCCGCTGCTCGAGGTCGACGATATGGTCGTCAATTACGGCAGAATTCAAGCGCTGCACGGGGTATCGCTGCGAGTCGCGGAGGGTGAGCTGGTGACCCTGCTCGGCGCAAACGGCGCCGGTAAGACCACCACCATGCGTGCGCTGTCCGGCTTGCTACCGCTGACCGGCGGCAAGATCAGATTCGAAGGCCGCGATATCACCCAGATGAAGGCGCACGAGCGGGTCACGCACGGGTTGATCCAGGCACCCGAGGGCCGAGGCGTCTTCCCCGGTATGACGGTCCAGGAAAACCTCGATATGGGTTGCTATGGAAGGGCTTTCAAGCAGAAGGCGGAGTACGGCCAGACGCTGGAGTGGGTTTTCGAGCTGTTCCCTCGGCTCTCCGAGCGACGCAAACAGGTCGGCGGCACGCTCTCCGGCGGTGAGCAGCAGATGCTGGCCATCGGCCGCTCACTGATGGCCCGCCCGCGCCTGCTGCTGCTCGACGAACCGTCGATGGGGTTGGCGCCCATGGTGATTCAGCAAATCTTCCGGATCATCAGCGAGATCAACCAGCAGGGCACCACCGTACTGTTGGTCGAGCAGAATGCCCAGCAGGCGCTGACCCGCAGCGACCGCGCCTACATCCTGGAGACCGGTGAGGTCACCAAGAGCGGTATCGGCGGGGATCTGCTCACTGATCCTGCCGTGAAGTCGGCCTACCTGGGGGTGGGCTAGAAGTCGGACCGTCCGTGGCCGCCTCGAGGCATTATGGCGGGATGTGCGCGCTGGCCAGTGTTGGTCGCTGGCGCGCCCAACGACCACTACCGGAGGAATGGCGCTGTGGACGGGCATGACGAACTGACGAATCTGGCCGACCGCTACTGGGACAGCGTGCTGGCGGCGTCGCCGAGCACAGCCACTCTGCTCGGCGACCACCGCTTCGACGACCGCGTCGAGGATCTTTCGCCCGAAGCCGAGCAGCGGCTGCTGGCGACCTTGCGTGAGTTGCGCGATCAGGTCGACGGCCTCGACGCCGAAGAACTGGACGGAACCGATCGGGTCACGCGCAGTCTGCTGCGCACCGAATTGGATTCGGCCATCGACAATCTGGCGTGGCGGCCGACCGAACTGGCGTCGGAGCAGATGGACGGCGTGCACGCCAGAATGCTCATGATGGCGCCCCAGATCAAGGCGCTGGAGCCCGAACACGCGCGCGCCCTTGTGCGGCGCCATCGCCAGTTCGACACGCTGCTCGACCAAGCGGTCCAGCAGTTCCGCAACGGTTTGGCGGCGGGCCGCGCACCCGCGCGCATCACCATCGAACGCTCGCTCAACCAACTCGACGGCTATCTGGCCTCCGATATCGCCACCGATCCGTTCGCCACATTCGCCGGGCCGATGGACTGGGATGGTGCGGCCGCCTGGCGTGCCGAACTCACCGAGGTCGCGCGTGCGGTGATCCGCCCTGCCTTCCAACGCTATCGAGACGTCCTGGCCGACGAACTGCTGCCCGCCGCCCGTCCCGACGACAAATGCGGGCTGTGCTGGCTCGGTGCCGACGGCGAGGACGTCTACCGGCGGCAGTTGCGCCGCCACACCACCCTGCCCGATCTCGGTGCGGACGAGATTCACCAACTCGGCCTTTCCGAATTGGAGCTGCTGCGCGAGGAGTACGCCGCGATCGGTACCCGGCTGTTCGGCACCGCCGATACGGCTGAAATCTTCGCCCATCTGCGCCGGGATCCCGAACTGCGTTATGTCAGTGGTGAGGAGATCATGGCCGATGCGCAACGCGCGCTCGGCGCGGCGGTCGCGGAGATGGGCAACTGGTTCGGCCGCCTGCCCAAGGAATCCTGCGAGATCGCCCCGGTGCCGGATTTCCTGGCCGCGGATGCGCCCGCCGCGTACTACTTTCAGCCCGCCGCGGACGGCTCCCGGCCGGGTACTTACTTCGTCAACCAGCACGAACCCACCGGCCGCAGCCGCTACGAGACAGCGGCGGTGGCCTATCACGAGGCGATTCCGGGGCATCATCTGCAGCTCACCATCGCCAACGAGCTCGACCAGCTGCCGCGGTTCCAACGGCAGTCGTTCGCGAATACCGCCTTCGTCGAGGGTTGGGCGCTCTATACCGAACGACTCGCCGACGAAATGGGTTTGTACGAAGACGATTTGGCACGCATCGGTATGTTGGCGGCCGATTCCTGGCGCTCGTGCCGACTCGTCGTCGATACCGGAATCCACGCCAAGGGCTGGAGCCGCCAGCAGGCCATCGACTTCATGGTGGCCAACGCACCGGTCGGGCTGGCAGAAATCGCGGTCGAGATCGACCGCTATATCGCGATTCCCGGTCAGGCCGTGGCGTATAAGGTCGGTCAGCTCGAAATTCGTCGGCAACGTCGGCACGCCGCCGAACGACTCGGTGCCGATTTCGACGTCAAGGCGTTCCACGATGTGGTGCTCGGCTCCGGCTCGGTCAGCCTTCCCGTGCTGCGCGAACTCGTGTCCACACTGTGACCCCCTGAGCGGTTCCCCGAGTTGCGTGCCGCTCTGGGCGGGAGTCCAATGAATGTGCGGTGATCGAGCTCTCTAGGTAGGTCATGAACGGCACGTTCGGCTCTCGGCTCGGTCCGTTGCGCGGCAATCGCATCGTGTTGATCTCGGTAGTGCTCGGTGTGGTCGGCGCGCTCACCGCGACGGGTCTGCTCATGACCGGACATTCCGCTGGCGCCGGTGAAACACATACTGCGCGTGTCGTTTCCGACAATTCGATGACGCCGGGATTCACCGGTGCTCTGCCCGAGGCGGCGGATCCGATCGGCGACGGGGCACCCCCGGTCGCCTTCGCGCCGCTGGCCGGGCTATCGCAGGCCGGGATGCCGGCGGCGTCGAGCCGCCCGGTGCAGGCACTGGCCGACCATCCGCTCTTCGCCCAGCACGTCGGACTCGGCAGGGTCGATTGCAAACTGCCCGTCTGGCGCGATGATCCGGAGGCGGCGCGGGCCTTCTATCGGGCCGCGATCGCCTGCCTGGACGCGTCGTGGGAACCGACGCTGCGCGGCGCCGGATTGCCGTTCCATCCACCGCGGCTACTCGCGCCCACCGAATCCCGTGAGGTGGCAAGCCAATGCGTGCAGCGGCTGCGCAACGGCCCGACAACGTTCTACTGCGCCCTCGATGAAACACTGGTCCTGCCGTACGACGCCATGCGGCCGCTGTCCAGTGGGTCGCGCCGCGGCGCCCAATTGGCTGTTCTCAGTACCGAATACGGCCATCATGTGCAGAACCTGATCGGCGTCATGCAGGCCTACAACGAGAAGCGCTCGACCGTCGGAAAGGACACCACCGCCGGTCGCGAACAAAGCCGTCGCATGGAACTGCAAGCCCGCTGCTTCTCCGGCATGTTTATCGGCACCAACTTCGGCCGCGCCGATATCGATGAACAAACCTGGACCGAAGCATCCCACACCGTCCAGAGCGGCCACGCCACCCGTGATCCACGGATGCAGGGCACCGAAGAGAACGTCTGGGGCTGGTGGAAATGGGGCTCCGACAAGGGCGATACCTGGGAGTGCAACACCTGGTACAGCTCCCCGGCCCACGTGGAATGAGTGCGTGCTGCTGTCAGCCGTGCGCTTCGGTCAGCACCTCGACCACGGCAGCGGTGTCCAGATAGAACGGCCGGATCTCGGCGATCAGCCCGTCACGGAAGGTCATCAGTTGCATCACCGAGGTCTCCAGTGTCCGGCCGGTGGCGCGGGCCAGCATGCGGCCGCGGTTGTAGATGACGACCGTGTCGCCCTCCACCACGAATCGCTGCTCGAGGAATTCCAGCGAGGCCCAGGTCCGGCTCATCGCCGCCATGAATTTCTCGATGCCGTCCGGACCGTGCCATGCACCGCCGTAGGGCAGGTGCTCGGCCTGGTACATGACGACATCGGGGGCCAGGCATATCGCCATCGCATCGAAGTTGGCGCCCTCGGTGATGTAAGCGGCTTCGGCGGCGAAGAAGTTCTGCAGTGCTGCGCGAGTTGTGGTCACCGGAAAATCATGGCCGCCGAAGCGAACCGCTTCTGGCGGAAATCGGACGGCTCACTGGCGTCGCATCACAAGGGGGTGCCGCGGCTGTGGATTGTCGGTGGGCCTCCCTAGACTCTCAGGCGTGACCCCAGCGACTACTGATCAGCGTTCCCGCGTCGTACCCGTGGCAGCCAGTGATGCCGGTGGTGGGCGGCCGACGTTGTTGCTGTTGGACGGACATTCGATTGCCTACCGCGCATTCTTCGCGCTGCCCGCGGAGAACTTCAAGACGGTCACCGGTCAGACTACGAATGCGGTGTACGGGTTCACCGCGATGCTGATCAATCTGTTGCGGGACGAGAAGCCGACGCATATCGCGGCGGCCTTCGACGTCAATCGCAAGACCTTCCGCACCGAGGCATATCCGGAGTACAAGGCGGGGCGCAATGCCACGCCCGATGAGTTCCGCGGCCAAGTCGAACTCACCAAGGATGTGCTCGGCGCCATGGGCATCCCGGTGATGGCGATCGAGGGTTTCGAAGCCGACGATCTGATTGCGACCATCGCGACCCAGGCCGTCACCGAGGGCTTCCGTGTCCTGATCGTCTCCGGTGACCGTGATGCCATTCAGCTGGTCAGCGATGAGGTCACGTTGCTCTACCCACGCAAGGGCGTCTCGGATCTCACCCGGTTCACCCCGGATGAGGTGATGGCCAAATATCAGCTCACCCCGGCGCAGTATCCGGACTACGCGGCCCTGCGCGGCGACCCGAGTGACAATCTGCCCGGCATTCCGGGCGTCGGGGAGAAGACCGCCGCCAAGTGGATTCGCGAATACGGCGATCTGAGCACCCTCGTCGACAAGGTGGACGAGGTGAAGGGCAAGGTCGGTGACGCGCTGCGCGCCAACCTCAGCAGTGTCGTGCTCAACCGCCAGCTCACCGAGATGGTCCGCGACGTCCCGCTGCCCTACACGCCCGATCAGTTGGCCCAGCAGCCGTGGGATCGCAATAAGATCCACCAACTCTTCGATGACCTGGAGTTCCGCGTACTGCGCGACCGGCTCTTCGAAACTCTCGCCCCGCCGGAGCCCGAGGCCGAATCCGGCTTCGAGATCAGCGGCGGCGCGCTCGAGGTCGGCGCGGTCGCCGCATGGCTCGCCGAACATGCGAAAGTCGGTGTCCGCCATGGCATTTCGGTGGTCGGCACCAGCGCGCCGGGCAATGGTGACACACGCGCACTCGCCATCGCCGCCGCGGACGGCGAAAGCGGCTACATCGATGTCTCCGTGCTGACCCCGGAAGACGAAGTCGCACTCGGCGCTTGGCTGGCCGATTCGGCCGTACCGAAGGCGCTGCACGAGGCCAAGGCGGCAATGCACGCGCTGCGTGGCCGCGGCTGGAGCCTCGGCGGTCTGACCAGCGATACCGCCCTGGCTGCCTACCTGGTCCGCCCGGGCCAACGCAGCTTCAACCTCGACGATCTGTCGCTGCGCTATCTGCATCGCGAACTGCGCGCTGAAACCGCCGAAACCCCGCAACTGTCGCTGCTCGACGATGCCGACACCGTGGACGCCGAGCTGGCGCAGACCGAAATGCTGCGCGCCAGGGCGGTTCTGGACCTGGCCGAGGCACTCGACGGCGAACTGCGCCAGATCGAATCCAGCGCACTGCTCGACGATATGGAACTGCCGTTGCTCGGCGTGCTCGCCGAATTGGAGAATGCGGGCATCGCGGTCGATACCGACCAGCTCGAGGCACTGCAGCGCCAATTCGCCGATAAGGTCACCGATGCGGCCAATGCCGCCTATGGCGTGATCGGCAAACAGATCAACCTCGGCTCACCCAAGCAGCTGCAGGTGGTGCTCTTCGATGAACTCGATATGCCGAAGACCAAGCGCACCAAGACCGGCTACACCACAGACGCCGATGCGCTGGAATCGCTGTTCGAGAAGACCGAGCATCCATTCCTGCGGCATTTGCTCGAACACCGCGACGCCACCCGGCTCAAGGTCACGGTGGATGGGCTGCTCAAATCCGTCGCCGACGACGGCCGTATCCATACCACTTTCAACCAGACCATCGCCGCCACCGGCCGCCTGTCCTCGACCGAGCCGAATCTGCAGAACATTCCGATCCGCACCGACACCGGCCGCCGGATCCGCGATACCTTCGTCGTCGGTCCCGGCTACCAATCGCTGATGACCGCGGATTACAGCCAGATCGAAATGCGCATCATGGCTCACCTTTCCGGCGACGAGGGGCTGATCGAGGCCTTCAACTCCGGCGAGGATCTGCACACCTTCGTCGCCTCGAAGGCCTTCGATATCTCGCTGTCGGAGGTGACACCAGAAATGCGGCGCCGGATCAAAGCGATGTCCTACGGTCTCGCATACGGCCTGAGTTCCTACGGTCTTTCGACGCAGCTGAAGATCAGCACGCAGGAGGCCAAGGAGCAGATGGAGGTCTACTTCGACCGCTTCGGCGGCATTCGTGACTACCTCTACGAGGTGGTCGAACAGGCACGCAAGGTCGGCTACACCGAAACTCTCTTCGGCCGCCGTCGCTACCTGCCCGATCTGGACTCCAGCAACCGTCAGCGCCGCGAGGCGGCCGAACGCATGGCCCTCAACGCGCCCATCCAGGGCACCGCCGCGGACATCATCAAGGTCGCGATGATCAACGTGCACAAGGCGATCAAGGCGGCGGGCCTGCGCTCGCGCATGCTGCTGCAGATCCACGACGAACTGGTCTTCGAGGTTGCCGAGGGGGAGCGGGACACCCTGGACGCACTCGCCCGCGAACAGATGTCCTCGGCGATCACGCTGTCGGTTCCGTTGGACGTCTCCGTCGGCACCGGCCGCAGCTGGGATTCCGCCGCGCACTGAGCGGTGCTTGCGGCACACCGGATTTTCGATGTGCCGCAATGCATTTCAGCGTCCGTCGGCCAGCGGTTCGCCTGTATCGCAGGCCTGCTGATAGATCCTGGACCTGGGACGGAAGTAGCGGAGCCGCAACCGGTTACACCGATTGCGGGGTCGCGCCGACAACCAGCGCACATCCTGCTCCGGCAGAGATCGATAGTGAAATTGTCCCCGGGTCAATTTTGGCGACTGTGCGGGTACTACGTCAGACCGCAGGATCGTTCATCTGCGAATGACGCCGCACCAGCTTCGCCGACCCGGCGCGCAGGTCGATCTCATCGTGCGGCGGGGACCCATCCGACTTATCTTCCTTATGCATCAGTGCCGTCTGCCGCTGCTCGAATTCGATGCTTCGAACCTTGAAAGGCCGCGGCCACCTGTTCGAATCCGGTCGCCGCGACGGGCGTGTGCTTGCGGTGTCTGAACCAAGGCAGTATCCGGCTACCGGTGAGCCGATTCCACAGCACCTCGACGAATGCGAGTCCGATGAGCAGGACGGCCAATCCGGGAATGGTCATGGCGACAAGGGCACCCATGTGACCGAAAGTACCGTCGCGGGAACGGCTTGCCATCCGTCCTTGGTGCGACGCCCCTGAGCTGCGAGGATGATACTCGCGAGTAGGCGCGACGGCGCGAGGAATATGGTTGCCATTGCGTCGGGATCGTCCTATTCTGATCCGCGTGCCGAATCCCGCCGACCGCCACAGCGCCGCGCTCCATGTCGCAGACCGCGACAGCGCAGTGCTAATTCCGCTTACCGCGATGGTGGCAACCCGGCGACTTCTCGTAGTAGCCCGCCGTAGCGGGGTCTGATTCGGACCGGCCCCCTCGCTGCGGGCTACTGACTACTTACTGCTGGTCCCCTCTGTCAATTGAGAAGACAATCATCGGGAAGACCTCCGCACAATGACCATCCTGACTCTTGATCCCAACATGTTCATCGCCGCCGCCCCCAAGGCGCTGCGCGCCGAATGCGCCGATCTGACACCAGCGCAGTTTCACCACCGCTATTGCGAGCACACCGGCCCGATTCGGGTCGGTGACTGGTCGCCAGCGGGCAAGCGGAGCGCGGAGTTCACGGCCACCCTGGAATTCGCCGGCCACCTGCGCACGGTGATCGCCACCGGCAGCCCGGTCGCCGCGATGACCTCGGCCCTCTACGACGAGGGCTATCCGGTCGAAATTCTGCAATTCCACCAGCGCCGCACCGCTGCGGGCACCGCGACGTTCGTGCAGTGCGAATGCAATGGCAGGCGCGGCTGGGGCGCGGCCTTGGCCGACGACGGCGCCGAGTCGACGGTCCGCGCCATGATCGCGGGCGTCAACAAGCTGGGCGTCTGAGCGAGGCGAAAACGCAACGGGCCGTTCACATTCCACAGAATGTGAACGGCCCGCGGGTGCAGTTTACTGATCTGCCTGCTGCTCGGCGAGCTGCTTGCGCACCTCTTCCATATCCAGTGCCTTCACCTGGGTGACCAGATCCTCCAGCGCGGCGGGCGGCAGGGCGCCGGGCTGCGCGAAGACCAGTACGCCCTCGCGGAACGCCATGATGGTCGGAATCGAGCGGATGTTGGCGGCGGCGGCCAAGCCCTGTTCGGCCTCGGTGTCGACCTTGCCGTGCACGACATCGGGATGTTTGTCCGAGGAGGCCTCGAAGGTGGGCGCGAAGCTCTTGCACGGACCGCACCAGTCGGCCCAGAAATCGACGAGTACCACGTCGTTTCCGGTGACGATCTCATCGAAATTCTGTTGGTTCAGCGTCTGGGTGGCCATGACGTCCTCTCATGTCGTATGTTCGCCAGCTATAACGTCCGGCGCCGTATATATCTTCCGGCGGTGCCTCTATCCGCCTCGGGCGACCGGCCACTCGCGCCGTTGATCGCCGTCCCAACGCCGGATACCCACCACCGACGCCGGAAAATCATGGTCCCTGGCGACGGCGTGGATCGCCTCGCCCAGCTGGTGCGGCGGTACCCGTCTGGCCAGTGTGATATGCGGCGTCCACTCGTCGGGTCGCACATTCGACGGTATGCCGGGACACGGCGACACGACCGAGAAGATTCGACGTTGCCATGCGAGCAACTGTTCCGAGGGCACCACGGACCGGACCAGGATCGGATGGCGCGCACCGAAGACCAGCACGCCGCCCAGTCGTATCGGAATCGGTCGGAAACTCAGTCGGTCCAGCGCATGATCGATGCGCGGCCAGATCTGCCTGGCCACCGCGATGGTGATATGCGGCCGATTGGTTTCGGCATGCTTACCGGCCGAACTCGGGATGCCCGCGTCCGCGAGCAGTTGCCACTGCCGTCGGATCTCCGCATCGGCCAGATCGTCCAATAGCAATTCGACGGACTGCACCATAGTGCACGAGAGGTTAGCTGTCCGCGCGGCTCGATGGGTGGCGAACGCGCGGCCCGGTTGTCGGTGCGCGAACTGCGTCGCGGGAGGATTGCCCGGTGAAGCGTATGCGTCTAGGCCTCATCGAAGGCGACGGCATCGGCCCCGAGGTGGTGCGTGCCACCCGCGCGGTGGTCGACGAAGCACTCGCCGCGGTAGGCGCGGCCTCGGTCGACTGGGTACGGTTGCCGATGGGGCGGCGCGCCATCGAGGAATTCGGCGATCCGCTGCCGGAGCAGACGCTCGCGGCCCTCGACGAACTCGACGCCTGGATCCTCGGGCCGCACGACAATGCGGCCTACCCGCCGGAACTTCGAATCGCACCCGGCGGCGTCATCCGCAAACGCTTCGGCCTCTACGCGAATATCCGCCCCGCCCGTGCCCTCGCCGGAATCAAGGCGAACGCCCCCGATATCGACCTGGTGATCGTCAGGGAGAACAGCGAGGGTTTCTATGCCGACCGCAATATGTTCGCCGGGTCGGGTGAGTTCCGGCCCACCCCGGATGTGGCGATGGCGGTCGGACTGATCACCAGGCAGGCTTGCGAGCGGATCGCGCACGAGGCCTTCCGGCTCGCGGCCGCGCGTCGCAAGCGGGTCACCATCGTGCACAAGGCCAATGTGCTGCCCATGACCATGGGCCTATTCCGCGACGTCTGCTATGACGTCGCCAACGCCTACCCGGGCGTCGAGGTCGATGACGAACACGTCGACGCGGCGGCCGCTCATCTGGTCCGTGCGGCCCGCGACTACGACGTGCTGGTCACCGAGAACCTCTTCGGCGACATCCTCTCCGATCTCGCCGGTGAACTGAGCGGCTCACTCGGCATCGCCGCATCGCTCAACTGCTCGGCGACCAAGGCGATGGCCCAAGCGGTACACGGCGCCGCGCCGACACTGGCCGGACACAATCGCGCAAATCCGGCGGCGCTTCAGCTCTCGGCGGCAATGTTGTTGCACTGGCTGGGAATTCGCGACAACAACCACACGCTGTTGAGCGCGGGCGAACGCATCGAACGGGCCGTCGCTGCCACCTTCGCCGCGGGCATCGCCACCGCCGACCTGGGTGGTCTCGCCTCGACCAGTGAATTCACCGAGCAGGTCGGTGCCAGGGTGCACCGGCGCTGACCCGGGTCAGCGAGGCCACCCCGGAACCCGACCCATTCGAACATCGGACCGTCCGGTAGGGTCCACCGCCGGTGCCTGAGTGTTTGCTGTGCTCGGAGTGTTCCGCACAGAACGGATAAACTTCCGTTACTGTCCAGCACGAAACGCCACGATCGCTTAGATTGCCAAACGGGTGGTGACACCCGGGTTTCTCGGATCCGAAATGTGGAGGGCTGCTGTGTCTGTTCGATCGGTTCTTGGCAGGCGCGCCCTGCAAGCGATGTGCGTACTCGCCGGCGGCGTGCTGGCAGTGTCGGGCTGTAGTAACACCGAGGACAACTCGCCCGCGGTGGCGAAGGTACAGGGTATCGATAAGTTCGACACGGCCGCCGCGCTGCTCCCGGACAAGATCAAACAGTCGGGCAAGCTCGTCGTCGGTGTCAATATCCCGTATCAGCCCAATGAGTACAAGGACCCGAGCGGCAAGATCGTCGGCTTCGATGTCGACCTGATGGACGCGGTCGCGGCGACCCTCGGTGTCAAGGCCGAATACGTCGAATCCTCCTTCGAGAAGATCATTCCCGCGATCCAAGCGGGCACCTACGACGTCGGCATGTCCTCCATCACCGACTCGAAGGAACGCGAACAGAGCGTCGACTTCACCACCTACTTCAACGCGGGCAGCCAGTGGGCGCAGCAGACGGGTAAGCCGATCGACCCCGACAACGCCTGCGGTAGGCGGGTCGCGGTACAGGCCACCACGGTTCAGGACACCGACGAAATTCCGGCGCGCAGCAAGAAGTGCGAGGCGGAGGGCAAGCCAGCCATCGATAAGAAGCCGTTCGATGAGCAGAGCGCGGCGACCAATGCGCTGGTGCTCGGCCAGGTCGACGCGATGTCGGCCGATTCGCCGGTGACCGCCTATGCGATCAAGAAGAGCGACGGCAAGATCGAGGCGGCGGGCAAGGTCTTCGATTCCGCGCCCTACGGTTGGGCCATTCCCAAGGGTTCGGCGCTCGGCAAGGCGCTGCAGGCCGCCGTCCAGCATCTGATGGATAACGGCAAGTACCTGGAGATCACCAAGAACTGGGGTGTTCAGGAAGGCGCGATCACCAAGTCGGTCATCAACGGCGCCGAGAGCTGATCGATGTCGTCATCCGAAAACACGTCGGCGCCCGGCGACAACACCGGGTCCGGCGGGCCGATCGACGCGGCAGAACCGGAGCCGATCAAGGCCGTTCCACTACGCAGGCCGGGCCGCTGGATCGCCGCGGCGATCATCCTCGTCCTGCTCGGGCTCTTCATCTACGGCGCGGCCACCAACCCCGCGTACGGATGGGGGACCTATCGAAAGTACTTGTTCGACAGCCGGATCGCCTCCGGCGCGATGGTCACCCTCGAGCTGACCGTGCTCGCGATGGCGATCGCCATCGTGCTCGGCGCGTTGCTCGCGGTGATGCGCCTGTCGCCGAATCCGGTGTTGCGCGCTGTGGCATGGGTATATCTCTGGATTTTCCGTGGCACACCGGTTTTCGTGCAGTTGGTGTTCTGGGGTTTGTTCCCGTCGCTGTACAAGTCGATCCAGCTCGGTGTGCCGTTCGGGCCCGAGTTCATCCGGGTCGACGTGCAGGGGTTGCAGGCCGCGTTCGCTTTCGCGGTGATCGGCCTCGCGTTGAACGAGGCCGCGTATATGGCCGAAATCGTCCGTGCCGGAATCAATTCCGTCGGCGAGGGGCAGCGCGAGGCCTCGACGGCGCTGGGCATGTCGTGGTCGCAGACCATGCGCAGGACCGTGCTGCCACAGGCCATGCGGGTGATCATCCCGCCGACCGGCAATGAGCTCATCGGCATGCTGAAGACCACCGCACTGGTCACGGCGATCCCATTGAGTACCGATTTGTACGGGCGGGCGCGCGACATCTATGGCGTGAACTTCCAGCCGATTCCATTGCTATTGGTCACCGCTACTTGGTATCTCGCGGTCACCAGCGTGCTGATGGTCGGGCAGTACTACCTGGAGCGCTACTACTCGCGGGGCGTCACGCGGCAGTTGACTACCAAGCAACTGCAGGAACTGGCCGACGCTCAGACTATTGTGAAGGCGAAATGAGCGAGCGAACAAAGGTGGAGCCGACCGACGCACAGCCGATGATTCGCGCGGATCGGGTCTGCAAGAACTTCGGTGCGCTGCAAGTGCTCAAGGGTATTTCGCTCGAGGTCGGACGCGGCGATGTGCTGTGTCTGATCGGGCCGTCGGGTTCGGGTAAATCGACGTTTCTGCGCTGTATCAACCACCTCGAGCAGGTGAATGCGGGTCGGCTCTATGTCGACGGCGATCTCATCGGCTATCGGGAAAAGGGCGGCAAACTCTACGAATTGCATCCGCGTGACGCAGCTAAGCAGCGTCGCGATATCGGCATGGTGTTCCAGCATTTCAACCTGTTCCCGCACCGGACAGCGCTGGAGAACATCGTCGAGGCGCCGATCCAGGTGAAGGGCATCCGTAAGGCGGACGCTACGGCGCGTGCGCACGAGTTGCTGGACCGAGTTGGCATGGGGGACAAGGCGAATGCCTATCCGGCCCAGCTCTCCGGCGGTCAGCAGCAGCGCGTCGCCATTGCCCGCGCGCTGGCCATGGATCCCAAGCTGATGCTCTTCGACGAGCCGACCTCGGCGCTGGATCCGGAATTGGTCGGCGAGGTGCTCGGGGTCATGCGCGAACTCGCCGCCGACGGTATGACGATGGTGGTCGTCACCCACGAAATGGGTTTTGCCCGTGAGGTTGCCGACCAACTCGTGTTCATGGACGGCGGTGTGGTCGTGGAGTCGGGTAATCCGCGCGAGATGCTCGCCGACCCGAAACACGAACGCACCAAGGCATTCCTGTCGCGACTGCTCTGAATTCAGCGCCCGCCGAGGCCGATTCGCAGTTGTCCGAGTAGCACTTTCGCCGCCGGACTGCCCGGACGATCGCGCCGCCACGCCAGCGCGAGTTGTCCGCGCAGCTCCGGTTCGGTAATCGGCAGCACCCGCACGCCGAATGCCGCGGCCTCCGCTGGCGTCAGCGCGGGCACCACCGCGATGCCGAGGCCGCGGGCCGCGAGCCGAAGCAGTAGCGGGGGAGCGGCGGCCTCGAACGCGATATCGGGTTCGAATCCCGCTGCGGCACAGGCGCGATCGAAGACACCGCGGATGCCGGTGCCGCGCGGTAGACAGATCAGCGGTTGGTCGCGCAACTGCTCGAGCCTGATCGAGGCACACTTCTTGCCGCCCCGCGCGACCGCGGCGACGACCGGTGTATCGAGCACAACGTCGATGCCGATCTCGGCACCGATCTCCGCGCCGGTCAACCCGACCAGGGCAATATCCAGCTCACCGCTGCGCACCGCCGCGAGCATCCGCTCGGAGGTGTCTTCGGTCAGGCTGATGCCGACCTGCGGGTGGTCGTCGTGAAAATCCGCGAGCACCGAGGAGATATCGAATTCCTCGTCGCCCGCGCCGGAGATGCAGCCGACGCGGACGTGTCCGCGCAGCAGTCCGGTGAATTCGTCCACCGTCGCGGTGATCCGTTCGGTCGCCGCCAGCGCGGCCCTGGCATGCGGTAGCACCGCCGCGCCCACCTCGGTCAAGGTCACCGAGCGGCCGCCGCGATCCAGAAGCTCTTGTCCCAATTCGCGTTCGAGCTGGCGGATCTGCGCGCTGAGTCCGGGTTGGGCCAAGTGCAACCGGGCCGCGGCGCGGGTGAAATTGGCCTCCTCGACCACGGTCACGAAGTAGCGGAGTTGGCGTAGTTCCATAACTGCTGATTATAAGAACAAGCAGAACTATCTGTTGTACTTCTCGCGTGGAGAGCGGCATCGTCTAAGGCATGGGAAACACCGCAGAGATCATCGACACTTTCACCGGCCCGATCTTCCGCCCGGGCGACACCGGATACGACGAAGAAATCGCCGGTTTCCAGGCCGCGTACCACCACCGCCCCGCACTGGTTGTCGGCGCGGTGCACGCCGAAGATGTGCGCAGTGCGGTGGAATACGCCGCGCGGCATGGACTTCCGGTTGCGGTTCAGGCCACCGGTCACGGACTTTCGGTCGCCGCCGACGGAGGTGTGCTGATCAGTACCCGCCGGATGACCGATATCCGAATCGATCCGCAGACGCGCACCGCTCGCGTCGGTGCCGGAGTGCGGGCGGGCGCGCTGGTCGAGGCCGCCGCTGCGTACGGACTGGCGCCGCTGAACGGCTCCTCGTCCTCGGTCGGGTTCGTCGGCTACACCCTCGGCGGCGGGTTGGGCCTACTGGCAAGGCAATTCGGCTACGCGGCCGAGCATGTGCGCGTCATCGAGATCGTCACGGCGGACGGACGGGTCCGCACCTTGACCTCCGGCGACGAACTCTTCGGCGCGGTGCTCGGCAGCGGCGGCAATTTCGGCGTGGTGACCGCGCTGGAACTGGATTTGGTTCCGGTCGCCACCGTCTACGGCGGTCAATTGGTCTTCGATACCCCACTGGTCGAGCAGGCACTGGAAGCCTGGAAGGACTGGACCGCAACGTTGCCCGATGAGCTGACCTCGACGGTCACCGTCATGACTTTCCCACCCATTCCGCAGATTCCGGAACCGCTGCGCGGACGCTATGTCGCATCTATCCGGATCGCCTACAACGGATCCGCCGCGGAGGGCGAGCGGCTGGTCGCGCCATTGCGCGCGGTCGGGGAGCGTTTGAAGGATGACCTGCGGGTCATGCCATACACCGAATCGCACACCATCCACAGCGATCCCGACCACCCGCATGCCTACGCCGCCACCAATGCACTGCTCGGCGAGTTCACCGGAGAAACCCTGTCGGCCTTGCTCGCGGCCACCGGACCCGAATCGCCGATCCAGGCGGTGGTCGATATCCGGCACCTCGGCGGTGCGCTGGGCAGACGTGGTCCCGCGGGGATCAGCGTGGACAACCGGGATGCCGATTACATCGTTCGGGTCATCACCATGCCCGGACCCGATGCGGGTGACGCCGCGCCCGAGGATCATGCGGTAGTCCGCGCGGCGCTCGCGCCGTGGACCGTTGGCCACAGTCTGAACTTCCTCTACGGCGCGGGTGCCGCCGCCGATGAGGCGCAAACCCGAGGTGGCTACGCATCGGACACCTACGCGCGACTGGCCGCATTGAAGGAGAAGTACGACCCGCGCAATATGTTCCGCTTCAACCGCAACATCACACCCGGTAAATGACCGCCGTGACCGCCCCGAGCACCTGTTGCCCGGGGCGCTCTGGTGCTATCTTCGTGATATCACTTTGATACTCGGAGGATGTCATGAAGCTTCGGTCGGCGTTCCACGTCAACGGCTTTCTCGTGTTGGTGTCGTGGTTTGTCCTCACCTTGCTGATCGGTGGCGGCGCCGTCGTCGGATATGCCGTGGCCGCACACAACGACAATGTGCCCGCCCTGGTCGGCGCGATCATCGCGACCGTGCTCGTGATAGTGCTCTTGCTGCTGGCCACTGGACTGACCGTGGTGAATCCCAACGAGGCCAAGGTCGTTCAGTTCTTCGGCCGCTACATCGGCTCAGTGAGCGAACCCGGCTTCTACTCCGTGGTGCCGCTCACCGACCGCCGCGGCATTTCGCTGAAGGTGCGCAACTTCGAGACCCAGAAGCTCAAGGTCAACGATGCCGACGGCAATCCGGTTGAGATCGCCGCCGTAGTGGTCTACCGAGTGGTCGACAGCTTCAAGGCCGCATTCGCGGTCGACGACTACGAGGAGTACGTCGCGACCCAATCCGAGGCGGCCGTGCGACACCTGGCCACCACCCACCCTTATGACGCGCACGACCAGAACACCACCAGCCTGCGCGACGGTGTCGAGGTGGCCGAAGAACTGACCGTCGAACTGCGCGACCGCACCGAACTGGCGGGCATCGAGGTCATCGAGGCCAGGATCACCCACCTCGCCTACGCGCCGGAGATCGCCCAGGCCATGCTCGTGCGGCAGCAGGCGGCCCAGGTGGTCGCAGCGCGCACCCGCATCGTCGAGGGCGCGGTCGGCATGGTCGGGCTCGCACTGGACCGGCTCGCCGAACAGGGCGTCGTCGAACTCGACGAGGAACGCAAGGCCGCCATGGTCTCCAACCTGCTGGTCGTCCTCTGCGGTGACCGCGCCACCCAACCCGTCGTCAATACCGGCTCGCTCTACTCCTGAGTCGCCCATGGCCGAGCGCAAGAAGATCCTGCTACGCCTGGACCCGGCGATCCACGAGGCCGTTGCTCAATGGGCCGCCGACGACCTGCGCAGTATCAATGCCCAGATCGAGTACGCGCTGCGCCTCGCGTTGAAACAGGCGGGGCGCGGCCCGAAAGCGAAACCGGCCCGGGACTAGCCGGAATACCCTCTGCCGCGACGATGCCGAACGCCCACGGGTGCTCGGCATCGTCGGTATCCGGTCCGACGATGTGTCAGTGCGCGAGTTCGTCGAGGAGTTCGAGACTTTCGGTGTAGAGCGCGTGTTGCGCGTCCCGGTCATAGGACGCCTTCGATGACGGTTTCGCGGTACGGCCTACGAAGTGCTGGCCGGTCACCTTATCGAGCGATGGATCATTGACCAGCCACGCGAGATCCGCGCCCGACCGGCGCGGTGTGTTCACACCGGGTAATAACACCAGACCCCGAGCTACCGTGCGCCACAACAGTTTTGCCGCCGCCCCGGCATCTCGGGCAAGTCCGGTGCCCGGCATCAATCCCGGATCGAAGGCGTTCACCGTGATGCCGCGTGGTTCGAACTGGCGCGCCAATTCGTAGGTGGTCTGCAGATTCGCCAACTTCGACGTGCTGTAGCGGCGACGGCCGTCGCGCTGTGCGGGTTCGGTCGACTCAGGTGGATAGGCGAGTTGGCGGACATCGGTATCGAGCGGATCGGGCATGCCGGTGAACTGATCCGGATTGTGTGTGCCCGAGGTGACGAAGACGATGCGCGCGGACGCGATCAGGTCGTCGAGCAGCGCGTGGACCAGCGCGAGGTGTCCGAGATGGTTGACGCCGAAGGTGGCCTCGACACCGTCTGCGGTGTAGCTGCGGCGGGTGAACTGCAGTCCGGCATTGCACACCAGTGCGTGCAACGGGGGCAGGCCACGCCTGCGGGATTCGTCGGCGAAGTGGTCCACGGAGGCCAGTGCGCCGAGGTCCAGCGTTGCTGCCTGCGCGCCGATGGCGGCGGCTTCGGCTTGGGCCCGATCGGCGTCGCGTCCGGTCACGATGACTGTCCACCGGGGATCGGCGGCGAGTGCCCTAGCGCATTCGCGGCCGAGTCCACTGGTCCCGCCGGTAATAACGGCAGTTCTGTCACTTGTTGCCATATGGCAGAGTCTGCCATATGGCGCGCTGTGCGACAATACTCGGATGTCGTTGCGGGATCGGAAGAAGGAGCGGACCAGGCGGGCGATCGCCGATGCCGCGCTGCGGTTATTCGTCGAGCGCGGGTATGACGCCGTGACCGTCGCGGATATCGCCGCCGAGGCCGAGGTCGGGACGCGCACGCTGCACCGCTACTACGCCAGCAAGGACGAATTGCTGTTCGCCGAGGACGACGAGCATCGCGCGGAACTGGCCCGGCTGCTGGCCGAGCGCCCGGCCGACGAATCCCCGGAAGAAACCATGGCCGCGGTCATCGGCCCGCTCGTCGACCGCTTCGCCGATCGCCTCCGCGACGCGCGCGCCCGCGATGCGCTGATCGCGGCCAACCCCGCCCTGCAGGCCCGCGAGCTGGCCAAGCGCGACGCGGTGGAATCCCTTGTCGCCGAACACCTCGCGCGCCGATTGGGCGTAGCGGCGGGCACCGATGTGCGGCCGCTGCTGTGGGCGAAGGTCGGGATGGCCTGTTTCTTCGCGGGTTACGAGATCTGGCTGCGTATCGGCGGCGATCTGGGCTCGCACATCGGCGATGCGCGAGCCGCTCTACTCGATGAATTCCGTTCCGCTGGTATCTGACTTCGCAAACCGGCGGTTATGGTCGCCGCCAGGCTGGAGCGCGCCGGCAGTTCATCGGCGGCGAACGGTGGATGTTGCCGATCGGGCACTGCGTGCGTGGCATGGTCATTGCCGCCTCGCGCACCGTGCCGAAGGCGAATTGCCGGGCGGCTATACCTTCCCTGCCGCCGTCTCGATCTCGACTTCGCGGCGCTCCCTGCGTTCTGAGAACTACGTGTTGGTCGGTTTGTGGGTGACGAAGATGGCGGTGCCGGGGAACAACTCACCCCGCAGCGGACTCCACTGACCCCATTCCCGCTCCAGCCATTCCGGCCAGTCCGGTTCGACGATGTCGTCGAGCAGCAGCCCGGCGGCGACGATCTCGCGCACTCGATCGCCGATGGTCCGGTGGTGTTCGACGTAGGTCGGCGTGCCCGCGCTGTCGACCTCCACATACGGTGTGCGGTCGAAATAGGGGATAGCGGCGGTCAGACCGGCGGGTCCGGGGTCGTCCGGAAATATCCAGCGCATCGGATGGTTCACCGAGAACACCCAGCGACCGCCGGGCCGCAACACCCGCGCAACCTCGCGCATCACCAGTTCGGAGTCCGCGACGAACGGCACCGCGCCGAACGACGAACACGCCAGATCGAAGGATTCATCGGCGAACGGCAGTGCCTCGGCCCCCGCCTGCACCAACGGCACCCGCGGCCCGCCGCGCGCCATTGCCGCGAGTCCGCGCGCGAGCATCCCCATCGACAGATCGAGTCCTACCGGCTGCGCCCCCTGCCCGGCCAACCAGCGCGAACACGGTGCGGATCCGCATCCGATCTCGAGGATCCGCTTACCCGAGACCTCGCCGAGAAAATGCATATCGCCCTCGTGCAAGCCCTCAGGGCACCAGATGAACTCGCCCTCGGGAGAGTCCACGCCGAGAAAGTCGGCATGGGTTTCGTGATACTGGTCGGCATCGGCGTCCCACCAGCGCCGACTGGCCTGCTGACTGGCGGCCGAACCGATTCTGGTCCGCGCGGTCGCGGTGGTTCCGAGCAGTGCATTTGCCTGCGTATGGCGATCTTCCGACACGCCGTCAGACTATCCCGGCGTGGCGTCGGGACCGGTTTGCCCGGCTGGACCAAGGTCGCGTACGCTGAACGCGCGAGTGTCGTGGGTACTGCCGTACCGGTGTCATTGCAGTAACAATCTGCGGGGGCAACTGTACAGAAGTAACGGCAACACCCGTGCTGAGTTTCACAAGCGATCGCGTGCGGTACGTTCATTATGTCCGTCACGTCGCGTCATCGCGGTGAGATCGCAGCGTACCGAAAGTTCCAATGTCCGCAACCGACCACAATCCGTCCGGAGCAAACCGACATATGCCCACCACCGTCACCTCGCCGCAGGTAGCCGTCAACGATATCGGCTCCGCCGAGGACTTCCTCGCCGCCATCGACGCCACGATCAAGTACTTCAACGATGGCGACATCGTGGAAGGAACCATCGTCAAGGTCGATCGCGACGAGGTCCTGCTCGACATCGGTTACAAGACCGAAGGCGTCATCCCCTCTCGCGAACTCTCCATCAAGCACGATGTCGACCCGAATGAGGTCGTTTCCGTGGGCGATGAGGTCGAGGCTCTTGTTCTCACCAAGGAGGACAAGGAAGGCCGCCTGATCCTGTCGAAGAAGCGGGCGCAGTACGAGCGGGCGTGGGGCACCATCGAGGAGCTCAAGGAGAAGGACGAGGCCGTCAAGGGCACCGTCATCGAGGTCGTCAAGGGCGGTCTGATCCTCGACATCGGTCTGCGCGGCTTCCTCCCGGCCTCCCTGGTCGAGATGCGCCGGGTCCGCGACCTGCAGCCGTACGTCGGCAAGGAGATCGAGGCCAAGATCATCGAGCTGGACAAGAACCGCAACAATGTGGTCCTGTCCCGCCGCGCCTGGCTCGAGCAGACCCAGTCCGAGGTCCGCAGCGAGTTCCTGCACCAGCTGCAGAAGGGCCAGGTCCGCAAGGGTGTGGTCTCCTCGATCGTCAACTTCGGCGCGTTCGTCGATCTCGGCGGTGTCGACGGTCTGGTGCACGTCTCCGAGCTGTCCTGGAAACACATCGACCACCCGTCCGAGGTTGTCGAGGTCGGCAACGAGGTCACCGTCGAGGTCCTCGACGTCGATCTGGACCGCGAGCGGGTTTCGCTGTCGCTCAAGGCGACCCAGGAAGACCCGTGGCGTCAGTTCGCCCGCACCCACGCGATCGGCCAGATCGTACCGGGCAAGGTCACCAAGCTGGTTCCGTTCGGTGCGTTCGTGCGCGTCGAAGAGGGCATCGAGGGCCTGGTGCACATCTCCGAGCTGGCCGAGCGCCACGTGGAGGTCCCGGACCAGGTCGTCGCGGTCGGCGACGATGCGATGGTCAAGGTCATCGACATCGACCTGGAGCGTCGCCGGATCTCGCTGTCGCTGAAGCAGGCGAACGAGGACTACCACGCCGAGTTCGACCCGTCGAAGTACGGCATGGCCGACAGCTACGACGACCAGGGCAACTACATCTTCCCCGAGGGCTTCGATCCCGACACCAACGAGTGGCTCGAGGGCTTCGACAAGCAGCGCGAAGAGTGGGAAGGTCGCTACGCCGAGGCGGAGCGTCGCCACAAGATGCACACCGCGCAGATGGAGAAGATGGCGGCCGACGCCGCGGCCGAGGCCGCGAACGGTGGCGGCGCGTCGGGCAACTACTCCTCCGAGAGCGGTACGCAGGCGTCCTCCGGTCAGGCCGAGTCCGCTGGCGGTTCGCTCGCCAGCGACGCTCAGCTCGCGGCCCTGCGTGAGAAGCTCTCCGGCAACGCCTGATTCCCGGTAACACCCGGATTCAACAGCGCAGTAGCGAAGGCCCCGGTCCAATCGGACCGGGGCCTTCGGCTTGCGGCAACCGGTAGTGTGCCCGGACATGGGGAGCAATCCGGGCAAAAACGATTATCTCGACCAAGTGGTGGCGCAGCAGGCGGCGCTGGAAGGTGACCTGCGCAGCCGCAAACCCGCCGCCCCGGCGCCGATGGCGGCGGCCGCGGCGCCGGCGGCACCGGCCGGTCCGGCGCGGCGCGGCGCCATCGCCAAGCGCGCCGAACGGGTCGTACCGACACCGCAGGGCAGCGGTACGGGGCCGGTGGAGGTCCGGGTCACCGGATTCTGGCGCTGGCAAACGGTTTTGGTGCCGCCCAATGCCTTTGTCGTGCACACCCGGCGTGGTCGCGGCGAACCACTGCATATCGGGCTCGGGGTGTCGTTCCGCTTCAATCCCGCGACGGATTCGTATCTCGTTGTGCCGGGGGCGATGCAGATGATTCTCATCAACGCCTACTGCATCTGCGGTGAACTGCAGGGCGTGCTGGTGCAGGGCTATGTGCAGTGGATCATCGAGGACTTCGCCACCGCCTACCGCAAGTTGGACTTCTCCGATGCCGAAGATCCCATGCGGCTGGTCAATATTCAGCTGCGTGAGCAGGCCGAGGCGGCCATCAAGGACAAGGTCTCCACGATGGGCGTGCGCGATGTGCTCAGCGATAAACAGCCGATCATCGAGGAATTGACCGCGCGGCTGCGGGCGGTCGCCGAGGGCAGCGCCGATCGAAATACCAAGGCGGACAGCGATCGTGGCCTCGGTCTGCGCATTGTCACGGTGCAGATCAAGGAGGCGGTGGTTAGTTCCGCGACGCTGTGGGAGAACCTGCAGAAGCCCTATCGCAGCGAACAGAACCAGATCGCCCGCCTCGCCGAAATCGCTGCGCAGGAAGTACTTTCGGCACGTGAGACCGAGGCGATTCGGGTCGCCGAGGAACGCAGGCTCGAGAACGAGCGGGAATTGGCCGAACTTCGGGCGCGCAACGAGGCCGTGCGCTTCGACCGTGAGACGGCCGAACAGCTGCGGCGCACGACCCGCGAGCACGACGATCAGCGCGCGGTGGCCGATCTGGCCAAGGAGACCGCACTGCATGCGCTGCGGTTGGAGCGCGAGCAGCATGCCGAACAGGCCGAAAACCTGCGCAGGAAGCTGGAATTGCGGGAGCTCGAGCTCGACGGTGAGATCGCGGTCGCGGCCCGGCGCGCGCGGGCGGCGCATGATGACGCGCTGCTCGATCTGGAACGGGATCGGATTCGGATCGACAATACGAATCACCGTTCGGCCGCGGCCACGCAGGCGCAGCTGGTCGATTCGCTGCCGCAGATCGTCGCGCAATTGCCGACGCCCGGTGAGTTGACGACGTACCAAATTGGTGGGGATCTGTCCGGGCTGTCCGCGCTCATCGGGCAGCTGACGCGGGTGCTCGAAATATGGTCTGCGGCACGGCCGGTGAGCGAGAGCCGAGCCGAGTTCGACGAGTAGGTCCGCGCTGGACTCAGTGAAACGCCGATAGCGACGAGTCGGACAATTGACCAATTTCACCGGAACGCCTGCACCACTTACCGATAGGGTGCAGGCGAGTCGGTAGCGCGCTGGCAAGATCGAGCCCGACGAATCAGCTTGGATGAGAGGGAACACCACGCATGTGCGCAGCGAGTCCGTTCAGCGGTCTCAACCGTAGGCAGTTCCTGGCGAAGGCCGCCGCGGCCGGAGCGGTGGGCGCGCTGGCGTCCTGGGCCGATCCGATCATCGAACGCGCCTACGCGGCCGATCCGGCCGGGACCGGAGGTCTCGGCGATATCGAGCATTTCGTGCTGCTCATGCAGGAGAACCGTTCCTTCGATCATTATTTCGGCACCATGTCCGGCGTGCGCGGCTTCGGTGAGGCGTCGAAGGCCTGGCAGCAGTACGGCTGGACACCCGGTATCGGTCCGACCCCGGACGGCTTCGTGAACCCGTTCCGTCTCGATACCACCCGTGGCGCGACCCTCGACGGTGAATGCATCAACGATCCGGATCACAGCTGGGGCGGCATGCATCGGGCCTGGAACGGCGGCGCCAACGATCAGTGGATGCCGATGTCCATAGCCAGTGTCGGCCCGGCGAATGCGCCAGCGGCCATGGGTTACTACCTGCGCGAGGACATTCCGATCCACCACGAACTCGCCGATGCGTTCACCATCTGCGACAACTACCACTGTTCGGTCCTCGGCCCGACGGATCCGAACCGGCTGTACTGGATCAGTGCCACCATCGACCCGGACGGTGTGGCGGGTGGTCCGCTGCTGGAGACGCCCACGCTGATACCTCAGCACGTCTTCAATTGGCGCACCTACCCGGAGAATCTCTCCGAGGCTGGCGTCAGCTGGAAGATCTACAATAACCGTGATGTGGGCCCGCTGTCCTCGGTGATCCTGGACGGCATGCTCGGCTGTTTCACCCAATCCGCGGATCCGAATTCCGAATTGGCCCGACGTGGTCTTGCGCCGGTGTACCCCAATGACTTTCAAGCCGATGTCGCCAACGACACGTTGCCCGCGGTGTCCTGGGTGATCCCGTCGTTGATCAACTGCGAACATCCCGCGCTGCCCGCGGCCTTCGGCGCGTACGGCATCGTGCAACTGCTCGATATCCTCACCTCCAATCCGAAGGTGTGGGAGAAGACCGCGCTGATCATCAGCTATGACGAGAACGGCGGCTTCTTCGACCACGTCACCCCACCCACCGCGCCAGCGGGCACACCGGGTGAATTCGTCACAGTGCCGTTGGACGGGGTGAAGGCATCGAAAGGTATCGCAGGTCCGATCGGTTTGGGATATCGCGTCCCCGGCCTGGTGATTTCGCCGTACAGCCGCGGCGGGCTGGTCGCCTCGGAGACCTTCGATCACACCTCCCAGCTGCGGCTGCTGGAGACCCGCTTCGGCGTCGAGGTGCCGAATCTGACCCGGTGGCGACGCAGCGTCACCGGCGACATGACCTCGGCCTTCGACTTCGGCTCGACCCCAGATGCGGCCAAGCCGGTGCTGAGCGATCCGAAGCCGAAGATGGATGCCGCGATCGCCCAATGCGGCCCGAATATCGCACTGGGCACCGAGGTCTCGGGTTTTCCGTATCCGGTGCCGCCGAACCAGATGCCGACCCAGCAACCTGGTTCGCGACGCCGTCCGAGTGGCGTCGTGCGGGGCTAGGCCGCGTAAGGCGGAGCGGCAGCACGAAGTGACCCAGCCCTGATAGGGCTGGGTCACCGGAGGTTTATGACCAGATGGGCGGCAGAGTCAGCTGGCGGTCGCAGGCACCCAGTACGCGGTCGCGGCGGCGGAGCGTTTTCGCATGGCCGCGAAGCTGTGCCGAGCGGGGCTGATCAAAGCGGTGAACCACGAGCGGCGGTGCTCGGCGAGCGCTGCCGCGACGGCGGGGTGCTTGATGCAGTGCATGCTCCCCGCCTTACCCAGGCGGTGGCGACCCACCTGGTTGATTTTGGTGCCCAATGATGTTCCTTTGCTTGCTGGTACTGGCCTGGATCGCCACGGCGAAGATTAGTCGAACGAAAGTGTTCGGCACAGTATTTTGCACGAGTAATTGCCTCGGCGTGTCGGAAAGTGTGGTTCAGGGACGGGAATCGACCGGAAATGTTGCGAGATGGTCTCGGCCTAGTCACGGATCGGGCAAATGGCGTTTCAGATGGTGGAATGCGCGGCGTGAGTGGGTATTCCGGCCGATTGGGTGGATTGCGCGCGCAGGGGGTTGCGTTCGACGCGACATCGCGGATGCGAGACTGGTCGAATGTTACGGATCGGCCTCACCGGAGGCATGGGAGCGGGCAAGTCGACGGTGGCGCGGATTCTCGCCGATCTCGGCGCGGTGATCGTCGATTCCGATGTGATCGCCAGGGAGGTCGTCGAACCGGGCACCGAGGGCCTCGCGGCGTTGGTGGCGGCCTTCGGCCCCGACATACTCGCCGTCGATGGCAGCCTCGATCGGCCGGCGCTGGCGGCCAAGGCATTCGGATCCGACGAAGCGCGTGCCACGTTGAATTCGATTGTCCATCCATTGGTCGGTAAACGAACGACCGAATTGATTTCCGCCGCGCCGTCGGACGCGATTCTCGTTCAAGATATTCCACTTCTGGTGGAAAACGGTCTGGCGCCGTTGATGAATCTTGTATTGATCGTCGATGTGCCCGCGGAAACTCGGATACGGCGACTGGTGGAATTCCGGGGTGTTTCCGAATCGGATGCCCGGGCGCGTATTTCGGCGCAGGCCACCGATGAACAGCGCCACGCCGTCGCCGATGTGCTGTTGGACAATAGCGGTGAGCCGGGGGCCATTGATCCGGTTGTTCGGCAGTTGTGGGCGCAACGGCTGGTGCCGTTCGAGCAGAACCTGCGCACCGCGACACCGGCACGGCGCAGGGAGTTGCGCCTTGTTCCGGCGAATCCGGAGTGGGCGACGCAGGCGCAGCGGCTGATCGCCCGACTGTGGGTGGCGTGCGGGGCAGCGGCCTCGCGGATCGACCACATCGGCTCCACCGCGGTGCCGGGACTGCCCGCAAAGGATGTCATCGATCTGCAGATCACCGTGGCGGATCTGGCGGCCGCCGATGGGTTGCGAGATGCGTTGGGGGCAGCCGGTTTTCCGGTGCGGCCCGATATCGCAGCCGACAATCCGAAGCCGACGGCCGCAGATCCGACTGGCAGCGATAGGGCATTGTGGGCCAAGCGGTTTCACCAGAGTGCCGATCCGGGGCGGTTGGCGAATGTGCATATCCGGGTTGCGGGTTCCCCGGGGCAGGAATTCGCGTTGCTGTTCCGGGACTGGCTGATCGCCGACGCAGCGGTGCGTGTGGAGTATTTGGAGGTGAAGCGCGAGGGCGAGGCCAAGGCGGCCGGGCTGACCGGCGAGGCGGCGACGCTGGCATATCTGGAGGTGAAGGAACCGTGGTTCGACGCTGCCTACGTGCGGGCGGCGGCCTGGCGCGACAGCGTGGAACGCTGAGCTACAGCCAGGTCAGCGTGATGTCGAGGGTCTCGAGCCAGCGGTCGAGAGAGTAGCCGTTGGCGGCGATGCCATCGATCGCGATGGACGCGTGTTCGATGGCGGCCTGGGCTTCGGGCAGGGTGATGAAACCCGCGGTGTGTGCGGCGAGTAACTCATCCACGTCGAGCAGTTCGATCTCACGTCCCGAGCGCACCACGAGATCGAGGTAGTGGTCCACCGACTTCCACTTCTTCGGGGCGACCTGGATGTATTGGCCCAGATCGAGGTAGTAGTCCTGATCGCGTTGATGCGCGGGGTGATAGTGGAAGATCGTCACCCGAATGGCGAGTGTTGGCAGCAGCCACGACTCGATGTAGTGGAACTGCGGGTGATCCGAGGTGCGCGCCATGTACAGGCCCCACGGCTCGGTCCGGTAGCGCTCGACCGGCCGGACGAAGCCCTTCGGGTCCGTGTTCGTCAGGTCCGCGACGTTGAAGTATTCGACCTTGGGCCTGTGCACGTCCACTGATGGTGCCTGTGTCATGCAAATAGAATCTACCGCCGTTGCCGCGCCGTCGAGTGGTACGTCAACGGTTGGGCAGACTCCGCGTGACTCGCGCTACATCCAGGTCAGTGTGATCTCCTTGGTGGCAAGCCAGGGCTCGACCTCGTGACCGTGCGCCGCCAGGCCCTCCATGGCCTTGGTCGCCCGGTCCAGCGCGTGATGCGCATGCGTCGTATCGATCAGACCGGCCGAATGGGCGGCCAGCAGATCGTCCACGCCCCGCAGTTCGGCCGCGCGGGAGTGGCGCACCGCGATCTCGAGGTACTGGTCCATGGACTTCCAGCGCTTGGGCTCGATGCGCGTGTACTCGCCGATATGCAGGCAATAGTCCAGGTCGCGGTGATGTCCGGGCTGGTAATGCACGATCGTCACGCGCAACCAGAGTTCGGGCAGCAGCCAGGTCTCCATGTATTGGATCCGTTGACCGCCGACGGTGCGTGCCACGTACAGGCCCCACGGCTCGACGTGCACGCGATCGATCGGGCGCACGAAACCCTTGGGGTCGGTCATGGTCAGCTCGGCGATATTGAAATGTTCAATCTTCGGTCTTAGCTGAGTGGTGGTCATCGGCGATCCCGGTGCGGCGTCGGTAGTGGTTGGCTGGATCAGGGGCGCGAGCCCCCGGAAGTCACGCGCAACGTAACCGGCGATACCGGTCACAGCGGGCGCGGCGGCAAGCAATGGAATCAGAGCGCTCATGCCTGCACCTCGCTGACGCTCGGCTCCGACATGACCGCTCTCGCGGCTGTGTTTATTGACCGCTCGCTTCGCTCGCTCATGGCCTCATCCTCATGTCCGACAACCAACCCAGGCTACACCTGCCGGGGTCGGTTCGCCGATGGAGAGAAGTTGCCGAATCTTGTTGTGGCACAGACATTAACGTCTGTTTACCTGTCCTATAGGACAGGTAGCAGATTGCGCATCGGCCGGGGTGCCCGGTGGTGCGCCAGATCGCGAAAGGGTACGCCGATCATAATCCGGCGACGAGGCGGGCGGCGGCGGATCAGGCGGACCACAGAATCTGTCGGTGCCTGCGCCTAGGCTGGTGACCATGGCATTCGCAACCGAAATCCCGGCGGAAGGCTACGAGGACCGGGGCACCCCGCTGGCACATTCGGAGTTCCGGCCGGTCGGGGACATCGAGCGGGCCGATGGGCAGTTCCAGGTCGTCAGCGAACATCAGCCGGCCGGCGATCAGCCCGCCGCCATCGCCGAACTGGAGCGCCGCATCAAGGCGGGTGAGCGTGATGTGGTGCTGCTCGGCGCGACCGGCACCGGTAAATCGGCCACCACCGCATGGCTGATCGAGCGGCTGCAGCGGCCCACGCTGGTGATGGCGCCGAACAAGACTCTCGCCGCGCAGCTGGCCAATGAGCTGCGAGAGATGTTGCCCAACAATGCCGTCGAGTACTTCGTCTCGTACTACGACTACTACCAACCCGAGGCTTATATCGCGCAGACCGATACCTATATCGAGAAGGACAGCTCGATCAACGACGACGTCGAGCGGCTGCGGCATTCGGCCACCTCGAGTCTCCTCTCACGGCGCGATGTCGTGGTGGTCGCGTCGGTGTCGTGCATCTACGGTCTCGGTACGCCGCAGTCGTATCTGGATCGGTCGGTGCAGCTGGATGTCGGCACCGAAATCGATCGCGACGCATTCCTGCGGCTGCTGGTCGACGTGCAGTACACCCGCAACGACATGTCCTTCACCCGCGGTTCGTTCCGGGTGCGCGGTGACACGGTCGAGATCATCCCGTCCTACGAGGAACTCGCGGTGCGCATCGAATTCTTCGGCGACGAGATCGAGGCGCTGTACTACCTGCATCCGCTCACCGGCGATGTGGTGCGGCAGGTCGATACTGTCCGGATCTTCCCGGCCACGCACTATGTCGCCGGGCCGGAGCGGATGGAACGCGCCGTGGGCGATATCGAAGCCGAATTGGAACAGCGGCTGGCCGAGTTCGACCGCCAGGGCAAACTGCTGGAGGCGCAGCGACTGCGCATGCGAACCCAGTACGACCTGGAGATGATCCGCCAGGTCGGATTCTGCTCGGGCATCGAGAACTACTCGCGCCATATCGACGGGCGTCCGGCGGGGTCGGCACCCGCGACGCTGCTGGACTATTTCCCGGACGACTTCCTACTCGTCATCGACGAGTCGCATGTCACCGTTCCGCAGATCGGCGGCATGTACGAGGGCGATATGTCGCGTAAGCGCAATCTGGTCGAGTACGGATTCAGGCTGCCGTCGGCGATCGATAACCGACCGCTCACCTGGGAGGAATTCGCCGAGCGGATCGGACAGGCGGTCTATCTGTCGGCCACCCCGGGTCCGTACGAACTCGGTCAGGCCGGTGGTGAGGTGGTCGAGCAGGTGATCCGGCCGACGGGTCTGGTCGATCCGCAGGTCGTCGTCAAGCCGACCAAGGGGCAGATCGATGACCTGGTGCACGAGATCCGGCTGCGGACCGAGCGTGACGAACGGGTGCTCGTCACCACGCTGACCAAGAAGATGTCCGAAGACCTCACCGACTATCTGCTCGGACTCGGCGTCCGGGTGCGGTATCTGCATTCGGAGATCGACACGTTGCGCCGGGTGGAACTGCTGCGACAGCTGCGCTTGGGCGAGTACGACGTACTGGTCGGCATCAACCTGCTCCGCGAGGGCCTCGACCTGCCCGAGGTGTCGTTGGTGGCGATCCTGGACGCGGATAAGGAGGGCTTCCTGCGCAGCAGCACCAGCCTCATCCAGACCATCGGCCGCGCGGCGCGCAACGTCTCCGGTGAAGTGCACATGTACGCGGACAAGATCACCGACTCCATGCGGCACGCCATCGAGGAGACCGATCGCCGCCGGGCCAAGCAGATCGCTTACAACGAATCGATGGGCATCGACCCGCAGCCGCTGCGCAAGAAGATCGCCGACATCCTGGATCAGGTGTATCAGGAAGCCGACGACAGCGAGGTGGCCGTCGGCGGTTCCGGTCGCAATGCCAGCCGGGGCCGCCGCGCCCAGGGCGAGCCGGGGCGCGCGGTCAGCGCGGGTGTGTACGAGGGCCGCGACGTCAAGTCCATGCCGCGGGCCGAATTGGCCGATCTGGTCAAGGAACTGACCGCGCAGATGATGAACGCGGCCCGCGAGTTGCAATTCGAATTGGCGGGTCGGCTGCGGGACGAAATCGCGGATCTGAAGAAGGAACTGCGCGGGATGGATGCCGCGGGGTTGAGTTGAGCGGCGGCATCTTCGACGCCGCCGGACTCGGCGTGGCTCAGCTCTGGGTGGCCAGCCATTCGTTGACGCGGCGCTCGGCCTCTTCGCGCGAAACGTCCTCGACCTTGGTCAGCACCGCCCAGCGGTGGCCGAAGGGGTCGAGGACAACGCCGAAACGGTCACCGGTGACAAAGGTCTGCGGCTCCTCCGCGCTGCGGGCGCCGTGCTCGATGGCCCGCTTGATGACCGCATCGACATCGGGGCAGTAGTGCACGATCGAGGTGTGCACCCATTCGCCATTGGGAGCCAAGACGTTGTTGTCCGGAATGGGCATGCCCAGTTGCAGGGTCGAGTCGCCGATCTGGAGTTCGGCGTGCGCGGGCTGCCCGTCGGGCAGATCGTTGCGGCTGATCACCTTCGCCTCGAAAACGTTGGTGTAGAACTCGATTGCCTTATTGCCGTCAGGGACAGCAAGGAAGCAGGTGATGGAGTGGTAGCCCTCGGCGATGGGGTTCACGGTGTTCGTTGTTTCGCTCATGCCGATAAGCCTCGTCGAGCGCGTCGAAGTGGTCTTGTAAGAAAGCGACAGCCGTGACCGTCGCATCCGACGGGCCGGTTCCGGTGCCCGCGCCCGACAACATGAAGGGCATTCTGCATCCCGGCGAGCAGGCCAGACATCGCTCGCTGGCGCGGTTGTCGGCCGGACCGGAGGTCGGGCGGTTCGTCGAGTGGTATTGGTCGGTGGCCTGGGACCTGACCGGTCGGCCGCCGTACTGCGCCGAGGTGCTGCCGTTCCCGTGCGTGAACGTCACCTTCGAACGCAGCGAAACCCGCACCGGCGGTTTCGTCAATGGCGTCTGTACGACCAAGTTCGTCCGGGAGCTCAGCGGTGCGGGCGAAACCTTCGGCGCACGCTTTCGTGCCGGCGGATTCGGCGCGTTCACCGGATTGGATGTCGGTGCGTTCCGGGACACCGCCGTGCCGCTGACGGACGTGCTGCCCGAAGCCGCTGGTCTGGCCGAGCGGGTATTGGCCGAATCCTCGGATATCAAGCGCCGCAGCATAATCGAGGATTTCCTGATAGGCCGAAAGGCGGCGGCCGATCCCAACTATCGATTGGTCCTGCGCATCGTTGCCGCCATGGAACACGACTTGGAGCTGACCCGGGTCGATCAGGTCACCGATCGGTTCGATATCCCGATCCGCACATTGCAGCGGATGTTCCGGCGCTATGTCGGTGCCGGACCGAAATGGGTGCTGCGCCGATACCGGCTCCAGGACGGCGCCGATCTACTCGCGCGCGGCCGCATCGAAGATCTGGCCGCTCTGGCCACCGAGTTGGGTTATTTCGATCAAGCGCATTTCTCGCGGGAGTTCACCGCGGAAGTCGGAATGGCTCCACTGGAGTACGCCAAGAATTCGCTACGCTCCCGTAACGAAGTGACTTCGAAGGTCGTTCCGACGCGAATGTAGTTCGCAGGACCGTTCGCGTTCGTCCCATTCGAGCGCGAATCGGAATCGGCCCTTCACATCGGCGAGTGAGGAGTGGCGATGGATGTCTTGGTCTTGATAGGGCGCGTACTTTTCGTGGTGTTGTTCTTGAGTTCCGCATTCGGGCATTTCACGCAGACCGACGCGATGACCGAATATGCGCAGAGTCGCGGCTTGCCGCAGGCCAGGGTCGCGGTGCTGGCCGGTGGTGTCGTACTCGCGGTCGGCGGTCTCAGCGTATTGCTCGGTGTATGGGCCGACCTCGGGGCGCTGTTGCTCGTGATCATGCTGGTGCCGACGGCATTGCTGATGCACCAGTTCTGGCGGGAGACCGATCCACAGGCCAAACAGGGCGAGATGATCCACTTCAACAAGGATCTCGCGCTCGCTGGCGCGTCGCTGATGTTGTTCGCGTTCTTCGCGCATGTCGACGAACTCGGATTGACCATCACCGGACCGCTTTTCGCCGGTCTGTAGAGCGACCGGAATTGTGCCGCACTCGTCGATATTGTGAGCCGTATAGTCACGATCGATGTTTTGGCGTCGACGGAGCTCCGCCACGGTAACTGCGGAGCCGGGTGTATGGCGTCGGCCCGGCTGGGTGCGTTCTTACCGGTCGCGGTCGGGCCGACGTTGCCGTCGTATAGCGGCTGCGGTCGGGTAAATGTGATGAATATCCCAGGGGCACAAGAATGTTCGGGTCGGTTGTGATCGATCACAAGTTAGGGACCTGGAAATTGGATCCGCCCAGGTCGCAAAGGCCCTGTGGCATTCGTCGGATGAACCCGAGTCGGTAAAGCCGGAACTCCCGCAGTGTGATGTGTTGCGATTTCTGCTATTTCCGGCCGATTTGCCGCTATGGTCGACCCCAGTCGCCGCGCGGGTGCCACGACTTCACGTGGTATCGGCGCAGGCACCCGACACCATATAAGTTGGAGGAGAAAGCCGTGAGGGAGCGAAGCGAGCGAACCATGGGCGCAGCGCCACAGGCGGTCATGCCGGAGCCGAGCGCTAGCGAGGTGGAGGCATGACCGCCTACCGGACCATTGTCGTCGGTACCGATGGCTCGGACTCGTCGTACGTCGCCGTCGACAAGGCCGCCTCGCTGGCCGCCGCCGCGGGTGCGACCTTGGTCGTGGCCTGCGCGTACTACCCGACCGACGATCGCGATGTGGCCGCCGCCGCCGACGTGCTCAAGGACGAGGCCTACCAGGTGCGCGGCTCAGCGCCGACCAACGAGATCCTGCGCACCGCCCGCGACCGCGCGACCGCGGAGGGCGCCAAGGACATCGTCGAGCGTGGGATCGTGGGTGAGCCCGTCGAATCGCTGCTCGCGCTCGTCAAGGAGGTCGAGGCCGATCTGCTGGTCGTCGGTAACCGTGGCCTGAACACCCTGGCCGGCCGGTTGCTCGGTTCGGTGCCCTCGGATGTGGCGCGCAAGTCCCGCTCCGATGTGCTGATCGTGCACACGGTCAGGTAAGCGACAAAGCCGAAACGACAGCCGCGCATTCCACCGAATGCGCGGCTGTCGTTCTCGTCAATCCAGTGTGCTGAGCACCGATGGCAGGTCACCGGTGTGCACGACTCCGAGTCGCTGGGTCGCCCGGGTCAGCGCCACGTACAGATCGTTCATTCCACGCGGCGATTCGTCGAGAATGCCCTGCGGTTCCACCAAATAGACCGCATCGAATTCCAGGCCCTTGACCTCGTGCACAGTGAGCACCCGGACCGATTCGCCCGCCAACCCGGCGAAGTCTGCGACCATCTCATGCGGCGTGATGACGGCCGTGGTACCCGGGCCGGTCTCCGTGGCTACCAATTGCGTTACCGCACTGCGTAATTCGCTCGCATCGACGGCGTGGGCACGCGGTCGCACACCCGTCTCCCGCACCGAACGCGGCACCGCCGCATCCGGATCGATCTCGGCGAGCACATCGGCCGCGACCGCCATGATCTCCGCCGGGGTCCGGTAGTTCACGGTCAACTCGGTCAGCTTCCACCGTTGTGCCACATAGGGTTCCAGCATCCGCTGCCAGGAAGAAGCGCCCGCCGGATCGCCGGTCTGCGCGACATCGCCGACCACCGTGACCCACCGGTTCGGTATGCGGCGCATCACCATTCGCCAGGCCATCTCCGAAAGTTCTTGCGCCTCATCGACAATCACATGGCCATAGGCCCAATTGCGGTCGCCCGCCGCGCGTTCCGCGGTGGTTTGCCGGCTGCGCACATCCTGGCGTTCGGCCAGCTGGCTGGCGTCGATCAGGTCATAGGCCATCAGGATCTCCGGATCGAGATCGTCTTCCAGATCCTGTGGCGCCGAACCGGTCAGGATGTCGAGTGCGTCCTGCGCCTCGGCCAACTGCGCCCGCCAGCGGCGGCGGGCGCGTTCGCGTTCCTCGGTGTCGTCGATGCCGAGCAGTTCGGCGAGTTCGTCGAGCAGCGGTGCGTCCGCCGCACTGAATTCGCCGTTGTCCGAGCGCGCCAGCTCGGCCCGGTCGGCCGGATCCAAACTGCTCGCGGCACGGTCGAGTCGCTTCGGATCGGCCAGCAGATCCGCGAGCACCTCCTGCGGCGACAGGATCGGCCAGAGCTTGCCGATGGCCGCCTGGATCTGCGGATCGGCGCGCATTTCGTCGCGGATCTCGGCAAGATCGGTTCGGCTGAGCAGACTCTCCTTACCCGCCCCGTCGGCTGCGCCTCCTGCCATCCCCCGGTGTCCGCCGGACAGATCCGCGCCCATGGTCTGGGCCAGCTGCTCGGTGAGTGCATCGATGACCGAGGACGCGAAGATCGGCCGGGCCAGATTGTGCGGGCGCCGCGAAGAGCGGGCCCGGCCGCGCGCCTTGGTGGCGACCTTGCGATCGAGCGTGACCGGGTAGCCGTCGAAAGCCAGGCGGATCGGCTCGGCGGGTACCTCTTGACGGTCGCGCACCGCCTGCTTGAGCACCTCCAACATGGCCAGCGATCCCTTGACCGCACCGGCGCGCAGCGAATCCTCGCGGGTCGCCTTCACTCCCGGATACAGATCGCCGATGGTGGACAGCAGCACGCCGGTCTCTCCGAGTGATGGCAGCACTTGGCCGATGTAATCGAGGAAGGTGGCGTTCGGGCCGATGATCAGCACGCCGCTCTTGGCCAACTGCTGACGGTAGGTGTAGAGCAGGTAGGCCGCACGGTGCAGTGCGACGGCGGTCTTGCCGGTGCCCGGACCGCCCTGGACCACCAGCACGCTCTTGTGCTCGGAGCGAATGATCGCGTCCTGCTCGCTCTGGATGGTCTCGACGATGTCGTTCATATGGCCGGTGCGCGCGGCATTGAGCGCCGAGAGCAATGCGCTTTCGCTGCCGACTCCGCCCTCGCCATCGGTGACGCCCGCGGTCCGGGCGGCGTCTAGATCGAGGTATTCGTCATTGATGGCCGTGACCCGCCGATTGCGGGACCGGATATGTCGACGCCGGATCACCCCGTCCGGTGCGGCGGTCGTCGCGAGATAGAACGGACGGGCCAGCGGCGCGCGCCAATCCAGCAGCAGCGTCTCGTAGTCGTCCTTCTCGTCGAGGATGCCGAGCCTGCCGATATAGCGGTATTCGCCGTCCTGGCCGCTGGCGACTGCTTGCGGGTCGCTTGAAACTCCACTGCCGTCGAGGTCGATGCGGCCGAAACACAGGCCGTGTTCGGCGGCGTCGTATTTGGCCAGGTCCTCGGAGTAGAGCTGGCTGAAGGATTCGCGCTCGCTGCGGGCCTGCGGGGTGCCGCCGGTTTCCAGCAGGACGGTGCGCAGCCGCTTCTTGGCGTATTCGCGCATATCGTCGAGTCGTTCATAGAGTACGGACAGGTAGGCCTGCTCCTGGTCGATCTCGCGGTTCCGCTCGGGGGCGCCGTCGTGTGCGGCACGATCCTGAGTGAGGCGGTCGGGCAAACTGAACTCCTTGTCACCGCGATGAGCCGGTGCACACGCAGGTCACGGTGCACGCGAACGCCATTGAAAACAGAGTTTTCGAGTCTACTGCTGGTTCGGCGGGCTCGCTGTAACCGCAGGTAGCGGGTCCGTGGTCAGGACCGGCGTGAAGTGTTGGACGAGGGGGAACGGTTCGTAGAAGTGGTGCAGTAGTTGCTTCCAGCGCTGATATTCGGCGGACCCGCGGAAGCCATCAATATGGTCGCTCAACTGTTCCCATCCGACCAGCAGCAAATATGTGCCGGGCGTCTCGACGCATCGGGACAGCGATAGCGACAGCAAGCCCGGCATACTCGCGATAATCGGCCTGGCCTCGGCGAATGCCGCCTCGAATGCCGCCGATTCGGCGGGACGGACGGGCAACAGCGCGTGTTCGATGATCATCGCCGAAATCCTCAGGAAGCGTGGGTGTTAGTCGGTCTGCGACCCAGGCTGGTGCCTTCCCGGCGGCCGGTCGGTTTGGCGCGATACATCGCCAGATCGGCGTCGTGCAGCACGGCCTCGGGCGTGCGGTTATCGCCCGTTTCTAGTTCGGTCACGCCGATCGAGGCGTTCACCTCGATCCGGTGCCCCCGCGCGATGATCGGCTCGGCCATGGTCGAGCGCAATCGCAGTACCAGGGAATCGAGATCCACGCGCGATGTCCGACCGGACAGCAGTACCAGGAATTCGTCGCCGCCGAGCCGACCGACCAGGTCGGTGCCGCGCAGTGCGCGCTGCAAACGCTGGGCCACGATCTGCAGCACGGTATCGCCGATCGCGTGGCCGAGGGTGTCGTTGATCGCCTTGAAGCCGTCCAGGTCGATGAACAGCACTGTGGAGACCGGCAGATCCTCGCTGGCGGCCAGCGCATTGGCGAGCTGGGACAGGATCAGTGAGCGATTGGCCAGCCCGGTCAGTGCGTCGTGCGTGGCCTGAAACTCCAATTGGCTTCGACTGGCCCGGAATTCGGTGATATCGGCGAAGGAGGACACCGCGGGTGAATCCGGATCGCCCGGATTGAGCAACCGCGAACTGCCGGAGAGCCAGCGGCGCTGGCCGTCCTGACGGTCGACGCCGAAGACGTATCCGGTGATCGTCTCGCCGGTCGCCAGGGTCCGCGCGACGGGATGGCGGCTCGCCGGTAGCGGCTGGGCATTGGCGTCGAGCAGGATCAGTGGCAGTTCGTCGATGGTGGCGCCGATGAGTTCGCCGGTGCGTTCATCGGTGCCGAAGATTCGCACGGCCGCGGGATTGGCCGACTCGATGCGGCCGTTTCGATCGATCACCACCACGCCCTCCTCCAACTGCGAGACCACCGTGGTGAAGTGCTGTTCGGCCCGGCGCTGCGCGGCCTCGGCGGCGCGCTGGGCGGTGAGATCGTGGATGACCACCTGATAGGCGAGATGGTCGTGCCATGCGGTGAGCACCGAAACAGTCTCGACCGGCACGATCTCACCGTCCATGCGGATCAGCTCCATTTCGGTCGGCTCGGAGGCCGCGCCCGCGGTGGTCAGCTGGCTGATGCGGTCCACCATGCTCGGCACCGAGTCGGGATGGACGAATCGGGTCAGTGGTTGGCCGATCACCTGATCGGCGCTGTCGGCGGCCAGCATGCGCGCGGTGGCTGGATTGGCGTAGACGACGATGCCGCGCTCGTGCACGACGATCCCGTCCGGGGTGTGCTCGACCAGGGACCGGTAGCGCTGAGCCAGCTGCTCGGTGTCGACCTCGGCGTCGACTGCCTTGTCCTGATCCACTCGAACCCCCGATCGTCGACCCAATCATGGCCATTGGAATATGGGATTATTCTGGTCTCGACGTGTACAAGATCACATCGTCGACGCTATTGCTTCGCTCACAATCCGGGCATTCCAGTGGCCGCTATCTGGTGATCTCTACAGAACCCGGATCTGTGAACATTTCTCGAGCCGAACCTCGCTTCGGCTCCGGGAACCGGTGAAGGAGCGATGTCATGCCGGGTACCAACCCGAACAATGAAGAGCACCATCAAGATCATATGACGATCGCGGGGATCGGTGCGGTCAGCGGGTACGGCTGGGGTCGGGAGACGCTCTGGCAGGGAATGCTCAGTGGGAAATCCGCGGCCTCGCTACAACCAGGCTACGGCGTCGGTCGCGATAAGCATGCCTGGGTTTCGGTGATTCCCGATGGCGGCGATCCCATGGTGAGCACAAGCGGCTACGGACGCGCCATCCATGAGGCGGGTCGCGAGGCGATCGCCGACGCGTCCTCGCGCGGGTGGCGACCGGGCCGCACCGTCGGCCTGCTGCACGCCATCGTGCTCGGCGATGTCGCCAATTGGCGCGACTTCTATCTGGTCGATGACGGTCACCGACGCTCCCGCGACTACCTGCGACTATTGCCCTCCACCCCGATGTCGGTGCTGCAGCAGGAATTCGGCTTTCACGGTCCGTCGATGAATGTCTCAGCGGCGTGCAGTTCGGCCAATGTCGCGCTGATCACCGCCAAACTCTGGTTGGACTGCGGTGTCGCAGACGACGTGATCTGTGTCGCCACCGATATGTCGGCCACCCCTGAGATGCTCGAGCACTTCGTCCGGCTCGGCGCCGCGGTCGGCGATGTCGAACCGCTTGCCGCCTGCCGCCCCTTCCAGGAGGGCAGCCGCGGCTTCAGCATGGGCGAGGCGTCGGTCGCCTTCGTTCTCAGCCGCGAGGTCGAGCGGCCCTATGTCACCGTGCTCGGCGGCGGTATGACCAACGATGCCTATCACGTGGTTTCGGTCGATCCCGGGCACACCCAGATCTTCGACTGTGCGCGTCACGCGCTCGCCGACGCCGCTATCAGCCCCGCGGACGTGCGGTATTTCAACGCGCACGGCACCGGTACCCGGCAATGCGATGTGGCCGAGCGGGACCTGCTCCGACGGATGTTCGACGACCGGCCGCACGTCTATTCGGTCAAGCCGCTGGCCGGGCACTGCCAGGGTGCGGCGGCCGGTATCGAGGTGGCCGCCGCGGCATTGGCCTACGACCGCGGCATCGTGCCCGCCGCACCGATCGTCGCGCCCGCCTACGAGCGACTATTGGACGGCCCGACGCCCTTCGAGGGCGGACTCACGGCCAAGCTGTCGCTCGGCATGGGCGGCAATAATTCGATGGTCGTGCTCGGTCCGGTCGAATAAGCCCAGTTACGGAAGCGGCACCGACCAGGACAACTTCGTGCCCGGCATGCCATCGGTTTCGTGCATACCAGCCACCGCGGGGCCGATGGTGAACTGACCGTCGGACTTCTCCGCCCGCTGCTCCAGATTCCGCAATCCGCTGCGGATCACGTGATTCGGGATGCCCCAGCCGTCATCGGTGACCACGATGGTCAGATCATCGGCCACGCTGATCTCCACCGAGACGATCGCCGCGCCGGAATGCCGCACCGCGTTGCTCACCGCCTCGCGCACCACCGCCTCCGCGTGATCGGCCAATTCGGCCTCCAGCACCGACAACGGACCGGTCACCTGCACAGTGGCCCGCAGCGGCGAATCGGTGGTCTGCTGACGCACCGCATCCTCGATGCGCTGCTGCAATTCGATACCGCCGCCATTGCCGCCGTGCAGATCGAAGATGGAGGTGCGGATCTCCTGGACCACCTCCTGCAGATCATTGATGACCGTCGAAAGGTGTTGGCGCACTTCGGGTACCTCGGCGCGCGGCACCGCGCTCTGCACGGTGAGCCCGATGGCGAACAGCCGCTGGATCACATGGTCGTGCAGGTCGCGGGCGATGCGGTCGCGGTCGGCGAGGATATCGAGTTCGCGCATTCTGCGCTGGGTTTCGGCCAGCTGCATGGCCAGTGCGGCCTGGTCGGTGAAGGCGTTGGTGAGCTCGACTAGTTCGTCGGCATAGGGCGGTGCGCCGATCGGCCGCACGGTGACCAGCGCACCGAGCGTCGCGTCCGGTGTGCACAGCGGCAGGATCAGCGCGGGTCCGACATCCTGCAGTGGTACGCCGAGGTCGATCAGGGCGGCATCGTCGAAGCGCAGTGGGGTGCGGCGGGTGAAGGCCTCGCCGAGTGCGGTGCCGTCGGCGAGTACGGTCAGTCCGTCGAATCCGCCACCCGGACCGGACCATTGGGTAATGACGAGTTCGGAGACCGCGGCGAGTTCGAGTTGCGGTATCGCGGTGCTGGCCAGGAAGGACTGGTGCGAACCGGTCAGCGTGCGCGCATGGTCGACGACATGGGCGAGCACCACATCGGGCTCGGTGCCCGCGAGGAATTCGGTGGCGATATCGCGAGTGGCCTCGATCCAGGCCTGTCTGGTGCGCGCCGATTCGTAGAGCCTGGCGTTGTCGACCGCGATTCCGGCCGCGGCCGCCAGCGCCTGCACGAGCACATCGTCGTCCTCGGTGAACGGCTGACCATTGGCCTTCTCGGTCAGATAGAGACTGCCGAAGACCTCGTCGCGGATGCGCACCGGGACGCCGAGGAAGGTGTGCATCGGCGGGTGGTGTTCCGGAAACCCCACGGATGCAGGGTGTTTCGAGAGTTCGTCGAGGCGTAGCGGTTTGGGTTGGCTGAACACCTCACCGAGGACGCCGTGTCCGGCGGGCAGTCGGCCGATGCGCTCCCGGATGCTGTCGTCCATGCCCTCGTAGAGGAACTGGGTGACCTGCTGTTCGTGCCCGCGCACCGCCAGTGCGCCGTAGCGGGCGTCCACCAGGCTGGTGGCGGTATGCACGATGGCGCGCAACGTTTCATCGAGGTCCAGGCCGGAGGTGACGGTCAGCATCGCCTCGACCAAGCCGTCCATCCGGTCGCGTGAATCGATGATCAGTTCGACGCGTTCCTTGGCCTCCGACAGCAGCTCCCGGAGCCGAAGTTGCGACAGTGTGTCGCGTACCGAATAGAGGCCGTTGCCCAGCTCTTCGGTCATGACGGCATCCTGTTCTGGCAGGCGCGTAACAGCGCCTACGCCAGTCTAGTTGGTCGATCGAGGACTTTCGGCCCTGTTCGCGGTGGCGTCGCGGTGATGGCATGGTCGCACACCGGGAATAGAAAGTAGGGATGTCCTATGAATTCGCCGTTGCGTTCCTCGGAGCTGTGGGCCACTGCCGCCGACCCCGAACTGGCCGTGACCACCCGGGGTGCGGTGCCGCCCGCTGATGTGACCAGGGCGGTGCGGGGGATCGGCCGTGTACTGCGTCGGCACCATCTCGACGCAGCGGCACGGGTGCGGGTGACCGCGCCGGTGGATTCGGACGAACCCACCTTGGTACAGGCCAATATTCGCATACATGACACCCCCACCCGGGTGCAGGTCACCGGTCCGCGCGGCTTCGCGGTGACCTTCGCGGTGGAGCGGCTGGACCGGCAGATCGCCCGGCTGGCGACCAAACAGTCACGCGAGTGGCCCGATCCGGCGCGTCCGCCCCTGGCCAGGGTCACCGAGCCGCGCCCGATCGTGCGGAGGAAGCACTGCGCGTTGCTGACCGGTACGCCCGCCGAAGCGACGGCGGTAATGGATGCGATGGATTACGACTCCTACCTGTTCATCGATGCCGAAACCGGTGAGGATGCGCTGGTGAGCTGGGCGGATCCGCTAGGTGTCCGGCTGGCCAGGCAGCGCACCACACAGCCGCCGCAGGCTCCGGCGCAGCGGCCGCTCACGGTGAATTCCCTACCCCTCATCATGGATTCGGAGTCGGCGCCGACCTTGATCGAGGAGGCGGCGGTGACCCGGTTGTGCCGCAAGGGACTGCCGTTCCTGTTCTTCACCGATGCCGACAGCGGCCGGGGCCGTTTGCTGTACCGCCGCTACGACGGGGATCTCGCCATCGTCGTTCCGGTCGAAATCCGCTAGCTCTCACGCAATTTGGAGGCCAGCACCGCGGCCTGGGTGCGCCGTTCCATTCCGAGTTTGGCCAGCAGTCGGGAGACGTAATTCTTGACGGTCTTCTCGGCCAAAAACATTCGCGCGGCGATTTGTCGATTGGTCAATCCCTCGCCGAGCAGTGCGAGCAGTCGTCGTTCCTGTTCGGTGAGGCCGGCCAGCGGTCCGTCCTTTTCGGTGCTGGAATGTAGCCGGGCCTTGAGTGCGGCCGCCGCGCGGTTATCCAATAGCGAACGTCCGGCGCCGACCTGTTTGATCGCCGCGGCCAATTCCATGCCCTTGATGTTCTTGACGACATAGCCGCTCGCGCCTGCCAGTATCGCGTCCAACATGGCGTGTTCATCGGTGTAGGACGTCAGGATGAGGCAATGCAAATCGTCGATTTCGGCGAGCAGGTCACGGCACAGTTCGATGCCGTTCCCGTCGGGAAGTCGGACGTCCAGTACAGCGACATCGGGCCGTAGCGCGCGAATGCCGGTCATGGCGTCGGCGACGTCGCCGGCCTGGCCGATGACGGTGAGTTCCGGATCGCTTTCCAGCAGGTCGACGAGACCGCGTCGGACGATCTCGTGGTCGTCGACGAGGAACACTGTGATCACGCGACCTCCTTTGCGGTGCAGGGGATCTCGTGCGCCCCGGCGTTGCGTCCTACCCGATAAGGTAGCCCTCGGCGGGCCGTACCGGTATGTCGGAGGGGGCAATTTCGAGTAATGTAGACCCGAAATTTACCGACTAACGCTAGCGAAACGCCGAGAAAAACCGACCGCCGAAGGCATTGTGCGAGTCCGACTTCCGGGTATGCTGGGGCCGAAGTCATTCATAGAGGTCATTCAGCACCGTGGCCTTGGAGGGCCCATGCACAGTTATCTCGGACAATGAGATATTCAGCGACACTCGATTTCGGTAATATTTTCGGTCCGCCGCAGAGTTGTCCCGATTGTGGATCGCATGCTATTGCCACTTTCGTTGATCACCGGGATACTCTGTTCCGCTGCCGCGAATGCGGCATGCAATGGCGGTTCGCACACGGCCGCGCCATTCGAGAGACCCCAGCGATCGAGCCGGAACCGGGACCCGAAGAAGAGTGGATGTGCCCATGAAGATCGGGGTGATCGGGCCGCCGTAGGCCCCGCACCGCGGGGCGCGGCGGGGCCGAGTCGATGCCTGTTGGGTGGCCCGGCTGGCGCACCGAAAACTGGTGATGATCATCAAGGTCCGCAAACCGGAGCAACGGCGCTACTACACTGAGCGGGTGCGTCCACTGATGGGACCTGACGACCCCGAACCGCGCGAGGAGCCATGGGAGCCTCCGGTAGCGCCCGTGCGGCATGCCGATGCGCTGACCGGTGAGCGGACGAGCCGGGCCATGCTGCCCACCCCGGTCGCTTGACGAGCCCATGGGGTGACGGAGATACCGGGGCGCCACGTGCGGTCGCCGGGGTGACCTTGGTCGAGGGCTCGACCTTCTGCATCAGCGAAGACGGCGGTGTCATCAGCCCGAATCGGGCCGAGGGACTATTCGTGCGCGATACCAGGGTGCTCTCGCGGTGGCGGCTGACCGTCGACGGGTTGGCCCCACAACCGCTCACCGTCCAGCACACCGAGCCCTACAGTGCGACGCTGCTGGCCAGGACGCCGCCGCGACCCGGCCGCGCCGACAGCACCGCGCTGGTGACCGTTGCCAGGTATGTCGGCGACGGAATGCGCGAGGACGTGACCGTGCGCAATCTCTCCGGTGCGGCGATCAGCTGTGCGGTCGCGCTGGAGCTCGATGCCGATTTCGCCGACCTGTTCGAGGTGAAAGAGGGGCGCATCGGTGACAGCGTCGTGGTCACCAAGACCAAGTCGACGGCGGGCACGGTCGAGATCAGTCGGACCGATCTGCCGCTGGCGGTCACGGTGACCGCGGTGGGGGCGACCGCGGTCGATCGCGAATTGCGGTGGCAGGTCGATCTGCCCGGCCGCGGCGAATGGTCGGTGTGCATCCAATACCAGCCGACGCTCGGAACGGTGGTGACGCCGCGGCATCCGTGTGGGAATCCGATATCGCAAGGTGCGCCAGCGCTGCGGATGCGCGAGTGGTACGAGAATTCGCCGTCGGTGCAGACCGATGACCAGACCCTCGCCGCGGTGCTGCGGCGCGCCGTCGTCGATCTCGGCGCGCTGCGCATCTTCGATCCCGGCCATCCGGAGCGGGCGGTGGTCGCCGCGGGTGCGCCGTGGTTCATGGCGCTGTTCGGGCGGGACTCGCTGCTCACCTCGTGGATGGTGTTGCCGCTGGACCGGCGGCTGGCCGTCGGCACGCTGCAGAGTCTGGCGGGTCTGCAGGGCACCGAGGTCCGGTCCGTAACCGAGGAGGAACCAGGGAAGATACCGCACGAGGTGCGATTCGGCCGGGCGGCGACGACACTGCTCGGCGGTGACACCGTGTATTACGGAACCGCCGATGCCACACCACTTTTCGTGATGTTGCTCGGTGAGTTGCACCGGTGGGGGCTGGATGCCGAGACCAGGGACGAACTGCTGCCGCATGCGGATCGGGCGCTGGAATGGATCGAGCGGTTCGGCGATGCGGACGGTGACGGATTCGTCGAGTATCAGCGCGCGGCCGATCACGGGCTGGCGAATCAGGGGTGGAAGGACTCCTGGGACGGGGTGAATTTCGCCGACGGCAGACTGCCCGACGCGCCGATCGCGCTGGCCGAAGTGCAGGGCTATGTGTACGCGGCGTATGTGGCGCGGGCCGAACTCGCGGCCGACGTGGGCGACCACCGAACGGCCGACCGGTTCCGCGTCAAGGCGACCGCATTGAAGGACGCGTTCAATAGGACGTTCTGGTTGCCCGAGCACGGTTGGTACGCCATCGGACTGGATGGGGACAAGCGGCCGATCGATGCGCTGACCTCGAATATGGGCCACTGCCTGTGGACCGGGATCATCGATGCGGACAAGGCGCGCTCGGTCGCGGATCACCTGCTGTCGCCGGAGATGTTCAGTGGCTGGGGTATCCGCACCTTGGCCACCAACATGGGCGCATACAACCCGGTCAGCTATCACAACGGATCGGTGTGGCCGCACGACAACGCGATCTGCGCCGCCGGACTGATGCGTTACGGCTTCGTCGAACATGCCAACCGGGTGATCGACGGGGTGCTCGACGCGTCGACTCGCTTCGGCTATCGACTGCCCGAGTTGTTCAGCGGTTTCGACCGCGCGGAATTCGACGCACCGGTGCCGTATCCGACCTCGTGTTCACCGCAGGCGTGGGCCTCGGCGGCGCCGCTGCTCTTCATGCGGAGTATGTTGCGGTTGGAGCCGGGCAGCGGATCCGCGTCGGTCGCGCCGGCGGTGCCGGATCGGTATCTGCCGATGCGGGTGAGCGGAGTGCGGGTGGGGTCGGATGTGCTCACTGTCACCGTGGACAATGGGGGCTGGCAGCTCAGCGGGTTGGCTGGAAAGCTGCGTCGATCCGACTCCTGACCTGGACCGATGACCGGGGAACCCGGCGCGCGACGAAACTTGTCGGTGGGTCGTCCTAGCATGGCGCTGGGGGTATCACGTCTGTTGGATCGACACGATCGAGAAGGGACACCTGGTGGCGGAACGCCTCACTGTGCGCGGAGCTCGCGAGCACAATCTCAAGAGCATCGACCTCGATCTCCCCCGCGACAGTCTCATCGTGTTCACCGGTCTATCCGGTTCGGGCAAATCCAGCCTCGCCTTCGACACGATCTTCGCCGAGGGGCAGCGCCGCTATGTCGAATCGCTGTCGGCCTACGCGCGCCAGTTCCTCGGGCAGATGGACAAGCCGGACGTCGACTTCATCGAGGGACTTTCACCCGCCGTTTCGATCGACCAGAAGTCGACCAACCGCAACCCCCGGTCGACGGTCGGCACCATCACCGAGGTCTACGACTACCTGCGTCTGCTGTATGCGCGCGCGGGCACCCCGCACTGCCCGGTCTGCGGTGAACTGATCGCCAAGCAGACTCCGCAGCAGATCGTGGACCAGGTGCTCGCCATGGAGGAGGGCATCAAATTCCAGGTGCTTGCGCCGGTGGTGCGCACCCGCAAGGGTGAATTCGTCGATCTGTTCGACCAGTTGAACTCCCAGGGCTATTCGCGCGTCCGGGTCGACGGCGTGGTGTATCCGCTCACCGATCCGCCGAAGCTGAAGAAGCAGGAGAAGCACGACGTCGAGGTCGTCGTGGACCGCCTGCAGGTGAAGCCGAGTTCCAAACAGCGCCTTACCGATTCGATCGAGACCGCGCTGCGGTTGGCCGACGGCATCGTGGTGCTGGACTTCGTCGACCGTGACGAGCACGCCCACGATCGGGAGCGCCGCTTCTCCGAACGCCTGGCCTGCCCCAACGGGCACCCCCTCGATATCGAGGATCTCGAACCCCGCTCGTTCTCGTTCAACTCGCCCTACGGTGCGTGCCCGGACTGCACCGGCCTGGGCATCCGCAAGGAGGTCGACCCGGATCTGGTGGTGCCCGATCCCGAATTGAGCCTGGCCGAGGGTGCGATCGCACCGTGGTCGCGCGGGCAGACCGCCGAATACTTCACCCGGCTGCTGTCGGGTCTGGCCGAATCCATCGGCTTCTCCATGGATACGCCATGGCAGGAGCTGCCGCTGAAGGCACGCAAGGCGGTGCTGGAGGGCAGCTCCGACCAGGTACACGTCTCCTACACCAACCGGTACGGCCGCAAGCGTTCGTATTACGCCGATTTCGAGGGCGTGATGCCGTTCCTGCAGCGGCGCATGGAAAGCACCGAATCCGAGCAGATGAAAGAGCATTATGACGGGTACATGCGGGATGTGCCGTGCCCGGTGTGCAACGGTGCTCGGCTGCGTCCGGAAATTCTGGCCGTCACCATCGCCTCGAACGGTGAGAAGAAGTCCATCGCCGATGTGAGCGAATTGTCCATCGGTGATTGCTCGGCATTCCTGAATGCCTTGACGCTGGGGGAGCGGGAGACCGCCATTGCCGGGCAGGTACTCAAAGAAGTACAGGCGCGGCTCGGATTCCTGCTGGATGTCGGACTGGAGTATTTGAGCCTGTCACGGGCCGCGGCGACGCTGTCCGGCGGTGAGGCGCAGCGCATCCGGTTGGCGACCCAGATCGGATCCGGGCTGGTCGGTGTGCTGTATGTGCTCGACGAACCGTCGATCGGTCTGCACCAGCGGGATAACCGGCGGCTCATCGAAACCCTCACGCGGCTGCGGAATCTCGGCAATACGCTGATCGTGGTCGAACACGACGAGGACACCATTCGGGCCTCGGACTGGGTGGTCGATATCGGTCCGCTCGCTGGTGAGCACGGCGGTGAAGTCGTGCACAGCGGTCCATATCAGGAACTGCTCACCGATCCCAAATCGCTGACCGGCGCATATCTTTCCGGCCGTGAGCGCATCGAGGTGCCGATGGTGCGGCGACCGGTCAGCAAGAAGCGCCAGCTCACAGTGGTCGGTGCGAACGAGCACAACCTGCGCAATATCGATGTCAGCTTCCCGCTCGGCGTGCTGACCGCGGTCACCGGTGTCTCAGGATCCGGTAAGTCCACGTTGGTCAACGACATTCTGGCGACCGTGCTCGCGAATAAGCTGAACGGGGCGCGGCAGGTGCCCGGCCGGCACACCCGGATCAACGGTCTCGATCATCTGGACAAGCTCGTGCAGGTGGATCAGTCGCCGATCGGCCGGACGCCACGCTCGAATCCGGCCACCTATACCGGCGTATTCGACAAGATCCGGACGCTGTTCGCGGCCACCACCGAGGCGAAGGTGCGCGGCTACCAGCCCGGCCGGTTCTCGTTCAATGTCAAGGGCGGCCGCTGCGAAGCATGCTCGGGTGACGGCACTTTGAAGATCGAGATGAACTTCCTGCCGGATGTGTATGTGCCATGCGAGGTATGCCACGGTGCCCGGTACAACCGGGAGACACTCGAAGTGCACTACAAGGGCAAGACCATCGCCGAGGTGCTCGATATGTCGATCGAGGAGGCGGCCGGGTTCTTCGAGCCGGTCACCTCGATTCACCGCTACCTCAAGACCCTGGTCGATGTCGGCCTGGGTTATGTGCGACTCGGTCAGAGCGCACCGACACTCTCCGGCGGTGAGGCGCAGCGCGTGAAATTGGCGGCGGAGCTGCAGAAGCGCTCCACCGGACGCACCGTCTACATCCTGGACGAGCCGACAACCGGTCTGCACTTCGAGGACATCCGCAAGCTGCTGCTGGTGATCAATGGCCTGGTGGACAAGGGCAATACGGTCATCGTCATCGAACACAACCTCGATGTCATCAAGACCTCCGACTGGGTCGTCGATATGGGTCCCGAGGGCGGCTCCGGCGGTGGCATGGTGGTCGCCGAGGGCACTCCGGAAGACGTGGCCGAAGTAGCGCCCAGCTACACCGGGCAGTTCTTGAAGGAAGTCCTGGCGCTGCCCGCCGCGACCTCGCCCAAGGCTCCCGCCAAGAAGGCGGCGAAGAAGACACCTGCCAAAAAGGCCACAACCAAAGCCGCGGCCAACAACTCGTCGACGACGACAAAGATTCCGGCACCCAATCCCACCGCCGCGAAGCGCGCCGCACGAAAAGCCGCCGCACTGCGCTGATCTCCGCCGCACACCTGTTGTCTCGCCCGATACCGGCTACTCGCTGTCGGCCGAGGCAACGGGTGCGGCTCCGCTCTTGGGTCGACGGGCTGCGCGCTTGTCTTCCAGCTAAGCGATCAGCCAGAAGAGGGCGAAAGCTGCCGCGGTCGCATGCATGAGGATCGATGGGCCGCGTCCACGAGGTGCATGCGTGCACCGCCGATCTGGTTGCAATCTGCTATCGGTTGACCTACGCTCACATTTAGCGATTGCAAACTGCAATCAGATTGCGGGAGGTTACCGATGGTCGACACCGAGCCCCAGGTCGCGGGTGGGAAGGTGCTGTGGCACTTCACGATGTCGCTGGACGGATTCGTGGCGGGGCCGAACCATGCGATGGATTGGATGACCGGCTTTTCGTTCCGCCCGCAGCTGGCGGCGGAGTATGTCGCGACCACGGGCGCGGTGCTGGGTGGTCGCGACGGTTGGGACACCATCAATGGCAGCCGTCCGTATGGCGGTGCCTGGGAGGGGCCGATTTTCGTCCTCACTCACCACCCTGAGGATGTCACGCCCGCCGACGGCGTTACGTTCCTCAACTGCGACGTCGCCGAGGCGGTGCGGATCGGGCTGGCTGCCGCAGGCGGTAAGAACCTCGAAGTGTTCTCGCCGACCATCGGCCGACAGCTGCTCGAATTGGGACTCATCGACGAGATCGACCTGCACATCGCGCCGATTCTCTTGGGCGCGGGCATCCGGCTGTATGACAACCCGAGCGGTGTGCCGATACGCCTGCACCGTGTCGGCGAAGGTGATCCCACTTCGGTCGTCAACGTCCGGTACCGACCGACCACAACGGCGAGTCCATCAGCGCCCGGCGCTTCTGCGGGGTAGCCGTTGCGGCCGGGCCGCCGCGAGGCGATGGTAGCGCGCCTGGTCGAGTCGAGAAGGACCGTGTCAGTCACTTCCGGCTGTCGTATGCCTCAGCGGTTCGCGATGGTGTGGATGAGTTCGGCGAGTTCCTTGTATCGGGACCACATCGGCCAATGTCCGGTCGGCAGATCGATGTATTCGGCGTCGATTTTCGATAACTCGGCGAACATCGGTTCTCGACCCGCGTCGCGGAGTTGTTTGACCAGGTCCGCGGTGATGCTATTGCAGATCACCGTCGTCGGGATGGCAAGGCGTGCCGGGGAATCGCTCAGTCGCAGGGGAGCGGCGGCGACTCCGGTGGGTTCGGACACGGCACGCTCGCGGAACCGGGTGAGGGAGACCTCATCCAGTCCGGTGAGGCTATTGCCGTCGGCCTCCAACTGGTCCCAATCCGGCAGTGCGAGTTCGCGAACGGTCGCATCCAGTGCGGAATTGAGGATGAAGCCATTCGGCAGCGGGGCGGCGTCGACATAAATACCGCGGCGGAAGCATTCCGGGGCGATATCGGTGGCCAGATAGGCGGCTGCCGCGCCGCCGGAGTGCGCGACGACGACCACCGGTTCGTCCGGGGCGATTTCGTCGAGGATGGCCTGCGCCTGCATTTCCAGGGTCGCATCCAGCCGGTCGTCATCGGCCGGATCGAGTCCGGGCAGGGTAAGCGCCAAAACATCGTCACCCCGGCCACGCAGATCGGTCGCGACGTCGTCCCACGCCCACGCGCCGAGCCAGAATCCGGGAATCAGAAGTATCCGTGCCATTCAGTGAGCATCGCATGCCGAACCCGGCAGAACGCAAATCCGCAGCAATATGTCTGGGTCACCGAATGGCCACGCGCACAAAGCGTTTCATTGTTCACAAGATGAACTACTTGGGGTCGACTTGGATTGCGCCGTGAGATTGGCGGCACGGATTGTCCCGCGTCGTTTGCGGCCCACCCGGGCGGCATCTGTGCGATTCCGGGCGGGCCAGATCGGCGTGCCTACGAGCTTCGAGCTGGACCGAACCACCGAGTCAATGCGTTCCGGAGTCGGTCATCTTCGGTACCGACTTCACCTGCCCAAGCCACATATCCGTCCGGTCGGATGAGTAGCGCGTCAGCGGGCGCGTCCGGACAGGTCGCGATCACGATGTCGACGCGGTCGTTCCAGTCGCCCGCGATATCGGCGAATCCACTGTTCTCGGTCAATTGGACCAGTACAGCTCGTGCCGAGTGCAGCAGATCGGCGATACGCGTTGGGCCATCCGAGGTTTCGAGGGTGAGGTCCGGGACCATGCGTCCGGACAGTGGGTGCGGATCGCCGATGTCGTAGCGGATATCGGATCCTGCGAGCAGATGTGCGATATGTCCAGCGTTTTCAGGTGCTTTGAGTAGTTCGCCCATGAACTCGCGCAGCGCGGTGACCTCCGGACCGGGCGCCATCAATGCGAGCTGGGACAGTGAGTGCATCATCACACGCTCGCCGACCGGGTATCGCTCGGAGTGATAGGTGTCCAGCAGTCCTACAGGTGCCCAACCGTTCACCTGTGCCGCGAGCTTCCAACCGAGATTGGCCGCGTCCTGCAAACCGAGGTTGAGGCCGGGTCCGCCCATCGCCGAGTGCACGTGGGCGGAATCGCCGAGCAGGAACACATTTCCGTCGCGATAGCGTTCGGCCAGTCGAGTGTTCTGGCCCTCGGTCCGGCGCAAGGCGTGCGGGCCGGATCCAGGCGGTGGCGCGATCGGCAGGTCGACACCGAGCACCCGCTGCAGACTTGCGCGTAGTTCGTCGAGCGTCATCGGCGTGTCCTCCGGTACCGGATCGCCGTCGAACTCCATGGTCGCGACCAACGGGCGGCCGCGTTCGAGCTCTGCGAAGATGAACATGCCACGTTCGAGTCGGTTATGTCCGAAGGGAAGTCGCCCCAGACCGGGAATCAGGATGCCGCCGTCTCCGGTTCGCAGTTCCTCCGGCAGGCTCACATGTGCCATCCGGACCAACTTCGATGCGCTTGTGCTGCCGGGGAATTCGATTCCGGTGTGTTTGCGGACGAAGCTCTTGCCGCCGTCAGCCGCGACCAAGTATGTGGTGGTCAGGTCGTACTCGCGGTCGGGACCCGTCACTGTGACGGTCACGCTCCCGTCCTGCTGGACCAGATCGGTCAGCTCATGGCCCCAACGGATTTCGATACCGAGTTCGCGTGCCCTTTTCTCCAACAGGCGAACCAGTTTCGGTTGGGGGACGAGCAGCGCGTACATCGGATTGTCCGCAACTTCGGCGAATGACACCGGCATCCCACTGAACATATAACCGGGCAGGGGCTGCGGAGCGCCCGGCGCGCCGCCGAATTCGTGGTACAGGCCGCGCATATCCAGCAGCCGATTCACCTGGCCGACAAGGCCGTTCGCTTTCGGCTCGGCGCTGGGCTCGCTCAGTTTCTCCAGCACGATGGGGCGCACGCCAACCAGTGCGAGTTCGCAGGCGAGCATGAGCCCGTTCGGCCCGGCACCGGAAATGACTACGTCGAAAGAGTTTTCGGGCATGACAAATACACCTCTTGTTGCCTTTGAAAGTGAGTGTGCAGTGAGTCAGTCGTCGACGGAAGGCGCGGGAAGTCCCGCGGCTACCTCATCGATGGCTTGTCGTAGCAGTGTGGTGAGCAATACCGGCGGATCCGCGTACACATAGGTCGCGGTAGCGGCCTGGTAGATCGCGCCGATCGTGCCGACGACGAGGCGTGGATACAGATCGCGGGCCGCGTCGGTTCCGGTGCGTGCCGCGATCGCCTCGATCCAGTCGTCGGATACCGCCTTGGACACCGCGGCTCGGGTCTCGGGTGACTCGAGCAGTTCGCGAACCACCGCCAGTTGGCGCGCGGTCGGCGGGTGCTCTCCGACGCCGTCGGCCTCGAGTGGTTCGAGGACCGCCGAGGTGATCGCGATCCACAGCGGCTCGTCCGCGGGCCGGTTTCGCAGTGCGATCAGACTGCGCTGGATCCGCTCGGTCTGCCGGTAGGCCAGCGCCTCGTGCTTACCGGTGAAGTAGTTGTTGAAGGTCCGGACCGATACGCCCGCGCGGGCGGCTATGTCCTCTCTGGTGATATTGGCCAGTCCGTGTTCAAGTGCCAGTTCGAGCGTCGCATCGCTGAGTGCCTTGCGGGTGTCGAGCTTCTTGCGCTCGCGAAGGCCGAGGACTTGCTCTTCTGGCATGACACCAGAGTACGACGAAACTTGCCCGGCGGGCAATCTTTCCCGCTGGGCAAAATTTATTACGCGTAGACCGGGCCGGTGTACTTCTCGCCCGGACCCTTGCCCGGCTCATCCGGATGTGCCGAGGACTCGCGGAAGGCGAGTTGCAGCGACTTCAGGCCGTCGCGGTAGGGGCCGGCATGTGGGCCGAAGTACTCGATGGACGAGGTGACCAGCCCGGCGAGCGCGGTGATCAGACGACGAGCTTCGTCCAGATCGCGGCGTGGACTGTTGTCCGGATCCTCGTCGGCGAGCCCGAGCTTCTCTGCCGCCGCGCTCATCAGCATCATCGCGGCGCGGCTGATGATCTCGACCGCAGGGATCTCGGCCAGCTCGCGGACGTCGGTCGGGTCGGGCTCACTCATAGGCACGAGGATTGCATCGTGGTAGCCGGGCGCGCTCGCCGGGGCGGGGCGATTCGGCGATAGCGAGTGGGAATGTTAGACTTTCCGCTGACGACCGCCCCGGGCTTGCTCGGGGCCGATAAGTGGAGCCCGACTCCCACCGTTGCCGACGAGCGATCGTACTGGTTAAACGGTCCGGTCGCCCGTCCTTTCGAGGCGGGTTTCTTGTGCGGGGATCTCTCAGGGGATCATCGGACGAGGTCGACGCGAGCTTGCTCGTGGTCGAAGGCCGGTCGACTCGGGCCCCGTGGCGGAATACCGCACCGGGGTCTTTGTGTTGAAAAGGGGTTGCCGTTATTGCGTGCGGTCGTCTGACGACACCGCTTGACCTAGGAGGCCCCATCAGCACTGAGACCCGCATCAACGATCGCATCCGCGTTCCCGAGGTCCGACTCATCGGACCGGGTGGTGAACAGGTTGGGATCGTGCGTGTTGAAGATGCACTACGCGTCGCCCTCGAGGCGGATCTCGACTTGGTCGAGGTCGCGCCGGATGCCCGTCCGCCGGTCTGCAAGATCATGGACTACGGCAAGTTCAAGTACGAGACGGCGCAGAAGGCGCGCGAGTCTCGTAAGAACCAGGTGCAGACCGTTATCAAGGAGCAGAAGCTCCGTCCCAAGATCGACGACCACGACTACGAGACCAAGAAGCGCAACGTTGTTCGCTTCCTCGAGGCCGGCTCGAAGGTCAAGGTGACGATCATGTTCCGCGGTCGTGAGCAGTCGCGCCCCGAATTGGGCTTCCGGCTGCTGCAGCGTCTGGCATCCGACGTCGCCGAATTGGGTTTCGTCGAGACCTCCGCCAAGCAGGACGGTCGCAATATGACCATGGTCCTCGCGCCGCATAAGGGTGCGAAGACGCGGGTGAAGGCGCAGGAGGATTCGCGGGCACCACGTCCGGCCGCCACCGAAGCGCCTGCCGCTCCCGCACCTGCCGCGGGCGCACCGGCCGCCGAACAGGCCGCGCCGGCCGAACCGCAGTAATACCGATCAGAAACCGGTGGTCCGACGCGGACCACCGGTACGAGACAGATAGAGGAATCCATGCCGAAGATGAAGAGCCACAGCGGCGCCTCGAAGCGATTCAAGGTTTCGGGCCGTGGCAAGCTGCTGCGTCAGCAGGCGAACCGTCGCCACCTGCTCGAGCACAAGTCCACCCGCCGGACTCGTCGTCTGGACGGCACGGAGGCCGTCGCGTCCGTTGACGTCCCTCGCGTCAAGCGCCTCCTGGGTCTCTGAGACTTTCAGGCCAGCCCAGCGCGACCGGGATTCCGGACGCCGACCACCGACAAACATCCGGGCGCCACGCATGCGCCCCCTAGATCGACAAAGGACTGACCCATGGCACGCGTCAAAAGGGCCGTCAACGCGCAGAAGAAGCGCCGTTCCGTTCTCGAGGCCTCCAAGGGATACCGTGGCCAGCGCTCGCGGCTGTACCGCAAGGCCAAGGAACAGCAGCTGCACTCGCTCGCCTACGCCTACCGGGACCGCCGGGCGCGCAAGGGTGACTTCCGCAAGCTCTGGATCGCCCGCATCAACGCCGCGGCGCGCCTGAACGACATCACCTACAACCGCTTCATCCAGGGCCTGAAGGCCGCCGGTGTCGAGGTGGACCGCAAGATCCTCGCCGAGCTCGCCGTCTCCGACGCCGAGGCGTTCGCCGGTCTGGTCGCCGTCGCCAAGGCCGCACTCCCGCAGGACGTCAACGCCCCGGCGGCCTGATCCGCACCTGCGTGACGACAAAGCATTCGGAACGACCCGTGGATGCGCTCTCCGAGCACAATCCGCGGGTCGTTTCCGCTGTCAAGCTCCAGCGCGCCGCACAGCGTCGCAAGACCGGGCAGTTCCTCGCCGAGGGCGCGAATTCCGTTGCCGCAGCGCTGGAAACCGGTCGGGTGCGTGAGCTGTTCTATTCGATGCACGCCGCTACGCGGGAGAATCCGCTGATCGCCGGGGCCGCCGCCGCGGGTGTGCGCACCACGCTGGTGAGCGAGCGCGCCGCCGAACACCTCGGCGAAACCGTCACCGCGCCAGGGCTTGTCGCGGTGTGCGATCAGGTCGACGTGCCACTGGCGGACGTATTGGCTGAGCGGCCGACGCTGCTCGCCGTTCCGGTGGAGATCGCCGAGCCCGGGAATGCCGGGACCCTCATTCGAGTCGCCGATGCGGTGGGCGCGAATGGTGTTGTGCTGGCGGGGGATACGGTTGATCCGCACAATGGCAAATGCGTTCGCGCGAGTGCGGGCAGTCTGTTCCACGTGCCGATCGCGCGGCATCGTGATATCGGCGAGGTGCTCGATGCTGTTGCGGCGGCGGGGATTACGGTGTTGGCGACCGCAGCCAAGGGGGAGGTCGATTTGGACGAGGCTGACGAATTGTTAGCCGGTCCGGTGGCGTGGCTGTTCGGTAATGAGGCGCATGGTCTTGACCCTGCCGTCGCCGCGCGTGCGGATCATCGTGTGCGAATACCGATCCACGGCCGTGCCGAGAGTCTGAATCTCGCCGCCGCGGCAGCTATCTGTCTCTACGCGAGCGCGCGGGTCCAGCACACGAAATAGGCTGGGCGCGAACCCGCAGCGGAACGCTCGGGCCAGGTGAGCCCGTACTTGGTCAGCGGTGGTGATCGTCGGCGGCTTGTCCCGACTGTGAACCTGGCCGTCCCTCGTACGAAAAAACCTGTCGGACAACCGATCAGGGGTTCGGCGTGGCCAATGCCTCGGCGAGCGATATACCTGTGCGTTCGGCTAGCCTCCGCCGCTCACGAACCTCACGGGAGGTACGGGGTCGGTAGCCGGGACCGGTGCCGCAGCAGCCGCCGTAGAAGTTCAGCCCGGAATCGAGGACTGCCGCGAGCACTCGCCAACCCGCATTGTCGACTTTCCTGGGGACCTCGAGATCCGGTCCGGCGTCTATGAATTCGCCATGACATCGCGGACATTGGTCCGGCCCGTGTCTGATCGTGTGCTTGTGAGAAACCCGGCAGCGCAGGCACACCGGATGCGTCCGACTCGGGTAGATCACATGCGGGTAGCGTACGTTCGCGGCTGGTTCGGGCCGAGCCAATTCAGCTCGGGAGCAACCATGACCCTGGTGACAACCAGTGTCAGCGTGGAGGTTCGGCGCAGCGGTGAGTGCGTTTATCCAGAGGTCGGTGACAGTTTGAAGGCACTGGTCGATGGTGCGGCCCGACGGCGGGTCGAGCACGGCGTGGTGGACCGGCGCGGGGTAGTCTCCTCCGGCGCCAAGTCGACGCAGGGGGTATTCGACCTCGGCGGTGAGTAGTTGGGCGAGCGTCCTCAGCTGGTCGGCGATTTCGGGTGTGGGGGGCGACTGGTCGTAGAGCAGCCGGTGCAACTGCGGCTGGTCGGTGTGTAGTTTAGCGACACTGCTCCGTCCAGCTATGCGCCGCCGCAGGTGGGAAGGGCGGGCGGCCTATGCAGCGGACTGACTGCCGGGTTCTATGGGGCCCAATCGAAGTCAGCGACGGTCACCAGATATCGGTCCGGACGGGCCGTTTGGGAATATCGAACAATGCGGACTTCTTGTGGACCACAACGGGAACCGAGGAGCCGACGCTCAGTCGCTCGGCCAGTGCTCGCGCTTGGACCTCGCGGAATTGAGGGTAGAGGTACTGCTTCCGCACGCGGGCATCCGCACCCGAGTCCGGGTGCGGGAACTGAACTTCGACCTGCACCCGCCACAAATCGTAGCTGAGCGTCCCCGAGCGGTGCTTGTATCGCAGATCCGACTCGACCACCACCGCGGACATCGCGATCCCGGCCCGCCGCAGGTAATTCCGGCGCAGCCGCCATGCGGCGGCTAGCACGAGCATCCACGCACCCATGCCCAGCAATATGCTCACCGGAAGATACAGCGCCATGGTGAGTTGCGAACCGGTCCACCGGACTATCGCGGCACCCAGGCTCAGCACGCCGGTCATGAAGGCCACCGCCGCTATCGCGACACCCAGCGTCCACACCAGCGCCATCGGGCCGATCATCTGCTGGGACCGCCCCATACCAACTCCTCGAGCAAACCGGCAGTAAGCCACCGAATCGAAGCTATGGCATGAATCGAAGAAGTACCACACTCCGGCGTAGCCCGCGTTGGCGCGTGTGGCATCCATGCGATTGGCTGAGCGGTCGACGCTGCTCGCCGTAGTGGAGATCGCCGAACCCGGCAATGCGGGGACTCTCATACGAGTCGCGGATGCGCTGGGCGCGAATGGCGTTGTGCTGGCGGGGGATAAGGTCGATCCGCACAATGGCAAATGCGTTCGCGCGAGTGCGGGCAGCCTGTTCCACCCGCCGATCGCGCGGCATCGTGATGTCGGTGCGGTGCTCGACGCCGTTGCGGCCGCGGCTATTACTGTGCTCGCCACTGCCGCCAAGGGGGAGGTCGACCTGGACGACGCCGACGAGTTGTTGGCAGGGCCGGTGGCGTGGCTGTTCGGCAATAAGGCGCACGGTCTCGACCCTGCGGTCGCTGCGCGTGCGAACTATCATGTGCGGATTCCTATCCACGGCCGTATTGAAAGTCTGAATCTGGCTGCGGCGGCGACCTGTCTCTACGCCAGCGCTCGCGTTCAGCACGCGAGATAGTCATACGAGGTGGCGCATATCCAGTGCGCGCCTCGCACAAGTTCTGCCTTCTGTGAGGCGTGCAGGGGGTATGCGACGGCCGTGGACAGTGTGCTGGCGTGTTGTCCTGTCTCATCGGACTTGAGGTAAGTCGTCGAATGTCCTGTGATAGTGAATCGTCCTTGGAGTGGTGCCTTGACCTGTGGTGACGGAATTTTGGATGACCAAACCGGTGGTAGCTGTCCGCGCTGGACGGCTGTGAACCTGGGTGGGTTGTATGCGATCTTGCTCGTTTCGTGAGCGTGAGGATTTCCGGCGCGAGGCCGTCGATCCAGGTGCCGATTGGATCGCTGTTGCGTCGTGGCCAGTGTTCCTGCGCTTGTCGTTCGAGATGGGTAAGCCGTTCGGACAGCTCGGCCGCCGCCTCCGGCCGCGCGGCCTGAGCGGACTGGTAAGCGAATGGATCGCACGTAGGATCCCGGTGTGAAGTTCTCGCTGCGGCGGGATGCGATCGTGGCGGAGAGGCCGATGATGCTGGAGCAGGCGGTCAGCGTGGTGCGGGAGGGCAGTGGGCCCGAGGTGGTGCTGGTGCACGGCGGGGCCGGGCCGACGACCACGTGGGCGGGACTGGAATCGTTGCGGGCGCGGTGGACGCTGACGTCGGTGTATCGGCGGGGATTTCCGCCCAGCCCGCCGCCGGTGGACGGGAGCCAGGATTTCGAGGTCGACGCCGACGATATCGCTGCGGTGATCAGTGACACGTGTCCGCATGTTGTCGCTCATTCGTATGGCACGCTGGGGACGCTCATCGCCGCTGCTCGACGCCCGGACTCGGTGCGGTCGCTGACCATCATCGAACCGCCGCTGTACTTCGTGGCCGGCGACGATCCGCTCGTGGCCAGGTTGCGGCAACTTGGCGACACCGTGCTCAGCGATGGTCTCGATACCGACACCGCGCGGCTGCGCGAATTCCTCACTCTCGTAGGCTCACCAGTGGCCGATGGGCAGCCCCTGCCCGCTGGGGCGGTGGCGGCGGTGCGGCGCGCGCACGGCGGACGGCTGCCCGGTGAGGCGCGACCACGGCTGGAGCCGATTCGCGCGCACGGCGTTCCCGTCCTGGTCGCCTCGGGCGGTCACGCCCCGGCCCTGGAAAGGATCTGTGATGGGCTCGCGGGCGTCGTGGACGCCCAGCGGGTGGTCACACCGGGTGCAGGGCATTTCGTCCCGGCGGCACCGGGTTTCGCCGAGCGCTTGGAGCGGTTCCTCGCTTCGGTGTGAAACGTCTCCGCTTGTTGGCCGTGCAGGATAAGGCCAGGGGTCGGCGGCGTCGGCTAGGAAGGGGACGGGGCGAGCTGGACACGTTGTTGATGATTCCGATTGACCGTGCTGTGCCGCTGTAGGAGCCACCGGTAGAGCCCGTCGTAGGGTTCGGTGGAGTGACGGTATCTGATGCCGAGCATGTCGTTGACGGCGCGTCCGAATGAGCCGAATGCCGGGCGGGTTGCCGGACGGGGGTAGCGCCAGCGGGAATCCGCGAGAACGTGGGCCAGCTCGACAGTTTCGGGGTAGGTGACGACCGCGGTGCGCGGGTCACCGTTGCTCAGTTTGCCGGTGAGCGGGTAGCGCCCCGCGAGGGCACGAATCAGCGGGTCGCGGCGGTCGTGGTGGCGTCCGTGGCGGGCCCAGGTGTCGGTGATGGCCGCGGCCTCGGTGAAAGCGAGAGCAGCGATGGTGCGGCCGGCGCGGCGGGCGAGGAGCTGGTGGCGGCGTTGCGCGTGCAGGATGTCTGCTACGGCACTGACGTCGTATTGCTGGTCGAGGAAGGACCGGCCGCGTGATCCCAGCCAGATGCGATGTTTGCCGCAGAGCACGGTGTCGACCGGTTTCCAGGTGATCGCGAACACGAACGCGTTCCGGCGCGAAGCGCAGCGGAAACAGACCCGGCGACGGACATGCGCAGGTTTCAATACGACATCAGCGCCGGGGTCCAGTTCCGGCAGCGCATAGCGCAGACCCTGCGGTGAGCGCCCGGTCACTGCGGCCAAACCGGCCAGCGTGACCGATCCGGTCTGGTTGCGGGTGCCGGTCAGATGATTGCGCAGATCGTCGGGGTGGATCAGATTGGCGGTGGCCAGGCGGTAGAGGTAGGACCTGGTGGTCTCGCCGCCGAACGGCGCGACGGGAAACGGCAGGCGTGCAGGTGGTCCCGGCCGGAATCCGAACGGCGGCATCAGGCAGCGCCGTGGCGCGCGGCTTCGGCGGCGTGGTCGACCGGGATCGAGTCCATCAGTTTGCGAGTAATGGCTTCCTCACCGTCGAGGATCGCGACCTGCGCCGCCGCGCGTACGAGGTGCGAGAGGCTGCCGATCATCCCGCCGGTGCGGGCGTGCAGGTAGCTGGCGTGCCGTGCCAGCGCTCCCGGCTTGTGACGGTGCAGCCGCAGCGCATCATCAAGTGTCGCGATCAGTCCGCCCCATTCGGCGTTGCGGGAGAACGGGCCGGTGTTGATCAGGACGCAGCGGCCGGCGATCTGCTTGCCCCGCACGCCGGTGAACATCCGCCGCTCGATGTCGATACCCGAGTAAACAAAGGTTGCTGGCAGATGCTCGGTGAAATATTTCAAGTGATCGGACATGTCCTCCCCGGCCGCGGTGGCGAGGTTCAGGTTGTGCAGCTCGTCGACCAAGACCAGATCCACCCGCGCTTGCAGCATGATCTGGCAGACCGCGTCGGCGATATCGGTGGTGTTGTAGCCGCGTTTAACCGGCGGCAGGCCCAGGAACCGCGCGAATTCCATGGCCAGCTTGCGTGGTGATCCCTTGGGCGGAGTCGTCACATAGACCACCGGGATGCGGTCGGCCAGCCGATTCGGATAGCGCTGCCGGACGCCCAGTTCGTGAGTGCGGCCGAGTTGCTTGAGCGCGGTGGTCTTGCCGGTGGTCTGCGGACCGGACACGATCAGGCCGCGTCGCGCGCTGATCTCCCGCCGGTTCAACAGCGTCAGCAGCCGCCCCTGACGAGCGACCTCACGGACCGTGGACGTCGCGACGATGATCATCTCGGAGTGGTAGTCCAGGCGGGCTTCGTTGTAACGGTCGCGTTCGGCGTCGGGCAACGCCAACCACCGCTGGTCCGGCAGCAGCACGAATTCCGGATCCGGGGAATCGACGAACCGGCGCCACCCGGCCAACGTCATCGTCGGCTCCCGCACATCGGCTTCCAGCGGCGCGGGAAACCCGTCGCCCAACTCCTGGCCGGCGCCGTCTACCCCCACTTCTTGGCCTCCTCGCGGGCGTTGTAGACCCCCAGCGGAATCACCTTCGCCAGCTCTGCGTCATCCTCGGCGTCTTGCCCGTCATCTCGGACCGGTGGCGCGGACGGTGGCGGTAGAGTCGGCCGCAGCGCTGCCGACACTGCCCGGGTTCGTCCGGCGATTCGCTTGTCCTTCTTCGTCGGCTTCTCCCGGCGCGGTCCTTGCCCGGCAGTATCGAGTAAAGCGGCTGCCGCAACGGCGATCTCGGATTCGGTGGCCGGGTCTTCGCCGCGGCGAGCCAGAGTTTTGCGGGCGTGGTCCCAGGCTTGCTCGCCGAAGGGTGCCGGGGTGGTCCGCAGATGTGTCCATGGGGCCTGGATCCAGCCGCCGTCGTGGTGGTTGCGGACCCAGACACGGGTGACGTCGTGCGGGTCGTAATGTATCTCCCACAACCCTTTTCGTTCGTTCACCGTCGAATGCTGACGCCGGTAGGGGGTCAGCTCGGCGCAGTCGTAGGTGCGGTGGGCGATCTTGACGCCGTAGGAGTTGATCGCACGCCACCGCATCGGCAGTAGCTCGATGTAGTCGTCGCTGCCGAGGGGAACCGGCACGTAGCCCGCAGTTTCCACCAGTGCGGCATACATTTCGTTCGGTGTCAGCGCCTTGCCCGGGAACAACGGGTGGCGTAACCCGTCATGGGGCCGGTTGGCCCAGGTCGTGACGAGCCACTCATCCAGCAGTTCCTGTAATTCGATCATCGACCAGACCGCTGTGCGGTCCGCATCGCGCCCGCGACGCTCGACGCTGGAGCCGACGGCAGCACCGCGATCCGATCCCCGACCGCCTCGGCTCCCGCGAGCAGCGGTGTCGGCCGGGAGAACCTCTCCACCAACCGATCTCGCAGCGGCTCGAACATGCACCGACGATGCCGATACCCAGACAGCCACTTCACATTCGCCAACATCACCGGATCCACGACGCCCACCCGCCGGTAATCCCACCCCACCGACTCGCATGCACGCGCCGTCGCAGCGAACGCGGCAGCGTCCTCAGGCGCGATCCGGTCGTCGGCACGCACATCGATCACCAGGCCGCGACCGTCGGTCATCCGCACGAAGATATCCGGCGCGTGACGGACAACCTTGCTACCCGACGGCCATGACAGCCAGAACGGCTGCACAGCAAACGATCTCACCTTCGATGAGTAGTCGAGCATCATCAGGTGATCACGCTCGAGCCATGACTCGAACCCGATATGACATCCCATCCCCGAAGCAAAATACAAGCCGGGGAAGTTCTTCTGCCCCTTGAAACTCGGGAACCGACGCACCGGTGGCACTTCCTCGAACGGGATGCTCCAGCAGGCCGCCAACTCACCCCGCCGCTCGACCGCACCACCGACGCCGATTTCCAGGAACCTCAGCGCGAACCCATCCATGGCAGCAGCTGTGACCGCCACGCCACCCCGCACCATCGACACCCCGGAACCCTCGTCACAACAGAAACCTGGGCCACTCTAGCCACAATGCCTCAACTACTGAGACAAACCCGAGAATGCCTCAAATCAACGAGACTGCCTCAACTTCAACGAGATCGGACACGTGTATCTAGTGGCGGTCGCGTACAGGTTTCTCTCTTGTGAGGTGTGGACTGGATATTCGACAGCCTCCGCGCACGCTTCGCCCACTGGCTCCGTACAGCGGGTAAAACGGTCGTTCGGTTCAGGAAGTTGAATGCCAGCGCGTCGGCTCGGACAAAGCGGCTCGCGCAGCCGAGAGGTCTGCCAACCGAGCCGCGACTGTGGCTGCCGCGAGATGTTCCGGCAGCAACGCCGAGAACTTGAGCCCGGTGACGGCGCGGAGGTCCACGCCGGGCAGTGTGAGTCTGTCACCGTCGACGGATCGCGTTGCCGCATGCCACATTTGAGGCGTCAGATCACCGCGTAGCCGGATGGCGAAGTCGGTCGGCCGTTGATCCGGATCGGCGATTGCCTCGAGTGTCGCAGTCAGCGTGGCATTGGCGCGGTAGCCCGCCCAGGTCCACCATCGAACGGCGTCGTGATTGCGGATGACCAAGGTAGCGCCGGCCGTGACAGACTCTGCCCGTTCCTGTCGCTGTTCGGCGAGGGCGGTGTGCGCGCGCCGGGTCAGCAGAACTTTCGGGTCGGTGCCGAGTAGCACCGCTCGCACAGCACGAGTGAGTTGGTAGGACAGTCCCCGTACGCCGATGCTCGACCATTTCGCGACGCCGCCGCCCTCGGCCGGTTCGACGAAGACCCGTCGTCGCTTCCAGTCGACGTAGGTGACCCGCCAGCTGCGTCCCGCCAGCAGTAGCAGGCGTGGGCCGGGGCGGTCGTCGGTCAATACCGATGTGTCGGTCTGGCCGATCTCCTGGCGTCCGGCGAGTACTGTGAATTGCGGTGGAGCAGTGAACGATGCGGTGAGTTCGAGGAAATTTCTTCGCCCGAACCGCTTTTCGGCCTCGGGGCCGATGAACAGCAGCCCCTGGTCCTGGTCCAGGAATCCGGATCCGACCAGGCGCCGTAGAATTGGCTCGGCCGAACGGTCGAAAGGATGAAGACCGTTCCATTCCTGCGGCCAGATCCGGTCGCCCAGCGTCGAATGCTGCAGGGTAACTGCCAGCAGTTGCTGGGCGACGAGGTGGCGGGGCTCGGGCGGTGCGGTGACGGGTTCGACCCAGCCGCGGCTCCACAGCAGCAATAACCCCGCGGCCTGAATCAGCGCATCGGCGGTGGTAGTCAGGAACAGGCAATTCCGGGTGCTGCCCGGACGTCGGCCGGTACGGCCGATGCGCTGCAGAAACGACGCCACGGTAGCGGGACAGTCGATCTGGATCACCCGGTCCAGATCGCCGACGTCGATACCGAGCTCGAGGGTCGACGTGGAGACGATGACACAGTCGCGGGCCTCCGCGAATGCTTGTTCGGCGCGGGCACGTTCGTCGGCCGACAGCGACGCGTGCGACAGGAATACCGTGACCTCGCGCTCCCGCAACGTCGCGCCCAGCTGCTCCACCTGGCGCCGGGAATCGCAGAACACGAGCCGCTTCTCGCCGCGGTGGAGTGCGGCGATCACCTTCGCCGCGTTGTCGAGTGAACCCACATAGTCGAGCTCGACGTCACCGGGCGGCAGCGCGATCTCGGCACCATCGGTGGGAAAGAGATGCGGCGCAGCCGGTACGGAGTTGCTGTCGGTCATCGGGCTATCCGGAGCGACCACTGCGCCCGGCCGAATCCCCGCGCCGGATCCTTGCAGCCATGTCAGCAGATCACGCGGATTGCCGACAGTGGCCGACAGCCCCACCCGCTGGATCCGATGACCGGTTACCCGCTGGAGTCGTTCGAGAACCGCGAGCATATGCCAACCGCGGTCGTCCCCGGCGAAAGCGTGGACTTCGTCGACGATAACCGCCTGGATATTGCTCAGCAGCTCAGCATGATCGGTTTTCGTTCCGATCAGCATGGCCTCCAGCGATTCCGGTGTGGTGAGCAGAATGTCGGGTGGTTCGCGGCGGATGCGGTTTCGGTGGGAATCGGTGGTATCGCCGTGCCATAGCGCGGCACGACGCCCCAACCACTGGGCATAGCTGTCGACGCGAGTGACGAGGTTGTTCAGGAGGGCTTTGAGCGGGCACAGGTACAGCACCGAAACCCCTTGCCACCCACTGCGCGTCATCGCTGTCAGTAGCGGAAAGCTGGCCGCTTCGGTCTTCCCGCCGGCGGTTGGAGCAAGCAGAATCGCGTCGTCGCCGCGCAGCAGCGGCTCGATCGCCTCCTGCTGCAGTGGACGCAGGTCGGGCCAGCCCAGGGTGTTGACGATGTGGTGCACGATGACCGGATCGAGTCGATCGATCGCGCTGGGCGACGGTCGAGACTGCTCGCTCACGACTGCGTCTCGCTGGCGCTCGGCTCCATCGTGCGCGATGGCGCACTGTGCTGATGGTTCACTCGCTGACGCTCGCTCACAGCTCGAGATCGATGTCGTCCGCGCCGACCAGATTACGCTCGATATCGGTCAATTCCGTCGAGCCCACCATGAGTCGGTAGTGCTGGCGCGGATCGAAATCCGGGAACTGGTCGATTCGGTCGAGGACGTCGCCGACAAGCTTCTTCAGAAACAACCGTGGGGCGACACCGACCTTCCCGCCGAGGGATCCAGTGACGGCCCTCGCGAGATCGGCGATGTAAGCGTCGTCGGCGAGTGTGATGATCCGGTCAGGGTTGTCCGCACCGGAGGCATACAGATCCCGGATGGTGATGCCCAGGGCGGTCAGCGAATCCAGGGTGAACCCCGGGAGCCGCAGCTGTACCGCGCGGGGGTTGTCGAATCGCGGATCGGTGGTGAAGTCGGTCGCCAGACGCTGAGCCAGCGGTGCGAGCCGCTGCACGCCCTGCTGGCCGTCGAAAAAGGCCGGGGTACCAGTGATAAGCAGGTACAGCCCTGGAAAGCGGCCCGAATACACCTCGTCGATGAGCTGGCGCAATGCGTTGAGGGCTTTGTCCCTGGCGTCGGAGCGAACTCGCTGCAGTGTCTCCACTTCGTCGAGGACGATGAGCAATCCGCGATGACCACTGTCCCGCAACACGGTCAGCAGGCCCTGCAGGAATCCGAACGCGCCGAAATGGTCCAGGTCGCCGCGCACGCCGGCGGCCCGACGCGCCGCTGCCGCGACATTCGGCTGCCCGCCCAGCCAAGCCAGCACCGCCGCCGCGGTGGCTTCGTCGCCTTGCAGCATCGCAGCGCGATAGCCACGCAGGGCAGTCGCGAAAGACGGTGCATGCCTGGATACTTCGGTCAATCGAGCGGACATGAGTTCGTCGACTGCGGCGGGCAGCTCGTCCTCTGAAGCACCGTTCGCGAGTGCGTCCTCCTCCAATGCATAGAACCAGGCGTCCACTACCGGCCGCACCGCGCTGGGCGGGAAGCTGAATGTGGTCAGCCGCTCGGTGAGCCGCCGATACACGGTCTCCAGCTTGTGCAGCGGCGTCTCCGTCTCGGAGATCTGTACCTCGGCTACGGCGAAGTTGCGGCGCTTGGCCCGTTCGCCGAGCCATCGGGAGAAGAACGTCTTACCAGACCCGTACTCGCCGCGGACCGCCTTGAAGACCGCACCACCGGAAGCGACCGTGCCGAGTTCGACATCCAAAGCGGCCTCGAACCGATCGAGCCCGGTGGCGAGCAGATCGAGACCGCTGTCGGGGACCGCTCCGCGGCGCAGCGCATCGATCACGGTGCGGCGACGAACCGCGCTCACGGACACAGGCTGCACGTTACTCACGCGGTTCAGTCTCGCATGACGATGGCAAGGGTTCCTGGCGTCACTGCGACTGGGGTCAGCGAATATCGAACTGGGCTCGCAGCAGACCGGTGTTCAACCGGAGCGTGCGGCCGTCAGGGAGGGTCTCCAGTACCTGAGCACCATCGACGTTGAGCAGCTGCCCGAGGATCGCGGCGAAGCCGCTGGCACGGGAGGGCGGGTCACCGGCCCGCTGGGTGATCGCCGTGATCGACTGCGGTCCGTCGAGCAGTGCGCGGATGGCCTTCTCCAGCTTGGCAGGGGCCGGTTTGCGTGCCAATTGTTCGAGCTGCAGTTCGAACACGGGGGAGGCCAACACGCGGCTGACCAGACTGTCCGCGGTGCTGGTTGTGTTCAGCACAGGTTCGAAGCTGGGTTCGACAGGCGCTGAAATATCCAGCGACATCTGGTTGGTGAGTTCCTCGGCGACCTTTTCTTTGACCTTCTTGACTCGCTTTGCCACAGCCATGGCTTGGGCAATGACGGGGAGGGCATCGGAATCGTCTTTCCACCAATGCGGTCGCTGGTCGCCCAGCTCGCGCCAGCCCTTGGGCGGGACGGCGCCGAACGGCAGGAAGGCCAGCACCGGGATGGTGATCTCGGCCAGTGCGGCACCCCCGTGATATCCGGCCTTCTGCGCGGTGTAGCGGGAGTCGTTGTCCCACAGGGCAACGATCGACGAGTCCGGTTCGGGCCACACCACTCGTGGGCCGTGCAGTGCTATCTCGGTGTCGGCGAGGCGGTCGTATTCTGGCGCCGGGAGTCGATGCCGAGCCGATTCGATGCCGGTGGCAGGGACCGGCACACCGTGCCGATCGATGACATGTCCGTGATCACTGGTGATCAGCACGACCATGCCCTGCCCGGCAGCGGCTGTGACGAGGGCCCGCAGGTCTCCGATTTCCCTTGCCTCCCAGCCTGAGTCGTCGAGCTTGTGTTCCTTGGCGAGTCGGTCGTCGACAGTGTTGAGCACCACGGCGATATGGCATTCCGGATCGGCGAGCGCGGCCTGTAAATCTTTGCCGAATCGGTCACCGGGCTCGCTGCGCAGGTCGTTCTTGAAGAAGACCATCGCCTTCTTCGGGGCCCAGAACCTGTGCTGGGGGAAGAACTTTCGCTCGGTCTTCTGATCGCCCTTCATCAGGGTGCCCGCGAACAACGAGGTGCGCGATACCGCGGTGACGCTCGGGAGGGCAGCAGCCATGGTGCGGCGGTACGGGCCGCCTGCCCCGGGCAGTGGGTCGTATTCGCCGAAGTTGCTGCGCAATTCGCCCGCCAACTCGGTGGCGATGGCAGCGCTCATACCGTCGATGACGAGCAGCAACACTCGATGGTCGGCGGCGAGCGGACGCACGACACGATGAAGGAAGGTTTCGACGGTGAGCATCGCGCCCGGATTGGTGCCCGACTCCGTCCACACGGCAAGGTTTTTCGCGAATTCGCGATCGAATTCGCGGCGCAGGTCGCGGACTCGGGTGATGAGGGCCTGGTAGGCGATCCGCAGCGTGGGCTCGTCGTCTCCGCCCGCAGCGAGGTAGTCGAGGGCGCGGTCGGCCCACGCGATGTCGCGCATCTGGCGGTCCAGTGCGGCGGCAACGGTGTCGACGGTGGGATCCGGATCGGTGGCCAACCAGCGGGTCAGGCGCTGCGCCATCCGCACACGTCGGATTCGGACAGGGTTGTCCTCGGCGAGTTCGTGGGCGCGCAGCGCCTGTACGGCCGTGTCGATTTCGGCGACCTGTCCACGGCCCAGCGCGCGCCCGGCGGCGGTGAAACGGGCGGCGAGGCCGGTGGTCAGGATCGGGCTGGCGGACGCGGCATTGCCAGCGCCGAATTGGCGGACCAAGAGATCGGCTTGTGAGAGAACCGTGTCGGCCGCCTTGCGGGCCGAGCGCGTCGGCTCATCGGCTTCTTCCAATGGTTCATCACTGGAGCGTGCTTTGACCAGCAGCTCTTTCACGTACTCTTCGCAGGTGCGGCCGAAGGCAGCCAACAGCTGGTCGAGGGCTTGGCCTTGCGCCGGGGGCTGGTCGCCGAGCCAGCGTTCCACCCGTCCGCGCGCCTGATACACCTCGTTGCCAGGTGCCGAGTGCTCCCACAGCGCGGCGCACAGCAACCCGTAGGCGACGGCTTCGATGCCGTGACCGGTCTGCACCAGCGTTGTCACCAGGCGGCCGGTCGGCCCGGATTGCTCGGGTTCGCTGAGGAATTCGCAGAGGCCGTCGCGTTCGGCGGCGCGTAGGTCGAGCAGCAACTGCGGTCCGCCCGGGCGCTGCGACCAGGCCAGCAGCGTATGCGGATCGACTCGGTCGCCGACGTTGCCGAGTTGCAGCCGGCGTGCTGCGAGCGCCGCCAGCGCGGAGGTACGCGGCAGCACACCGCCGGCCAATGTGGATGGCCAGCGCTGCGCCCCAGCGGCATCGAGCAGTGCTTCACATGCCCAGTCCTCGCGCCGCAACCAACTGTCGATCGTGTTGGCGCCGAACGTTTCCCGCACGACGTCCCACCGGTCGACGGCGTGCACGCGGCCCCGGTGGGTACGAGAGACGATCGCCGGATCGAGGTCGTGCTCCTCGGTGTCGGTGAGCACGACCAGTAGCCTCGGATCAGGGTCGATCTCGCGGGCGTGCGCCAGCACCGTTTCATGGACCGACAGCGGTGAGGGTGCCGCCACCACGCGAGCGCGGCGGCCGTCGGGCAAAGTCAGGACTGAATCGCCGTCCCACGTCGGTTCGCCGCGCAAGAGCAGTGTTTGGGGCGTACCGGAGCCCGCCAGCACGTCCGCGAACCGCTTGTGCGACAAAAGATATTGGGCGACAGTATTTTTCGACAAGCGTAGGGCGTTCGCAACGGCTGTTCGGGTCATTCCACCACCCGCCAGGTTATTTCGACGGTGACTCCCGGTTCCAAGGACGCCAACTCCGCCAGTTCGGCCGTGAAGTCCTTTGCCGCGGCGCGAGCGGTGGTCCTGCGCTTGCCGGAGCGCCGAGTGGTGCGCATGTTTTTGGAGCCCGTAGGAGCATCATCATCCACGCGCGGATCGCTGGTCGGCGTGGCGAGATCGACATCGTCGGGCCCAGTGGTGCCGTAATCCGGCAGTGCGGATTCATCGGATGGCAGCGGCGTGATCGGGACGGCGGATTCGCTCTCCAGTCTTTCGCGCTCGGCCTTTTCGCGCAGCTTTCGTGTCGACAACGCGGTGACCTTGGCATCGGTGCTGCGCAGCGCTTCGACGAGATCGGCGGAGCGCTGATCCGTGCGGGCAACCGTGCGCAGTGAATCCAGCAGCGCGGCACCTTCGGGACCGAGATACCGGGCCTGCGCCAGATTGCCCCAAGCGGTATGGGTGAGCGCCGAAATCACCTTGTCGGCCGACTTGATCGAGGTGGCGTAGCGGTCCGGGCTGACCCCGGCCAGGTCGAAGTTCGCGAACGTCTCGACGGTCTTCTTCGCGCCCGCCGCTCCAGCGCCGCTGCCGATCATGGCCGTCAGCAGATCAATCGCGCGACGGGCGATCGCCAAGCGGCCCGTCGGGTCGGTGTCGTCCAGACCGAGGAAGTCAGCGTGCTTCTCGAGCTGCTCCACTAGGCGAGCGGCAGGATCCTGGTACTTGCTTGCGGCAGTGGTGATCTGGCGGGAGAACTGCTGAACGAGCCGGCCGCGGCGCAGGGTTGGCACCGTCTCGCCGAAGATCGTCTGGAAGCGGGTGCAGGCGGTGTCCCAGTCCGATTCGCTAGGCAGCGGCTGACTGCGCAGTGCGTCGCCCGGCTGGATCTTGTTCAGCTCGGGTGTGTCCATGGGTACGCCGCCGCGCACCCACACCCGGTCGTCCATCTCCGCGACGGCGGCGATCACCAAGTTCGCGATATGTGGTTCCAGGCCACGCTTGTGGGGCAGGTCGGTCCAGTCGTTGAGCGAGATCACCGACAGGTCGCCGGTGATGCCTTCGGTCTGCGCCGTCTTGCGGAAGTGGTCGGCCCAGCGGCGCGACAATTCGAAATAGGCTTCCTTCTGTTGGCCCAGTCCAAGTGGTTCGGCAACCTGGCGCATGAGGTCGCGGTCCTTCGACGGCACCTCGACGCGGCCGTCGCGGGCTTCGGCAGCCGAACGCACATGCGTGAATACGGTTTTCGCGTCAGCCAGCTTCACCGCGCGGCCGGTCTCTTTCGGATCCAGGTTCGGGTGGTCCGGGAACTGGTGCGCCAGCAGCTTGCCTGCGATATTGCGGACGGCGTCGTGCATGGATTGGCCGATCGGCAGCGTCAGTCCGTCGATATCGGGCAGCGGATGGAAGTGCTGATCGAGGTCGGCGGTGACATCGTTCGGCTTCTTCTCCGCCAGCCCGTAGGCCTGCTTGAACGAGGTGAGCACCTGCTTGCGGAGGGTCTCGCGCTGCGATTCGAGCAGTTGCTTGGCGCTGGCCCGGTTATCGGGGTTGAGATGCTGGGCGTACTGGGTGTCGAAACGGTACGGGTCGGCCAGGGTCTTGGTGATGACGAGCAGCCGACGGAAGTCCTCCCACCTGGGCTTCGTCAGGTGTGTTGGCAGCCAGGCGACGGTTTGAGGATGGTTGCCGCCCTGCTGTTCTCGCAACCGCCGGATACGGTCGGCGTCTTCGACGGGTGTGTGAATGCCTTCGTCGTAGGGCAGGTCCACGACAATGCGCCAGCGGTCCGGGAAAGTGGGTTGCAGGTCGTGGTTGGGTAGATTGTCCTCGTCGGAGACGTTGCCGAAAATCACTTCCACGACGCGGTTCGAACCCCGCCATACGAAACGTAGTTCATCGGCGTCGAATCGGCCATTGGCGCGCTCCAGACCGAGCTCGTCGGCGAGCAGGTCGCGCGCCAACGCCGCCCGGTTCGACGGGTTGTCATTGGCGCTGGCGTTGGCGAGGACCCCTTCGACGTCGATACCGGAAAGCTCCAGGCGCACACCGGGATTGACGTCGGTTCCCGTGGGCTTGATCTCGGGGAACCGCGAAGCCCACTCGTCGACCTTGGCTTTGATCACGCCTTCTTCGCGGCCCGGGATCATGGTGGTGATCGAACCGTGGTTGAGCGCGCCGAGGCGGCGAATGGTCAAGTCCCGCAAGACCGGAACGCTCGGCGCGAGGGCGGCCAGCAGCAGTGTGGACACCAGGCGGTTCTCGCCGACGAACTGTTTGCACCGGCCGGCGAGCTGGGCGTCGGTCATCTTGTCGCGACGGTGCACGTACTCGTCGACGTCGTCCTCGCTGACCTCGTTCGAGCTCAACAAGTAGGGGCGCAGCCGTGTCTTGTACAGCTTGTCGGCGGCCTCGAACAGCACCTTCTTGTCGGAAACGAACGGCCGGTCGCCGCCCTTGGTGAGTTGCTCGTACAGGTCGCCCAGCGGCACCAGGTCACCGAGTCGAAGTTCGTCGCGATGGTCGGCGAGCAACTGGCCCATCAGTTTCAGGCCGGTGCGGGAGCGCTGCAACGCCGCCGAGATATGGACGAGGGTGTCGAGAAAAGCGGGGGAGAAGGGGTAGCTCAGCCGGAACGATACCTCGTCGGCACCGGTGGTGCTCTGGTCGGAACCCAGCAGGGTGTCCCACACCTTCGGCCCGAGCTTCTTGGTCCTGTCGAACGCATCGTCGATCTGGGCTTTTTCGGCAGTACCCTTCGGCTTCAGCAGGCGCGCGTGCGCGATCTGCGGCAGGTTGCGGTCCTCCAGGGTGATCAGATCGAACCGGCCGGAGGCGTGGTTGAGGGCGTCCTGGATCGCGGATTCCGCTGCGCCGGCGAGCTCTTCGCCGACGAGCTCGCGCAGATCGCGCTGCCGGGCGATGAACGAGATGATGGGAATCGCGCGCCGGGCGTCGCCGCCTTCCCGGAAGTTAGTGATCTTGCTGGCTTCTCGCGCCACCCGCTTCTCGTCGTGGATGAGGCTGGCCAGCCACAGGATCAGCTCGTCGAGGAACAGGACGATCCCGTCGTAACCGAGCGACTTCGCATGCGCGGCAATGACACTCAGGCCGGCATCGAGGGAGATGAAGCCGCTTTCGTCTTCGGCGGCGCGCTGGGTGAAGCCGGGCAGCAAGGTGGTTCCGGCATCGTGCACCAGCTTGGCGCGCAGTTCCCGCGGCGTGGCCGGGTTCACCAGGTTGAGGCCGCTGGCGTCCTCGGCCTCCTCAGCGGAGAGCGCGGTGTCGATCTTCTGGGTGGTCCAGAACACCGCCGACTCGCCCCACTCGTCATCCTCATCGGCGGCGTACTCACGATTGAGGGCCGCGAGGAACTGTTCCTCGCCCATGGTGATGCGCAGCTGCCGCAGGTCGGTGAACAACGCGTCGGTGCGGTACACCGGCGGAATCGAGGCTTCCGGATGCTTCTTGCGGACGAAGTCGACATAGCCACCCAGCACCCGCTGCTCCATGGCCTTGGCATCGATCATGTGATACGGCACCATGAGAAACTTCTTGCCGTCCTCGGTCAGCCACTCGTGCTTGGTGAGTAGCGGATCGAACTCGGCGCGGGAGCGGGCCACCGTGTTGCCCGACAGCAACGCGTACAGCACCGCCATAAAGTGCGACTTACCGGCACCGAACGAGCCGTGCAGGAACGCGGGTTTCGACGTGTTCCCGTCCAGCGCCGATTTGATCAGCGACAGGGCCTCGTCGAAATTCCCGAGCAGCCGCTCGGTGGGCACATAGTCCTGAACCGCCTTGGTCGACCCCTCCTCGGTCACCGCATCGGCGAGGGTGAGCACATAATCCGAGCCGGCGACGTGCTCCCTGATGTCGATGAGATCCCGCAGCAGCGGACGCTGATCCATCCCTCATCCCCTCCCGCGGTGCGGTGATGCTGTGTGCTTCGTGATACAACGGTCGCCATCGTCGTGGCGGCGTGTGCAGTAATCGCAATACACTATCGCGTCGCGCAGACAGGCAGGACGACTGTCGATCGGATTCGCTCGTCGGCTCTGACGGCGGCCGAATCCCGGCGAGCGGACCGCAGAACCTTCCAGGGGAACCTGATGGTCGGGACGGGGAAGGAGTGATCCGACCGGATGAAACACCGACCTCCCGCAATCGCGCAGGTGAACACACCCTCCACCTTGATCGGCCTCGTAGCCGCGACTGAAGGGATGACTGGACTGTGCTCTACGCGACGGCGGCGCCGCGACTTGCATGCCACCGCAACGCAAACCAGGGTGTGGTGATCGCCGACTGGACTTACTCGGTGGCATCGAATCGAACTCTACTGCGACGCAAGCGAATCCGCACAGGTGTCCCTGAATGGTCCGATCAGGTCGCCAATCGTGATCGTAAGGGTTGTCACGGCGGCCGGGCACGGCTGGCGGGCGGCCACCGCTACGACAAGGTCGTGGCGCACTTGAAAATCAAGCTGAGGCATTGTCTGGAATCACGATTCCGCCGAGTTTCGTTGTGTCTTTGGTGATGTCGGCAGAATTCGCCGACTGTGGCGACCCTGGTCGATGTTCGCCGTCATGACTTCTGTCGCTGCACCGACAGCAGCGGCAAATCGCCTGCCTGCCCGGGCGTGAGCAGCACGCCCGGACCGCAGCGTCAGTCTCTGGTCGCTGTACTCTCGGGGCCGAGTAGCTCCTGAACGAATTTCATCGCGGTAGCAGACTCTGGGTTGTCGGTGTAGGTCCGTGCGATAGATTCTGTCTGCTGGTGCGCATCCGATTGAGCTCGCTGAATTGTTTCGAGGAGCAGGCGGGCGAGCTGTGCGTCGCCGAGCCGCAACGCCTGCGGCGTGAGTCGCAAGTCGGTGATGGTACCTCGCGAGTCTGCGGTCACGCCCAACTCGCCACCACGGGAACTGGCACGAACGGCGATCTGGCTCAAACGTTGCTGTAAAGCCTGGTGCTTGCGCCTCCACTCCGCGACGAGTCGACGTTGGTCCTCGTTCCATTGGTCTAAGTAGTCCATGACAGCACCCCATGCTTTCATCAGAAATAGTCACCGCACGCGCGGCCAACCGTGATCACTCTCGGTAGTAGCCCACCTGGTAGTCGCATGATTCATCGGCAACGAAGTCGGGAGACAGGTATTTGGCGAGTTCTGGCAGCTTTGAGTGCGGCACGTCGTACCCGCCAGCCTCCGGAGGATAATTGATGCCGTCGATCTCGCAGCTATCGTCGAAGTGAAGGATTTCTTGCAAAGTCGCTGTGTCGAGGCCCTGTAAAGGATGATCTCGGACCAAAAATTCGGTCTTCTTATCGAACGCCTCTAAATACCACATATCAGTTACTTTCCCTCCGGCTTGCGCTGGGAGTCGCCTGCCATCCGGATGCGCAAATTCGCCGTCGCGTGCTGTGCGCAGGACCGGCTGCAGCAATGGCGGAAAACGTTCACGACTTCAGTCCCCGCTGAACCAAAGATACCCATTCCTACGGATAGCGGTTTCGGCGGCATCGCGCAATACGACGAGCATCTCTGCTTCTTTGTCGTTGTTCGGTGAAAGATTTGCTAGTTCGTCCAAGAGTATGGTCAGCTGGGTTGTGTTGAACATTGTGTCCGCGTGCGCGTGAAGACCCCGAAGTATTGAGCTGGCCGGAGCATTCCCCCGATACTTGACAAGCGTATCTTCCGCGTCCCCATATACCAGGTCGATCGGCTCGTGGACTTGATTTTGAATAATTATATCGATTCCCAATTCAAATCCTAGCATCTACGGGATCGGATACATGATAATAATGCCGCCAAATCGGTCGGTAATGATCTTGTATCGAGCCGTTCTGCGGCGTCGCTTGCCGCTGTGGCGATTGGCAAGCCCGGTGGTGAGATGCAGGCCGTCAGGCGGCTCGCGAACCTCGATGGCGCGAACTCGTCGATTCAGTTACCGGAATATCGATCCAACACTGCGATGATCCTCTCGAAATCACGTACCGAACGCTGACAGAACTCTCGATCCGTCCTCACTAAGAGGTCCACAGCTTGCGCTTCGGTTGCCAGTCCGTGAAGTTCTTTCTCGGCCATTACTCGCGAAGGTACGAGCACCCAGTTTCGTCGGGTGGTGTCGAACAACCAGTCGATCTCTCGATTGTCGGCAAAAGCGGCCTCGTGCACTATTTCAGCAACACGAGCCGGCCGGGGTTCGGGGAAACTCCAGACAACAAGCGGCGGAGCGGGAGTGCCGTCATCACCGATACCGCCCGCATGGCGATACCACTCCAGGTCTCCGTACCGCTTCAGTCGAGTAATAAAATCACCAGAATTCATTACTGGTGCCGGGGAACTATCGGTCGGTGACTTAGCCCCAAGGTCAATCGTTGATATCATCTGAGTTGTAGTTTATTTCGAGGTCGGCTGGCCGAGATGGCCACGGGGGTGCCTGAATTCTGGCTCCTGACCATTTGTCTACGGTCACAACCGGATAATCTGACTGATTTGCGATACCCGATCGGTTCCAAATGAGAATATCGCCCCAGAGAACCTCAGCTGGTATCTCGGGGTGCCGATCGGACACAAACATGTTCCATCCATTTCGGAAGCCGATCCGAAAGCTGCCGGACTTGAAGAATACTGGCGATACGATTGGCTCTGTAAGCGTCTTTTCGATTTTGGATTTCGGCCAGTGCGTGATCGCATGACGGTTGGGATCGTCTTCGGCAAGTGATCGCGGCGAGAGTTCGGTTCCGTATCCGGCAGCTATCCTGAATCCGGAATCGAGGTGGAATTCGAATCCATCGGCCCGCCATTCTATATTGGCAATACGGCTTCCACGTAAAGGTTGTATTATCCACCTGTCGTCGTACTCTTTAATCTCCGAGTTCACATCTACCCTTCGTCATCTGTCCAGCTCGTCGCGGATATTTCCAATACTATCGTCTGACGCGGTGCCGTCCGGCTTCTTCACGTATACCTCACCGGATTCCAGATCGACCACAACATCTGGATTCTTATTCGCACCGTCCCCGCGCCACGCCCCGTAAGCCTTGATTCTGTGGATGGCTTCTCTGACATCTTTTGCTGGCACACCGTAGTAACTGGCAATCTTGTTGATCTTCGTTGTCTGTGAGGCGGTGGTAAACGCGCCGCTAGGGCTGTTTGGATTGATGTCATCCGAATCGGCATCATCGATGAGTACCTTCATGGCGATGATGGCACCGAGTTTGAGCGCGATATCGGTGAGGCTGGGGACTTTGTCGAACGCGGTGATCGTGAAGGCTGTGGTTCCCGCGACTGCTGCCGCGGTGCCGATTATTTTGATGAGTTTGCTGGTGTCGTAGGTGCTTTTGAGCACTCTGGCGGTGTTGCCCGCGATCGCTACGACGCCGACGCCGGCGGCGACGTCGCTGAGGGCGGCGGTGATCCAGGAGGCGGCGACACCGATGACGACAGTCGTTCCGGCTGCTATCAACGCGTTTGTGACCGCGTCCCGGAATTTGTCGCGGGTTTCGCAGGTGGCGGTGCTGTATTCGGCAACAGGGGTGGCGAGGTTCAGGGATGCGGAGGCGAGTTGGGTGGCACCGCCGTTGAGGGTGGTGAGGTGGCCGAGGAGGGGGTCGAGGCCTTTCTTGTCCTGGATGTCGCTGAATAGGTTGGTGATCTCGGTGATCCGGGATGCGGCGTCGGTGATGGTTTTGTGTTCGGCGAACGTTTTCCAGGTTGATGCGGCCTTGGCGAGTTTGTCTTTGTTGCCGTTGGGCAGTTTGCTGCCGAACTCGTCCTGGATCTTGTCGACCAGGGCGTCGTAGAAGCCGGGGATGCTGCCTTTTCCCTCGGTGACACCGTCGCCGTTGTTGCCGACCGAAGTCGGGATGGTCACCTTGTACTCCGACATCGCGGTCACGGTGGGACGGTCGGGCATCGGGTTGGAGTTATTGCCCAGTGCCCAGTTGTATCCAGCGGCGTAGAGCATGTTGCCGAAGTTGGTGAGGGCATCGGCCAGGTTCGTACAGGTCTGCATCGTTTCCTGGGCAACGCGGTCGTAGGTCTTGCCCCATGCTTCGCAGCCCACGGTGTCACCGGCCATACCCGCGCATTCACCTTTGACCGCGTCGTGGACCGGTTTGTCGGCGGCACGCAGGTCGGTGGCCAGGGCGTGGCATTTCTTGCCGGCGTCGTAGTAGGTCTGCCAGTCGATAACCAGTACACCCATGTGTCTTATCCCTGGGAGAACATCTTGTAATTCGTGTCGTGGGCGGTGGTATAACGCACGTGCGCCGCCCTCGCGGCGTCGCTCACATCCTTCACACCTTCGACGAATTCCCTTGCCCCAATGACCCATTGAGCATGAGCATCGGCATACGCCCGGGCCGCAACACCTTCCCACCCACTACCGACCAGGGAGGCGACCCGGTCATCGATCTCATCGAGATGCTCACCGATGAACCCGGCCAGACCCGACAGACGGACCACGACCTCATCGAGATGGTCCAGATCGACCGAAAACCGAGAGCTCATGGCAAATCCAAACTCGAAGTGTTCAATGGGGCGGCGTTGCTCCCATCACTCGCCTGGTAGGTGTCGGCGGTGACACCCAGCTTCTCCGCCATCCCGGTCAGCGCGGTCATGATCTGGACACCGCCGTCACGCACGTCAGTCCAACCCTCAGAGAACTCATTGGCCGCGTCCCCGGTCCAGCTACCATCGGTCAGCGAAGCCACGTCCTTAGCCGCGGAATCCAACGCCGATCGCAGTGCCTCGGCCAACTCGTAGACGTATTTGCCGACCTCGCGCACCTTCTGTGGCACCACCGAGAGGTTCTGGCCAGAGCCTGGCGTCCCCCCATCACTCATGACGCGAATCCTAACCGATGCCCGTTGGGGTAGCGATAGAGCGACGTGGCAGAGCTTGGGGTCCCGGGTGTGTAGGTCAGCGTGTCGCTCTCGACAGCTGCCCTGTTAGGGGCGTCCGCTTCGAGTTCCACCGTGTTGCTGTGGATCTCGACCTTCAGTGGGCCGAAGGCTGTCATGTGCAGATCTGTCTCCCGTGTGGGCTGCGAACTCCTGTGCCGCTCGTACATGGTTGGCCGCAGCGGGATAGTTCAGCGTCCGGGCGTCATTGATCGCGCTGGCCGGCGCGCCCCTGGATACTCGAATCACTCATTTCGAGGCACCGACGGCTGGGGGCGAAATCACGCCCAGTTGGTTCGGGGTACCGATCTGGCTGGCTTCTACATTCGCCTTCAACTCGTTGTAGCGAGCGGCGAATTCTTGGTCCTGCTCGACGTATTTCTGGGCGATTGTGCGGTGGAGGGTTTGGATGTCGTCGACAATCTGGTAGTGCTGCTGGAGGATGTCGTAGACGTTGTTGTCCGAGTCGGTGGCCGGATTGACAATCTTTGCCTTGCCGCGGAAGCGAGCCACCAGCGTCGCGGCCGAGATCATGCCCTCCGTCGTCTCACCGAGCCCCCAGTGCTCACGGCGCGAGATGGCTTGCGCGACCCGTTGAAGGTTTTTTTATCTCTTCCTTGAAGGCTTCACAGTCGCGTTCGATGTAGACGAACTCGTCGGCGTTGACCCGCACTTCGTCGCTGAAACTGACGGTCAGCTTGCCGTCCTGAGCGTCCTTAATCGCGCTGGCCAGCGGCCCCGCAGACTGCGGCGTCGTATCGCTACTCATCGTTGATCTTCCTCCCCGGTGGTCTTCGGTTTTGAACCCACCGAAGGCTGGTACAAGTCTAGAGGGTGGCAGGTATCGCTGGAACGATCTGCTCCGCCAGACGCTTAGCGATGTCACAAGAGTGCTGGGCGGCAGTCGGTTTGCCCGTAGGCGGGTTGTCGATACTGACCTCGAGACTGCCGCCTTTCATCTCGACATTGATTACGCAGTCCGCGTGCGGATCCTGGCCGCTGACGTGGGAAGTGAGTGCAGGCCGCCCGGCGACCGTAAGCTCCTCGTCGACCGTAAAGTCCTTGTTGGCTCGCACCATCGCCAAGGTGATGTTGGTGGTGTCGATCGAGCCTGCGTATCCATCGCCGCCAGCCTGAACCCAGCCGCAGCCGCGCCATTTGATGCCACCGGGCCTATCTACAACGTCAGCCCCCTTGTTCTTCAGCTTCTCCGACTGAATGAGAGCCTGCGGGAGGTCTTTACACGCATCGAACCCCGCTGGTACATCCGCCGCGATAGTCGGCGTCACCGCCGCACTGTTCGTAGTGCCCTTCGACTCCCCACCGGAATTGCACGCCGACATCAGCATGATCAGCCCCGCACCGAGAACCACACCCCGGACCACACCACTCCAGCTGGCCATCTCGTCCTCTCACACCGGTGCCATCCCAGACTGGGGCCGGACCGGCTTCCCCGCCCCCCGACAACCTTGTCTAGACCGTACTGGCCGGGTCGCCAGCACGCAAAGCCGTTGGTGATCCTGCAGACTGGGGGTCTATAGGGCCGCGCACGCAACGCACGATGACGCGGAATGCGACGCCGAGATTGCGTCGGATGTCGCCAGCGGCAGCCGAAGCGATGCACGTCCACCTACCGTCGTCGACGCGCGGGGCATGGAACTCTGGGAACGGGAGAACTCCAGCACACCTGGGATTCCTATAATCTCACGTGCACACGTCACTCAGGAGAGCTCAAGCCCCTGCTCTGCAAACCCGCCGTGAACGCATCCCACTCGGCGGGACTGAACACAAGAGCCGGTCCCATGGGGTCCTTCGAGTCCCGCACCCCGACCATGCCGCCTTCGAGGTGCGCGATTTCCACGCATGTGTCACGGCTGGCTGACCTGCTGCTCTTGAACCATGCTGCGCTGGACAGGTCGATGCTCACGCTTGGTACTCCCTTGCAACTTTCAGTAGCAGTTCCCTGCTCTGCTCTTCGTCCAACGCTACCTGTTGGATCTGCGCGATTGCAGTACGGTACTGCGTGATTTCGGCTTCTTGGTCCAAGTAGAGAGCCCCTGTATAGCCCTCCACATATACGACTGGAGGCTCGGTCAGCCGAGACGTCGGGTGTACGGGAAATTCCATCAACACAAACGATCCCGTAATCAAGCCCCGATGGCTTCCGATCTGCTGAGGGATCACCCGAATCGACACGTTCGACGAAAGGCCGACGTCCGCAAGATGCCGAAGTTGCTCCGCCATTACAGCAGAACCGCCCACCTGATGGTGCAGCACCGACTCACCGAGGAGCACCCGGAACTCGAAGTCGCTTGCACTGTCCCGCAACCTCGACTGCCGCCGACTGTGGACCTCGATCAGCGTTTCCAGGGCAGCGGTGGCGTGGCCGGGGAACTCGATCCATGCGAGCGCCCGCCGGTAATCCGGTGTCTGCAGCAGGCCGGGGACAAGGGTCAGCTGGAAGGTTGTCATCCGCTTCGCGGCCTCCTCCAACCCGATGAACAGGTTGAAGTCAGCTGGAACGGCATCGCCGTACCTGTGCCACCAGCCCGGCTTCTTCGTCTCCGCGACGAGGCCGGTCAGCGCCGCAATCTCTTCTGCAGTCGCTCCGTACATCTCGCATAAGACGCCGATGTAGAGCTCCTTCAGCTTCGGCCCGCGTTGGCCCGACTCCATCCGCCACAGCGTCTGAGGTGACACCTCGATCGCCCTGGCCGCTGCGGTTGGCGATACACCAGACTCCTCTCGGAGCCTCTTCAACTGACGGCCCAACATCCGACGCGGTACAGCCGAACCGGTCATTACGTAGCCTCACTAGTCGTTGGCGTGCATTTTGGAATGATCGTGAGTGGCAATCTGGAAGTGCGGGAATTAGTTCCGCAAATCGCAGGTAGAAATCTTCCAAAGTGCCCCACTGGAGCGTACTACTGAAATCACCCCGGTAGCCGGGATGTACCCGCTGCTTCAGTGAATAACTTTGTCGCGCAGGCAGTTTCGGCCTCGGCTATCGGGCATTCCAGACACCCACACCCACGTTCGGAGTTTCCGTATGCACGGCCTGCCTGTAACGAACCACAGCGAATTGACTGTTATGACAATCGAATACGCCCACGCGACGATGCAGGCCCATCTGGACTGCGCCGCGTCGATGTGCCCGGTCAAGGCGCAGGCGAAGAAGCGGCTGATCGAGGCCGGGCGGTTGGTCCCGGCTGATGTTCCGCACCAGGGGTTCTGATATGGCCGCCGATCCCATCGAGCACCGGTATCCGCGCCAAGCGATGGCACCGGCGCGGATGCATCAGGAGATCTCCCGCGATCTACACGCTGACTGCAGGGTAGGGACGTGTGAGATGTTGCGCGGCTGTTGGACACGCCTGATCGAGGCGGGACATCCGCACCCCACCGATTCGCCCGCCGACTGCCCGGCCTGCACCAGACCCTCTGCCTGACAACAGATCTCCGATACTGGACAACCAAGGTGTGCCGCCCAATGCCCGCTCTGATCGTCGTCCCCACCACCTTCCTTTACAGAGTGTGGCCGGTCTACGCCGTGGGAAACTCCACGCCGGTCCGGGCGCGGAGAACGCCGGTCAGGAAGGCCGGTGACCACCCGAAACCGAACTGCCGCCGTCGGGCAGCGGTGGGCCGATTCGGAACTGCCGCAACATGCTCCGTTCATCGGACCACCGGCCGTCTGCAGCGGCGCACCAAGCCGATGTGGTCGAACGGTTCGCGGACGCGGTCCGCGAATTGGCAGATCAGCCCGTGCCCACACGATCGTCGCGGTGCCGGGGTGTCGCGTCCCCGGTACCGGGCGTGCCAACCGTTCGTCGCAGCGCCGGGTCGATGCCGTGCTCCCCATCGGCAAGGACCGCCCAGCCAAACCACCCTGTCGATGGCGACTGCTCCTCGGCGACAGGTGCTTGCCAATACGCGATCAGGAGGACGGCAAGGAATGAGCCTGGACATGGATATCTGCCAGCAGTACACGCCGTGGCGATCCACATCCGCCGATGCTGACGAGAGAAGATCGAAAGCCGTCCGCTTCGAACGGACTAATGGGCCGGAGCGCGTGAGCGAGACTCGTTGTCACGCCGAGCGGCTGGACTGTCGCTATTTCGTTGATCCCAAGCCATCGGCGGCGCCCGGCCCCGACATGCAGACCTTGCTCGATGTCCTCGATGGGCTGACCGATCCTGGCGCGGATGCCGCGGCACTCGCCGCACCGCTCACACCGACAGCCGCACTCCCCGATGCAAGGCAGCGATGAGGCCGCGTCCGACCGCGCTGGGTTGGATAGACCCGGTGGTCACCGAAATGCCGGAATGGGATGCCGCGCAGGTGCGGCGGCTGGCGCGGCGGCTCGGCTACGCGCTGGTATGGCCGCCGGACATCACGCTGGTGCCGCTGGTCGACCAGGTTCGGGGTGCGGATGTGGATGCGGTGATCATGCCGTCCCCATTACATATGGATGCGCTCACGCTCCATGCGGTGATGTGTGTCGCGGATGTCGAAACGATCGCTCCGCGAATGTCTTTCGCTCGTTGGACGGCGTTCTCGTCGGGGAGGCAGGGATGATGAGTTGGAGCACTGCTGGGCTGGTGCTGGCGGCTGGTGTGCCGTTGGCGGTGTTGGTGTGGGCGCTGTGCTGGCCTGTGCGGGTGTCGCCGCGTAAGCCCAGGAGCAAGCGGCGTGGAAGTGAATTGAGAAGAACCATGGGGAGTTCGGATGCTGCGCAAAGCGGTGGTTTGGGCGCAGGGCGGCACGGATCGTCAGGTGTGCCGACTCTACTTTCGTGGATTTCTGTCCGCAGGACTCGATGAAGGCGTATTCAGGATGCGGCCGTATGTGAATCGTCGTAGCAGCACCAAGCCCGGGTCGCTCGGCGGAAGATGCTCGGGCACTGGTCGTTTCGTGAAATCCCTCGATATGATCGGGTAGCGCCGACACAGCGGTGACGGGCGCTACCCGCCATCACTATTCGTCCAGCGTCGGCGCGGTGGCGGCTTTCTTCTTCGTGGTTCGGCGGCCGCCACGGGCAGCGGGTTGCGGTCGCCAGTTCCGCAGATCGTCGTCGGTCAAACCGTGCTCGCCCTGCATAGTGCGGCGATCACCCGACAAGAACGCCGCCGGAGAGATACCGAAATTCGGGTCGACTTCGTTGTGCCACTGATCCAGCCACGGCTGCAGTTCGAGCAGGCCGGCGAGGAAGGGGGTGACCTCCTCGGTGGACAGGCTGTTGTTCGCAAGATAGATGGCGATCGCCATCGCCTGCTCACGGTGATCCCAGCCCGCCCAGCCATACAGCTCCGGAGTGGCGACATTCGCCGAACCGTAGGAGATGAAACGCTCCTTCGGCACATCCAACTTGCCGCGTGCCTGCCAGAACGAGGTGCGCAGGAAGTCCGCGGACGTGTACTTCGGCGGTACCGGGATGGAGTCCCGAATCTTGCGCTTCGTCAACTCATCTGGCGCGACATCCTCCTGCCGCTGCAACTCCCACACGTGTTCCCAATCCTTCCGCTTCTTCAAGCCTGAAGGTTTGTACCGGAGAGTCGCCAGGGCCGGGACATGCTCCTCTGTAATCAGATCCGCCACCACCGTGGCCAACTCGGTGCGAGTCGCGTACAGGGTAGCGACCGAAACGAAATCCGCGTCATTGGCCAGACGGTCGGTAAGACGCGACAGGGTGAGGACCTCCGGCTGATCGTTGTCATCGAACCACAGGTTGCGGGACTCCATGCGGTCAAGAAGCCAGGATCGAAGAGCCTTCTCCTGCAAAGAATCCCAGCCCTCGGATTTCCAGCGGCGTTTGTACTCGGGTCGCTCAATCATGCCGATCGCGCGATTCGAACGCATGATCTCAATCCGATGCTGGACCACCTGTTTATAAGAATTAGACCAGTGACTTGGGATGTCCCTGATCCGCGTCGAACCGTGCCGTGTGAACCACTCTTCGGACGCCTCGCCGTTCTCGAACCGCTGTGCCAAAACGATCTCGAATGCGCGCTCCCCTAGCGCGAGTTCGGGGACATCGTTTGCGGAGGCACACATGTCCTCGTCTAGGAAGCCGTAGATCGAATAGACCTGCCAGTCAAGCTCCTCTTGGAGAGCTATCATTCGGCGACGGGTCGATTCGTATCGAGCCCGGGCTTCACGCAGGATCGCCGCCGTTGGTATGCCAACATTGGTCACTGTGCTCGGCATCGTATCCGCGAGTTGTCGAGCGAGTGAGTCGAGTTCAGTGCCAAGTTCGGTAGGGAAGTGATCTGGCAGAGGGAAATTCTCAAGCTTCGTTCCGGTGAATTCGAATGAGTTCTTCCATGCCTCACTGCCCATCGCAGCGTACCCAGCGTCGACGCGAGCGCCACCGCCTTCGCCCCTGTTATAACTCACCATCTGGAGCCAGCAGCAGGCGATGGAGCTGTTGAGCAGCCCGAGCAGCCGCAGATGCTCCTCCTCGCTCGCCCTCTCCGGCAACTTGATCACCGGCGCGGTCCTATTGAACACCTTCCCGCCCCGGTCCAGCACGAAATGGTTGTGCGTCGCCACGAACGCGAACGTTATCGACAGCGGTGTGCGATACGCGGATGGGGTGTACTGCATATACTCCCACCACTTGAGCCCTGCGGCGGCCATGTCTCCTTGAAATGTCCGCCTCACTTCCAGTAACCGCCGCAGAGGCCACAGCTCCTGATCGATACCGATCGATTCATCTCCGTACGGAAAGATTATCCGTTCGGCTGTCGGAGCCGACCAGTCGCGAACAACGTCGCCGGTCACCAATGGGCGTAGTGCGGCATTGTCCACGATCGTTCGGAAAGTTGTTCGCTCAGGCCGGACGTATGCTTCGTCTGCCCCAGCACGGATTGCGCGCCCGATAGGGGGCTCGATGGACTGCCGCATCCTCATGACGCTGTTATGCTCAAGTTGTTCGATGAGTTCAAGTCCACCGTCGACAAGTACCCACGGCTGCTTGCCGAAGTAGCGGCTTCGATCAAGATCGCCGACCGACACCCATTGGCTTACTGTCCCTGGATTTTCGATCTGATCTACAATCGCCCGCCAAACGTACCCGTCCTCCGGGTTCTCTGGTGCTTTCGGCTCGCCTTGCACACTTCGTACGGTGCGAATGGTCGTGCCCCGGTTCTTCCCGGAGCGCCGTGTGCCGACCAGGATGACAGTGGGAGTGCCGTGGCCAGGGATATATGCTCCAGAGGTATCGATAACCTCGGTTAGCTCCACTGTATGAGCAAAGAATTCCTCGATGAGCTTGGTGCCGAATTCGCGCTTCATAAAGGAGTTAGCGGTGATTTGCCCTACGCGGCCAAAACCGTGCCCATCCGGCCCACCTAATTTGGCGAGCTCAAAGAATCGTTGTGCGAAGGGCACCGAGAGGGCGTATGTACCCGCGCACGCCGTGTATAGCCCTCGGTATACCTCGTTGAGGTTCTTGTCCTTAACCGTGATATAAGGCGGATTACCCACCACCACGTGGTAAAGTCCCGTCTCCAGAATGCCCGGGTACTCGTGCACATCCTCAGTGGCATAGGAGAATTCGGCCAGAGGGTCTCCGGCCTGCCCGTCAAAGGGAAGTTCCAGCTGACGCGCCTTGATCAACGAGTCGCCGATGGCGAGCTTGATGGGCCATTCATAGCGGGCCGCTTCGGCAAGCGTGCGGACATTGGCCGCCGCCATGGCGGCGACCAAGAGGCGGAAGCGGGCGATGGCGATAGCAAATGGGTTGAGGTCCACGCCGTGCACCGAGTCCAATGCCGCGCGCACGAGTTCGTGACGGTTCTTGCTCGGCTGTTCGTCGGCCCACCGGTTGACCAGCCGCTTGAACGCGCCGAGGACGAAGTGTCCCGAGCCACAGGTGGGGTCGATGAGCTTTATGTCCGCGTAGCCGAATTCTCGAATGGCGGGTTCGAGGGTGCGGTCGAGGATGAACTCCTCGACGAACTCGGGGGTTTGCAGCAGGGCGTAGTTCTTGCGGATGTCCTCGGACAGGTCCTGGTATAGGTCGCCCAGGAAGCGGGTGCTCCAACCGTTTACGCCGTCCTCGTCGAGAGGGTCGGTGAAGTCGTGGACCAGCACGCCGTATTCATCACGCCCACGCCAGAACTCGATGAGTTCACGGGCCCCGTCGTGGGACAGCGGAATCTGGTAAAGCGCGTTGTGTGCGGGATCGAACAGCAGCTTCCCCGCTTGTCCCGCACCGAGTTCGGCGAAAGCTCGTTCCAGCCAACCACGGTATGTGGGATCCGGGTCGGATTCCACGTAGGCGTCGTAGCGGGCGTGGGCGAGTTCGCGGCGGTCGTCGGTGGGGCCGGTGAGGTAGGGCTCGGGAATCAACCGGTTGTCTTCGCAGAAGCGGACGAAAACGGTGCCGAGCACCCAGGCCACCGCGACCTGGGTGATTCGTTCGTCGAGCCAGGAGGTTTCGGTGGCGGCGGTGCGGTTGAGTTTGCGGGCCTGAGCCCATTCGTCGTGCAGGCGCGCCTTTACTTTCGGGAGGACGCGCAGCTGCTGGTTCAGGTCGGCCTCGACCGCACCGACCTGCTTTTTGAGGTCGGAAAGCAATGCTGCGCGGGCGATCATGCGGTGGCTCCCGTATCTGTCGATGTGTCGGCGCGGTGGATATTGCGAATCCAAGCTTCGGGCAACTTGATCCACTCGTTGAGAGCGGACTGGTAGGGGACAGCGGCAGCGCCCAGGTGCGGTTGGCGCATGGGATCGGCTTGCGGGCACAGCAGCCATAACCCGCCCTGGCCGCGTCGGGCCTGCTCGGCGAGGCGGCCCAGCACGCCCATGGCGTTGTAGCGGGCGAACACCAGCGTCTCGGTCAGCAGTAGTGGACCGTCACCGCCGATATTGTCCGCGATCTCCGGTTCGATCCGCCCCCACGCCGTGCGCGTGTATTCGGAGAACTTCAGCGCCGCACGCGAACCCGGCTCCGCGGCATCGGCGCGCAGGATAGTTTCCCAGGTGGGTTTGCCGTCTGGGGGGATGAGGTCGTGCATGACGGCCAGAAACAGGGCTGTTGCCGACATCGGGCGCACGCCGAAGCGGTCCCGCAGCTCGCCGATGGTGGCGAGGGTGGTGGAGGTGGGTGCGGTCAATACCCGGAACCCGTCGCGTCGTGACGCACCCGTGAGCAGTTCTTCGGCGCGCGTGGCTGCGGCTATGTCCGGGTCGTCCGAGTAGCGTCCGGCACCGTGTGAGTTGACGGCGGTGGTCCACCGAGGGGCGTGGGCGGTGAAGCTGGATTCCTGATCGGAATGCTCCGGTATGTAGCGCTGGATGCGGCTGTCCGGGTGGGTGGCCACCATGAGCGCGAAACCGGCTTCCCGCAACGCCTTCGTTAGTTCCGCGGTCGGTTTGTTGCCGTCGCTGCCTGCGATATCGAGTTCGGGGAACCGGGCTAGGATCCGTTCGAACACCTGCTCTGCCCGCAGCCCCGGCTGATGCGCCAGGGCCAGGCCGGGAGTCAGCGCCACCAGACCGGCCTGCGTCAACCGGACGGCCCGTACCAGCGGCAGATCCCGTGGGTAGATCTCGAGTCGCGGCGTCACCGCCGCATTGCGCGCCGCTCCGACGGCTACCTGCACGAGCCGCCGCTCATCCCAGGCGAGAGTGCCCGAGGGCGGGTCGATGGCGCCGAGCCGATCGAGAACCGTTGCGGCCGTGGGCAGTGTTTCCTGCCCGGCGAGCGCGTCGGCTGTCTTGCCCAGGCGCAGTGCGTAATCCAGCAGCGCGGGCGCAGAAGGGGTGTCCGGGGCGGCGTCCTCACCCGCTTCCAGGGTGAGTATCACCACGGGGGCGACGCCCGCGTCGCGTTTCGTGGTGTGGCGCAGCGCCGCTTCCTCTGGCACCAGTTGCTCTACCTCGACCACCACACGGACCGCGGCCATGCCGAGTGCACGCCGTGCGGGGCGGTCGTGCAGGCGGGTGCCGCGCTGCGCGATCAACGCGTCGGCAAGTTCGGTGGCCGACGCGACCCGCCCGAAGCTTTCCAGCAGGTCGAGGACCTGCCCGCGCAGCGCATGCACGGCCGGATCCTTCTTCCACCGTTTGCGTTCGTCGCGCAGCAGTTGCGCGATGCGGGCCGAGGTGAGATCGACGGTCGCGGCGACGGCGGTCTGTGTCGGCCAGGCACCTAGTTCCGGCAGGTCGCCGTCGCCGGGGATACGTAGCAGCCGCGCTACCGCATCGACTTTCTTCGCGTTCGACCCATTGTTGTTGCGTTCCGGCACGAACCGGGCCGCGAGGGCGTCCAGGCTCAGCGTGCGCAGTAGTCCGTCGCCGAGATCGGCCTTTGCGGCGTCGATCTCTTCGCGGGTCTCTTTGCGGCCTTCCGGGGTGAGCGGCGCAGGCGCGGACTTGCCGAGACGACGGCCCCAATCCCGCAGTCGCTCCTGGATTTCCCGGCGGGCACGGGCGCCGAGACCTGGCGCGTTGATCAGCCTCCGCTGGCCGTAATCGAGGAATTCACCGACGGTGTTCACCCCCAGGCCATACAGGAACTGTTCGGTCGCAGCCGTCAAACCCGCTGAAGACAAATGGGTTTCGCGGGTCGCCGCCTCGGCGATGCGCTGCCGCTCCTGCTCCGGCGACACCACGTCCACATCGGCGGGCGGTTCGGGATGGGTGCTCTTCGGACGGGACGGTACGGTCCGCGTCATATCCAGGAAGATCTTGCGCCACGCGTCCCGCATCGGCTTCAGATCCGAGAATCGTTGCGTCACATCGCGATGCAGCGCTTTGCGGAAGAATGCGACCAGTCCGTCGCGCACCGAGGGATCGAACGCATCCGCGGCGACGTCCGGATACGGGAACTCCGCCGGGTCCAATTGGCGCGGCAGCACACTGCCGTCGCCCCACCTCGGCAACTCGCCCGACGCCATCTCGTGCAGTGTCACCGCCAGTGCATAACGTTCGGCATTCGCGTCGTAGACCGAGCGGGTCAGCGTGCCGATGAACGGGTCCAGATAGCCGTCGGTGCCCGCGTCGGTGCTCTGCACCGGGTATCCGGCGAGCGAGAAGTCGATGAGTACCAGTTCGCGAGTTCGATTGGGACGCACGCGAATCGCGATATTGTCCGGTTTGATGTCACGATGCCAGACACCCTCACCCTCGAGGAAATCGACCGCACCGAACAGGTAGTCGCTGTAGGTCTCCAGGCGGCCGACCTGGAGCCGGCCGTTGTCGCGCAGCTCGCGGGCGACGGTCTCCTCGGTGCGGTGGCCGTCCTCCGACTCCAAGCCCTGCTCGTCGCCGACATACTCCAGCACCAGGGTGGTGCGGCCACCGAGCGTCACGACCGCCGGATCGACCATATTGATGACCCCGGAATGATGCCGAAGACGGCGCAGCGTGTCGGCTTCGCGCGCCAGCACGTCGGCGCGATCGTCCGACAACGCCACCTTCAGCACCACGAATGCCTTTGCGCCGCGCTGCTTCCCCTCGGCTTGCAGGTCGCGTACGAGCAGGGCGCGCGCCGTCGACCCGGTTCCGAGGCGGCGGCGCACCATCCAGCGTCCATCCAGCACATCGTCGCGCACCGCGTCGAGCGGATCCTTCTCCGTCTCTGCGGGCGCGCTGTCCTCGGGAGTAGTCAGTGCGTCTTCGACATCCTCCAGCAGTTCTAGGAACTCCTGAATCGACGTGGGCCGCTGCGACGGCTGGTAGTCGGTCGCCGTCGCGACCAGGAGATCCACTATGTCGGGCAGCCCGTCCACCAGAGCACTGGGACGCAATCCATCGCCGGATTCGAAGCGCGCCAACATTTCCGCTCGATTGGCGGCCGGCGGCTTCCCCGTGACCGCCAGATAGGTAAGCATGCCCAGCCCGTACACATCCAAGGCGATGGGGTCCGGAGAGGACGCCGACAGCTCGGGTGCGAGGTAGGCGTCCGAGCCGGCCGACAGATGATGGGCTGACAAGGCAGTCGGGGCGTGCCTGGTCATGGTCGACGCGGTTCCACCGGCGCGCTGTGTCGCCACCTGCCAGTCCGAGACCTGCAAGAACGGCTTGCGCCAGCGGTCCGCCTCCGACTCGCCGACTCGCGGAATGACATGGATCGAACGGGCCGCGAGCGCACGGTGATACAGCCGCGCCGAATGCGCAGACTTCAGCGTCTCCGCCAGCTGGCGCACCAGCTCGATCCGATCGCCGACATCGAGCAGCTCGCCATGGCGGACGAGGTACTCGTCGAGGTGCAGGGTCTCTGGGCGGTAGCGGAAAATCAGTGCGGGCCCAGCCGAATGACCCGAAGGGTCGAACAGCTTCAGCTGCACCACACCTGGATGTCGGAACCGATCCAGCACCGCCGCCTCCCGGCGAGCCGCGGCATCCACCGACCTTCGGAGCTCTTCGTCCGCGCCACGCTCGCGCAGATAGATCCGCACCCGAACTCGCTCCCGCAGGTCGTTGTGCGCGGCCAGAAAGTCCTGCCAGGTCGGTCCGGCGTCGAAAGGCTTGCGCTCCAATACGTATGGACCGACGGTGAATTCGGCATCACTGCGCCGGATACCGACCTGCTCGAGCGCCTTCTTGATCGCCTTGGCGCGTTGCGCGTCGATCGCGTGCCGAGCGTCCCGAACCGGCGCGTTGAGCCGTTCGAGCAGCTCCCGAATCGTGTGTGTGCCAGCACGATCGCCCACCGGAAGCTCGAACCGCAGTCCGGGATTGGTGAAGCAGACCGCCGAATTGACGAAAGTGCGTGCACCGCTGCCACCGAGTAGGCCCGCGAGTTCCTTGCTCTTCTGGTTCACCAAGTGCAGCGGGTTGTTGTGGAACCGGCGCCCACCCCGAGCAAGTGTCTGCACCCAGGTGCCGTTCTCGGAGGCGACCCGGCCGCTCCAGTCTTTGAGCTCGATCATGTACACCCCGCTCGGGGCGATCACCAACAGATCGACCTCACGCACATGCCCGGTTTTGGCGGTGAAAGTGAAGTTCGACCACGCGTACCAGGGGTCGTAGTCCGGCAGCTGCGCACGAATCGCCTCCAACCCGCGACGCTCGTGCTCGAAGCTCGATTCAGTGACCGAAGTCCACCGACCCTCGTCCATGCGTGCGCAACTCCGTCTCGTCGTCACGACATCCCCTCGGCCCACCCCATGACGGCAGCGGACGCCTCGATGCCATCCAGCCCTCGCGATGTCGACGGGATCGACGGTACTATGTCCCGTCTGTTCGTTGTCGAAACCCTATCGTGCCGGAGCGACAGCTGTTAGCGCAGCGTGTCGTGGACTCGGGGCGGGGGATTTCGGGCATCGCCGCACAAGCGGCGATTCCGGCAGGAACAATAAAGCGTATTCGCGCGATCGACGTCACCGACTAAAGCGTGGTCGTGATGTCTAGGGGCGCTTCTGAAGGAGGGGACATGGACGACGGCAGCCGATGGGCACTTAAGACGTTCGGAAAGTACGGCCCGCGGATTCGGCGCGATGTCGCAGACATAGTCAGGGCCGTGCACGCGGCATCCCAAGACGCACAGGAGGCGTCCGGCAATCGGTCCAACGCGCACTATGGGCTGTTCTATGTGGGGATCACCGAGCGATTCGAGCAGTTCGCGGCGCTGCCGGGCGCCGCACTCGTGCGCCCCGGCGGTGCGCCCTACCGGGTGCCGGTGATCAATGGGGTCGCCCTTTTTCCGTGGCGTTACGCCAAAAAGCCTGACGGCGACCTGCAGTCGACCGTGTTCGCGAAGTCGGACGCCAGAGTCGCGGTCGCCGAACTCGGATCCGGTGCTGTGCAAGGGGAGTTCGATCTCGGGGTACCCGATCCAGAGTTGACCGACCAGGAACAACGGTTCCTCGAAACTCTGCGCAACGCTGCTGACGATCCAGTGGTCACTACCGGCCGCCTGGTTGTCGTCGCTGTCTGCAGCTCGTTCCGGGATCTGCATTCGGTGGAGTGGGGCGAAGTGCGGCTTACCGACACCGGGCGTCTCGAATGGGCTGGTTTCCGGGAGAGCTTGCTGTCGCTGGCGCCCGCACGCCCGGTATCCACCTCACCTACGGGCACGTTCACCACCGGTGAGATACCCCCCAGGCTGCCCAGAACGCGCGATGCGGTAAACACGCAGAGCGATGACTGACCACAATCGACCGGAACTGGAACTCCTGACGAATGGCGACCACGTTGGCGCTGCCACGGTGACCAAGTACTTCGAGCCGGCGCGGCTGACGCAGGCTCGAATCCTCGCGGAGTTGACCAAAGCTGAACTCGCCGAACGGGTTGGCGTATCCGCCGCGGCGATCGGACAGTTCGAGTCCGGAATCAGCGGGTTGCGGCCGGAGCTACTCGCCGTGCTGGCACGGAGTCTCTCGGTGCCGGTGCACTTTTTCGCAGCCGGCCGCCCCCTCGGCCGCTTGGATGTTGCAAACATCCACTTCCGGAGTTTGCGGTCCACTCGCGCACAGGATAGGGCCAAGGCTGCGGTGTACGCGGGGCAGCTGTGGGAACTGACCTCGGCTCTGGAGAAGCGCGTGAAATTCCCCGAGCTGGATCTGCCCAAGATCATCGACGGGACCGCGCCTATCGAAGCGGCGCAACGGCTTCGCAAGGAATGGGGTATCGACAGCGGTCCGGTCGCGCATCTCGGTGCGACGATGGAATCGCGGGGGATCGTCATATCCCTTGTGCCGCTGTCCAACAGCGCCATAACGCGGGTTAGCGCCTACTCGACCGATGCGCTCGGGCGCCCTCTCGTTGTCATCACTCCGGAGCGAGTTCGTTCTGTCTACAGGTACCGCTTCACCTGTGCACACGAGCTGGGGCATTTACTCCTTCACACCAACCCACTCCCGGGAGATCGGCAACAAGAGCGCGAAGCCGATCAGTTCGCGGCCGAATTTCTCACCCCGCGTGCCGAAATCGAGCCGCTGCTGCCCAGATCAGTGCGCATTGCGGACTTGGAGCGACTGAGCAGGCAGTGGGGAGTCTCGGTGGAATCCCTGGTGTGTCGCATGGGTGAACTGGGCATAGTGAGCGAGTCCGCGATCCGCCGCACGCATCAGCGCCTCGCGGAATTGGCCGAGGTGCGGGCGGATGAGCCGCTCACATCATATCCGGGCGAGGTCCCAAGCCTACTCAACGAGGCGGTCGATCTCGCTACCCAGTGCGGCTTCGATCGGTCGGCGCTCGCGGCTGAGCTTCGCTGGACCGAGCGCCACCTCATGGAGGTCCTGGGAACAGTCGATACCAGACCACGGCTGACAGTAGTGCGCTGAGAGCACGGTCGGTGTTCAACGCTCGATCACCAGCAGTGCGACGGGCAAGAAAATCCAGACCGCAAGGTGCAGCCCGTATGAGGATTTGAGGGGTGAAGGAGGCTGCTGGATCGCCCCATGCTGAGGATTGCCGACGAAAGGGTGAGCAATGGTGGGCGACTCCAGTTGTGGCGGCGGCACGGGTGGTGGCGGAGCTGGGACGGGGCTGAGGCGATGGCGTTGCAGGGGCTGAATACTGTTGCGGCGGTGGTGCCGTCGGTTCGGACGGCGGTGGTGGTGCACTCGGCGCATAGTTCTTGGACAGCTCGTGGAGCCGGGCGTAGCGGTCGGCCTCCCGCGTGCTCGCTGCCTGTAGAGCGGCGTCCGCTCGACGCGAGACCGAGGCGGGCCGGGGCGATGGTTCAGGTGGCGGCGCCTGCGTTGGGGTGGCCTCCGACGGCAGTGCAGGTTCGACCGACGTACGCTGCTATCACTCTATGGCGTTGGGCTGCTTTACTTTCAAGGCGTCGAACTGTGCCTGTGTCTTAATCTCGCCGCGGCGGCCGCGATCTGCCTGTACGCCAGCGCTCGCGTACAGCACGCGAAATAGTCACACAGGCGGCGCATATCCAGTGCACGCCTCGTACAAAGTCGACCTTCTGTGAGGCGCGCACGGAGTATGCGATAGCTGGGGCATGGAAAGTTCTGGCGCCTATCGAGTGGCGGTCGCGTACAGGTTCTACCTTTTGTGAGATGCGAACCGGGTACGCGACAGCTGGGTCTGGCGCCAGGCAGGCTAGGGGACGGCTGGGGTGCCGCCGGGAACAACGGGCAGTCCAGCTGCTTGCCAGGCCCGGAAGCCGCCGATGAGGTCGGTGGCTCGGTGCAGGCCGAGTTCGAGTGCGTCGGCGGCGGCGAGGCTGGAGGCGTAGCCCTCATTGCAGACCAGTACTACCGGAGTGTGCTCGGTGAGACCGGGCAGCCGGTGCGTGCCGGTCGGGTCGAGCCGCCACTCCAGCACTATTCGTTCCACCACGACCGAGCCGGGAATCTCGCCCTCGGCGAGCCGGTTGGCGTGTGGGCGGATATCGACGACCAATGCGCCCTCGGCCAGCAGTGCCGCCGCTTGCTGCGGGTCGACGCGATTCAGTTCGGCCCGCGCCCGGTCGAGCCTTTCCTCGGCGCTGATAGCAGTACCTTCTTTCATCGCCGGGACCCCCGGGGAACGCGTTTGGTGCTTGTCCTTCGAGGACTGTCATGAGACGGCGTTCCCGAGGGCCTGCGCCGGAGGCGGGTCGTCTCGCAAGGTGTCGTTCCCGCGAGGGCTGGTCTATATGACTGCGCCCGCCTAGCGCTCGGCTCCGTCATGACCACGTGGGCGGTTCGCTCGCTCATACGCCCACGAAATCCGTCAGTGCGCGATACTCGCGGACCGGCCGAAGCGGTGGTGAATACGCGTGCACCGAAGCGGCAGGGCGGGTGCTGTAATTGCGCAGCCGATGCGCGCGATCGGGTCCGAATGCGACCGTTTCACCGGCCTGCCATTGCGCCGTGCGCACCGGCCCGCCGGGGTGGCTGTATTCCTCGCCGAGTTCACCGATGGATACCGTGAACGAGCCGGACGCGCCGCCGTGATCGTGTGGTTCGGTGCCCTGTCCCGGTGCCCACGACAGCAGCCACACCTCGACGCCCATGGTCAGCGCCAGCCGGGTCCACCAACGTTGCTGCGGGTCGAACCGCACGATGTCCAGAAGCGGAGTCGCAAGGGCGTCGGCGACCGACCTGGTCAACTCCCGCAATTCCGCGGGTGACCACAGCGTCCGCTCCGGACACACCGCCTCGCGCATCAGCGGTACATCGACCGCGGAATGAATATCGTTGGTGTGCTTGAGATTCACCGGCAGTGATGTGGTCAAGCGAGATACTCCTGACATGGTCGTGGTGGACGATCAACTGCGCTGCAAACTAACCGCGACGAAGCGGTCTCGCGCATTTTCCGGCACCACGACGCCGTTGCCATCGGTCTCGATCACCGTGAGCAAAACCCGCTGCTCTAGTCGTCCTCGGCGCTGAGGTTTTCGAGCATGTCGGTGGCCCAGCAGACCTCGACCGAGTCGGGGCCGGCGACACCCATGGCGGCCATCACAGTGAGCAGCATCCCGGTGCGGCGGGAACCGGCTTTGGCGATGGCCGTGGGGCAGGGCTCAATCGCCTTGTCTGCGGAGGTTTTCGAGCATGTCGGTGGCCCAGCAGACCTCGACCGAGTCGGGGCCGGCCACACCCATGGCGGCCATCACGGTCAGCAGCATGCCGGTGCCAAGGAAGCTGCACATCTCTTGGATAGATGCGTCGGTGAGTTCCTTGACCACCCCGTAGATGCCGCCGAAGCGGGCGCGGACATCCGGACCGATGGCAGGATCGGAGGCGGCGGCGAAGGACTGCAACAGGACTCGGAGTAGTTCGCGTTCGTTGAGAAAGGTTTGGTAGCCCTTCCCGAGCGCGCGCAACTTCTCCTCACCGGTGGAGTCCGGCGTTATGCCTTCGGCAGCGGCCGCGCGGAAGATGTCTTCGATACGGTCGCAGACTTGGTGCGTCGCGGCCAGGAACAGTTGCTGTTTGGTGCCGAAGAGCCGGATCACGTACGGCTGCGAAACGCCGGCGCGGCGCGCGATTTCATCGGTTTTCGTCGCAGCGTAACCGGATTCGGCGAAGGCGGAAACCGCCGCGCGCAGTACCTCCTCGCTGCGTTCGGTCGCGGTCATCCGGGTTCGGGCAGAACTCGCCATCGTCATCCATCTCGTCGTCATCCGGTTGCCTTGACATGTTATCAGTCGATGCATACCCTCCAGGCAGTTAGTTATCAGTCGATTACAACAAAGGCTGGACATGTCCGAGACACTCGAAACCGCCGCACCGTCGGCCGTCGTCGAACAGCGCGTTGGCGGTCGTCGATTCGCCGCGGTGCTGGCCGCCGTCGGCATCCCGATGTTCATGGTCACGCTGGACAACCTGGTGGTGACCAATGCGCTGCCGGTGATCCGCACCGAACTCGGCGCGTCGCTCGCCGATCTGCAGTGGTTCGTCAACGCCTACACGCTGGCGTTCGCTTCGCTGCTGCTCACCGCCACTTCCATCGGCGATCGACTCGGCCGCCGCCGGGTCTTCCTGTCCGGTATCGCGTTGTTCACCCTGGCCTCGGCCGCCTGCGCGCTGGCCACCGAACCGTGGATGCTGATCACCGCGAGGGCAGTCCAAGGCTTCGGAGCGGCCGCCGTGATGCCGCTCTCACTGACTTTGCTGTCGTCGGCGGTGCCAGAGAAGATGCGCAGCGCCGCCATCGGCATCTGGGGCGGCATCTCCGGACTCGGCGTCGCACTCGGCCCGCTGATCGGCGGGGCGGTGGTCGAGGGACTGAGCTGGCAGTGGATCTTCTGGATCAACGTGCCGATCGGACTGCTGGTGCTGCCGTTCGCGGCTCGGGCACTGACCGAATCGCACGGGCGGGCCAAGCGGCTGGATCCGCTCGGGCTGGTGCTGTCCGCGGGCGGCGTGCTCGCGGTGGTGTGGGGCGTGATCCACGGCGCCGATGACGGTTGGACCTCGACCGGCGTGCTTGCCGCACTGATCGGCGGTGCGGTGCTGCTCGGCCTGCTGATCGCCTGGGAGTTGCGGACACCGGATCCGATGCTGCCGCTGCGATTGTTCCGCTCCCGCGCATTTCGGGTGAGCAATACGACCGTCTTCACCTTCTCGGTCGGCGTCTTCGGCTCGATCTTCTTGCTCGCGCAGTACTTCCAGGTAGTGCAGGGCTTCGGGCCGTTGCAATCCGGCATCCGGACAATGCCGTGGACTATGGCGCCGATGGTGGTCGCGCCGCTGGCCGGAATGATCGTGGATCGGGTCGGCGCGCGGAATCTGCTGACGGCCGGGCAGACGTTGCTGGCGGTGGCCTTGGCCTGGATGGCGGCGGTGGCCTCGGTCGACGCGAGCTACCTCGCATTCGTCGGGCCGTTCCTGCTGGGTGGTATCGGGATGGGGCTGACCTTCGCGCCCGGTGCGACCGTGGTGATGGCCAGTGCGAGTCCAGAGGATCGGGCGATGGCTTCGGGCACCAATAGCACCATCCGTGAGGTGGGTGTGGCCATGGGGGTCGCCGTGTTGGCGTCGGTCTTTGCCTCACACGGCTCCTACACCGATCCGCAGAGCTTCGTCGACGGCCTGGTTCCCGCCGTGTGGGTCGGAGCCGCGATCGTCGCGGTGGGCGCGGTGGTGACACGGCTGCTGCCGAGGCGGATCGATGCCGCGAACTGATCGGTGATCGCGCGCTCGCCCCGGGCCGATGGTCCGGGGCGAGCGCGTTTGTGCGCACCGGGCGGGCGCCGTCGCGGTGGCCACGGCCGCTTCCTGGTCCGCTCACAGCCTCCTGCCTCGCCCAGCCAGGCCACCGCACTGCTGGCCGGGGCAATCGCACCCGCGTCGAGTCGATCGGCTCGCCTGGCAGCTCCCATTGGACGGCCGGTGGCGGTCACCGTGCGGGTACGCCGCTGCCCCGCGCGATCCTCGCCGCGCACTGGTCGATGGCACCGGCTCGTCGCTGCGACAACCTGCTGCGCACGCACCGGCACGGAAATGCGCCCGTCCGCAGCTCCCGACATGTCGGGAGCGTGTCCCAGTTCTCGGGTGCGGCACGTCGGCATAGCGGTGGACGTGCGATCTGGCCTGCGAGAATCGCGCGACAAGTGCGCCGGCACACTTTCGGCAAGCGACACAGCGGTAATCCGGATGAATCGGCCCTCGCGCATCGAATACGATTCGACCAGCAGCAATGTGGGTAGGCAATCACGCGACCCGCGAACCGATCCCCAGGGGAGAGACGAACGATCGTGGCCGACGACAACGATGGAGTCGAGAACCCAGCGCTGACCGAGGAGGCATTGGCCGCCGCCGCGGCAGAGGCCGAGAAGGCGTTTGCGGCGGCCGCCGATCTCGATGCGCTCGCGGTCGCCAAGACTGAGCATCTCGGCGGTAAGGCCCCGCTGGCCTTGGCGCAGCGCGCGCTGGGCAGCCTGCCGAAGGCGGAGAAGGCGGATGCGGGCAAACGCGTGAACGTCGCGCGGGCGCGGGTGTCGGAAGCCTTCGAATCGCGCCGCACGGTGCTGCTCGCCGAGCGGGACGCGGCCGTGCTGGTCGCCGAGACGATCGATGTGACGCTGCCCGCGCGCCGGGACGCCGTCGGGGCTCGGCATCCGATCACGGTTATCTCCGAGCAGATCGCCGATGTCTTCGTCGCGATGGGTTGGGAGGTCGCCGAGGGGCCCGAGGTCGAGACCGAGCACTTCAACTTCGACGCGTTGAATTTCCTGCCCGACCATCCGGCGCGCACGATGCAGGACACCTTCCATATCGCGCCCGAGGGTTCACGGCAGGTGCTGCGCACGCACACCTCGCCGGTCCAGGTGCGTTCGCTGCTCGGGCGCGAACTGCCGATCTATGTGGTGTGCCCCGGTCGGACGTTCCGCACCGATGAGCTCGACGCCACCCACACCCCGGTCTTCTCCCAGGTGGAGGGTCTGGCAGTGGACAAGGGTCTGACCATGGCGCATCTGCGCGGCACCCTGGACGCGTTCGCGCGCGCTTTGTTCGGGCCGGATACCCGCACGCGCATGCGCCCCAACTACTTCCCGTTCACCGAGCCATCGGCCGAGGTCGACGTGTGGTTCCCGGACAAGAAGGGCGGCGCCGGCTGGGTCGAATGGGGCGGCTGCGGCATGGTGAACCCGAAGGTGCTGATCGCCAGCGGGATCGATCCCGAGGTGTACAGCGGGTTCGCGTTCGGTATGGGCTTGGAGCGGACACTGCAGTTCCGCAACGGCATCCCGGATATGCGGGACATCGTCGAGGGTGACGTGCGTTTCACGCTGCCCTTCGGTATCCGGTCCTGAGCTTGTCGATTCCAACGAACCTTCGATCGAGAGAGCGAAACGTCAAGTGCGAGTAGCGCAGTCCTGGCTGACCGAAATCTTGCGGCGGACCACCCCCGACTGGTCGGTGACGCCGGAGGAACTCGATGCCGGATTCGTCCGCGTCGGGCTGGAAGTCGAAGAGGTCGACAAGCTTCAGCGAGTGACAGGGGATATCGAGAAGCCGCTGGTGGTCGGTCGCGTCGCCGAGATCACCGAGCTGACCGAGTTCAAGAAGCCGATCCGGTTCTGCAAGGTGGACGTCGGCAACCCGGAACTGCAGGAGATCGTCTGCGGCGCAACGAACTTCGCCGTCGGCGACCTGGTGGTCGTGGTGCTGCCGGGTGGCGTGCTGCCTGGCGGATTCCAGATCTCCTCGCGCAAGACCTACGGGCATGTGTCCAACGGCATGATCTGCTCGGTCGCCGAACTCGGTATCGGCAAGGATCATTCGGGCATTCTGGTGCTCGAGCCGGGCACCGCCGAACCGGGCACCGACGCCAATGAGCTGCTCGGACTCGACGATACGGTCATCGAGCTGAACATCACGCCCGATCGCGGGTACTGCTTCTCGACCCGCGGTCTCGCGCGCGAGCTGGCGTGCGGATTCGATCTCGAATACGCGGATCCGGCGGTTCGTACACTGTCCGATGACGAGCGGGACGCGTGGCCGGTCCGGCTCGAACCGGAGTCCAAGTGCACTCGTTTCGCGGTGCGCCGGGTTACCGGTATCGACCCGAATGCGGTGAGCCCCTGGTGGTTACAGCGTCGGCTGCTGTTGTCGGGTGTGCGCCCGATTTCACCCGCGGTCGATGTCACCAACTATGTGATGCTCGAGCTCGGACAGCCGCTGCACGCTTTCGATGCGGCCAAGCTCAATGGCGGTCTCGTCGTGCGCACCGCCAACAAGGGCGAGACGCTGCGCACGCTGGACGAGGTCGAGCGGGTGCTCGATGCCGAGGATGTGGTGATCGCCGACGATACCGGCGTGGTTTCGCTCGCGGGCGTAATGGGTGGTGCGACAACGGAAGTCGGCGCTGAGTCGACCGATATCGTGCTCGAGGCCGCCACCTGGAATCCGCTGCTGGTCTACCGGACCGCGCGCAGGCACAAGCTGGTCTCCGAGGCCGGTAAGCGGTACGAGCGGGTCGTGGATCCGGAGATCAATGTCGCCGCGCTCGATCGCGCAGCTACGCTGCTGGCCGAAATAGCCGGTGGCACTGTGTATTCCGCGCTCACTGATGTGCGGGTGCCGGTGCCTGCCGCGCCGCCGATCCGGATCGATATCGATCTCGCCGATCGGGTGGCCGGCGTGGTGTATCCGACCGGTACCTCAGCGCGTCGACTCGCGCAGATCGGCTGCACGGTCGAGGTGGGTGTCGATGAGGTCACCGGGCACGGACAGCTCGTCGTCACGCCGCCGAGCTGGCGGCCGGATCTGGCCCAGCCCGCCGACCTCGTCGAGGAGGTGCTGCGGCTGGAGGGCCTGGAACAGATTCCCTCGGTCATTCCGACCGCACCGGCCGGGCGCGGGCTGACCGCCGCGCAGCGCCGCCGTCGCGCGGTGAGCCGGGCGCTGGCCTTCGCCGGATGCGTCGAGGTGCCGCCGCCGCTGTTCCTCGCCGCCGGGATTTTCGACATCTGGGGTCTGGACGCCGACGATCCACGCCGCAACACCACGCGGGTGCTGAATCCGCTCGATGTGGAGCGCGCGGAATTGGCGACCACGCTGCTGCCGGGGCTGCTGGAAGTGGCCGCGCGCAATATCTCTCGGGGTGCGCGTGACCTCGCGATCTTCGGCGTCGCGCAGGTGGTGCTGCCGGGGCCGAATGTGCGCGCGGTAGCGGCGCTGCCGGTGGATCGTCGTCCGACCGATGCGCAGATCGAGGAGCTGATCGATTCGCTGCCCGCGCAGCCGGTGCATATCGGCGCGGTGCTGACGGGTCGGCGGGAACCGCGCGGGCCGTGGGGTGCCGGGCGTCCGGCGGAAGCCGCCGATGCCTTCGCGCTCGCCGATGTCGTCGCCGATGCGGCGGGGGTGAGTATCGAACGTCGCCCTGCGGTTTACCTGCCGTGGCATCCAGGGCGGTGCGCCGAGCTGGTGGTCGATGGTCAGGTCATCGGACATGCGGGCGAATTGCATCCGGCCGTTCTGGAACGCGCGGGTCTGCCGCCGCGCACCTGTGCCGTCGAACTCGATCTCGATGCACTGCCGTTGCGTGAATCTCGGCCTGTCCCAGTGGTTTCCCCGTTCCCCGCGGTACTGCAGGACGTTTCGGTGAGCGTTGCCAAGTCGGTGCCCGCTGCCTCGGTGGAATCGGCGCTGCGCACTGGCGGCGGTACGTTGCTCGAGGATATCGCCCTGTTCGACGTGTACGAGGGCGCGCAGGCGGGGGAGGGACGCAAGTCGCTCACCTATGCCCTGCGTTTCCGTGCCACCGACCGAACCCTCACCGAGGACGAGGCGAGTGCCGCGCGTGACTCCGCGGTCGCCGCGGCCGCCGACGCGGTCGGCGCGGTACTGCGCGGATAGTCGACCGGCAACGGCCCCGGACAGAATTCGTCCGGGGCCGCTGCGTGTGGTCACTGAGGGTCTTACCAACTCGCGGAGCTGACGCACACCTTCGATGCGGTCACACAAGAACGCTCCGCTTGACACGCCGAGCCGAAAGACAGAAGCTCTGCGCGAGCTTGGATTGGCGCGGCAGTGAAGTCTCCGTCCGCCGAGCAACGGCAACCGGGCGTCGATTCGGCCGCTGTGCAGAACGAGTACAACCAGCAGCGCGCAACGCCGTCGCTAGGGCCGTCGGGGGTTGCGGCGGCTAGGCGGTGCGGCTCGCTAAGGCGGTCGGGGGTTGCGGCGGCCAGGCGGTGCGGCTCGCTAAGGCGGTCGGGGGTTGCGGCGGCTAGGCGGTGCGGCTCGCTAAGGCGGTCGGGGGTTGCGGCGGCTAGGCGGTGCGGCTCGCTAAGGCGGTCGGGGGTTGCGGCGGCTAGGCGGTGCGGC
>NZ_JBITGN010000014.1:128573-206262 GCF_044457245.1 Nocardia sp. NPDC050630
CGGCTCGCCAGGGCCGTCGGGGGTTGCGGCGGCTAGGCGGTGCGGCTCGCTAAGGCGGTCGGGGATTGCGGCGGCCAGGCGGTGCGGCTCGCCAATGCCGCCAAGCTGACCGGCAGCAAGGTCGCCGAACTCGAAACCGGTTTGGAACCGACCGAGGCACTGGTGCCGCGCGCTCCTGACGTCCGCTCCAATGTCGAGAACACCAGGCATTGGAGCGCGGGCCGTTGCTGGCGCGGCAGTTGCGCCGTGATCGTGAAGCCGACCGATCGCCAGCGCACTGCCGCGACACTGCGCGAAATGGTAAGCCGCACAGTCGAAGAGGTCCGCCACGGCGACCCCTAGCGCGCGCTCGGTGACGCCAAGGGATCAGCTGGTAGCCTCACCCAGAATTCCGAGCACCACATCCGAGGTGTAGAACGGCTCCAGGCGCTCGCGAATCAGCTTGCCCAGCACGCCATTGCGCTTGGCGCCTTCGATCACCGCGGGGCCGTACCGCAGGATCTCTTTGGCGATATCGTCGCCGGACAGACCGAGTTCCGGCAGCATCGCGGCCAGCGTGTAGTCGCCGTATTTGGTGAAGAAGACATCCACGCACTCGTCGACGAGCAGCCCGAAATACTCCTTCTCCCTGGTGGTCACCGCGATCTCGTAGCAGAGCAGCGCAAGTTCGTTGAGATCCTTTTGGGATAGATAGTGCCGCAGGCCGCTCACCGGCTCGTCGGCGTGCAAATCCCAGAACTCCATCGCGGCGTCATGCACCGGGGCATCGCGCAACATCTCGCGGATGGCATTGTTGGTGCGCTTGAGCGCGAATACCGCGCCTTTGCCCGCCATATCGCCGATGAAGGTGCTCTCGGTTGCCTTCTTGGCGGTTTTGGCCGCCGACTGGCCCATGGAGATCAGCGATGAGACCCCGGGAATCTTGCCCGCGATCTGCCTATTGGCCTCCATGAAATCGGAGATGAGCTTATCCACGAACTTCGCGGCGACGGTCGCGACCAGCGGGCTTTCGGTGAGCCGCTCCAGGATGCGCTCCTGTGCCTGGTGCATGCCGAAGATCTTCTCCAGCAGCGCCTCGACCGGTTCGCGGTCGACAACCTGGCCCAGGGTGTAATCGTTGTTCTCGGCGATGTTGTCGTAGATCGAGTCGGCGAATACCCCGACCATATCCGCGAGGACCGGACTGCCGCCGATCAGGTCGATGACGGTGCGGACCGTCTCCTTGGCCTGGTCGATGCCGACGACATCGCGGAAGACGAGGGTGTCTGCCACCGCGATGACCGACTCCACGTCACGGGCTACGACCTCGGTGAAGCGGTCGCCGCTCACCTCGGCCAGCAGGAATTCCACTTGGGCATCGAGTAGCCGTTCGGCGATCTCGCGCGGCTCGCTCATCGAATACCACCATCACATTCGTTGTCCGTCGCGCTCGGTCAGGTTACGGATCGTTCGATTCGACATCGTTGCCGTGCAACGATTTCCGTATCTGTGCCAGACGCTCGCGCGCCGCTTTCTCGCGCGCCTCCCATTGTTCGTCGGCGCTGCGGCCCGCAGGAGTCTGCCGGTCGAGTTCGCCCATCCCCTGCGCGGTGCCGAAGCGCTGCTCGACCTTATCGCGAACTGACTCAAAAGTAGGTACGCCGCCGACCGAATATCCGCCCACCTCCGGACCGGACGGGATACCGGTCGGCGGTACCGGTACCGCCGGTACCGGAGAAAAGCCTCCGACCTGCCCGGATGCATCGGCACCCGACGCCTGGTCATGCAGCTGTGGCGTGACAGTGGTGGGACTCACACTCGCCTCGGAGCTCGCATTCGCGAGGCCGGAGGCCTCCGCGACCGCGGTGTGCACCCACGAGAGCCGAGGCCGCCCGGCGGTGGCGGCATCGAGCACCGCCAAGAGTTCGTCATCGGACAGTGCCGCGAGCCGCGCGGTGATCTCACCCAAATCGCTCATATCGTCAGGCTACGCACGAGCGCCGTCAGCGGTTGAGCAGATCACTCGACCAAGTGCGGATCAGATCCGGCCAGTTGACTCTGGGCGAGATGATCAGATCGTTGTGACCGCCGCCGGGAAAGACCACCAATCGCTTCGGATCGGGTGCGGCCGCGTACAGCCGCTCGGCATGCCGCAGTGGCAGCAGTTCGTCCTGGTCGCCGTGCATGATCAGGACGGGTGCCCGCAGCTTGCGGATGCGGCGCAGGCTCGGATAGGCGTCCGGGACGAACGGGCTGGGCAGGAATGGGTATACCGAGCGGGCCGCGTCACGCAGACCGGTGAAGGTGGACATCAATATCAGTCCCGTGGGCGGATACTCGGTCGCCAATTCGAGCAGCACGCCGCCGCCGAGCGATTTTCCGAGGTAGAGCACGCGATCCGGATCGACGCCCGGCTGTTCCAGCAGCGCCTGTCTGGCCGCGTGGGCGTCGAGGTAGGTGCCGTACTCGGTGGGCCGCCCGGTGCTTCGGCCGTAGCCGCGGTAGTCGAAAGTCAGTACGTCCAAACCGATTTGGGTGAGTAGCGCGTAAATCGGCACCCGGTCGCCGATATTGCCCGCATTGCCGTGCGCGAACAGGACATGCCCGATCGAGCGCGCGGCGGGCAGCCACCAACCCTGCAGCTTCTCGCCGTCGGATGTGCGGATGGACAACTCGGTGTAATCCATGTCGAGGATCGACGGCGTCTGCACGATCTGCCGGGCGGGCATGAAGGTCAGCGCATTGAGGATCGAACTGGCCGGATGTCGCATGCCATCGTTCTTACCCCGTACCGGCCACCGTTGCGCGCCGACTCCCCGAGCGCATTACTTCTCGACGACGTCGACGCCCTTCCAGAACGCGACCCGATCGCGCACCTGCTCGGCCTCCGGCTTCGGATCCGGGTAGTACCACGCGGCGTCCGGATTCTTCGCACCCTCGATCTCGACCGTGTAATAGGACGCGAGCCCCTTCCAGGGGCACACGGTATGCGTATCGCTGTCCCGGAAGTACTCCGTCTTCAGCGACTCCGCCGGAAAGTAATGATTGCCCTCGACCACCACGGTGTCATCGCTCTCGGCCAGCACCGTGCCGTTCCATACCGCTTGCACGCTCATCGAATCTCCCACCGTCGCACTGGATTCCGCCGCGCGGAGACCACGGCTACGGGGTGTAACCCAACCCACACCCGCCGTATTCCCCGCTCGCTGTTCCGTCGCGCATTGATTTGCCCGGCCGATCGCGGCACGCCCGCAGAAGGTGCGTGAAAGCCCAGGAGGCGATGCCGCGCTGGGGTTTGCCTGGCCGATCGCGGCAGGAGCGAAACTGTGCGCGGCAGCCGACGACGCGGTGCCGGGCACTGAATGCTCGGCACCGTGGCAGGGAGCGAAACTGTGCGCGGCAACCGACGACGCGATGCTGAGCACTGGATGCTCGGCATCGCGGCACGGCGCGAAACGGACGTGACAGCCGAGCAGGCGATGCCGCGCACCAGTCTCCCGGATGTGCCTTCAGACGCCGAGGCCAGCTTTCAGGCTCGGCCAGGACTTGGGCAGGGCGGTCTTCCAGTACGGCCATGAGTGGACGCCGACGGCGGCGTAGTCGATGGAAAGGTCGGCGCCGAAGAGCTTCATGGCGGGGGAGAGGGCGAGGGTGCAGTCATGCGAGACCTGTTCGATCTCATTCGCCCGGAGCGGGTCGTTGGGCCACGACCAGCGATCGTCGAACGGTGCGTCGTCGGGGCCGGGCACGCCGGTGCCCATGTACAGGTGGACCGGTTTGCCGCGCAGCGCGTCGAGGTGTTTGCTCGGATCGTGCGCCGCCCACTCCGGGTCGCCTGCCTTACCCCACATGTTGTCCGGGTTCCCGCCCTTCGATTCGACTACGGGGCGCACCGACAACTGTCCGACTCCGTCGGTCGAGTAGCAGCCGCTGAAGGCCGCCAGGGCTCGGAACATATCGGGGTGCCGTACGGCCAGAATGGCCGCCGCTCCCGCTCCCATGGAAAGTCCGCCGACGGCGTAGACCCCGTTGCCTTTCAACTCGCGGTCGATCAGCGGCGGCAGCTCCGAGGTCAGAAAGGTCTCCCACTTCTGATGTCCGAGTTTGGGATCATCCTGCGACCAGTCGGTGTAGTAGGTCCCCCCGCCGCCGACCGGCATCACCACATTGACCGGCTTGTCGGCGAAGAACTCCTTGGCGCCGCCGCGCAGCGTCCACGTGCTCGCCGGCTGAGATTCCGACGCCCCGTTTCCGTCCAGCAGCAGCAGGGTCGGCCGGGATGCTGCCTGGTTCGCGGGCACCAGCACGTCCAGGTGGATGGTCCGCTTCATCGCGGGGGAGCGGACGTACATCTGCCATTGTTGCGGGGAGGTGCGCTCGATTCGCTCGACGACGGCTTCCGCATTCGCCTGCGGAGCAACGACGATCAGTGGCGCGACCGCGAGCGCCATGGCCGCGGCGACAGACGCTATCCGCCGGTACCCCAGCCGTTCTCGCAATACCGACATGCGCAAACCCATATGCAACCCTCATCGACGGTTGGCCCCCTTCGGAGGCCGGTGATTTTTCGCGTCGACGATGTCATGAAACGTCATGTAACTGGCGTAAGAGGATTCCCACCGTTGGTGAACAGGGCGGCATCTATGGGTGACCCTGTGGGCAACGCCGTGGTTGTCGCGTTCGGTTTGGTCGGGCTGCGGTAGGTCCTGTTGTTCTGCGGGGACCTTTTGGCGCTGCCGGTCCAGGGGATGGTTTCCTCGCCGTGCCGGGCGCGTCGCGTGCCACACCCCGCTTCCGCAGTCAGGCACAGCCTGTGACTTCAAGCGTCGGTCTGCCGGGTCGATCTCCGCGTCTGGAAATCGGCGGCGTATATACGCTGGTGGCCGCCGGTCGTCGCCGCAGAAGCTGACGTCGCGCGAGCGAGCCGCGGCCCGCGAGAGCCCCTTTCGCCGCTGGACGCGCCACCACCGGTGCGTGGCGGCCCGCCGCGACGAACGCTGCGGGAGGTACTGGACAGGTTGTCGCAGCTGGCGCTGCCGGTGCCCGACTCGAATGGTGCGGCAGACCGTCGGAATTCACTTCGATGACGATATGCGGGGCATTGCCGGGTCGACGGGAAGCGCTACCGGAGGATTCGTTGCAAAATCATGCACAGCGAATCATCGGCGAATCCGAATGCGACGCCCGTCACGTCACACCGTTCGGCAGCGAGTTGTGAGCGGATCGACACCGCGGAAACGCTGGATTACCAGCGTGTATACAAATGCGGGCGTCGTCTGTTTTGTCCGGTTTTCGCGTTGACAGTCCCCTACCCCTGGAGCAGGCTGCTGCGTGACTTTCCGTGCGCTCGCCGTGGAGCTGTCACGGCTGGGCAATCGGAGGAGCAGGGTGGTGCGTTTACGTCAACGGTCGGAGAAAGCCGGTGGCACACCGGATATGACGGCCGACCCTGGAGGCGAACGCCAGGTTGCCGGGAACAGAATAGTGCGACCGCGCACGATTCGTGGGCAATTGGCCCGAATACTTGTCGTCTCATTGGTTTTGGTGCTGGGACTGCTCGCGGTGATGGTCGCCAGGGAGGTCAAGGCATTCCGGGAGAGCGGTGACACTGTGCACGCGGTCTCGCTCGCGCTGGTGGTACAGGATTTGGTGCAGGAGGCGCAGCGTGAACGCGGGCTCAGCAATGGCCTGCTCGGCGGAGACAACCGCCTGGTGCAAGCCGTGGCGGACCAGCGAGCCAACACGGATCGAGCGATGGGCGCACTCGAGCAGGCGGCGGTCGGGAATGCGCCGGGTGCGGCCCAAGTGCGTTCGGCGCTCAGCCAATTCGACGCGCTCGATGCAACCCGTACCCAGATCGACGCCCACCGCACCAGCAGGCAGGCCGCCTTTCAGTTCTATACCGACGGCATCTCCGCGCTGAATCGTCTGACGCTCGGGCTCGATCAGGCGCGCGATGCCGAGATTCGGCACGGCTTAGAGGCGCTGTACGCGCTCGGCGAAGCCAAGGAGCAGACGGCTGAGGAGCGCGGATTCCTCAATGGTGTCTTCGCCGCCGATGAGTTCCGCAATGGCGAGTATGTCGAGTTCCTCGATATCCGGGCCGCCAAGATGGCCGGTCTGACCGCCTTCGCGCGCGATGCGACCGCGGCACAGCAGGCCCGGCTCGATGCGGCGCTGCGCAGTGAAAATGCCGTCAGGGCAGGTGAATCGGAGCGGGTCGCGATCGCGTCGAGCACCGGTCCGCTGATCCGTTCGGTGGATCCGAGCACCTGGTGGGCGCAGATGACCGCGGTCATCGATGAGCAGCGCAGGGTGCAGCAGGCGGTCGGTGACGATGTGCAGCAGCGCGCGCAGGCGCTGCGCCGGGATGCGTTCCTGACCCTCGGCGGCTTCCTGCTCGCCGCGCTGATCGCCATCGCCGCCGAGGTGGCACTGGTCTTCGCCAGTGTGCGCGCCATCGTGCGGCCGCTCGCCGAGTTAGCGGCGCAGGCCGATGATGTCGCCAATCACCGGTTGCCCGAGGTGATCGCGGCCTGGCAGGAATCCGATGACGCCCAACCGGATCCGCCCGAACCGGTGCGCACGCCGCGCGGTGCTAGTTTCGAAATCGCCGCTGTGGCAGGGGCATTGGATGGTGTGCAGACCACTGCCTTCGAATTGGCTTCGGCGCAGGCGCTGGTCCGGCGCAATACCACCGAATCGATGGCGAATCTGGCGCGGCGCAACCAGAATCTGGTGCGCCGCCAGCTCGGCCTGATCAGTGAATTCGAACGCGAGGAACTCGATCCCAAAGCGCTGTCGAATCTGTTCGAACTCGACCACCTCGCCACCCGCATGCGGCGCAATGCCGAAAGTCTGCTGGTGCTGGTGGGTGCGGAAAGCCCGCGGCGCTGGGCAGAGCCGATCGCGCTCACCGATGTGATCCGCGCCGGATTGTCGGAGGTCGACGACTATCGCCGGGTGGTGCTGCGGCGAGTCGACGATATCGCGATCACCGGCTCGGTGGTCAGCGACCTCGCACATATGCTGGCCGAGCTGATCGAGAATGGATTGGCCTTCTCCCCACCGGATCTGGAGGTGGAGATCTACGGCCGCAAGCTGCCGACCGGATATCTGCTCGCGGTGGTGGATCACGGTGTCGGCATGTCGGCGGCGCAGTTGGACGAGGCGAATGCCCGGCTGCGCGGGCAATCCGATTTCGTTGTCGCACCGACGCGATATCTGGGGCACTACGTGGTCGGCCGGTTGGCGCGGCGACTCGGTATCGATGTCGAGTTGAACGTGTCACCGGTGAGCGGGATCGTCGCGCGCTTGCTGTTGCCCGTGGGAATCATTGCGGGAGAGAAGGATCGGCGGTCGGCTGCCGCTGGACAGCGGGGTGCAGCGGCTGCGGGGTCTACTGGCGCGGGGCCCGGTGCGCACGGGCACAGCGACTCGGCTGCGGCAAGGCTCGTCGATTCCCCGGTGGTCTCCCTTGCGAATGAGAATGCTCGACGGGCACCCGCGGCCGGGAACCACGGTGCAGCGGCTTCGGTGGCTGCTGGGCGGGGGTATGTCGAGTCGGCCGTGGGGTTTGGCGGTGCATCGATACCCGGCGCGCCGCCGCATGATGTGCTAATGACCGGCGGGCCCGAACCCGACGGCGTCGTACCTCTGCAATCGAGGTCCGGTCCCGCGCATTCCCGACCGGGATTCGCATCGACGACATCGGCACGGTTCGCCCACTTCCATTCCAACCCGGCCGATTCCGGCGACGGTGTCGGGTTCACCGGAGCTGGCGTAGAACGAGCCGTGGCAACGGGCGATCGGGCTGCTTTCGAGGACGACCGGACGGGCGATTCGGCTACGTATGAGGTCATCCCGACCGGCGACTGGGCTGCGTCCGGGGTCAACGGATCGCTGACGGGTCTGCTAAATGCCGATGGAACTGGGAGCGATGGCGGCAGCGGATCTGTGACCGGCATGCCAGCTGGCAGCGAATCGCTTGCGGGTCCGTCAAGGGTGAACGGCATTGGGAGCAGTGGTGGTAGCGGATCTGCGACCGGCTTGCCAGCTGGCAATGGATCGCTTGTGGGTCCGTCAAATGGCATTGGGAGCAATGGTGGCAGCGGATTTCTGACTGGCTTGCCAGCTGGCAATGGATCGCTTGCGGGTCCGTCAAAGATGAATGGCACTGGGGGCGATGGTGGTAGCGGATTTCTGACTGGCTTGTCGGTTGGCAATGGATCGCTTGCGGGTCCGTCAAGGGTGAACGGCATTGGGGGCGATGGTGGTAGCGGATCTGTGACCGGCTTGTCGGTTGGCAATGGATCGCTGACGGGTCCGTCAGGGTTGAATGGCACTGGGAGCAATGGTGTCAACGGCTTCCTGACGGGCTTGCCCGCCGTCGATGGATCGGGGAGCGATCGCCCTGTCGACGCCGTACCCGCGATCGATCGCTCAACCGACGCCGCATCGGCGACCGAGGGGACGCAGCCTGCTGTCCCGTCTGCGGCGGGTAGGTCGTTGTGGCAAATACCTGAAACGGCGACAGCCGCAACGAAATCCGATTCGACACCCACCGGTGTGCAGCGCACCAAGAACGGATTGGTCAAGCGTAACAAGCGAGCACGCACAGCCGCCGATGGAAGCGACAGCGCACCTCGGGCTCTCACCCCGGCCCCAGCCAGCGCTCCGGCCGTGGAACGCACACCGGCCGAAATCCGCAGCATGCTGTCGTCGTTCCGGGCCGGACACCAGCGCGGCGCTCCGAGCGCACCGCCGCCGAAGACATCCGAGAACGTTGGAGCGTCCGAAAAGATCCCGGGCGCCGCGGATTTGGCGCAAACATCGGTTTCACCCACCACCGCAGAGGAGATTCGGTGACGACTCACATACAGACCGCGGACCCGCACACCTTCAATTGGATGCTGGCCAACTTCGTCCGTAATACCGACGGCGTCCGCGATACCGTCGCCGTATCCTCCGATGGCCTGCTCATCGCCATGTCCGAGGGGCTGGACCGCACCAGCGCGGATCGACTGGCCGCCATGGTCTCGGGCCTGTCCAGCCTGGCCCGAAGTGCTTCGCGCAGTTACGCATTCGATGGCTTGAAGCTGATCATGATCGAGATGAAGCGCGGCTTCCTGCTGGTCTCCGCACTCGGTGACGGCAGTTGCCTCGGCGTCATCGCCGACGGTGGTTGCGATGTCGGTCTCGTCGGCTACGAGATGGCGGTACTGGCCGAACGCGCCGGTGCGCTGCTCGACCCGGCGCTCATCTCGGAATTGCGAGAGTCGTTGCGCAGATGAGACATCCAGACCGGCCGCGGTTGCCGGACCCGCGGATGATCCCGGTCAACCAATCCTTCGGTTGGTTCGGGGCCAACCGGCCACCGAGGGATAGTCCGGATGTGCAGCTGCCGGATGACCGATTCGTGCGCCCCTTCGTCGTCACGGCGGGGCGCACGATGCCGCTGATCGATGGGCTGCGCATTGAAACACTGGTGCTGGCAACTCCTGCCGCGCTGTCCGCACCGCTGCACTTCGAACAGCGCACCGTCGTTAGGCTGTGCCAGCAGCCGCATTCCATTGCCGAAATCGGGACGGCGCTGCACGTTCCGGTGGGCGTCGCGAAAGTGATCGTCAGCGATCTCGCGGCCGCCGGGCATGTTTCGGTTCGGGACGCCCCCGAACTTTCCACCGCAGCTATCGAGAGGATCAGGGACCTTGTACGGGCACTCTGAATATCGGACAGCACAGGTCGAGCGGCCCATGCCCGCCTCGGTCAAAATTGTGATCAGCGGCGGATTCGGTGTCGGCAAAACAACATTCATCAGCGCGATCTCCGAAATCGAACCCCTGGTGACGGAGGCGGCGATGACCGAGGTCGCCATCGGTGTCGATGATCCGGGGCGACGCGCGGACAAGACCCAGACCACGGTCGCTCTCGATTTCGGCCGCATCACCCTCGACACCTCGCTGGTGCTCTACCTTTTCGGCACTCCGGGGCAGGATCGCTTCGTCTTTCTGTGGGACGACCTGGTCGACGGCGCACTCGGCGCGGTGATCGTGGTGGATACCGGCCGGGTCGAGGACTGCTATCCGGTGCTCGACTACTTCGAAGAACACAACACGCCCTTCGTGGTGGTGGTCAACCGTTTCGAACAAGGCGCGCATTTCGAACTCGACGAGGTCCGTGAGGCACTGGAGCTCGACGAGTGCATTCCGATCCTGGAATGCGATGCGCGCGAACGGGCTTCGGTTAAGGAGGTGCTCGTCGCACTGCTCGAACAGGTGCTCGTGCACCGCCTGTCCGCATCGCGACCGCGCGTCCGTGAGGTCGGCTGAATCCGTAGCCTTGACGCTGGTAGGTGATCCGGGTGTGGACTTGTATCGCCTGAACCACGTCGCGATCATGCCGGAATCCGGTGCGACCTCCAGGCTGAGCGGGGATATCGAACGAACCGGCGTGCTGGCGGCCGAAGCGGCCGAGAATCTTCTCGCGAGACACCGATGAATTCGGGACACGCTCGGCGTCATTCCTGTGTACCGCTCGAACCAAGGGAGATAGCAATGAGCAACGGCAAGGATTTCACTCTGACCCACGTCGCAGTGCTGGTCGGCGACCAGGACCAGGCGCTGGAGTTCTACCGCGATGTCATCGGCTTCGAGGTCCGCCAGGATATGGCGTTTCCTGGCGGTCGCTGGCTGACCGTCGGACCGGCGTCGCAGCCCGGTATCGAATTCATTCTGGAGAACCCGGAGATGAATCCGAACGAGTCCGCGCGCGAAGCCGCGAAGGCGCGGTTGGCCAGCGGTGCGCAGGGCACCCTCATCTTCACCACCGAGGCCGTCGACGACACCTTCGCCCGGCTGCGCGAGGCCGGTGTCGATGTGGATCAGGAGCCGATCACCCAGCCCTACGGCGTCCGGGACTGCGGTTTCCGCGATCCGTGGGGCAACCACCTGCGGTTCTCCCAGCTGCTCGGCTGATTCCCTGAACTCGCCGATACCGATGTCGATCGGCCTCGGCATCGGCGAGAACCGGAGTGCTCGGCGTCACCGCGAAGGCCTGATCTTGGCGCAGTAGTGTCTAGTCATGAGCGAGCGCATCGAGCGGATCAGCGACACCGCGCCCTCGGGCCTGACAGTGCCGAACGCCGGCGAGCGACTGTCGGAAACGCCGACCGCACCGGAGGCGACCCGGCCGCTGCGGGACGATATCCGGTTCCTCGGCGGCGTCCTCGGCGACACTATCCGCGATCACGAGGGTCCCGAGGTCTTCGATCTGATCGAGCGGGTGCGGATCGAGGCGTTCCGGGTGCGGCGCGAGGAGGTCGGGCGCAGCGCGGTGGCGGAGATGCTCGACGGCGTCGATATCGCGGTCGCATTGCCGTTGATTCGCGCATTCACCTATTTCGTGCTGTTGGCGAATCTCGCCGAGGATATCCAGCGCGATCGGCGGCGCGCGGCGCATGAGGCGGCCGGGGAGCCGCCGCAGGATTCCTCGCTCGCGGCGACCTACCGCAAACTCGACGCGGCGGCACTGGACGGCACCGAGGTCGCCGATCTGCTCGCCGACGCGTTGGTATCGCCGGTGATCACCGCACATCCGACCGAAACCCGGCGCCGCACCGTCTTCGATGTGCAGACCCGCATTACCGAATTGATGCGATTGCGGCAGCGCTATACCGAAACCGAGCGGGCGCGCGCCGATCTGGAGCTGCGCATCCGCCGCCAGGTACTATCACTCTGGCGTACAGCGTTGATTCGATTGCAGCGCTTGCGGATTCAGGACGAGATCGCGGTCGGTCTGCGCTACTACGACATCACGCTTTTCGACGTAATTCCGGCGATCAACGCCGAAGTTCGGGCGGCGCTGCGGTCCCGGTGGCCGGGGGCGGAATTGCTGCCGCGGCCGATCCTGCGCCCCGGATCGTGGATCGGCGGCGACCGTGACGGAAACCCTTATGTGACAGCCGATGTCGTGCGTCAGGCGGCATCGCAGGCATCGGCGGTGGCATTCGGACGCTATCTGCACGAGCTGGTGGAACTGGAGAAGTCGCTGTCGCAATCGGCGCGGCTGGTTTTGGTGACACCAGAGGTGGCCGAGCTGGCCGAGGCCGGTTATCCCGACCCCGCGACGCATTCGGATGAGCCCTATCGCCGTGCGCTGCACCGGATTCGGGCACGCCTGTCGGCATCGGCGGCTGCCGCGCTCGGCGAATTGCCCGCCGACGGCATAGAGACGGATGCTCCGGCCTATCCGACTCCGCAGGCGGTGCTCGACGACCTGGATGCCGTCGACGCCTCGATGCGGGCCAGCGGCGATGGTCTGCTCGCCGACGATCGCCTGGCCGCGCTGCGACATGCCATCGAGACATTCGGATTCCATTTGCAGGGCCTGGATATGCGGCAGAACTCGGAGGTGCACGAACAGGTCGTCACCGAGCTGCTGGCCTGGGCTGGGGTGCATCAGGACTATGCGAGCCTCGCCGAGCACGAGCGGGTGGAACTACTCGCGGCCGAGTTGCGTACCCGCCGTCCGCTGCTCGGCCCGCATGCGCGGCTGAGCGAACTCGCCGCCAAGGAGATCGACATCGTCCGTGCCGCACGAGATGTCGTGCACACCTTCGGTGTCGAGGCGGTGCCGAACTACATCATCAGCATGTGCACCTCGGTCAGCGATATGTTAGAGGCGGCGCTGCTGCTGAAGGAGGGTGGGCTGCTCGATCCCGGCGAGCCGGATGGGCCCCCGAGCTGTCCGGTGAATATCGTGCCGCTGTTCGAGACCATCGAAGATCTGGGGGCCGGTGCGGCGACTCTGGCCGCGGTGCTGGATGTTCCGGTGTATCGAGAGCTGGTGGCAGCCAAGGGAATGCGGCAGGAGGTAATGCTCGGATACTCCGATTCCAATAAGGACGGTGGGTATCTGGCCGCCAACTGGGCGCTCTACCGTGCTGAGCTGGATCTGGTCGAGGTCGCGCGCAAGACCGGCATTCGCTTGCGGCTCTTCCATGGTCGCGGCGGTACGGTCGGTCGCGGTGGTGGTCGCAGCTATGACGCGATTCTCGCCCAGCCCGTCGGTGCCGTGCGGGGTTCGCTGCGGTTGACCGAGCAGGGTGAGGTGATCGCGGCCAAGTACGCGGAATCCGGTGCGGCGCATCGCAATCTGGAGTCGCTGATCGCGGGCACGCTGGAGTCGACGCTACTCGATGTGGAGGGACTCGGTCCCGCTGCCGAGCCATCCTATGAACTCATGGACGACCTGGCGGCGCGTGCTCGTGCGGCCTATGCGCGACTCGTGCACGAAACACCGGGATTCGTCGAGTATTTCCGGCAGTCCACGCCGGTTGCCGAGGTCGGCGATCTGAATATCGGCAGCCGCCCCGCCTCCCGCAAGCCGACGAATTCGGTGAGCGATCTGCGAGCCATCCCGTGGGTGATGTCGTGGAGTCAGGCCCGCGTCATGCTGCCGGGCTGGTACGGCACCGGTGCCGCGCTCGAGGAGTGGGTCGGCGGCGATCCCGACCGCTTGGCGGTGCTGTCCGACCTCTATCGCCGCTGGCCGTTCTTCCGGACGGTACTGTCGAATCTGGCCCAGGTCATGGCCAAGAGCGATCTGGATATCGCCGCCAGGTACGCCGAACTCGTCGACGACGCCGCCCTACGCGAGCACATCTTCGGAATGATCCGAGACGAGCACGCTCGCACCATCCGCATGCACGCCGCGATCACCGGCAATGATCACCTGCTCGCCGACAACCCGTCACTGGCGGAGTCGATCCACAACCGCTTCCCGTATCTGGAACCGCTGAACCAGATGCAGGTCGAGTTGCTGCGACGGCTGCGGGCCGGTGACGATTCCGAACTCGTCAAACGCGGCATCCTGCTGACCATGAACGGACTAGCCACCGCGCTGCGCAACTCCGGCTAGGTTGCCTCGGTAGCTCCCGCGCGCCTTTTGTCACGCCGCGCGCGAAATCGCGGGCGAAACCATGCGCGGCGCGAATCAGTGCGCGCGACCTTCCGCGGCGAGACGGGGGCGGCGGTTAGAGGATAGCTAGGGCGTCGATCTCTACCAGCATTTCCTCGCGGGGGAGGCCGGTGAATACTGTTGTGCGGGTTGGTAATGTGGTGCTGGTGGTGTTGGCGGTGACGAATTCGCCGTAGGCGTCGTTCATGATGGCGAAGTCCTCGCGCTTGGTCAGGTAGACGCGCAGCATCACCACGTCGTCGAAGGTGGCGCCGCTTGCCTCCACGATCGCCTTGACATTCCGCAGGGTCCGAATGGTCTGGGCGGCAACGTCTCCGGGGAAGAGGTATTCGTTGGTCGCGGGGTCCACTGGGCCCTGACCCGAGACCTGCACGAACGGGCCTTTGCGCACGCCCTGGGAGAAGGTGTGCGCGGGTGCGGGCGCATCGGTGGTGCGGACGGCAATCTTCTCACTCATGACTCGCCTTTCGTCGCGATACGGCCGGCAGTCCAGCCGAGTTCGGCGGAGATGGCATCGGCGGCCGCGCGGACCCGCGGCAGCTCCGCCAAAACCTGATCGTGGTTGAGCAGCATGTCCGGCACCGACATCGAGACCGCCGCGACCACCGTCCCGGTGCCATTGCGCACCGGAACGCCGATGCAGTTCACGAAGCTCTCGTGCTCTTCGTGGTCTTCGGCATAGCCCTGTGCCGCAACAAGTTCCAGTTCCGCCAGATAGCGCTCCGGGGTGCGGATGGTGCGGTCGGTGAATTCGCGGTAGTCGATGCGTTCGGCGATCGTCGGCCATTCGGTGCGCGGCTGCGCGGCGACGAGTACCTTCCCGACCGCCGTGCAGTGCAGGGGCGCAGGGCGGCCGATGCGGGAATACATTCGCACGCTCTGGATCGCGTCGAATTTGTCGATATAGATCGCGTCACCGGATTCATAGGTGGCCAGGTGAATCGTCTGCCCGGTAGCGGAATTCAACGCGCTCAGATGCGGGCGGGCGAGGGTGCGGACGTCACGCTGTTCCAGCGCGCGGTTGGCGAGTTCGAAAAGCCGCGAGCCGAGGACGTATTGGTGCTGGCTGTCATGGGTGACGAAGCGCTGTGATTCCATGGTCTGCAGCAGCCGCAGCACAGTCGACTTGTGCACGCCCAGTTCAGCGGCAAGCTGATCGAGCGAACGGGCATCCTCCCCGAGCGAGAGCAGGATGGTCAACGCACGCAACAAACTCTGACTCATGACTGCGCCTCGTTGGCGCTCGGCACCGTCATGGAGACTGTGTCTTCGACTCGCTCGGCCGTGCCCATTGTTCGCTCGCTCATGACGCCACATTCTCTGCTACGACATCCCTGCCGTAATGCACACGCCGCCAAGCCGACTCGTCCAATGCCGCCAACGCTTCCAGTGCACCGGGGGAAGGCAGTTCCGCGACATCACCGGTGCCGGTCAGTGCGGCGGCGGCGCATAAATGCCCGAAACGCAGGCGCTGCTGCAAAGGACGTCGGTGCAGCAGGGCGGCCAGGTACCCGCCCGCGAAGGCATCACCGGCACCGATCCGCTCGGTGATCGCGAGTTCCAGCGCAGGAACTTCGACGCGCTCGGTTCCGGCGAATCCGGTGACCGAATGCTCGTTGTTCTTGACCACCAGATGCTGCGGCTCCGGGAACAGTGCGCGCAACCGGTCGGCATCGGCGGTGCCGAAGACCGCATCCGCCTCATCGGCGCCGAGGAACACCACATCGCAGCCACGCACGTGGCGAGCCAGCACCTCGGCCGCCTGCTCGAGACGGCCCGCCCAGAGTGCCGGACGGTAATTCAGATCGAAGCTGACCAACTTACCCCGGCGGGGAAGCGCGACAAGGGTTTCGGTGAGCCGGGTCGCGGATTCCGAGAGCGCGGTGGTGATGCCGGTGAAGTGCACGAGGTCGCAGCGCCCGAGTAGTCCGTCGGCGGCCGTCAGATCGGCGCTGGACAGTGCGCTGGCGGCGGAACCGGTGCGGTAGTACAGCATGCGGCTGGCCCCGTCGGCCAGATCGTTGGCTTTGCCCGAGCCGCTGCCGCGCTCCTTCACATAGATGGCGGTGGGGCGTGCGGGGTCGATGACAACGGCCGACACATCCACGCCGCGCGCCGCGAGATGTCCGGTCAGATAGCGGCCGAATCCGTCATCGCCGACTCGGGAAATCCACGCGGCATCCACATCGAGCTGAGTGAGTACGGTGGCCACATTCGCCTCGGCACCGCCCGCGGTTCGCTCGAAGTTCGCCGAGTCCTCCAGTGGACCGGGAAGCGCGACCAGTACCGCGAGCCCCTCGCCGATGGTTACCGCCCGGGGGCGGGGCGACCTAGTAGGCCACGTCACATCGATCTCCCTTCGGCCCTTGCGGCCACCGGCCATCCAGTGCAGAATAACCACACGAAACGCGATGTGCAACCAGCGTTGCAAATTACGCAATGCATGGGCGGCATGGTACGGCGGACATGATTCCGCGGGAAGGAGCGACATGGCGATCGATGAGAAAGCCGTTGCCGCACTGGCGGATCGGATGCTCGGGCCCGAGCACAAGGGTCTGCCGCCCGCCGCATGGGGCCGTACGGTTCGCGACTTCCTGGACACCGCGCCATACCTCGACGAGTTCGAAACGCCGGTATTGACGGTCGACCAGGCGGCTGTCGCGGCGAATGTCGCGGTAATGGCGGATTGGGCGGTGGCCGCGGGTGTGCGCTTGGCTCCGCATGGGAAGACCACCATGGCCCCGCAACTGTGGGCGCAGCAATTGGCGGCCGGGAGCTGGGGGATCACCTTCGCCACCGTGTGGCAGGTGCAGGTGGCCCGATCGTTCGGGGTCGGCCGGATCGTGCTGGCCAACTCGCTGGTCGATCCGGTCGGATTGCGCTGGGTCGCCGCGGAATCGGCGCGGGACCCGGAGTTCGAATTCTACTGCTGGGTCGACAGTGTCGAGACCGTCGAGCTGATGGAGCGGCAGCTGACCGGTGATGCGCGCATCCGGGTGATTGTCGAACTCGGTGGGCCGCAAGGACGTACGGGGGCGCGCACGGTTGAGCAGGCGCATGCCATCGCCGAGGCGGTCGGCCGAGCTGATCGGCTGAGCCTGGCCGGAGTCGGCGGGTACGAAGGTGCGCTCGCCCACGACCGCACCCCGGACGGGATCAGCACCGTGCGGCGCTATCTGGATGACATCGCCCGTCTCCACCGCGAACTCGCCGCGGCGGGAAGCTATCCGGAGGATGCGATCGTCACCGCGGGCGGCAGCGCCTTCCCGGATCTGGTCGTCGAATGTCTGGCCGGACTCGCCGAAGAGCAAGACGTCACGACCACAGTGGTATTGCGCTCCGGTGCCTACATCATTCACGACGACGGCTTCTACGCGGGCATCTCGCCGCTGGCCGCGCCGCGCAGCGAACGACCGCTGCGCTCGGCGATGCACGGGTGGGCGCGGACCGTATCGCGGCCCGAGGCGGAACTCGCGCTGCTGGATGCCGGTAAGCGCGATCTGCCATTCGATGAGGGGCTTCCGGTCCCGCAATTCATTGCGGGACCGGAAGATTCGTTGAATCCGGCGGCATATGTGAGTGCGCTCAATGACCAGCATACGTTCCTGCGGCTGCCGGGCGGTGCGGCCGGTGACCTGCCGGTGGGCAGTGTGGTGCGGCTCGGCCTGTCGCATCCGTGCACGGCATTCGACAAGTGGCGGCTGATCCCGGTGATCGATAATGCCGATGCGGAACGTCCGCGCGTCGTCGACCTCGTGCACACCTTCTTCTGACGAGCGGTCATGACGGACTTAGTGTTTCGCGATATCGACGTCATCGACGGTACGGGTGCGCCACGCTTCCGCGCCGATGTCGGCATCGAACGGGGACGGATCAGCACGATCGCCGACCCGCGAACGATCACCGAGGCGGCCAGGTTCATCGATGCACCTGATTCGGTGCTCGCCCCGGGCTTCATCGATATGCACGCGCATTCCGATCTGCATCTGCTCACCGACCCCGGCCATTTTCCGAAGATCAGCCAGGGCGTCACGACCGAGGTCATCGGCCAGGATGGGCTCTCGTATGCCCCGATCGATGACGTCGCCCTGGCGGTGTTGCGGCGTCAGATCGCCGGGTGGAATGGCAATCCCAGCGATCTGGACTTCTCCTGGCGCACAGTTGCGCAGTACCTGGACCGGCTCGATCAGGGCATAACGCCGAACGCCGCCTATCTCGTACCGCAAGGCACGCTGCGGCTACTGGTTGTCGGTAGCGAACAGCGGCCTGCCACGGTGGCCGAAATCCGGCGAATGCGGGACTTGCTCGCGCAGGGGCTGCGTGAGGGCGCGGTCGGTATGTCGAGCGGGCTCACCTACACGCCCGGAATGTATGCGGACACCGGCGAATTGGCGGCACTGTGCGAGATCGTCGCCGAATACGGCGGGTTCTATGCGCCGCATACGCGCTCGTACGGCAAAGGCGCGTTGGCGGCGTACGCCGAGATGATCGGATTGGCGCGCAGCACCGGCTGCGCACTGCATCTGACCCACGCGACGATGAACTTCGGCGTGAACCGCGGGCGCGCACCGGAATTCCTGGCTTTGATCGATGCGGCCAGGGCCGAGGGGTGCGATATCACCCTGGATACATATCCGTATCTGCCTGGCTCCACGACATTGTCGGCGCTGCTGCCGAGTTGGGCGATGTCAGGTGGTCCGGACGCGGCGTTGGCCCGTATCGACGATCCCGAGATGCGTGCGCGCATCACGTTGGACGTGAATGTGAATGGCTCCGACGGCTGTCACGGCGTGACGGTCGAGTGGGAGACCATTCAGATCAGCGGTGTCGCGAATGCCGAGCTGGGGGAGTACGTCGGCAAGAGCGTCGCGGAAATCGCGGCCGATACCGATCGCGAACCGGTCGCGGTGTTCTTCGACCTGCTGAGTCGAGACCAATTGGCCACGACCATCCTGCAGCACGTCGGGCACGAGGAGAATGTGCGCGCGATCATGGTGCATCCGGTGCATATGGGCGGCAGCGACGCACTACTCGTCGGCGAGCGGCCGCATCCGCGCGCCTGGGGCACCTTCCCGCGCTATCTGGGCCATTACGTCCGCGAACTCGGCGTGCTCGGACTCGAGGAGTGTGTGCACCACCTCGCCGGTCGGCCCGCCGAGCGGCTGCGGTTGAGCGACCGCGGACACGTATTCACCGGGTACGCGGCAGATCTCGTGTTGTTCGACCCATCGACGATCACCGACACCGCGACCTTCGACAATCCGAAGCAGCAAGCGCGCGGAATTCAGCATGTGCTGGTCAACGGCGAGTTCGCCATCGAAGACGGCGCGCCTACCGGCAAGCTCGCCGGGCGTGCGCTGCGCATGGATGCCGTGCGGAAGGAGACATATTGAACGCCACGAGCGCCCTGGAGATCATGCGCGCCGACCGCGTGCTGAGTGTGGTGCGTGCGCCGGAGATTCCGGATCCGCTGGCACTGGCGAATGCGTTGGCGCGCTCCGGGATTCGGACGTTGGAGCTCACCTTCACAACGCCGGGCGTGCTCGATTACCTGCGTATCGCCACGACGGCTCTCGATGCGATCGTCGGTATCGGAACCGTACTGCATGCCGATCAGGCCGAGGCCGCGATCGATAATGGCGCACGGTTTCTCGTCACGCCCGGTGTGCGCGCGGAGGTCGCGGCCGTCGCGGTCGAGCGCGACATCCCGGTCGTCATGGGCGCTTTCACACCCACCGAGGTACTCACCGCACTAGACCTCGGCGCCGCCGCGGTGAAGATCTTCCCCGCCCGGGCGCTCGGTCCCGGCTATTTGAAAGACCTGCGCGGTCCCTTCCCCGATGTGGCGCTCATACCTTCCGGGGGCGTCAATGCGGGCAATGCCGCCGAATTCCTCGCCAACGGAGCCGTGGCCGTGACCGCGGGTACCGATGTCGTGGCCCCATCCGACGTCGCCGCGGGCCGATGGTCCGAAATCGCCTCGCGCGCGGCGTCATTCGTTCGATCCATGAATTGAGAGGTACCCATATGGGCGCCACTGTCGACTGGCTGCGCACCACCACACCCGGATTGTTGGTGTTGTGCGGACTCGCGATCGCCGTACTGCTGTTCGCCATTATCAAGGTCAAGCTGGAGCCGTTCATCGCGCTGCTGCTCACCGGACTCGGGCTGGCGCTGGTCGCCGGACTACCGGTGTCGAAGATCGTCGGTACGGCGATCAAGTCCGGTGATTCGCTGCTGGAGACCGGTTTCGGCGGCATTCTCGGGCATATCGCCGTCATCATCGGTCTCGGTACGGTGCTCGGGGCGATCCTCGAACGTTCCGGTGGCGCGGACGTTTTGACCGGCAAGCTGCTCGGCATCTTCGGTGAGAAGGGCGCACCGGTCGCGATGGGGCTGCTGGGACTCATCTTCGGCATCCCGGTCTTCTTCGATATCGGTATCTTCGTGCTCGCACCGCTGATCTATGTGGCCGCCAAGCGCGGTGGCCGATCGCTGGTGCTGTATGCCATGCCGATGTTGGCGGGTCTGTCCATGACCCATGCTTTCCTGCCGCCGCATCCGGGGCCCGTCGCGCTCGGTGGTCTGCTCGGTGTGAGCCTGGGGTGGCTGATCATCATGGGATTCATCTGCGGCATACCGGGTTTCATTGCCGCGGGCATTGTATGGGGCACCTACATCGGTAAGCGGGTGCAGGTCGAGGTGCCCGCCGAATTCCTGGTGCGGCCCGAGGCCGAGCCTGCGGCCAAGCGTGAAGGTCCGGGCACGGCAACGGATCCGGAGTCGGTACGCACCGAGACACGCCCGCCCGCAGTCGGCCTCATCGGCGGAATTATCGCCATTCCACTGGTACTCATTCTCGGTGCGACCTTCGGCAGCCAATGGCTGGACAAGGATTCGAAACTGCTGCAGGTGCTCACCTTCCTCGGCACACCGGCGGTCGCGCTGCTGATCGCGGTGCTCGTCGCCTTCTATCTGCTCGGTGTGCGGCGCGGGTCCAGCGTGCAAGAACTGAGTACCCTCACCGCGGAATCGCTGAAGCCGGTCGGCATGCTTTTGCTGGTGGTCGGTGCGGGTGCGTTCTTCGGAAAGGTCATCTCCGCCACCGGGATCGGCACCGCACTCGCGGACACCATGTCGGCCGCCGGGCTGCCGGTGATCGTGCTGGCGTACATCATCAGCTGCGGTCTGCGTATCGCCCAGGGCTCCGCGACCGTCGCCATCGTGACCACCGGCGGCATTGTCGCGCCGCTCGTCATCGGGCACGGCTACTCGCAGATGGCCATCGCACTCATCGCCATGGCCATCGCGGCCGGTTCGATCATCCTCAGCCACGTGAACGACGGTGGCTTCTGGATCATTTCGAAGTACTTCAACCTGACAGTGAAGCAGACACTGCAGACGTGGACGGTGCTCGAAACCGTGCTGTCGGTGGTGAGTTTCGCGGTTGCGGCGGTGTTGTTCGCGATTGTCAGCTGAGGCCGGGGCCGCCCGGCATCGGATCGGATCCCGGTGCCGGGCTGTTCACTGCGAAGTTGTGCAAGGCGGCGGCGCAGCGGTCGGCTTGGGCTCGAAGGGCGGCGACGAGTTCGGGTGGTCCGCTGAGCAGTGTGAAGTCGATATCTACCGAGGTGATCATCCAGACCAGTGCCTCCGGCGTATCCGCGCCGACGTGCAGTTGACAGCTGTGGTCGTCGACGGCTTCGATGACGCCCATTCCGGGCCAGACATACGCCGCCGCGTCCTCGGCGGACTTGTGCAGCAAGGCGATTGCTTGATGCGGCCATGCCCGGGCGGATAGCCGTAACGAAAGGTGGTCCGCGACATCGCCTTCCGGGAGCTCACGCGGAGTGAAACGCGGGCCGGTGGGTGTTCGTGGCGAGATGCGATCGGCGCGGAAGGTGCGCCAGTCATCGCGATCGACATCCCAGGCAACGAGGTACCAGCGCCTGCTGAAGTGCACCAGGCTGTGCGGCTCCACCGTGCGCCGGGTGGTTGCGCCGCTGTGCGCGCGATAGTCGAAGCGGAGGCGCTCGTGCCGTTGACAGGCCTCCGCGACGGCCATCAAGGCGTCCGGTTCGACTGTCGCATCCGGTGTCCCGACCCGGACCGTCGCGCCGCGCAGCGTGCGGACCCGGTGGCGCAATCGCGGCGGGAGCACCTGCTCGAGTTTGGTGAGCGCGCGCAGCGATGCCTCCCCGATACCGGCGACGGTGCCGCCGGAGGCGCTGCGCAGGCCGACCGCCACCGCGACGGCCTCCTCGTCATCGAGCAGCAGCGGCGGCAGCGCGGCCCCAGCGCCGAGCCGATAGCCCGCGGTGCCCTGTGTGGCATGCACCGGGTAGCCGAGTTCACGCAGCCGATCCACATCGCGGCGGACCGTGCGGCCGGTGACACCGAGTCGTTCGGCGAGTTCGGCCCCGGTCCAGTCGCGGTGGGTCTGCAGCAGGGCGAGCAATTTGAGCAGGCGCGCCGAAGTCTCCAACACGACATCCAGCATGTCAGATGCTTAGGAACGATCCTGTCCTAAGGGCGGCATAGCGTTGTTTTCATGAGCACCGAACAGGACATCCGCGCCTTCCGCATCGAGATCCCGCAGGACCGGATCGATGATCTGCACGCCAGGCTGGCGAATACCTTGTGGCCGGATGAAATCCCGGGCGGCGGTTGGGATAAGGGCGCATCGATCTCGTATATGAAGGACCTCGCCGAATACTGGCGCTCCGAATACGACTGGCGCGCAGTGGAAGCGCGACTGAACCAGCTGCCGCAGTTCGTCACCGATATCGACGGGCAGCAGATGCATTTTCTGCACGTCCGTTCACCCGAACCCGATGCCGTGCCGTTGGTATTGAGCCACGGCTGGCCCGGCTCCTTCATCGAATTCCTCGATGTGATCGGACCGTTGAGCGATCCGCGAGCGTACGGCGGTAATCCGGCCGATGCGTTCCATCTGGTCATCCCATCGTTGCCCGGATTCGCCTTCTCGGAGCCGGGGCCGAAGGTCGGGGACGGTTCGACAGAGCAGTTCGCGCAGGTGGTGGCGAAGTTGATGGCCCGGCTCGGCTACGACCGGTATGGAGCGCAGGGCGGCGACGCGGGCTTCTTCGTCTCGACCGAATTGGGGCGGATCGCCACCGACCATATGGTCGGCATCCATGTCAACGGGCCGATCACGCTGCCCTCCTGGAGTGCGGACGGAACGGAGCCGGACTACAGCGCAGAGGATCGGGCGAAGCTGGACAAACTCACCGGGAGCGCGAGCTACACCCGGTACGGCTATGCGATGGTGCAGGCGGGGCGTCCGCAAACCCTGGCCATCGGCATGCACGATTCGCCCGCTGGATTGCTGGCCTGGATCGTGGATCTGTTTCAGCGCTGGACCAATCCCGCGCTCGAATTGCCCGATGAAGCGGTGGATCGCGATGCGCTGCTGACCAATGTCAGCCTCTATTGGTTCACCAGAACCTTCGTCTCCTCGATTCGGCTCTACGGGGAGGGGGATTCGTGGGGGATGCCCGCGCGGAATTCCGGTGTGCCGACCGCCGCAGCGGTATTCGCCGGTGACAACTCCATCCGAGTGCTCGCCGAGCGGCAGCACAACATCGTGCGATGGACCGAATACGATCGGGGCGGGCACTTCGCGGCAATGGAGGCACCGGATCTGCTCACCAGCGACGTGCGCGCGTTCTTCCGCTCGCTGCGCTGAGGGGCCCACCGTTGTGGCGGCAGCGCAGACACTGCGCCGCGCGCAAATGGGTGTGGGCTCAGGGAGCGCGCGGGCCTCGGTAGCGCTCGGCCATCGCGAAGGCTGTCGCCGCGACCCGGTCGCGGAATTCGGGCGGGTCCAGGACCTCGCAGAATTGGCCGAGCGGCAGGATCGCACCCGCTAGAACCTCGTAGGACTCCGATGGAATGATTACTTCGACCCAGCCGTCGGCGTCCGGTTCGGAGGTCGATGCCATTGCCTCCGCGACCGCGGCGGGTTCGATCATCAATCGGAGTATCGGCAATTGGGCGGCTGCGACCCGGCAGCGAGCCCGCACTCGCAGCATTGATCGGGCGAAATCATCGGCGGATTCCGACCAATGCTCGGCGAGGTTGAAATCCATTGGCCGCGTGAAGGATTCGCCAGACGGTGCGGCCGAGGCGATCCGGCTGACGCGATAGGAGCGGATGGCCGATCCGTCACGTGCGACGAGATACCAAGTTCCGGCCTTCAATACGAGTCCGAGCGGATCCAGGCGGCGTTCGACGGTGCGATCCTTGCGCTGATAACGGATATCCAGTCGCCTGTCGTGCCACACCGCATCGGCAACCGTTGCCAGCGTTGGTGTTTCGTCGGGCCGGCGGAACCAGCCGGGTGCGTCCACATGGACGCGTTCCGCGATTCGTGTTGCCCGGCCGCGCAATTCGGGTGGCAGGGCGGCGAGCACCTTGAGCTGCGCGGTCGCCAGCACCGTGCCGAGGCCGAGATCGGCGGCGGCCGCGGGTTGTCCGGCGAGCAGTACCGCATCGGCTTCCTCGGTGGTCAGACCGGTCAAACGAGTGCGGTACCCGTCGACCAGCCGCACACCGCCGGTCCGGCCCGGTTCGCTGTAGATCGGTACGCCTGCCGCCGACAGCGCCTCGATATCGCGATACACGGTGCGCACCGACACTTCCAACTCGCGCGCCAGCTCCGGTCCCGTAGTCCGGCCGCGTGTCTGGAGCAGCAATAACAGCTGCACCAGTCGACTCGCTCGCATGATTCGAGATTAGCCGTAAAACTTGACAGAAGATGTCAAGTTTTGCTCGTACCGTCGACCGCATGACCACATGGAGCCAGTTCATCGAAGAAGCCCCACACATCGCCACTGTGTTCACTCGGCGGCACCAGGCCACCGGCAACCTCTGTATGCTCGCGACCCTGCGCTCCGACGGTTTCCCACGCATCAGCCCCATCGAACCGCGAATTTTCGAAGGGATGCTGGTGATCGCAGGCATGCCGAACACCACCAAATTCAAGGACCTCGCCCGCGACCCGCGCTTCTGCCTGCACACCGCAACCGTCGACACCCAAGTCGGCGACGGTGACGCGAAGCTCTTCGGCACCGCCATCGACCTCCCGGACAAGGACGTGCACGCGCGCTTCGCCCGACAACTGTTCGACGAAACCGGATTCGACATCCGTGACCAGGAGTTCGACCACTTCTACACCGCGGACCTGACCGGCGCCTCCACCGTCGAGGTCACCGACGATCACCTGGACATCACCATCTGGAAGCCGGGCCAAGGCGAGCGCGTAGTGCGCAAGCACTGATCGTGGTCGGTATTCGAGTCGCTGTACTTGGGCCACGCCACCGCGGTGCGAGCGATGGCTATCTCCGCAGGAACTCGTCTTCTGCTGGATAGTCGAAGAACTGGCGGAAGTATGGATCGTCGTCGGCGGGGAGTATTGCCGAGGCATCGCCTGATCGGGCCGCAGACATCAGCCAGTCGAGTTGTGCGGCAACCGTTGTCGCGTAGTCGCCGACCGGTTGATAGCCGAGGGCCATGGCTGCCGAGGTGTCGAGGATGACGGGATGAGCAGCGTCCCATGGTGTGCGGCCCAATGGTTGGTCATCCAGCAGAACCTCGGTCCAGTCGTGCTCGAGGTGGCGGGCCACTGTGCGGGAAATTTCGAGCGCGCTGGGGGTATCCGGATCTGCGATATTGAGGATTCGAGTGCCGGGGTTGTGAGCAACGGTCTCGACCAACGCCGCGAGGTTGGCCGCGGCAGTGGTGTGGACGATGCCACTGCCTCGGCGGCGCAGCAGTACCGATCGGCGGCGGTCGAGGATTCGTTTCACGAAGACCCATTCGCGTGGGCGACGGTTGCCGACACCGTGGACTCGCGAAGGTCTCAACACGGTGATCGTGTGGCCGCTGTCGAGCGAGACCTGTTCTGCGGCAACCTTGCTCGCGCCATATCCAGCGCGCGAGTTGTAGTCGATATTGCTGGGTGACATTGTCGCTGCGGATTCGGGTATCGGGCCATCGAATCGAGGCTCGATATCCGAATTCGAGTGGTTGCCAGCGGCATCGACATAAACCGCTTTGCTGGACAGCAGTACTGTCGAACCTGCTTCCGCGGCTAGCTCCACCAGTGCTCGAGCGTGGTCGGCGGTATAGCAGACACAGTCGACGAGGAGATCCGCACCGGCGGCCAACTCCCGACGTAAGTCCGCTCGGTCTGCGGCGACGAAACGTACACCGGCCGTGTGAAGTTCGGCGGGCAGGCGGCTGCGCCCGGTCACTCGCACCTGCCAGCCGGCAGCCGCCAAGCGCAGTGCGATTGCGCGTCCGATCACACCGGACCCGCCCACGATCAGTGCATGAGGCACCAAGCGAGCCTAGTGCACCTGTCGGATGTGAATCCGGCCATCAATTGGCTGAGGCGAGATCGTCCCTGCGCCGCCGCAGAAAGATCTGTTCGGCGGTGTTGTCCGTATGGGTGATGGCGGCATCGTAGGCGCAAAGAGCCTCTGCTGTGCGGCCGAGTCGGCGTAGGAGGTCGGCGCGGATCGCGTGGTACAGGTGGTGATTCGGTAGGTCGATTTCGGAGAGCAGTGTGAGTGCCGCAGCAGGACCTTCTACCTCGCCGACTGCCACCGCGCGGTTCAGTGCCACCATCGGACTCGGTGCTATGGAGGCCAATTGGTCGTAGAGTTGCAGGATCTGTTGCCAATCTGTGGATTCCGACTCGGGGGCGTCGGCGTGTACGGCGTTGATTGCGGCTTGGATCTGGTAGGGCCCTGGCTGGTTGCGGCGCAAACATTCTCGGACGATGGCATGGCCCTCGGCGATGAGGGCGTGGTCCCAACGGTGACGGTCTTGCTCGGGCAGCGGCACGAGCGACCCGTCCGGCGTGGTGCGGGCGGCTCGGCGCGATTCGGTGAGCAGCATCAGTGCGAGCAGTCCGTGTGCCTCGGGTTCGTCGGGCATCAACTCGACGAGTAAGCGCCCCAACCGGATTGCTTCGGCACACAGATCGGTCCGAATCAGCCGATCGCCGGAGGTGGCGGTGTGGCCCTCGGTGAAGATGAGGTAGATGACGGCCAGGACGGCGTGCAAGCGGGCGGGCAGGTCGGCGTCGCTGGGGATTCGGTACGGGATGCGCGCATCGCGGATCTTGCCTTTGGCGCGGACGAGTCGTTGCGCCATGGTCGATTCGGAAGTCAGGAAGGCATGGGCGATTTCGGGTGTGGTGAGACCGCCGAGGAGTCGCAAGGTAAGTGCCACTCGGGCATTCAGTGATAGTGCCGGATGACAGCAGGTGAAGATCAGTCGGAGGCGGTCGTCCTGGACGGCGCTCATATCGTCGGTTTCGTTGTCTGCGTGTAGGAGTGCGGCCTCGGCATGGCGGTCGTCGCGAGATGCCTCGCGTCGCAGGCGATCGATGGCTCGGTTGCGCGCGGTGGTGATGATCCAGCCGGGCGGGCTCGGCGGGAGCCCGTCGGTCGGCCAGCGTTGTACGGCGGCGGTGAACGCATCCTGCACCGCGTCCTCGGCAATGGTGATATCGCCGAAGACGCGGATCAGGCTGGCGACCGCGCGGCCGTAATGTGCGCTGAATACGGCCGCGATCGCGGCATCGGTGACCATCTCAGTGATCGGCCACCGGCCGGACCTCGATCGGCAGCGTGAGCACGGCGGCCATCCGCTTGCCCCAGTCGAGCGCCTCGTCCAGATCGGCCGCCTGAATGACGGTGAATCCGCCTATGTGCTCCTTACTTTCGACATACGGCCCGTCGGTGACGAGCACATCGTTGCCCTTGGCGTGCAGCACGGTGGCGGTGCTCGGCGCATGCAGGCCCGCGGCGAAAACCCAAGCGCCCGCGGCACGGATCTCGTCGTTCAGCGCGTTCAGATCGCGCATGATCTCGTCGAGATTGTCCGGCGGCGGCGTGTCGGCGGGTTGATAGATGCTGAGCAGATACTGCTTCACGACTCCTCCTCATCCCCGCTGGTAGGTGGCGATCACCACGCCGGTGGGGGTGGTGACGCTATCGGCGAGTCGCAGTTCGCCGAGGTCCGCGCCCGCGAACAGTCGCCGCCCGCCACCGACCACGATCGGATGGATCAGCAATAGATACTCGTCGACCAGATCATTGCGCATCAACGTTTGCAGCAGATCGCCGCTGCCGAGCACCACGAGATCCTGACGCAGTTCGCCTACCGCGGCGACAACGTCGCCATCGAGCAGCGTGGAGTTCTGCCACGGCAGCGGTGCGGTCCAGGTCCGGGACGCGACGAACTTCTCGGTCTTGTTCAGCACCTCGGTGTACGGATTGTCGGTTTGATGCGGCCAGAAGCCGTAGAAGTCCTCGTAGGTCCGTCGTCCGAGCAGCAGGGCACCGTGGTGGGTCGCCATATGTTCGGCCATCACCCTGGCCTGCACGGCATCGTCATGGCGATGCGCCCAGCCGCCGTGGCGGAAACCGTCCCTGTTGTCCTCATCGGCCCGGCCGGGGGACTGCATGACGCCGTCCAGGGTCAGGTGCTCAACCGCGATGATCTTGCTCATGGGGAGTCCTTTCTGTGGGCCGGTCGGCTACCGGCTTCACCACCTACACGAACGGCCATCCGGCGAATCGACATCACGGACCGAAATTTCTTCGGCTCGGTTATTTCGGCGCCCGCCGAAATAACCCGGCACGATCATGGTGTGGTGCAAACCCGAGGAGCCGAACTGGCCGGACTGGCCACCCTGCTGGCCGACCGAACCCGCGCCGATATGTGCCTGGCCCTGGTCGATGGTCGCGCGTGGACGGCGGGTGAGCTGGCCCGCCATGCCGGTGTGGCCCCATCCACCGCGACCGAGCACCTGAACCGGCTGTTCGATGGCGGTCTGCTCATCGAACGCCGTCAAGGCAGGCATCGTTATGTGCAGTTGGCGAGCCCGCAGGTCGCCGAGCTACTGGAGACCATGGTCGCCCACCTGGAACCGGTTCGCCCGGAACCAACGACGCTGCGCGCGTCCACCGCGGCGGCGGCGCTGGCTCGGGGCCGGACCTGCTACGACCACCTCGCGGGCCGACTCGGCGTCGCGATCACCGCCGCCATGACCGAACGCGAACTACTCCATGACGACAGCGGCTTCGCCCTCACCGAGCCGGGTCTGGCATGGCTGACGGGCCCGATGGGCATCGACGCGAACACGCTGCGGACTCGCCGCCCGATCGCCCGCCCCTGCCTCGACTGGACCGAACGCCGCACCCACCTCGGCGGTGCTGCCGGAGCACAGTTGTGCCGCCGGTTGCGGGCTCTGGATTGGATGCGGCGCGTCGGCTCCGGTCGCGCTGTCCGCCTCACTCCGAAGGGCGAAACGGGCCTGCAGGAGGCACTCGGCATCGATCCCGCAACGGTTGCCTGAACACCTCGCCCTCGGCCTCGGGGCCAATTCGGGTTGTACGCTGCGACCGGACGATCGTCGGGGGCCGCCGAGGTCGCGGTGAGCACCGGTCCGATGGGCAGTCGGGTCCCCACCACGGCGCGTGGCGGTTGCCAAGTCTCATCGACCCGATTGAACTCGGTCCTTGCCGGGTATCACCGCTCAGGCGGTAAATGAACCTGGTGACCGGGCGGGGCCAGCGATGTAGGACCCCATTCATGAATGGGCTTGCATAATCGTGCATAATCATCACATGGTTGATTCGTCGAGTAACCCAGTGTTGCGGGTTGCTGTGGCCGGTGCCAGTGGATACGCCGGCGGTGAGGTGCTGCGTCTATTGCTCGGTCATCCGGCCTACCGCGATGGGCGCCTGGTCATCGGCGCGCTGACCGCTGGTTCGAATGCGGGCAGCACGCTGGGGGAGCTGCAGCCGCATCTGCTGCCGCTGGCCGATCGCGTGCTCGCGCCCACCACGTTCGACGAGCTGGCCGGCCACGACATCGTCTTCCTCGGCCTGCCGCACGGGCAGTCCGCCGCTATCGCGGAGCAGTTGCCGGAGTCGACCGTGATCATCGACTGCGGCGCCGACTTCCGGCTGACCGACGCGGCGGCCTGGGAGAAGTACTACGGCACCACCCACGCGGGCAGCTGGCCCTACGGCCTACCGGAACTGCCGGGCGGGCGCGAGCGGCTGCGCGGCGCGCACCGGATCGCCGTTCCCGGTTGCTATCCCACGGTCGCCAGCCTCGCGCTGGCACCGGCGATCGCGGCCGAAATCATCGAACCGAAGGTGAATGTTGTCGCGGTGAGCGGCACTTCGGGTGCGGGCCGCAAACTCGATATCGGCCTGCTGGGGTCCGAGGTGATGGGTTCGGTGCGGGCCTACGGCATCGCGGGCGCGCACCGGCACACCCCGGAGATCGCGCAGAACCTGCGGGCCGCCGGTGGTAGCGAGGTCGCCGTATCGTTCACCCCGGTGCTGGCGCCGATGCCGCGCGGCATCCTCGCGACCTGCACGGCGGTGACCCGAGTCGATGCCGAACAGGCTCGCGCGGTCTATGAAAAGGCTTACGACGATGAACCATTCGTGCAGCTGCTGCCGGAAGGCACACTGCCGCAGACGGGTTCAGTGCTCGGTTCCAATGTCGTCACCCTCCAGGTCGCGGTCGATACCGACGCCGGATTGCTCGTGGTGATCGGCGCGATCGACAATCTGACCAAGGGCACCGCGGGCGCCGCGGTCCAATCCATGAATCTGGCCGTCGGATTCGACGAGACCGCAGGACTTTCCACCGTAGGAGTGGCACCGTGACGACTATCGAAACTCCGGCAGGCAAGCTGGTCCGGAGCCAGGGCGTGACCGCACCGCTCGGCTTCCGGGCGGCGGGCATCGCCGCGGGCATCAAGTCCAGCGGAAAACCCGATCTCGCACTGGTATTCAACGAGGGGCCGGAATACGCGGCCGCGGGCGTATTCACCCGCAACCAGGTGAAGGCCGCACCGGTGCTGTGGTCGCAGCAGGTGCTCACCGGCGGCCGGTTGCGCGCGGTGATCCTGAATTCCGGTGGGGCCAATGCCTGTACCGGTCCGGGCGGATTCCAGGACACCCACCAGACCGCCGAGGAATTGGCCAAGGCGCTGAGTAATTGGGGCACCGAAACCGGGGCGGGCGAAATCGCGGTGTGTTCAACGGGTCTGATCGGCGACCGGCTGCCGATGGATAAGGTGATCCCGGCCGTCACCGAGATCGTGCACGAAATGGGCGGCGGGCTATCCGGTGGACTCGATGCGGCACACGCGATCATGACCACCGACACCGTGCCCAAGGAAGCCGCCTTCCATCACCGCGACAAGTGGAATGTCGGCGGCATGGCCAAGGGGGCTGGCATGCTCGCACCATCGCTGGCGACCATGCTGGTGGTGCTCACCACCGATGCCGCCGCGAGTGCCGAACAGCTGGATAGCGCGCTGCGCAAAGCGACTCGGCTCACCTTCGACCGGCTCGATATCGACGGCTCCTGCTCCACCAATGACACCGTGCTGCTGCTCGCCAATGCGGCGAGCGAAGTCACGCCGTCACAGCAGGACCTCGATGCCGCGGTGCTCGCGGTCTGCGACGATCTGGCCGCCCAATTGATGGCCGACGCCGAGGGGGTGACCAAGCGGGTGCGGATCACCGTCGCCGGTGCGGTCTCCGAGGACGAGGCGCTGATCGCGGCGCGCGCCGTCGCCCGCGACAGTCTGGTCAAGACCGCGCTCTTCGGTTCCGACCCGAACTGGGGCCGGGTGCTCGCCGCCGTCGGCATCGCCCCGATCACCCTGGATCCCAACCGGATCTCGGTGTCGTTCAATGGAAATCCGGTCTGCGTGGACAGTGTCGGCGCGCCGGGGGCGCGTGAGGTCGACCTGTCCGGCGCCGATATCGAGGTGCGGATCGAACTGAATGTCGGCGATGGCACCGCCACCGTGCGTACCACCGACCTGTCGCACGGCTATGTCGAAGAGAATTCGGCCTACAGCTCATGACGAGCGATGCGGTGCAGGAACTTTCGGCGTTGGACAAGGCGCACGTCCTCGCCGACGCTTTGCCGTGGCTGCAGAAGTTCCGCGATAAAATCGTAGTCGTCAAATACGGCGGCAATGCGATGATCGATGCGGACCTGAAACAGGCCTTCGCCGCCGATATGGCGTTCCTGCGCACCGTCGGCGTGCAACCGGTGGTGGTGCACGGCGGCGGACCGCAGATCAGCGCGATGCTGAAAAAGCTTGGGCTACAAGGCGAATTCCGCGGCGGCTTCCGCGTCACCACACCCGAGGTAATGGACGTGGTGCGGATGGTGCTGTTCGGTCAGGTCGGCCGGGAACTGGTCGGGCTGATCAATGCGCACGGCCCGTACGCGGTCGGCCTCTCCGGTGAAGACGCGCGCCTGTTCACCGCGACCCGCCGCACCGTCGATGTCGACGGCGAGGCGACCGATATCGGGCTGGTCGGCGATGTCACCGAGGTCAATGCCGACGCGGTGCTCGACCTGATCGCCGCGGGACGCATTCCGGTTGTCTCCACCATCGCCCCGGACGTCGACGGCGTGGTGCACAACATCAACGCCGATACCGCCGCGGCCGCACTCGCCGAGGGGATCGGCGCGGAAAAGCTGGTGATCCTGACCGACGTCGAGGGCCTGTACACCAACTGGCCGGACCGCTCGTCGCTCACCTCGCACATCGACGCGGCCGAACTGGCCGAGTTGCTCCCGCGACTGGATGCGGGCATGGTGCCCAAGATGGAAGCCTGCCTGCGCGCCGTGCAGGGCGGGGTGCCGACCGCGCATGTCATCGACGGTCGGGTCCCGCATTCGGTGCTGTTGGAACTGTTCACCGGAGAAGGAATCGGAACGATGGTGACGCCCGCCCCGCTGCCGACGAGCGCGGCGGACACACTGAACGGAACGAAAATATGAGTGACACAGCAGAGCTGCAACAGCGGTGGTCCGCCGCGTTGATGAAGAACTACGGCACCCCCAAGGTCGCGCTGGTGCGCGGTGCGGGTGCGGTGGTCTACGACGCGGACGGCAAACGCTACGTCGACTTTCTCGGCGGTATCGCGGTCAACAGCCTCGGCCACGCACATCCGGCGATTCTGGAAGCCGTAACCCAGCAGCTCGGCACGCTGGGCCACACCTCGAATATCTACGCCAACGAACCGGTCATCGAACTGGCCGAACGGTTGCTCGCGCACTTCGGTGACGGTGAATTCGGGGACGGCCACGGTCGCGCCTTCTTCTGCAACTCCGGCACCGAGGCCAATGAGGCGGCGTTCAAAATGGCGCGGCTGACCGGCCGGCCCAAGATCATCGCGACCGATGAGGCCTTCCACGGCCGGACCATGGGCGCGCTCGCGCTCACCGGGCAGCCGTCCAAGCGGACGCCGTTCGAGCCGATGCCCGCCGGTGTCGTCCATGTGCCCTATGGCGATGTGGCGGCGCTAGAGGCGGTCGTCGACGAGGACACCGCGGCGGTATTCCTCGAACCGATCATGGGGGAAAGCGGTGTTGTCGTGCCGCCCATCGACTATCTGGTCAAGGCACGGGAGATCACCGCGCGTCATGGTGCGCTGCTGGTGCTCGACGAGGTGCAGACCGGTATCGGCCGCTGCGGAAAGTTCTACGCGCATCAGGCATTCGGCATCGTGCCGGATGTGATCACCCTGGCCAAGGGGCTCGGCGGCGGGCTGCCGATCGGTGCGGTGCTGGCCACCGGACCGGCCGCCGATCTGCTGACGCCGGGTCTGCACGGCACTACCTTCGGCGGCAACGCGGTATGTGCCGCAGCGGCTTTGGCGGTACTGCGGACCATCGATGAGACCGATCTGCTCGCCCATGTCGAATCCGTCGGCAAGCGGCTCAGCGATGGCATCGAGCTGCTCGAGCACCCGCTCATCGATCACGTGCGCGGTGCGGGTCTGCTGCTCGGTATCGTGCTGACCGACGATATCTCGGCCGATGTCGAGAACCGGGCGCGCGAAGCGGGCTATCTGGTGAATGCGCCCAAGCCCAATATCATCAGGCTCGCGCCGCCGCTGGTGCTCACCGAGACCCAGTCCGACAATTTCGTCGACGATCTGCCCGAGATTCTGGACGGTGCGATCGCGGACGCCAAGGGGGGCAAATGAGTACGGCATCGCGGAGCGATTCGATGAGCGGTGGCGGCCGGGAGACGAGCGTGCCGATCCGGCATTTTCTGCGCGATGATGATGTCACGCCTGCCGAGCAGGCCGAAATCCTCGCGCTCGCAGCGGAATTGAAGAAGAATCCGTTCGCGCACCGGCCGTTGGACGGCCCGCGCGGGGTGGGCGTGATCTTCGAGAAGAACTCCACCCGTACGCGATTCTCCTTCGAAATGGGTATCGCTCAGCTCGGCGGGCATGCGGTGGTGGTCGATGGTCGCGACACCCAGCTCGGACGCGAGGAGACGCTCGGGGATACCGGCAAGGTGCTTTCGCGCTATGTCGATGCGATCGTGTGGCGCACCTTCGAACAGCTGCGTCTGGACGAAATGGCGGCTACCGCAACGGTTCCGGTCATCAATGCCTTGTCCGATGAGTTCCACCCGTGCCAGGTTCTCGCCGATCTGCAGACGCTGGTCGAGCGCAAGGGCAGCCTGGTCGGGCGCAACCTCACCTACTTCGGTGACGGTGCGAACAATATGTCGCACTCGCTGCTGCTCGGTGGTGTGACCGCCGGCCTGAACGTAACCATTGCCGCGCCAACGGGTTTCGAGCCCCTGCCGTGGATTCTGGAGGCCGCGCGCAAGCGAGCCGCCGAGACCGGAGCGACCATCACCCTCACCGGCGATCCGGTTGCCGCCGCGGCTGGTGCCGATGCTCTGGTGACAGATACCTGGACTTCCATGGGGCAGGAGAACGACGGCCTCGACCGCGTCGGCCCGTTCCGTCCGTTCCAGCTCAACGACGATCTGCTTGCCAAGGCGCAGCCGGATGCGGTTGTGCTGCACTGTCTTCCGGCGCACCGCGGGGAGGAGATCACCGACGAGGTGCTCGACGGTCCGCATAGTGTGGTGTGGGACGAGGCGGAGAATCGGCTGCACGCGCAGAAGGCGTTGCTGGTGTGGTTGCTGGCCAAGCGAGGTGAAGCGCAGTGAGTGAGTGCGGCGAGCGATCCGGTGCCGCGGCGGCGATGCGTACCGACGCGGTGGCTCGGCGTGGCCACATCAGCTTGCGATCGGCGTTCTCGCGGCTCGGTGCGAGACCCGGTAGCGAGGCTCGGCCATGACAGTCCAATCCGACGCGGGTAAGTCCGCTCCCGCTATCGCTCGTACTCGCGCCGGTCGCCAGTCCCGCATCATCGAACTGTTGACGGCGCACGCGGTCCGCAGCCAAACCGAACTCGCCGCACTGCTCGCCGCCGAAGGTATCGAAACCACCCAGGCCACCCTGTCGCGCGACCTCGATGAACTCGGGGCCGTGAAATTGCGTGCCGCCGACGGCGGTGCGGGTGTCTACGTGGTGCCCGAAGACGGCAGCCCCGTCCGCGGCGTCACCGGCGGGACCGATCGCCTCTCCAAGCTCCTCGGTGATCTCTTGGTCTCCACCGACGCCAGTGGCAATATCGCCGTCCTGCGCACCCCACCCGGCGCGGCCCACTACTTGGCCAGCGCCCTCGATCGCGCCGCCCTGCCGTTCATCGTCGGCACCATCGCGGGCGACGACACCATCGCGGTAATAGCCCGCGAACCCCTCACCGGTGCCGAACTAGCCGCCAAAATCGAGGAACTCGCCTGAGCCTCGACTCCCGGGTCGCTCGGCGTCAGTGAACGGCGATTCGGGCGCAGATCCGATGGCTACCTCGCATATGACTCAGAGCTTGTCGCCGATCGAGCCGCCGGGCGGTACTTCGGTCACATGCGAGGGATCGAATCACTTTCGGCTGAGCATGATTGCGCGGCTTCCGTCGAAAGCGTGGAGTGATCTGTGCCGCGGCCGCATTTCGGCAACACGCTCCACAAGGTGTGCTGCCGCCATTGCCGCCCCCGTTACTTACGCCCGGCCCGCTAACGCCGTTGCCTCCGCCTGGCGACGTGACCGGCACGAATGTTGGGACACCCGTCTCCGGTGTGCCCGATCCGTTCGACTCGCCGCTGCTACCGCCAGTGTTCCCGGTGTCCGATCCGGGGGTAAGCGCGCACTGGGTATGCGATGCCGTTGAGGTTGGTGTCTCAGCCGAAGGGGTATTGGCCGCCGCTGTGGGGGCTGCCCGGAGTACCGACATTGATGATGTCTTGGACGAGGTCGACCAGGGCGCGGCCGATATCGAGGACGTCGTTGCCAAGGGTGCTGAAATCTCCTGCTATGAGGTGCAGCAGCATGGGATCCGTCCTTTGCCCGCTCCGAAAGTTGCCGGATAAAGCGTGACATAGGTGCCAGGGGGTGCCAAGGTGCTACCGGGAAGGTGGAACTCGGACCCGGTTGTGAATGGGCTTGCATCATCGTGCATAATCATTTGCAAGACGGTGTGGGCCGCCTGGCGTGCGATTTCGGGTGCGTCGGCGGGCGCCACACCCGCCGCCCGCGGAGGCGGGCAAGACCTGCAGACAAGCACGAAACCGAGGAGCACATAGACATGTCCGATCGCGTCGTACTCGCCTACTCCGGTGGGCTCGATACCTCCGTTGCGATCAGCTGGATCGGCAAGGAGACCGGCGCCGAGGTCGTGGCGGTCGCCATCGATCTGGGCCAGGGCGGCGAGGACATGAATGTGGTGCGCCAGCGTGCGCTGGACTGCGGCGCCGTCGAGGCGATCGTGGTCGATGCCCGCGACGAATTCGCCAACGAGTACTGCCTGCCGACCATCCAGGCCAACGCCATGTACATGGGCCAGTATCCGCTGGTCTCGGCGATCAGCCGTCCGCTCATTGTCAAGCATCTGGTCGAGGCCGCGAAGTTCCACGGTGCGAGCACCGTGGCGCACGGCTGCACCGGTAAGGGCAACGATCAGGTCCGCTTCGAGGTCGGCATCGGCGCACTGGCTCCCGACCTGAATGTGATCGCCCCGGTCCGCGACTACGCCTGGACTCGGGAGAAGGCCATCGCCTTCGCCGAGGAGAACCAGCTCCCGATCAATGTCACCAAGAAGTCGCCGTTTTCGATCGACCAGAACGTATGGGGTCGCGCGGTGGAGACCGGCTTCCTCGAGGACCTCTGGAACGCGCCGACCAAAGACGTCTACGACTACACCTCGGACCCGACGGTGAACTTCGAGGCGCCTGACGAACTCATCGTCACCTTCGACAAGGGTGTGCCGGTCGCCATCGACGGTCGTCAGGTCAGCGTGCTCGAGGCCATCGTCGAGCTGAACCACCGCGCGGGCCGCCAGGGCGTCGGCCGCCTCGATATGGTCGAGGACCGGCTCGTCGGCATCAAGAGCCGCGAGATCTACGAGGCCCCCGGCGCCATCGCGCTGATCACCGCGCACCAAGCGCTGGAAAACGTCACCATCGAACGCGAACTGGGCCGCTACAAGCGGCAGGTCGAGCAGCGCTGGGGCGAGCTGGCCTACGACGGCCTCTGGTTTTCCCCGCTCAAGCGCGCGCTGGACGCCTTCGTCGCCGAAACCCAGCAGCACGTCACCGGCGATATTCGGATGGTGCTGCACGGCGGTTCGGTCGTGGTCAACGGCCGCCGCTCCGATCAGTCGCTCTACGACTTCAACCTGGCGACCTACGACGAGGGCGACAGCTTCGACCAGTCCCTCGCCAAGGGATTCGTGCAGATTCACGGCCTGTCCTCCAAGGTCGCGGCCCGTCGCGATCTCAACCAGAAGTAGGCGTCGCCTTCGCTCGGCCGAGTGCGAGAGATTCAGCGACGGACTTCGTCCGAGTGCGCCTATTAGGCTCGATCGGGTCGGTGCCATCGCGCCGACCCGAAAGGAGCGCCATGCGGACCGACGACGACAGCTGGGATATCGAATCGAGCGTGGGTGCCACCGCCCTCGGCGTCGCGGCCATGCGCGCGGCCGAATCCCGTCGCCCGGACGCGCTATTCCACGACCCCTATGCCGAACTGCTGGTGACGGCCGTCGGCTCGGAGTCGTGGACACGCATCGCCCGCGGTGAGGTCGAAGGTCTCGAGGCGGCCGCGACGCGGGCGATGGGCCCGATCATCGGCTCGTTGATCGCGCGCACCTGCTATTTGGACGCATATTGCCAGGACGCCGTTGCCGACGGCATCGGTCAGTTTGTGATCCTGGCAGCCGGTTTGGATGCCAGGGCCTATCGCCTCGAATGGCCAAGCGGTACAACGATATTCGAGCTGGACCTGCCAAAGGTGTTGGAGTTCAAGGCTGTAGCGCTCGCGGACGTCGAGCCGGTGGCAGACCGACGCGAGGTTGCGGTGGACCTGCGCCATGATTGGCCGACGGCGATGCGGGAGCACGGATTCGACCCGGCCGTACCGACCGCATGGCTCGTCGAGGGACTGCTGCGCTACCTCCCGGCGGATGCACAGGACCGGATGTTCGACAACATCGTGGCGCTGAGCGCTCCGGGCAGTCGCATCGGGATCTACCGCTCGGGACTGTCCGCACCGGACCCGAATGCCATGCGAGAGGTGGAATCCGCTGGAATCGACGTCCGGGTGGACGTCGGCACCCTGTGGTACTCCGACGAAGGCCGCAGCGATCCGATCGACTGGTTCACCGACCACGGTTGGACAGTGACCCGCGCCGACCCGGTCGAGGTACTGCGCAGCCGTGGCCGTGAAGTGCCGGAAGACGCCGTTGCGAAAATGACCACCGACTATTTGTTCACCGCCCGACGACCCGGAGGAGACAGCACACGATGACGCAGAGCGGCAGCACCAACGAAGGGGCGCTCTGGGGCGGACGTTTCGCGTCCGGACCGGCCGCGGCAATGGCCGCGCTGAGCAAGTCCACCCATTTCGACTGGGCGCTGGCTCCCTACGACATTCGCGCGTCGAAGGCACACGCGCGCGTGCTGCACAAAGCGGGACTGCTGTCGGAGAGCGACCTCGCCGCCATGCTGACCGGACTGGATCAGCTTGCGGCGGACGTCAATTCGGGTGCGTTTGCCCCGGCCGAGGCCGATGAGGACGTGCACGGCGCGCTCGAGCGCGGGCTGATCGATCGAGTCGGCGCCGAACTCGGCGGACGACTGCGGGCGGGACGCTCGCGTAATGACCAGGTGGCCACGCTCTTCCGGATGTGGCTGCGCGATGCGGCCCGCCGGATCGCCGCCGGACTCCTCGAAGTGGTCGACGCCCTGGTCGCCCAGGCCGCGGCGCATCCGGATGCGGTAATGCCGGGCAAGACGCATCTGCAGGCCGCGCAGCCGGTGCTGCTCGCGCATCATCTGCTCGCACACGCGCATCCGCTGCTGCGCGATATCGATCGGCTGCGCGACTTCGACAAGCGGGCGGCGGTATCGCCCTACGGTTCCGGCGCGCTGGCCGGTTCCTCGCTCGGACTCGACCCGGAAGCCATTGCGGCCGAATTGGATTTCGATGCCGCGTCGGCGAATTCGATCGATGCCACCTCCGCGCGTGATTTCGCGGCCGAGGCGGCGTTCGTGCTCGCCATGATCGGCGTCGATCTGAGCCGGATGGCCGAAGAGATGATCATTTGGAGCACACCGGAATTCGGCTACATCACCCTCGCCGATGCCTGGTCCACCGGCTCGTCGATCATGCCGCAGAAGAAGAATCCGGACGTCTCCGAACTCACCCGCGGCAAGGCCGGTCGCCTCATCGGCAATCTGACCGGACTACTGGCAACTCTGAAAGCCCAACCGCTGGCCTACAACCGGGATCTGCAGGAGGACAAGGAGCCCCTGTTCGATTCGGTCGCCCAGCTGGAACTGCTGCTCCCGGCCATCGCGGGCCTGGTCTCCACGCTCACCTTCCACACCGAACGCATGGCCGAACTCGCCCCTGCCGGTTTCACCCTCGCCACCGATATTGCCGAATGGCTTGTCCGGCAGGGCGTTCCGTTCCGCGTCGCGCACGAGGCCGCAGGTGCGTGTGTACGCGCCGCCGAGGCGCGCGGCGTCGGCCTGGACGAGCTCACCGACGAGGAATTCGCCACCATCGATCCCGCCCTGACCCCCCAGGTCCGCGAAGTCCTCACCGTGCAGGGCTCGATCGCCTCCCGCAACGCCCGCGGCGGAACCGCAGGCGTCCAGGTAGCAACCCAACTCACCGAAATCCGCAACACCATCGCCACCCTCCGCCCCCTCTCCTCCTAACGCGAGGCCCTCAGCCTCAACGATCAAGATCAGGTGGAACTGAGGGCGGCATCGCCCGAGAGGCCCCACCACCACTGCCACCTGATCTTGATCCAGGCGGGGGTGATCTTTCGATCCGCCGGTGCATACGGTTAATATCGCTGGTTTACGCTGCGCGGATGACCCTGCTGTTGCTGGCGCTGGCCATCGCTTCCGAAATCACCGCGACCGTATCGCTCAAAATCTCAGACGGTTTCACCAAATTGGTGCCCGCGATCATCGTTGTCATCGGCTACAGTGCGGCCTTCTTCTTCCTGTCCCAGGCTTTGAAGCGCGGTATGCCGATCGGGGTCGCCTATGGCATCTGGTCGGCGGTCGGGGTCGCGGCCATCGCCGTCATCGGGGTCCTTTTCCTCGATGAAAGGCTTTCGCTGATCCAGGTCGGCGGCATCGCATTGGTGATTCTCGGTGTCTTGGCTCTGGAACTCGGTGGCGCACATTGACTTCCACGCGGCGAGATTGTCGGTGGGTGGATGTTGAATGACGGCTCATGAAGAGAGATTTCAAGGCGGGGAACTTCACTGCGGATCGACCGGCGGACCCGGCAGCAGTGCCCTTCGCGGGCAATGATCCGGCAGAAGCTTTGGCGCCGTACGGGATCGAGTTACCGGCGGCGTCGGTGGTCGAGCGAACGGTGTCGGGGGCACCGGTGTGGGTCGTGTCGATTGAGTCCGGATATCCGGCGGCAGGGCTGTGGGAACAGGTGCGGGAGGTGCATCCGAAGACCGGATTGTGGCCGGTGCTGACCAAAACCGACACCTGGTATCGGACCGGACCCGAGCGCGGCTGGACACAATCGCGTGAGTGGTCGATCCTGGAACTGCTCGCCGAAGCCGATGCGGCGGACTGGCTGCGCCAGCGATACCGCGAGCGGTCGGGCGACGACTACGAGATTCCACGAGGCGGACCGGACTGGGCCGAGCTGGATCCGGAACTCTACGACTACGACGGATTCGATTGGGTCGACGTATGGAGTATTCGTAGCGATTGCGATGAATTCGATCAGCTTGCCCTGGTACCCGCCGCGAATTCCTGGCTGGTCCCGTATGAACTGCAATGGTCGGGTGCGCTCAACCACGACCTCGACGGCGCCGACCACGCGTTGATGCTGCGCCGGTGGGCGGCCTCGGAGCGCAGCTGTGAACTCGTCGCCTTGGATTCCGACACACTGTGGCTCGCCGTCGCACACGAGCCGGAGCTGACCGAAGACGCCGCGCTCGCGCAGGCCTTGGAGGGGTATCTGTACTGCCCGGACGCGGCCGAACAGGATCGCGATTCACTCGATGAACTCGCAGAATCCATGCTTCGGCAGCTGTGGCGCTTCTGGTGGGACTGATCGGTCTCGTTGCGCCCTGCGCATTTTGCCCAATTCGTCCCATGAGAGGCGGTGGCGAACGTAGCATCGGCCGATGGATCGGACGTTTGCTCAGCTGAGTCGACGCGGGTGACGGTATGGCATCGGAACCGGGCGATATCGTACTCGAGGCCCAGTCGTTGGTGAAACGCTACGGCGGCGTCGAGGCGTTGCGGGGAGCCAACTTTCAGGTCCGCGCCGGTGAGGTCGTCGCCTTGATCGGCGACAACGGCGCGGGCAAATCCACGTTGGTCAAATGCCTTTCCGGGGCCGAACAACCGGATTCGGGGACCATCCTGCTCGACGGTTCGGAAACGGTATTGAGCACGCCGACCGCCGCACGCAAGCTCGGCGTCGAAACCGTGTACCAGGACCTCGCCGTCGCACCCGATCTGGACCCGGCCGCCAACCTGTTCCTCGGCCGGGAACTGGTTCGCCGCGGGTTGGCGGGCAGGTTCGGCATGCTCGACAAGCGGGCGATGCGAACCCAAGCCGTCGAACACTTCCGACGCCTCGGCGTCACACTGCAGAGCGCCGATGTGCCGATCGGCGCACTGTCGGGCGGACAGCGCCAGAGTGTGGCTGTGGCGCGCGCGGTGTTGTGGGCGAGCAAGGTCGTCTTCATGGACGAACCAACCGCGGCCCTCGGTGTTGTGCAGCGCGAGCGGGTGCTCGAGGTGATTCGCAATGTGCGCGACCAAGGCATTGCCGTCGTGCTGATCAGCCACAATATGCCCGAGGTGCTGGCGGTGGCCGACCGGATCGAGGTGCTGCGCCTGGGCAAGCGGGTGGCCCGGTTCGTCGCCGCCGATGCGACGCTGGAGCAATTGGTCGGCGCGATGACCGGCGCGCTGTCACATGAGGACGCCGCATGACGAAAGCAGACCCGAGTGGCGGCACCGATCTGCCGGAACGCACTGTACTGCAACGAATTCTCGGGGCGAGCACGCTGTGGATCGGTGTGGTGCTCGTCGCACTGTGCGTCGTCTTCAGCGTTGTCCGCCCCGACGCCTTCCCCACCCGTTTCACTCTGCAGACCCTGCTGATCGAAACCTCGGTGCTGCTGGTGCTTTCGGTCGGCATGACCTTCGTGATCATCACCTCCGGCATCGACCTGTCGGTCGGCATGGTGCTGATCTTCGCTGGCGTGCTCGGCGCCAAAACGATGGAATGGCTGAGTCCCGACGAGAACGCGACCGGCGCGGGCTGGGGGATTATCGGCCTCGGTCTCCTGATTTCCATTGCGGGCGGCGGTATCTGGGGCCTACTCAATGGCCTTCTGGTGGCGAAGGCCGGGATTCCGCCGCTGATCGTCACACTCGGCTCATTCGGTGCGGCACTCGGTGCGGCACAATTGATCACCGGCGGTGTCGACACCAGAACCGTGCCCGATAAGCTGCGCAACTCGTTGGGTTTCGGGACGTCACTGGGCGGCGTACCGAATCTGGTGCTGGTCGCTGCGGCGGTGACGGTGCTCGCCGCCTGGGTGCTGCACACCACCCGATTCGGCCGCTACACCTACGCGATCGGCTCCAACGAGGAGGCCGCGCGGCGCTCGGGCATAGCGGTCACCCGCCATCTCGTGCTGGTCTATCTGATGACCGGACTGCTCGCCGGTCTGGCTGGATTCATGAATCTTGCCTACTTCGGCACCACCACCATCGGCGGACACGGCACCGACAATTTGGATGCCATCGCGGGCGTAGTCATCGGCGGGACAAGCCTTTTCGGCGGGATCGGCACCATTGTCGGCACGGTCATCGGCGTCTTCATTCCCTCGGTGCTGCGCAAGGGTTTCGTCATCGCGGGGGTGCCGGTGTTCTGGCAGCCGATCGCGGTGAGCGCGGTGCTGGTCGGGGCGGTGTGGTTCGACCAACTGCGCCGCCGGGCCAGGGACCGCAAGTAGAGAGGTAAGCAGTTACAACACTGCGCGAGAAGAAAATAAGGCGGAGGTAGCCAAATGAGGGTGGCGAAGCGGACCGCGGTGGTGATCGGCGCGATGGCGGCGGTCGGCACGCTGGTGGTGGGATGTGGTGGCTCGGTGAATAATTCCGGCGGCACGGATGCCAAGAAATTGGTGCTGATTCCGGGTGTCGCCGACGAACCATTCTACATTTCCATGCAGTGTGGCGCCCAGGACGAGGCGAGCAAACTCGGCTACAAGCTGGAGACGCAGGCACCGACCAAATTCGACGCGGGCGCGCAGACTCCGGTGCTGACCGGTGTCGTGGCCAATAAACCAGGCGGCATCCTGATCGCCCCGACCCATGCGCAGGCGATGGCGAATCCGATCAAACAGGCCAAGGATGCCGGGATCACAATCATCGAGGTCGATACCGCACTGGACGACACCTCGATCGCGCTGTCGTCGATCGCATCCGATAACAAGAAGGGCGGCGAACTCGCGGCGCAGACACTCGCCAAGCTCATCGGCGACAAGGGTCCCGTACTGGTGATCAACACCAAGGCCGGAACCTCCACCACCGACGCCCGGGCACAGGGCTTCGTAGACGCGGTCAAGGCATACCCGGGAATTACCTCACTCGGTGTGCAGTACAACAATAATGAAGCGGCACAGGCGGCTTCGATCGTCACGGCTACGCTGGCCGCCCATCCCGACCTCGCCGGTATCTTCGCCACCAACCTGAGTTCGGCAGAAGGCGCGGCCACCGGACTGCGCAATGCCAATAAGCTCGGCCAGGTCAAATTGGTCGGCTTCGACGCGAGTCCGAAACAGGTCGAGGATCTGAAAGCCGGTACCGTACAGGCGCTTATCGCCCAGGACCCGGCCGGGATCGGCGCGAAGGGCGTCGACGAGGCCGCCGCCGCGCTGGAGGGCAAGCCGGTGACCCGCAATATCCAGACCGATATGGTGGCCATCACCCAGGCCGATATGGATGCCAACTCGAAGTATTTCTACAAGCGGAAGTGCTGACGGAGTCGAGGTCGGTTCCGAGCCCGCTCGGAACCGACTAATCCTCCACTCGCACGGCGTACCCCGAATTCTCCAGCGCGGCAAGCACATCGTCCCGGTGCACAGGACCGCGGGTCTCCAACGTCAGCGATACCTCGACCTCGTCGACCGCGAGCCACCCGCCGGTCCTCGAGTGCACCACATCCACCACACTCGCCCCGGTCTTCCCGACCACAGCGAGCAATCCGCTCAACGCGCCGGGACGATCCGAAATGGTCACGCGCACAGCCAGATACCGCCCAGCCGCACCCAGACCGTGACCGATGATCCTGGTCAGCATCATCGGATCGATATTGCCGCCGGACAGGATCGCGCACACCGGTCCCCGCAATCCGAGCTCGCTTGGCTCGTAACTCATCAGAGCCGCCACCGCAGCGGCACCGGCGGGCTCGACGATCAACTTCGCACGTTCCAGGCACAGCAACAGTGCCTTCGACAGCGCATCCTCATCCACCGTCACTACCGCGGGCACATGCGCCGCGACGTGCGCGAACGGCACCTCACCCGGCAGCCCGACCGCGATACCGTCGGCCATGGTCGACATCCGCGCCACCCGCACCGGCTTGCCCGCCGCCAGCGAATCCGGCCAGGCCGCGGCGTCCGCGGCCTGCACCCCGACTACCCGCACGTGCGGTGCGACATGGTGTAGGGCGATGGCGACCCCGGCGAGCAGCCCGCCGCCGCCGGTCGGCACGATCACCGTCCCGACCTCGGGCATCTGCTCGATGATCTCCAGTGCCACCGTCGCCTGCCCGGCGACGATATCGGCGTGATCGAAGGGATGGATCAGCGTCGCACCGGTGCGTTCGGCGAAATCCAGTGCGGCATCCAGCGAGTCGTCAATGGTCTCACCGACCTGGCGTACCTCGGCCCCATACGCCTTGGTGGCCACCAACTTCGGCAGCGAAGCCCCCACCGGCATGAACACCGTCGAGCGAATCCCGAGCGAGGCTGCGGCCCAAGCCACTCCCTGCGCGTGGTTGCCCGCACTGGCCGCGACCACACCGCGCGCTCGATCTTCCGCCGGGAGGTTCGCGATCCGGAAATAGGCCCCGCGTGGCTTGAACGAGCCGGTGCGCTGCAGGTTCTCGCACTTCAGCCGCACCTCGGTTCCGGCACGCTCTGACAACACCCGCGACGCGACCACCGGCGTCCGCCGAATCACCGGCGCCAATGCCGCCGCGGCCGCCTCGATCCGCTCCAATCCCAGCAACTCCATGCGCCCATGCTGCCAGCCCATGGCACGAATGGGCGGCGACATGGTCGGGAATCATCCGATGATTTCCGCGCCTATCCGGCCTTCGCGATATTGTGCGCGATGGCACCGAGCCGCGCCAGCCGCGCATCGCCCAGGGGCGTCAGCTTACCGCCGAGCCGATTGGTCACGAAAGCCAGCGACATGCCGGTCGCCGGATCAGCGAACGCGCCCGAGCCGCCGAGGCCGAAATGACCGAACGCGGAGACCGGTTCGGCCTTCGACGGCTTCATCGGCACACCGTGGTAGCCCAGCGCCCACGGAATGCGAAACGCCAGAACGTAATCGGGTGTGAAGACCTGGCGTTGGGTGATCTGCTCGATAGTTTCCGGCCGAAGCAACTGGAAGTCCCCGAGTCGGCCGTCGGTCGCGAGCGCGCTGTACATCCTCGCCAGGGCGCGCGCCGAGAAGACCCCGTTGACGCCCGGAATTACCGAATCATGCAGGCGCGGGTCGGAAACCATATCGGCGAACCCGCGCGGGGTGGTTTCCGCGGCCGCCGCGAAACGAGTCCGGCCCATGAGCCGCGCACTGTTCTCCCAGCTCATCCCCGCAACGGTGAGCCTAGGAAAGTTGGTGGCAATGCGACCACGCTCGGATTCCGGCACCTTGAACCAGAGCTCTTCCGCCGCAAGCGGTTCCGCGATCTCGGCACGCAACAGCTCGGTAAAGTCCGAACCGGAGACCCGTCGGATGAGCTCGGCGACCAGGTGTCCGAAGGAGATCCCGTGATAGCCGCTGGTCACCAGGTGACGCGGATCCGGGGAGCAGGCCGCGAGTGCGGCGGTGACCTCGGCATCGTCGAAAAAGCGGGTCACCGGCCCCGGCAGCAGATCACGCAAACGATGCAGACCCGCCCGATGGGTGAGCATTTCCCGCACCGTAATGCGTTCCTTGCCCGCCGCCGCGAATTCGGGCCAGTAGGTGGCCACCGGCTCGTCGTAATCGAATAGTCCGCGCTCGGCCAATCGGTGCGCCAGCGTCGAGACAACACCTTTTCCGGTGGAATAGGCCATGGCCACGGTGTCGGCGGACCACGGCACGCCAGGATGCGCGAATCCGGCCCACACGTCCACCACCGGTTCGCCGTGCTGATAGACCACGAGCGACCCGCCGCCATCGCTCGGCCGGCGGAACAGCCTGTCGAATTCGGCGACCAGGCGCACGTAGCGACGATCCACCGACTGTGTTGCCGTAAGTGTCATCGGTTACCTCTGTCGTTAGACCAACCAACAGCATCGCACGTCGGCGATGTCGCCCATCGAGGTGCCGAAATTCCAACCGTGCGACCGGTCGGTTCGGTGAACTTTTCCTACTCGTCACATCCGTGACCCAGATCGCAACACGGCTCGCATAGCGTGTCCGCATGCCCCCGAGACGACGATCGGCGCTACTGGCCAGGTTGGTTGTCGACGAACCAGGCCGACCGCAGGTGATCCTCGGCGAACTGCGCCGGGTGATTCTGGACGGCGCCGTGCCGCCGTGCACCGTGATCCCGCTGCGCGAGGTCGCCGAATTATTCGGTGTCAGCCATATTCCCGTGCGCGAGGCGCTCAAGACATTGATCGGGGAGGGCCTGGTCACCCATCGGCCGCACGGCGGCTACGCGGTTGCTCAGTTGACCTCAAACGAATTGCGCGAAATGTATATCGCGCGGGAGACCCTGGAAACCGCCTCGCTCGCGGCCGCGGCGCGCAATGCCACCGACGCCGACCGTGCTCGTCTACTAGAGGTGAATTCGCTACTGGAACAGGCGATTCGGGATGACGACCCGGTCGCGTATCACCGCCAGTCACGCCATTTCCACGTGGCCTTGACCAAGCCGTCGAGGATGTTTCGGCTGTTGCACATGCTCGAATCGGCGTGGAATGTCACCGAGCCGGTGCAATCCATGGTGCATATCGGCCGCGCTGATCGGGTGCGCCTGCACACCGATCACGCGCTGATGCTCGATGCGTTCATGGCCCGGGACGTCGATCGCCTCCTGCTGATAGCGGAGCAGCATCACCGCAGGCTGGAGTCGGTAATCGCGACGTTGCCGACCGATAACGGACTGCTCGCGCCGGAAGATATATCGATCGCGCAATAGCCGGGCAATAACTGCGCAATGGTGGGGCAATGCGTGGTTCTTACCGTCGTTTCGATCACAGTTTCACCCTCGGATGGGAAACACCATGACCGAAACGCTCACGACCGTTGCCCCGCCTGCGCCCGCCTATGACCCACGGCTGACGAATGCGGATCTGGCCCCGCTGCGCAAGCAGACCTGGGGTTCCTACAACATATTCGCCTTCTGGATGTCGGACGTGCACAGCGTCGGTGGCTATGTCACCGCGGGCAGTCTGTTCGCACTCGGACTAGCCAGCTGGCAGGTACTCGCGGCGCTGCTGATCGGCATTACCATCGTCTATTTCTTCTGCAATCTGGTCGCAAAACCGAGCCAGGTGACCGGGGTGCCCTATCCCGTCATGTGCCGCAGCGCATTCGGGGTGCTCGGTGCGAATATCCCGGCCATCATCCGTGGCCTGATCGCCGTCGCCTGGTACGGGATTCAGACCTTTCTCGCCTCGGCGGCGCTGGATGTCGTACTAGTGAAACTGTTTCCGAGCCTGGCCCCGTATGCGGTCGTCGACGACTATGGGTTCCTCGGTCTCTCACTGCTCGGATGGGGCAGTTATCTATTGCTGTGGGTGGTGCAGGCCTGCGTGTTCTGGCGGGGGATGGAATCGATTCGCAAGTTCATCGACTTCTGCGGTCCCGCTGTATATGTCGTGATGTTACTGCTGTGCGGCTATCTGATCGCCAAGGCGGGTTGGAGCGCCATCGATCTGAAGCTCGGTGAGGTGAAGTACACCGGATGGTCCTCGGTGCCGGTCATGCTCGGCGCGATCGCGCTGGTGGTCTCCTATTTCTCCGGTCCAATGCTGAACTTCGGCGACTTCTCCCGCTATGGAAAGAGTTTCGCGGCGGTGCGGCGCGGCAATCTGCTCGGGCTCCCGGTCAACTTCCTGCTCTTCTCGCTGCTGGTGGTGATCACGGCATCGCTGACGGTCCCGGTCTACGGCGAGCTGATCACCGATCCCGTTGCGACGGTGGCACGTATCGACAGCACCTTCGCGATCGTCCTGGGCGCGTTGACCTTCACCATCGCCACCATCGGCATCAATATCGTCGCCAACTTCATCTCACCGGCCTTCGACTTCTCGCATGTCAGCCCGCAGCGGATCAGCTGGCGCGCGGGCGGCATGATCGCCGCGGTCGGCTCGGTCCTGATCACGCCGTGGAATCTCTACAACAATCCGGAGGTCATCCACTACACCCTGGAAGTACTCGGCGCATTCATCGGTCCGCTGTTCGGTGTCCTCATCGCCGACTACTACCTGGTGCGCAGACAGCAGGTCGACGTCGATGACTTGTTCACCCTGTCACCGACCGGAACCTATTGGTACAGCAAGGGTTACAACCCGGCGGCCGTCATCGCCACCGCCGTCGGCGCGATCGTAGCGGTGATCCCCGTGCTCGCCAAGAACGTCACCGGCATGTACACCGCCGCGCAGTACAGCTGGTTCATCGGCTGCGGCCTCGGTTTCCTCGTCTACCTGCTGGCCATCCGAACCCGATTGGCAGTGAAGGGAGTTATCGCCTGATGCGCATCCGGGTCGTCAACCCGAATACCACCCGGGCGATGACCGACACGATCGAGCGGTGTGCCGAGGCCGTCGTGGGTCCAGGCACACTGCTCGACGCGGTCACCGCCGAAATGGGACCCGCGTCGATCGAGAGTCACTACGACGAAGCCCTCAGCGTCCCAGGCATTCTCGATGCCATCCGGCGCGGCGAACAGGAGGGTATCGACGGCTACGTGATCGCCTGCTTCGGCGATCCGGGTTTGGATGCGGCAAGGGAACTGGCACGCGGCCCGGTAATCGGCATCGCGGAGGCGGCAATGCGCACCGCGACTCACCTCGGCGGCGGCTTCAGCATCGTCACGACGCTGAGCCGCACCATCGGCCGCGCCGACGAACTGGTGTACCGCTATGGCATGCACCGCTTTTGCCGTGGCATCCACGCCTGCGAGATTCCGGTGCTCGCGCTGGAAGATCCGGATGCCCGCAAAATCATCACCGCGGCCTGCGGCGACGCAATCGATGCCGACGCATCCGATGCGATCGTCCTCGGTTGCGCGGGCATGGCCGAACTGTGCGATCACATTCGCGACGAGGTCGGCGTACCGGTTATCGACGGCGTCGCCGCGGCCACCATTGCCGTCCAGTCGCTGATCACCCTCGGCCTACGCAAATCGGGTAGGGGAGAGTTCGCTACGCCACCGCCGAAGTCGTACCGCGGTCTGCTGCGCTCGTTCGGCTCGAAGCCCTGAGCTATCAGGCCGCGACTGCGGTGGTCAGGGTCTGCATGGCGGCATCGAGATCGTCGACATCTACGACGAGGCGGGTGAACCCGGGACCGGCGAGGTCGATGAGAATGGCTTGGCCGTCGAATCTGGTGTCCCAGAACTCTTTTCGTCCCTTGCCTCGGTAGGTGCCCGCCGCGATCACACCGGGAAAGAAGGTGCCCGGTGCGCGGACCCACGGCGGGCGCAGATCGACCGGGGCGGGGGTGACACCTTTGACATCGGCTAGATCGAAGGTCACGTGCTCGCGTAGGGCCAGCAGTCGGTGCCCGCCGAGCACATGAACCGTCACCTTATCGTCTGTGACTTCGACTTCGACCATCGTGCACCTCGCTGATTCAGGACCTCGTATGCAATCCAGGATCCGAGTCGGTCCTGTTCGCACCCTGTGTCGTTCCTGTGATTTCTCGAAGGCTTTGCCCGGTGTTACAAGTGGTGCATGTCGGCACAGAAATACATTCTGAAACATAGATATGCGCATCAAAGCATGTGGCCGAATCTAGGTCTCAGCCGGCAGTTGCCCCGAACCGAAAACCAGCAAGGAGGGGACTCTCGCTGCTCATGCTCGAGGGTTTCCACTGGGCTACTGCCTGCGAGCCAATCGAATCGGTCAGTGGCGAAAGACACGGCCAGCCGACTTGTCGATCCATTCGAGGCCGCCCGCGGACTCGGCCGAGGCAGCCACACGCGAACTACCTCGGCCTACGTACCGGCATCCGGTCGGGGGACGACCTTCAGATGACCCGAACCGCTTCTTCCGCGATATCGAGCACACCGAGCAACCACGGCGTATAGCTCCCCGGATCGTCGGCGATCGCATCCCGCAGCGCCTCCGGTTGAATCCAGGCGTAGTCGGCGACCTCCGCCGGATCCGGGCGTGGCGCCGCGGACCGCAGGAACTCGGCATTGAGCCGTCCGATGAGCACATGATCCCATTCGTGCTCCACCCGGCCGGTCGCGGAATCCTGCGCGTGATACCGGAAGACGCCGACCTCGGTCAGCGCGGTGGCCAACCCCAACTCCTCGGCCAACCGGACCGCCGCGGCCGCCGCCACCGGCTCGCCCGGCGCAGGATGACCGCAGGCGGTATTGGCCCAGAGCAGCGGAAACCGCGTTTTCACCGCGGCACGCTGCTGCAACAGCACCCGACCCGCATCGTCGAACAGCAACACCGAGAACGCGCGGTGCAGCAGCCCAGGCGCGGTATGCGCCTGCGCTACCGGGCACACACCGACCGCGTGCCCGGCCTCGTCCACGAGCTCGACGGGCAAGGCTTCGCGGTCGATGATGGGTTTGGCCAGTACTTCCGTCACCGCCCCACCTTATCGGCGGCAATGAGCAGGTATTGGAAGCTGCCCTCCTTGTAGGCGGTCAGGAATGGCTTCTCCACGCCGGTCGCCAGTTCGGATTCGGTGCGCAGCTCCCAGTACGGGATCGTGGCGGCGGTCAGGTCGATCACATTGACCGGCACCAGATTGTGGTCGGCCAAGGCCCGGAAGTACTCGCTGCGCGGATGGATCATGCAGCCGTAATGGGCGTCGATCCAGCTGACCGAGGCCGAGCGTCCGCCGTTGACATCATTCGAGCAGCCGGTGATGCAGACGTAGCGGCCGCCGGGCTCGAGCAGCCTGGAGAACTCCTCGAACAGCTCGCCGAGGTCGACATACATGGTGGTCTCGTTGGTCCAGATGCCGCGCATGGACCCGCTGTCGAAACCGGTATCGAGCATATTCCGGAAATGGAAGCGCACCTTGTCCGCGACACCACGATGGGCGGCCTGATCATTGGCGAAGCCGACCTGATATTCGGAAATGGTGACACCGTCGACCTGACAGCCGAAACGCTGATTGGCCATAAAACTCGTACCACCGCGGCCGGACCCACCGTCCATCAGCCGATCGCCCGGCCGGATATCGCCGAGGTGGTCCAGCAGCAGCGAGGCCTGCGCGGTTTCGAGACGGTGTAGTTCCTTGACAAGCCGTTCTTCCCGGGAATCCGCCGGTCCGGCCAGCGCCGCCTGATCGGGTTCGCCGATGCCGTAGTGGTGGTGGAACAGCCCGTCGACCTCGCCGAGTTTGGTATTGACCCGGTCGTCGTTCGGGTTGTTGTTCCAGTACTCTGCAACGGCCTTTTGGTAGCTGGTGCGCAGGACGGACCCGGTGTCGGGGTTGAGCATGGTCATGCCTGATCATCCTCTCGTGTTGCGGTACTACTGATTTCGTTGCGGTACTGGCTAATCGACTCGTGGTAGCGCTTGCTCGCGGCATGCCAGGCGTGGTTGCCGCCCATCCATGCCCAGAGCCCGCCGAGGAATCGCCGCAGTTCGGCCGGTCCGGTGGCGGCCACTGGACCGGCCTCCTGTTCGAATCGGTGCACCAGCTCGTCGTGCACGATGGCGGTGCGCAGGACCGCCTCGCGTCGGGAGCAGCGCTCCTCGGCGGCCAAGACGGTCGGCAGATTGAATTCCCTACCGTCCGAAAGGTCTTCGCCCGCCATCGAATACAGGTCGTTCACCATCTGACTGGCGAGTGCGGCCGTGGTGACGACCCGGCGCACCCGCGGATCGGCGTACTCGGTGGACAGTACAGCGGTGGAATCGGTGCCGTGGTGCCGTGCAGGTAGGCCGAGGCGGTACCTAATCCAGTGGGGCCGAATGGGATTCGACTCGGCGGGGATTCCGATTCGATTGCTGCCGGCGCGGCCCCCTGCGCCGCGCCGACAGCCATCGATGTGGCGTTCAACGCCACCGGTGGCGGCTGGAGACCAGCCGCCCGGATAGTAGGTGTGCGTGCGGGGTCGGGTACCTCAGTAGTAGGTAATCCCGCTTGGGTGGTGGTGGGCGTCGGAAGTAGGAGTGCAGCCGCGCCCAGGCCGCTGGGTCCGAGCAGGCGGCGCGGAACCAGCGTCTCAGGTTGGGTAGGTCGATCCCGTTCTGGCGAATCAGCTGACACCACCTGGGTTTCGGATGATTCGGGTATTGCAGTGCATTCGGGTAATTCCGTACTTTCCGGTATATCGGTGTTTTCAGGTGGAGCCGAGGTTTCCGGTTCCGAAACCTCCAGCCGGAGCGTCGGTGGAGCGGTGGTGTCGAGGTTGGATAGCAGTGCCGCGACAGCGGCGGCCACCTCGTGGGTGACCGGTGGTGCCGCGGCGCGCGAGAGCACCGACATCGGTCATCACCCCGGTCAGTCGGCCTGCCGGGCGACCTGGACGTTGTCGAGTACGCCCAGCGCGTCCGGCACCAGCACGGCCGCCGAGTAGTAGCAGCTGACCAGGTAGGAGATGATCGACTGGTCGTCGATGCCCTTGAAGCGGACGTTCAGGCTCGGCTCGTACTCGTCCGGGATTCCGGTCTGGTGCAGGCCGATGACGCCCTGATCCTTCTCGCCGGTGCGCATGGCCAGAATCGAGGTGGTCTGGGTTTCGCTGACCGGGATCTTGCTGCACGGGTAGATCGGGACGCCGCGCCAGGCGAACACGCGGTGCCCGTCCACCTCGACCGGATCCGGATACAGGCCGCGCTTACTACATTCACGACCGAAGGCGGCGATCGCCTTCGGATGTGCCAGAAACAGTTTCGTGCTGCGTCGCATGCTCAGCAGCTCATCCATATCGTCCGGCGTCGGTGCGCCGGACTCGCTGTAGATGCGCTGCTTCAGATCGCAATTGTGCAGCAATCCGAAATCGGGATTGTTGACCAGATCGTTCTCGCGCCGCTCGTAGAGCGCCTCGATGGTGAGCCGGAGTTGCTGTTCGACCTGGTTCATCGGATCGTTGAACAGGTCGGCGACGCGGGTGTGCACCCGCAGCACACTCTGGGCCAGGCTCAGTTCGTATTCCCGGGGGGCGGCGTCGAGGTCGACGAAGGTGCCGGTCAGCAACGGCTCACCGAAGTGGCCCGAGGAGATCTCGATATTCGCCTCGCCCTTGGTATTTTGCGGGCGTGCCGGAGCGTCGGCGAAACGGGACAATTGCTCACGCAGCGCCGGGGTATTCTCGAGTACTTCCTCGAGCGTGTGTCGGGACAGCACCAGCATGGTGGTCTGGGTGACGGTTTTGACGGTCACCGGCCAAATTCCGGACCCATCGATAAGGGTTTCATCGCCGAAGAAATCGCCGCCGCCCAGCATGCCGAGCTTGGTTTGCTCGCCGAATTCGCCGGTGCCGATCTTGCTGAGTTTGCCATGCACGATCAGCATGACCTGATTCATCGGATTGCCGAATTCGGCGACCACTGTACCGGGTTCGAGGTCGCGCTGCTCGAAACGCTGAGCCAGGGTCCGCAGCACCTCTTCGTCGTCGAAGTCTCGCAATTGCGGAAGTTCGGTGAGTTCCATCGGGATCACTCTGGCGTGCGAGCCGTCGATGACGAACTCGACCTCACCGTTGCCGACGGTATGGGTCAGCCGTCGGTTCACACGATAGATACCACCGTTGACCTGCGTCCACGGCAGCGCGCGAGTGAGCCAGCGCGAGGTGATGCCCTGCATCTGCGGCTCGGATTTGGTGGTGTGCGCGAGCTGATGGGCGGCACCGGTGCTGAGGCTCTTGCGCCCGTTGGTTTCTGTTTGGACTGGCATTTCGATGGTCATGCGTGGTCCTCACCTGAGATGGTCACCGAGACGGTCGATTGTGCTGTACTGGAGGTCGCTCGTTTTCGAAATCGTAGGTGGTGCAGAACAATTCGACAGGCGCAGCCTGTTGGGGGTGTGGCGGCATGGTTGCCGGGAGAAATGACCGACCGAGGACATGCGAACGGTAACCGACTCTCCCGTGCGAATTGGCTTACGCGACATTGCGTTCCGAACGGCATCGATCCTAAACCGCGAAAGATGCTGTGCGCACACGAATCTCGAAGATGAAGCCACGAGAATGCTGGTATGTTTTTCGGATGGTTACGACATGGGCTCGATGTGGATAACTGCCGATAACGACCCGGATGAAACCGTGCGGACCGGGCAAGGCTGTACGGTCGGTATCTTTTGCGCACCGCCGCCGCGAACATCCCGCATCGTCGGTCCGGAACCTGGCATGGAACCCGTCACAGCCGACCCATAATGGATACACGGTGTGGGAAGCTCGTCTGAGCACATCGGGGTGTGTGATGCGGGTCACTTTGCAGGGTAGGGCCAGGAGCGATCGTGAAGTTGAATGTGGAAAGTGTGGTCGGGTCGGTGCAGCGGTTGATGGCAACGGCTCAGAACGGCCTCGAGGTCATCCGCTTCGGCGGGTTGACCCACGATGTCGAATCCTCGCCGTTCGAGGTCGTCGAACGCCGCAGGATGTATCGGCTGCGCCATTACTTCCCCGACGATCCGACGCCGAGCCGCGGCCTGAGCGACGGGCCCGGAGGCGGCAGCGTGCGTGACCACGGAGGGCCCCGGGAAGGCCGCCATGGACACCGCCCGGTCGCTGTCTTGGTACCGCCGCTGATGGTCAACGCCGATATCTGGGACGTGAACGCCGATGACGGCGCGGTCGGCATTCTGCACCGCGGCGGAATCGACTGCTGGGTTGTCGATTTCGGTTCGCCCGCCAGTGAGGAGGGTGGCTGGGAACGGGATCTGGCCGATCACGTCCTCGCGGTCAACAGCGCCATCGATACCGTCTGCGAAGCGACCGGCAGCAATGTGCACCTGATGGGCTACTCGCAGGGCGGTATGTTCGCCTATCAGACCGCCGCCTACCGGTTCGGTAAGGGCGTGGAGAGCGTCGTGACATTCGGCAGCCCGGTGGATGTTGTCGCGGGCATGCCGTTCGGACTGCCATACGGCATGGTCTCCGATGTCGCCGAGTTCCTGGCCGACCATGTGGTGACCCGGCTGCCGATCACCGATTCGATGGTCCGACTCGGTTTCCAGATGCTCGATCCGGTGAAGACCGCCAAATCGCGCATCGATTTTCTGCGCCAGTTGCACGACCGGGAAGCGTTGCTGCCCAAGGAACGTCAGCGGCGCTTCCTCAATAGCGAAGGATGGGTCGGTTACGCCGGTCCGGCGGCGGCGGATCTGCTCAAGCAGTTCGTGGTGCACAACCGATTGATGCTCGGCGGCTTCGTGATCCGGGGCCAGCCGATTTCGCTGGCCGAGCTGAAGTGTCCGATCCTGGCCTTCGTCGGCGAGGTCGATGATATCGGCCAACCCGCCGCGGTGCGCGGCATCGTGCGTGCCGCTCCCAATGCCGAGGTGTACGAAGCCAGTTTGGTAGCAGGACATTTCGGTCTCGTCGCGGGCAGCACGGCGACCAGGAACACTTGGCCGCTGGTGCGCCAGTGGATCGATTGGATGGACGGCGATCAGCCGCTGCCGCCGGAGATCGCACCGATGACCGAACATGTCGTGACGAACCGACCGAATTCGGCGGCCACCCGGGTAGTGCACACCGCGGCTACCTTGGCCGAGGCGGGCGCCGGTGTCGGCAAGGCGCTGGAGGGCATTGCCAGCAATACCGTGCGCGGTTCGATCGAACTCGCCGGTGAGGCCGCACGCGCACTGCCGCGGCTGACCCGGCTCGGCATGATCCAGCCGCATACCCGTATCTCCCTGGGCCGCCTCGTCGCCGAACAGGCACGGCGGGCACCGCTGCGCGACCTGTTCCTCTTCGATGATCGTGTGCACACCAATGCCGCCGTGAACGCGCGCATCGATAATGTCGTGCGCGGACTCATCTCCGTCGGCGTCCGACCGGCCATGCGCGTCGGTGTGGTGATGGAGACGCGGCCCAGCGCATTGGCCACCGTCGCCGCGCTGTCCCGTATCGGCGCGGTGTCGGTGCTGCTCGCCCCCGGTAGTGAATTGGCTCGGGCCATCGAACTCACCGGTATCAAGGCATTGGTCTCGGATCCGGAGAACCTGAAAACGGCTGCGGCTACCGGCACCCGGGTCATGGTGCTCGGCGGCGGTGCTGCGCGCACTCTCGATATTCCGTTGAGCGATGATGTGATCGACCTGGAGCAGATCGATCCCACACAGGTGCAACTGCCCGCGTGGTACCGCCCGGATCCGGGTCTGGCACGCGAATTGGCCTTCGTGCTCGTCACCGGCACCGGCGATCGCCTGGAGACCAAATACATCACCAACCACCGCTGGGCGCTGTCCGCCTTCGGCACCGCGACCTCGGCCGATCTGGATCGCAAAGACACCGTCTACTGCCTTGCGCCACTGCATCATTCGTCCGGTCTGCTGGTGAGCCTCGGCGGTGCGATCGCGGGCGGCAGCCGGATCGCACTGGCCAGGTCGCTGGATCCGACCCAGTTCAGCGAGGAGGTGCACCGCTACGGCGTCACGGTGGTCACCTACACCTGGACCATGCTGCGCGACATCCTCGATGCCGAAGTCTTCCCGACCGGACACCAGCACCCCATCCGCCTGTTCATCGGCTCGGGCATGCCCGCGGGCCTGTGGCGACGCACCACCGAACAGTTCGCGCCCGCCCGGGTGCTCGAGTTCTACGCCTCCATCGAAGGCGATGTGGTGCTGGCGAATGTGACCGGTGTGAAGGCGGGCTGCAAGGGCCGCCCCGTGCCGGGCACCGCCAAGGTGGAGTTGGTCGCCTACGACCCGGTCACCGAGCAGATTCGGACCGAGGGGTCCGGTTTCGCGCGCCGATGCGCGGATAACGAGGTCGGTCTGTTGCTCGGCAAGGCGACCGAGGGCATCGACCTGTCCGACGGTGGGCTGCGCGGGGTATTCACGGCGGGGGATGCGTGGATGCCGACGGAAAATCTCTTCCGCCGCGACAGCGACGGCGACTACTGGCTGGTCGATCGCACGGACACGGTGATCCACACCGAGCGCGGCCCGGTCTTCACCCAGCCCATCGTCGACGTGCTCAACGACATCACCGCGGTCGATATGGAGGTCGCCTACGGACTGCCCGTCGGCGAAGATGCGCTCGCGGTGGCGGCGGTCAGCGTCCGTAAGGGCTTCCGGCTGGAACCCAAGGATGTGACCGAGGCAGTCCGCGCACTCGATCCGAACCAGCGCCCCGACATTGTCTACATCGTCGACGAGATCCCGCGCAGCTCCTCCTACCGCCCGTCGACGCGGGCCGTGCAGGCGGCGGGCCGGCCCAAGCCGGGACCCGATACCTGGTGGTACAACAGGGAATCCGACGCCTATGAAATCTTCACCGAGGACGAGGCCGGAACCATCTTCGGCGAATGAACCCCCGCCCCGTCGTTCCGGTTTCGGCCGGAACGGCGGGGTAGCGTGGATGCCAGGTCCGCGGCGACAACGGAGGTTTCGAGATGTCGTGGAAGGTCAAACTCGGCGTCGGCATATTGGCGCTGCTCGGCGCGCTGATGGTGATCGGGTTCGTGAAGAGTCTGGTGCTGTCCCTGGTGCCGCTGGCGATCCTGCTGCTGGCCGGTTACGGCGTGTATCGGCTGTATGTCGGCAGTCGAGGCAAAGTCACCGACACCAAAGCCCAGGCCCCACAGCTGCCGACCACCACAGCACCCACGCTCCCGACCCGCCCGACGAAGGATGCGGCGACCAGACTCCGCGAGATCCGCGAGGAAGCAGCCCGGCATCGGGGGCAACCGTAGGGTGGGTACGCTTGGCGCGGCCGGATCGTGTTGGTGAGTCGGTTGATTCATTACCGAGAGGGCGGTGCCTCGAACGGGCTGCCCGGCGCATCCGGGTGGCATAGTTGCCAGGTCGACAACTGTTCAGGGGTGCTGTGAGACCAAGCCTTATCTACCGCAACCGAACCATCTACGAGCTGTTGATGCGTGGGCTGTATGGGCGGCACTACTCCGCTCGGTATCGCGCGATCGCCGAACTCGTGCCCGATGGTGCCAGTGTGCTCGACCTGTGCTGTGGGCCCGCGACGCTGTACACCCGCTACCTGCGCAACCGGTCCATCGACTACACCGGACTCGACCTCAACGGTCGATTCATCGCCAGGCTGGCCCGGGCGGGCGGAGACGGTGCGGTGTGGAACTTGCGTTCCGATATTCCATTGCCCGAGGCCGACTACGTCATCATGCAGGCGAGCCTGTACCACTTTCTGCCCGAGCCTGCTCCGGTCATCGATCGGATGCTGGCGGCGGCCAGAAAACAGGTGATCATCGCGGAGCCGATTCGCAACCTGGCCACCAGCGACAACCGGGTGCTCGCCGCGATCGGACAGCGGTTCACCGATGCGGGCGACGGCGCACAGGCGAGTCGGTTCGGCGAGGCGAGCCTGGACGCGTTCTTCCGCGGTTATGAACCGCGCGTGGTACAGCGGTCGCTGATCGCCGGTGGCAGGGAGAAACTGTTCGTGCTCACTGCGTGAGGCGGGACCGGCGCTCGCCTAGACCGTGTACGCGGTGACAGCGTCGATGACCCTGGCGATCTGCTCGTCCGTGAGGTCGGGCCACAGTGGCAGGCGCACAACGGTTCCCGAGAATTCGGCGCTGCGCACGCAGGGCTGCGGGGTACGGCCCAGTTTGAGTCCGGCCGGGCTGGAATCCAGCGGAACATAATGGAATGGCGCCGAAATACCGCGTGCGGCCAGATGCGTGATCAGATCGTCGCGCTGCCGCTCGGTCGGCGTGCGCAAGTAGTACAGATGCGCGGTATGTGTCCGGTCCTCGGGCACCGCCATGAGACGGACATCGTTGCGGCCGGCCCAGTCCGGCAGCGCGGCGGCGTATGCGTCCCAAACCCGGTGCCGCCCGGTCTGTATCGTCTCGAATTCGTCCAGCTGCGCGTCCAGCACCGCCGCGTTGAGCTCGCTGGGCAGATAGCTGGAGCCGATATCCTGCCAGGAGTACTTGTCCACCGCACCGCGCAGGAAACGGGCCCGGTCGGTGCCCTTCTCGCGGATGATCTCGGCGCGCGACATCAGGATCTCGTCGGTGAGCAGCAGCGCGCCGCCCTCGCCGCAGTGCACGTTCTTGGTGTCGTGGAAGCTGAGTGTCCCGAGGGTGCCGAGGGTGCCGAGTGGGCGATCGCGCCACCGGCCGCCGAGGCCGTGCGCGTTGTCCTCCACGATGGCGATGCCGTGCGCGTCGCCGAGTGCGAGCAGCCCGGCCATATCGGCGGCCACTCCGCCGTAGTGGATGACGACAACGGCCTTGGTTCGCTCGGTGATCACCGCAGCGACCGATTCGGGATCCAAATTGCCCGTTTCCGGGTCGATATCGGCGAAGACGCAGGTGGCGCCGCGCAGTGCCATCGCCGTCGCGGTCGAGGTGAACGCGAAACTCGGCACGATCACCTCATCGTCGGGGCCGAGCTCGAGCAGCAGACCCGCCATCTCCAGTGCGGAGGTGCACGAGGTGGTCAGCAGCGCATGCGGCGCCTCGGTGATGGTCTTCAGCTTCGCCGTGGCCGAGGCGGTGAACGGCCCGTCGCCGTGACTGTGGTCGGAGGCGAGAACGGCCTCCAGATTGGCCAGTTCCCGGCGGGCCCGGAACGGGCGGCTGAAGATGACGCGGTCAGTGCTCAACCCGGTCGTTCCCCCTGCTGGCGGTGGTCGTGGTCATTTCTCGGTTACCCGCCGGGCGCGGCGTCGGCGAACCGACGGTCAGATACAGCGGCTTGCCGACGAGGATATGCAAAGCCACGCCGAGGTATTCGGCGATGAGTCCCAGCGAGAACAAGATTGTTCCCGAACATAGCAGCAGCACCACGATCATCGAGGCCCAGCCCTCGGGCGCCCAATTGTCGGCGGTGAGCGCCTCGTATACGACGAATGCGGCCATCACGCCACCGGCCAGCGCGAGGGTGACCCCGAGCAGGCTGACCAGCCGCAGGCCCCGGGTGCCGCTGCACAGCACCATCTTCCAGAACAGCGAGAACAGGCGGCGGTAGTTGTAGCCGGATTCCTCGCGGCCCTCGGCGCGCAAGGCCACCGGCACCTGCGCGACGGTGCCGACAACCCAGGTCAGGGCGACGTCGAGATAGGCGCCATTGGAGGCGACCTCGGCGAGTTGGCGGCCGATATCGCCGCGGATGAGCCGGTAGCTTTCGAACCGGGTGGAGTCGGGGAAGGCGAAGATCGTCGCGAGCACCACCTTCGCGCCGCGCGAGGTGATGTTGCGCAGGAATCCGTGCGGGCGGGTGTTGGTCGGCTTCGAATAGACCAGATCGGCGCGCTCGGTCAAGGCCGCGTCCAGGAATGCGCCGATGAAGGCGGGATCGTGCTGGCCGTCCTCGTCCATGGTGACGATCCAGTCGCCCTGGGCGGCCGACATACCGGCGATGGTCGCGGCATCCTGTCCGAAGTTGCGGCTGAGCCAGACGACGCGGACCTCCGGATAGGTCTGCTCGAGTTCCTGCAGCACCACATCAGAGCGGTCTGGCCCGTGGTCGTGTACCAGAATAATCTCGCCGACCGTGAACGTGACGCCGCCAGGGGTGTCGGTGGGACCGGTCAGCCGGTGCAGTTCTTCGACCAGTCCACCGATGGTTTCTTCGCCCCGATAGATCGGGACCACGACCGATACCGCGTGCGGCTGGTCGGCTCCCGGTCGAGCGGAGCGTCCGTTGGTCGCCCCCGCGGGCGCGCGGTTGGGATGGGCGCTGGGAATCGGCATCAGCTGAATCAACTTTCGATGACGGTGCGTGCCGGTACTCTCCGCTGGACAGCGGAGCCCGAGCCGCCGTGAACTTTAACACGGTACGCATGCAGCATTCCGGACCAGCTCATCGCACCATCATGGTGGTGCGGCGGCTCGGTGCCAAGCTCGGCTGTGCGCTGTAGGGTTTGGAACTCGTGACGGTTGGTGCAGTGACGGAGGCGAAAAACGCAGGACCCGACGCCCGCGACAGGGACCCCGATTCGCGTCGGGAAGTGTACCGGTGGGGTGGCGTCTGCACACTCGGTGTCATCGCGGGATACCTGGCGGTCCTGCTGGCCAATGCCAGGCACTTCTACACCGACGACACCGAATCCCAGTACACCGGACTCTGGGTGGGATTAGGACATGCGCTACGTGCGGGCACCTTCCCGGTGCTGGTGCCCGAGCGCTGGATGTCGGGCAACAACACGATGGATGATGCCGGCCTGTTCAACCCGCCGCAGCTGCTGATCGATCTGATCGCGCCGTCGGTGGACAACATGGCGGTGTACGCGACCGTCGTCAAGCTGATCTTCGCGATTATCGCGGCGCTCGGTGTCTACCGGATCTGCCTGGTGTACGGCGCGAGGCCGGTGTGGTCGGCGGTCGCGGGTGTCGCGTTCCCGCTGTCGGGTTTCTTCCTGTTCTTCGACGAAGCCAGTTGGATGACCGCGCTCACCGGTACCGCGTGGCTGGTCCATGCCTGGGCGTCGTCGGTGCGATACACCCGCGGTCGGGGCGGGCCGATTCCGGTCTTCATCTACCTCTACCTGGCCATCTCCACGCAGTACATCTTCCCGGCCGTGGAGGCGGCGCTGATGCTGCTCGCCGTCGCAGTGGGCGAGCTCGTCTACCAGCGCAAATGGCAGCCGGTGGCGCGGTTGACCGTCGCGGCGACGGGTGCCGGTCTGGCCGGATTGCTGACCTTTCTGCCGAGCATGCTGTCGGCGAAGGTGACCTGGCGCGGCACCATGGAGATCAATAACGACCAGTTCCTGACGGTGCCGTGGTCGGAATCGCTGAATGCCAGTCTGCCGAGCACGTTGCCCGCGTTCACCTCCTGGTGGGGTTATATCCAGCCGATGCCGGTCACCTATATCGCCTGGTTCCTGATTCCGGCTTTGGCCTTCATCGACTGGCGGCGCGCCCGCGAATCCTGGCGCGAGCTCAGCGGGGTCGCTCTGTTCGCGATCATCATGCTGATGTGGAGTGCTGGGCCGGGGTCGATCGGTCCGCTGCGCTGGCCCGTGCGGGTGCTGCCCATGCTCGCACTCGGCCTGCTCGTGCTGGTCTGTGTGTTGCTCGGGCGCTACGCCACCCTCCGCGATCTGAAGAGTCGCGGCATCGCCGCCGCTGTGCTGATCGGTCTGCTGTGGGTGCGGTCGTTCTCCGCGGATCCACACAATGTGATCCGGCATGTGCTTGCGGCCGCCGCGATCGGCGTGCTCGCCGCCGGGGTGGTCTGGCTCGGACGTAATCGGAGTCTGGCCACCGCGGGCGTGCTGACCATCGTCGCGATGTTCCCGATCGCGTTCTATCAGGTCAATGCCGCTCAGCCGACACCGATGACATGGCATCTGCCGACCAACAGGTCCGAAGCGAAGGCCGCGTTCCCGGACTTTCCCGGTACCACGATCCAACTCGGCGAGCGTGGGCTACTGCAGCGCGGTGATATGAGCCTCGACGGCGCCTACGGTTCCTTGGTCTTCGGCAACTACGCCAAATCGCTCGAGCTGACCTATGTCAATGGGTACACCCCGACCGGCCACTTCTATTTCGGCGAACTGCTGTGCATGCGCTGGGACAGCAGCGTCTGCCCTGATGCCTATCGTCGGATGTTCGCCCCTGAGCCGACCACCGGGCGTCCCCTTGTCGATCTGATGAAGCTGGACCGGGTGGTTTTGCAGCGCGCCCTGTTCCCCGACGCGCGCGGCCAGGCGGCACCGGAGGGTTGGAAGTGGGTCGACTATCCCGGCCATGAGCGCTACATCTCGGTACTGGAACGCGTCGACGGTCCGATCTCGGCGGTGAACGGCCGAGTCGCGGATGCGAAAAATGTGACAGCGGCATCGATTTCGGAGACCGATACCACCAGCCGGGTGCGCGTGTCCTCGGCCGGTGGCGGCAAGGTGGTATTCGCGCGCCTCGGCTGGCCGGGTTATCGGGTGACATTGGACGGTAAGCAGATCCCGATCACAACCGTGGCGAAGTCCTTTGTCGCCGTCGATGTACCCGCTGGCACGCAGAACGCTGAACTCGTGCTGACCTGGCGGCCGCCGGGCTGGAAGATCGGCATCGGCACCACGGCGGTCGGCATTGCCGCCATCGGGATGCTGCAGTGGCTGTGGGTGCGATCGCGGCGGCGGGACGCGGAGCCGCCGGCGGCGGATCCGAGCCCCGGCGAGTCGGATCGTGAACTGGCGGACGTGGTCTCGTAGCGGTCGATCCACCCAGGCCCGATCGGAGGTGTCCCTCCACGAGTGCGCCCTGTAGGGTCTGGAACTCGTGGTGGAAAGTAGCGCCCCCGCCCGGCGGGACGTGTACAAGTGGGGATTCATAACCGCGCTCGGTGTGATCGCCGGATACGGTGCCGTCCTGCTGGCCAATGCCAGGCACTTCTACACCGATGACAGCGAGTCGCAGTACGGCCCGCTGTGGGTGATGCTCGGCCGGTCCCTGCGCAATGGAAAGTTCCCGGTGCTGGTCCCCGAGCACTGGATGGCGGGTAACTACGCCATCGAGGAGGCGGGCTTGCTGAATCCGCCGCAGCTGTTGATCGATCTGATCGCGCCCTCGGTCGACAACATCGCGCTCTACACCACCGTGGTCAAGCTGATTTTCGCGGTCATCCTCGGTACCGGTGTGTACCGCGTCTGCCTGGCGTACGGGGCGAGGCTGCCATGGGCCTCTGTTGCGGGCGTGTCGATTCCGTTCACCGGTTGGCTGCTGTTCTTCGACGAGGCCAGTTGGTACACCGCATTCACAGGTACCGCGTGGCTGGTGCACGCGTGGGCATCAGGCGTGCGCTACGCGCGGGGGCGTGGCGGGCCGATCCCCACCTTCGTTTTCCTGTACCTGGCCATCTCGGTCCAATACATTTTCCCCGCGGTCGAGGCCGGCCTGATGATCGGCGCGGTGGCCGTGGGTGAGGTCGTCTACCAACGCAAATGGCAGCCGTCGCTGCGACTGCTCGCGGTCGCGGGGTGTGCTGCGGTGGCAGGGTTGGCCACCTACCTGCCGAGCATGCTGTCGGCCAAGGTGACCTGGCGCGGTACGGCCCAGATCAATAACGACCAGTTCCTGACCGTGCCATGGTCGGAATCGCTCAATGCCAGCCTGCCCAGCTCGTTGCCCGCGTACAACTCCTGGTGGGGTTATGTGCAGCCGATGCCGGTGGTCTACATCGCCTGGTTCCTGATTCCGGCGCTGGCCTTCATCGACTGGCGCAGGGCGCGTGCGTCCTGGCGGGAGTTCAGCGCGATCGCGCTGGTCGCGCTGATGGCGCTGATGTGGACGGCGGGGCCGGGCACCATCGGGCCGCTGCGCTGGCCCGCGCGGGTGTTGCCGATGCTGGCCCTTGGACTGTTGGTGCTGGTGTGCGTGCTGCTCGGCCGCTTCGCCACCTTCGACAATTGGCGTGGTCGCGGTATCGCCGCGGGTGTGCTGATCGGGCTGCTGTGGGTGCGGTCGTTCTCGGCGGCGCCGCGCGAGGTCGTCTGGCATGTGGTGGCGGCGCTCGGCATCGCTGTGCTGGGCGCGGCTGTCGTATGGCTCGGGATGAAGAAAAGCATGGCCGCGGCCTGCGCGTTGGCAATCATTTCGGTGTTCCCGATCGCCTTCCTGCAGGTGTACGCGGCACAGCCGACGCCGATGAGCTGGAACCTGCCCGAGCAGCGGTCCGAGATGCGCGCTGCCTTCCCTGAATTTCCGGGCACCACCTTGCAATTGGCCGATCGCGGACTGATCCGGCCGGAGGATCGTTCGGTGCGGGGCGCGTACGGGTCGCTGGTCTTCGGTAATTACGCCAAGGATCTGGAGAAGACCTACGTCAGCGGATATACGCCCAACGGGCACTTCTGGTTCGGTGAAATGCTGTGCATGCGCTGGGACACCAGCGTCTGTCCCGATGCCTTCCGGCGGGCCTTCGCGACGGAGCCCACTACCGGTAGGACGATCGTCGACCTGATGAAGGTGGATCGGGTAGTGCTGCAGAAGGCGCTGTACCCGGACGCGGGCAATCAACCCGCACCGCCCGGCTGGCAGTGGGTCGACTACCCGGGCCACGAGCAGTACATCGCGGTGCTCGAGCGGGTGGGTGGGTTGCTGTCCGCGCAGAACGGCAGGGTCTCGGCGGTCTCCGGCGGTACCGCGACATCGGTGTCGGAATCGGAGCTGACCAGCCGAGTCCGCGTGAATTCGGACAATGGTGGCCGCGTGGTCTTCGCGCGGCTGGGCTGGCCGGGCTATCAGGTGCAGCTGAACGGCCGGGCGATCCCATTCGAGGTGGTCGCGAAAACCTTTGTTGCCGTCGACATTCCGGCTGGCACCAAGAACGGCGATCTGGTGCTGACCTGGCGGCCGCCAGGGTGGAAGATCGGCGGCGTAGCGATCTTGCTCGGGCTGTTCGGAATCGGCGCATTGCAATGGCTGTTCGTGCGCGGTCGCGAGCGTGACGTGGCCGTGGACGAGACCGAACCGCCGGTGGCCGCGACGGTCCCGGAACCCGATCTGGCGGGAGCCTCTCGTTGACAGCTGACCAGCAGGCCGAATTCGCGGCGGATCATGCGGGTGCGACCGGTGCCGAGGATCCGGGTCTGCTGCTGCGGTTGGTGCGTCGGCAGGAGATCGCCTTCGCGATGGTCGGTGCGTTCAATACCGCGCTCGGTATGGGGCTGACCGTGCTGTGGCTATCGGTGTTCGGTAGTAATGTGCCGCCTGCGGTCGCGGTTGTCGCCGCCTATGCCGTCAGCATCGTCATCGCGTTCGTGCTGCATCGCACGCTGGTCTTCCGCGTGCGCGGACATATGCTGCGCGATTTCGTTCGCTTCGTGGCGGTCAATTCCGGGGGGCTGCTGATGAATATCGCACTGCTGTCGTTGGCCGTCTCGGTGCTGCATCTGCCGAGTAGACCGTCCGCGGTGGTGGTGATGGGTCTGGTCGCCGTCGCCAGCTTCTTCGGGCATCGTTACATCTCGTTCCACCGGGCACCCGTGCCCGAATCGCCGTCCGCGGGTTCCGGTACGGAGCGATCCTGAGCGCCGGGTAAGTTATCGGTCATGCCGGAGGAAACCGCCTTGGACGCCACACTGTTGAGTCTGCTCGCCTGCCCGCAGGACAAGGGTCCGCTGCTGTTGGTCCGCGACGACAAGGGCGCTACCGCCCTGTACAACCCGCGTCTGCGCCGCGCCTACCCGATCGAGAACGGCATTCCGGTGCTGCTGATCGATGAGGCCCGCGATGTCACCGACGCCGAGCACGCCGCGTTCACCAGCCAGCACGCGGACGCCTGAGCTGTTATCGGCCGGGTGGCGCACGATAGCGTGCGCCACCGCGAATTACGGTGCGGGAGTATCGATCACACCGGTGAGGTAGCGCTGCAGCGTGGGTGCGACGGCCGCGACCAGTTCCGGGCCCGGCATCGAGGCCAGCGGCTCGATCTCCAGGATCTTGCGCGCGACCAGTACGCCGATCATCTGTGTACCCAGCAGGGCGACGCGGGTGCGGCCGTCGTCCTCGGGCGTCGCGATCCGCATTCGTACCCGTTCCAGGACGACATCCAGGACAAATGTCCTGGCCAGCGCGGTATCGCCGCCCGCGAGAATGCTGCGCACCGCCGCGACGATCCCCGGACCGGCGGGGGAGTCCCATACCGCGAGCACCGAGCCGAGAATGGTTTCGCCGAGTCGATCCAGCGGCGCGGCTTCGATCCGGCGCAGGGTGGCCTCCGGATCGATCGGCAGCTCGACCACTGCGGTGAACAACTGCTGTTTGGTCCCGAAATAGTGGTGGACCAGCGCGGGATCGACCCCGGCGTCGGCGGCGACGGCGCGAATCGAGGTCTTGTCGAAACCGATTTCGGCGAAGCGGGCGCGGGCGGCCGCGAGGATCTCCTCGCGGGCGCCGGAGCGACCCGGCCGACGACCGGAGCGAGTGCCTCGGTCGCCGTTGGTGACCGGATCCGGTGGTGTCTGCTCGGCCGTCACGCGGTTCGCCGTCGTAGCGTGGCCGCGCCGAGGCACAGCGCGACAACCGCGAATCCGGCGACGACCGCCAGATCGCGCAGCATCTGACCGGTGACATCCGAATGTGTCGAAACCTGTTGCAGCGCATCGACCGCGTAGCTCAACGGCAGCACATTGCTGATCGCCTCCAACCAGCCCGGCAACTGCCCACGCGGAACAAGTAAGCCGCACAGGAAGATCTGCGGGGCGACTACCACGGGCATGAACTGTACGGCCTGGAATTCGGTGCGCGCGAAGGCACTTGCCAATAGCCCGAGCGCGACGCCGCAGACCGCGTCGATCATGGCGATAACCACCACCCAAGCCGGACTGCCCGCCGAATTCAGGCCGAGCAGCCAGAAGGAAATCACACAGGCCACCGCCGCCTGCGCCGCCGCGGCGACCGAGAAGGCGGTGCCGTATCCGGCGAGCAGATCCAGCTTGGACAGCGGTGTGGTCAGTAGCCGCTCCAAGGTGCCCGAGGTGCGTTCGCGCTGCATGGCGATGGCGGTGATCAGGAACATCACGATGAACGGCAGGATGCCGAGCATGCTGATGCCGACGCGATCGAAGATCGGCACCGGATTGAACGGATTGGTCGGGGTGTCCTTGTAGATGAAGTAGAGCAGTGCCATCAGGACCGCGGGGACCACGAGAATCATCGCGACAGTGCGGTGGTCGTTGCGCAGCTGACGCAGGATGCGTCCGGTTGTCGCGCCATAGGGACGCAGCGTCGGCGTCCGGCGGCGCGGTGCGAGGGTGGTGGTCATGCCGCACGTCCCATCGTGATCAAAGTGAGGAAGGCTTGTTCGAGGTTCTGCTCACCGGTCTCGGTGCGCAGTTCGTCCGGGCTGAGTTCGGCGAGCAGATCGCCCTCGCGCATGAGCAGCAGTTTGTCGCAGTGCTCGGCCTCGTCCATCACATGGCTGGAGACCAGCAGCGTCGTTCCGTTCGCGGCCAATTCGTGGAACTGCTTCCACAGGTCGACACGCAGTACCGGATCCAGGCCGACCGTCGGTTCGTCCAGGATCAGCACCTCCGGCTGCGCCACCAACGCGCAGGCCAGCGAGGCGCGAGTCTTCTGGCCGCCGGACAGTTCATCGCCGCGCTGATGGGCGTGGTCCAACAGGCCGACCGCGCCGATGGCCTCGTCGGTGTCGTCGCGGTCACGTCCGTAGAGCGCGGCGTAGTAGGCGACGTTCTCGCGCACGCTGATATCGGAATAAATGCTCGGCGCTTGGGTCACATAGCCGATCCGGTGTCGCAATTCCGCCGAGCCCGCGGGTAATCCGAGCGCGAAGATCTCGCCGGACGCCACGATCTGGGTGCCGACGATGCTGCGCATGAGGGTGGTCTTGCCGCATCCCGACGGTCCGAGCAGTCCGGTGATGGAACCGCGCGGGATGGTCAGCGAGATGTTGTGTAGGACTTCGCGGCCGCCTCGGCGCACGGTGAGGTTGCGAACCTCGACGGCGTGGGATGAGTGCAGTTCCGTCATGGGACGCCTCAATTCATCGAGTGTTGAATTCACTGTGTGATGAATTTAGCGCGCTTCGGTCCGCCGGACAAGACCCCGTCAGTGGTGATGTGTCGGTGTTCCCGCCGACTCACCTGGCTCGACCACGACAAACTGGCCCATCATGCCCTGGTCCTCATGCCAGAGCAGGTGACAGTGATACATGTACGGTGAGTTCGCATCGGCGGGTCCGTCGAACCGCATGGCGAGCTTCGCGGTGGCATTCGGCGGCAGGAAGATGGTGTCCTTCGGTCCGGTCAGCGCGTCCGGCGGCGGTCCGCCGTTCAGTTCGAGGACGCGGAACTGCACATCGTGAATGTGGAAGTTGTGCGGCATGCCGTCGTTGTTGTGCACGACCCAGGTTTCGGCGGTGCCTCGGGTGACCGTCAGATCGATCCGATCCATCGCCATCGGGGCGCCGTTGATACCACTCAGATTCAGTTCGAAGTTTCGCTCGCGCACGGAATCCGTGCCGTCCGGTGTGGACGGATGTGCCAGTGTCGCAGGCAATTCCGGCGATGGCCGCAATGTCGATGCCGCGCGCAGCTCGAGGATGTCGAAGCTGTCGTCACCGCCGGAGAATCGCTGTGTCCAGAAGTTCAGTCCCGCATCGAGTTTCGTGCTGCGCAGCACGGTGCGTTCGCCGGGCCGCACGCGAACCACGATCTCGGCACGTTCGCCCGGCGATAGCCGCACCCGATCGAGCGCGACCGGATGTTCCAGCAGTCCGCCATCGGTGCCGACCAGCGAGAAGCGGCGGTCGTCGGCGAAGCCGAAGGTGTAGATCCGCGCCGTCGAAGCGTTGAGCAGCCGCAATCGCACGAGCTCATCGCCGACATTCCGATGCGGCGTCAGGGTTCCGTTCACCATGGTCCGGTCGCCGAGGAATCCGACGTCGCGGAACATGCCGTGCGACGAATCGAGCTGATCGCCACGGAATCGGACGTCCTGGACGATGACGGGCAGATCATCGACGCCATAGTTCTTCGGCAGCGATAGTCCTTCGGACACGTCGTCATCGAGTAGGAACAGCCCCGCGAGCCCGCGCCGGACGTGCTGTTCTGTCGCACCGTGCGGATGTGGGTGGTACCAGAGCGTGGCGGCGGGCTGGTCCACGGTCCAGTGCGGTACCCACGTGCTACCGGCCTGCACCATCTGGTGTGGTCCGCCGTCCATCGCCGCGGGTAGGTGCATCCCGTGCCAATGCACCGTCGACTGCTCCGAAAGATTGTTCCGGACTTCGACTTCCACCTTCTCGCCGCGCCGCGCCCGCAGCGTCGGTCCGAGATAGTCTCCGTTGAACCCCCACGTCTCGGTCGCCTGGCTGGACCGGAATTCCCTTTGCCCCGAACGCATTTCGAGCGCGAAGACGCGCGTGCCATCCGCTCGCACGCGGGACTGCGCCAGCGGCGGAATTGCGAGCTCACTGTCGAATTCGGTACTGCCGACAGTGGATACGGACGCACTGCTGTACACCCACGTGACGCACCCGCCAACCGATAACAGCAAAACCGTCGTGATCGCTATGACGATCAAGAGCAACCGCCGCAACCGACGCGGCCGGGAAACCGAAGACATGCCGCTGACGGTATGGATCACCGACCCCTGACCACATCCGGGAGCGTCCCCATTTCACCCCTGATCCGATATGTGTCCCACGTCACACCATGTGGCTGTCACATCCGGTGGCGGTGCTTTGTCCGATGGTCGTCACCAATCGACAAACCTGACACTGACCACGGGAGAAGCCATGAACACCACGCATCGGATCGTCGTAATCGGCGCGGGCTATACCGGCATGCTGGCCGCCATCCGACTGGCCCGGCGGACCCGCAAGCTCGATGTCGAGATCACCCTTGTCAACCCGTCCGCCCGCTTCACCGAGCGGTTGCGCATGCACCAGATCGCCACGGGGCAGGAGTTGGCCGATCATCAGATCCCGGAGATCCTGGCCGGTACGGGCGTCGAATTCGTCCAAGGCTGGGCGACTTCCATCGATCCCGAGGCTCAGCGGGTCTACGTCGACGGGACCGGCACACTTCGCTACGACGAGCTGATCTACGCACTCGGCAGCAGCACCGACACCAGCATCGTGCCCGGCGCCGCCGATCACGCCTGGACCCTGAATGATCCGCGCACCGCGCACCGTTTCTCCGAACATCTCGCGGTGGTCGCGGCGAATGGTGGCACCGTCGCGGTCTGTGGCGGTGGTCTGACGGGTATCGAGGCGGCAACCGAAATCGCCGAGAGCTACCCGGGCCTGCGCGTCACACTCATCAGCAGCACCGAACCGGGCGCGATGATGGGTGATAAGGCTCGCGCTTACCTGAACAAGACGCTCGATCGACTCGGCATCGTCCGCGAGGTTGGCCGGGCGGTCACCAAGGTGCTGCCAGATGCGGTCGAACTCTCCGGCGGTGAACTGGTTTCGGCCGATCTGACCCTGTGGACTACCGGCGTCCGTGTCTCGCCACTGGCCGCACAGGCCGGCATCGAAACCGATGCGCGCGGGCTCATTGTGGTAGATCCGACCCTGCGGTCGGTTTCGCATCCGAACATCCACGCCATCGGCGACGCCGCCGCAGTGCGCCAGGCCTGGGGCCAGATCCACGGCACCTGCCAATCCGGTATGCCGACCGCCGCATACGCCGCCGACAGCATTGCGCGACAGCTGCAGGGCAAGAAGGTCGAGCCGTTCCGATTCGGCTACTTCCACCAGCCCGTCAGCCTTGGGCGCAAGGATGCGGTCATCCAGTTCACCAAGGCCGACGACACCCCTGGTCGGTTCTACCTGACCGGACGCGCCGCCGTGCTGTACAAGGAGAGCGTGAGCAGCAGTCCGCTGCCGAGCTTCGAGCTCAGCAAGAAGATGACGGTCTCGGTCCAGCTGTCCAAGGGCGGCAAGGCCACCCGTCGGACCGTATGAGTCGGATAGGCCGTTCGCCAGCCAGGCGGGCGGTTTCCGCATTCGTCCGGAAAGTTGGATTGGCAGACCCGGAGTTGCACTAGGAGCATGGACCAGATGGTCGACGCTACACCCGCACGGGATCCATTCATCGAACACCGGCGGCTGCTGTTTTCCACCGCCTACCGGATGCTGGGCACGGTCACCGATGCCGAGGACATCCTCCAGGACACCTGGCTGAAGTGGAATGAAACCGATCAGTCGACCGTCCAGCATCCCAAGTCCTATCTGGTGCGCACGGTGACCAACCTGTCGTTGAACCGGCTCACCTCCGCCAAGGCCAAACGCGAAACCTACGTCGGCCCTTGGCTTCCCGAACCACTGCTGACCTCACCGAATATCGCCGAGGAGACCGAGTTGGCCGACACCGTCTCCACCGCGATGCTGGTGGTCCTGGAGACCTTGAATCCGGTGGAGCGCGCGGTTTTCCTGCTGCGCGAGGTCTTCGGCTACAGCCACGCCGAAATCGCCGACACCCTCGACAAGCCCGAGGCGACCGTCCGGCAGATCGCACATCGGGCCCGTTCACATGTGCAGTCCCGCCGCCCGCGCTTCGATACCGATAAGGCCGAGCGCACCCACATCACCGAACAGTTCATGGCAGCCTGCGCTGGCGGCGATCTCAACGCCCTGATGACACTGCTCGCCCCCGATGTCACCTCGTGGTCCGATGGCGGCGGCGTGGTCACCGCGGCCCGGCGTCCGCTGTACGGACCGGATCATGTGGCCCGCTGGGTCCTCGGCGTACTCGCCAAGCCGTCGGTCGCGGGCATCGTGCTCGAGCCCGCGCATATCAACGGAGAACTCGGTGCGCTGGCGCGCATCGATGGAAATCCGGTGGCGGCGTTCACCTACGACATCATCGATGGCCAGATCCACAACCTGCGCTTTCAGGTGAACCCGAGCAAGCTCGAGGGGCTGTACATGGGGACCGACGTCCTCGGGTGACCATTTCGGCGTGTTGCTTTACGATCCTGCCGTGACCAGCCAGCCCACGGAAACAAACGTGGACGGAGGTCAGGTTCGGGTTTCCACCCTGGAGCTGTTCTTCGATCTCGTCTTCGTCTTCACCATCACCCAGCTGACCCACGTCTTCACCCACCATCCCGGCTGGGAGGCACTGGCTCAAGTGGTGGTGCTGTTCGGGGTGATCTGGTGGATGTACAGCGGTTACGTCTGGCTCACCAACGAAGTAGCGCCGAGCAATCCGCAGCGACGCACGCTACTGCTGATCGGCATGTTCGGATTCTTCGTGCTCGCGCTGGCGATACCGGACGCGTTCCATGGCACAGGTCTGGCCTTCGGGCTGGGTTACGTCCTGGTCAATACCGTGCATACCGCGCTGTTCTGGGTCAGCGGCGGCACATCGGCCAGCCAAGCGATCAAGCGCATCGCGCCACTGAACGCGCTCGCGGCAGGGCTCGTCCTCGCGGGCGGATTCGTGCACGGCTGGTGGCAATACCTGTGCTGGGGCCTGGCCTTCGCGGTGCAGATACTGAGCCCGTACCTGGTCGACACCCGCGATTTCGTGGTGCGGGCCAGCCACTTCTGCGAGCGCAACGGGCTGGTGATCATCGTCGCCATCGGTGAATCAGTGGTCGCGATCGGTCTGGGGCTGGCAGGGGAGAAGCTCACCGTGCCGCTGACTGCCACCGTCGCACTCGGACTCTGCCTGGCCTATGTGCTCTGGTGGGCCTACTTCGGGATCGATGACGAGCGCGGCGAGCACGCGCTGGCCGCCGTCTCGGCTCGGGAACGTTCGCGTCCCGCGGTGCTCGCCTACGGCTACGCGCTCTACCCGCTGCTGATAGGCATCACCGTCGCCGCGGCGGGTATCAATATGACCATCGCACACGGCAATGAACCCGCCTCCATCGCCGCTGCTGCCGCGCTCTCCGGTGGTGTCGCGCTGTACTTCTTCGGCCAATTCTGTTTCCGGCTCGCCCTCGGCTTGCCGCGCCCGTGGTCGCGGCTGGTCGCGGCCGCCGCGGTGGCCGCGACCATCCCGATCGGAATCGCGTGGGTCGCCTGGGCACAGCTCGCGGTGCTGGTCGCGGTCGGCTATGCCGCGGTGATCATCGACGACCTCATCACGCTGCGCTCGGGCCAGCACAGTCGCTACGTCTGACTTTCGGGAACAATGGAGAGTCGTGCGTAATGAGGAACTCGTGGTCGAACCGCCCGCCGCGGCCCGCCGACTGCTCGGCTCGACGCTGTGGTCAGGACCTGTCGGTGTGCGAATCGTCGAGGTAGAGGCCTATGGCGGCGATCCTGCTGGACCGTGGCCGGATCCGGCATCGCATTCCGGACGCGGGCGGACCAAGCGCAATGCGGTGATGTTCGGGCCTGCCGGAGTGCTGTACGTCTACCTCAGCTACGGCATGCATATGTGCGTGAACGTGACCACCGGTCCGGACGGCACGGCCAGTGCGGTACTCATCCGGTCCGGCGAAGTGATCGCCGGATTGGAGACGGCCAGGCAGCGACGGCCGGCGGCCCGCACCGACGCCGGTTTGGCGAGGGGCCCAGGCAATCTCGGCAGCGCGCTCGGAATCACGCTGAGCGACTACGGAACTCCGCTCTTCGATCCTGCCTCGCCGATCCGATTGGAACTCAATGGCGCGATCGACCCCACCGAGATTTCCAACGGACCACGCGTCGGGGTCAGCAGCGCGGCGGACGTGCCGTGGCGATTCTGGCTCCCATCACCAGCGGTCTCGGTCTACCGGCGCAGCCCGCGCGCCCCGATCGAAGCGGTATAGCGCCAGGTCACAAGAATTTTCGGGGTCAGCGATGAGTTTTCGGCGCGGTGTCCGTCCTATCTGTTGAACGCGCTACACCCGGCGCGACCGAGCCGAAGGAAAGACAAATGACCGCCATCGCCCCCGCCGCCCCGATCGCCACCGCCACCGCTGTTGCCCACCGCCCCGGCAAGAAGATGAATATCGCGCTCTGGACCGTGCAGGTCCTGCTCGCGCTGTTCTTCATCATCGCCTCCGCCGCTCCGAAGCTGCTCGGTGCGCAGGCGGCGGTCGAGTCCTTCGACACGATCGGTTGGGGCCAGTGGTTCCGCTACTTCACCGGCCTGGTCGAACTCGCCGGCGGCATCGGCCTGCTGGTGCCCCGCCTGAGCGGCCCCGCGGCCGTCGGCCTGACCATCACCATGATCTGCGCCGCCCTGACCCAGGTGTTCCTGCTCGGTGCGGCCGCCCTGGCGCCCTTCCCGCTGGTGCTCGGCGTGGTGTTCGTGTGGATCGCCTGGCAGCGTCGCGACAGCATCATCGCGGTGCGGGAGCTGCTGGCGCGCTGAACATCTGAATAACGCACACGATCGGCAGACAGCGGTCTGCCGATCGTTGTCGCGTTGACCGAAAATAGTTCGCCGTGCGTGGCGGCGCACGGCGACACTGAGGGGTATGCCGGTCGCGGGGACCGGTGCGGAAAGATGGGACAGCGTGAGCGAACGAAGTGAGCGAACCATGTGCCAGCGCGCATCGCGCACGCTGGAGCCGAGCGCCAGCGAGGCGCAGGCGTGAGCGGCGACATTATCGATGAACTGACCTGGCGCGGACTGATCGCCCAGTCCACCGACCTGGACGCCCTGCGCGCGGCGGTAACCGCCGGGCCGCTGACCCTGTATGCCGGTTTCGATCCCACTGCGGCCAGCCTGCACGCCGGACATCTGGTCCCGCTGCTGGCGCTGAAGCGGTTCCAGCGCGCGGGCCATCGCCCGATCGTGCTGGCCGGCGGTGCCACCGGACTCATCGGCGATCCGCGCGACGTGGGTGAGCGCACCATGAATTCGACCGATACCGTCGCGGAATGGGCGGTCCGGATCCGCTCGCAACTCGAGCGCTTCGTCGACCTCGACGATTCGCCCACCGGCGCGATCATCGCCAACAACATGGACTGGACCGGCCAGCTGTCGACCGTCGACTTCCTGCGCGATATCGGCAAGCACTTCTCGGTCAATGTCATGCTGGCCCGCGACACCATCAAGCGCCGGCTGGACGGCGAAGGCATCTCCTACACCGAATTCAGCTACATGCTGCTGCAGGCCAACGACTACCTGCAGCTGCGCCGCAACTACGGCTGCACACTGCAAGTTGGCGGTTCGGATCAGTGGGGCAACATCATCGCTGGCGTCGAGTTGAACCGGCGCGTCGACGGTGCGTCGGTGCACGCGTTGACCGTGCCGCTCGTTACCTCGGCCGATGGCAAGAAGTTCGGCAAGTCGACCGGCGGCGGCAGCCTGTGGCTCGATCCGGAAATGACCAGCCCGTACGCCTGGTACCAGTACTTCGTGAATACCGCCGATGCCGATGTCGTGCGATACCTGCGCTGGTTCACCTTCCTGTCCCGGGAGGAGTTGGCCGAGCTGGAGTCGGCGACGGCTGAGCGTCCGCATGCCCGCGAAGCGCAGCGCAAGCTGGCCGAGGAAATGACGAATCTGGTGCACGGCGAGGCGAATACCCGTGCCGTGCAGTTGGCGAGTCAGGCCCTGTTCGGACGCGCGGATCTGCGTGAACTCGATGAGTCGACGCTGTCGGCGGCCCTGCGCGAAGCGGCGGTCGACGGCACGGTCGCGCAAGTCGGGGCCGGTGAACCGAGCACGATCGTCGATCTGCTGGTCGCGTCCGGACTGTCGGAGAGCCGCGGCGCCGCACGTCGGGCGGTGAACGAGGGTGGAGCGTCGGTGAACAACGAGCGCATCTCGGATCTGGAATGGACCCCCGCCGATGCCGACTACCTGCATGGACGGTGGTTGGTGCTGCGTCGCGGTAAGCGGAACTTCGCGGGCGTACTGCGGGCAGGCGCATAAAGATCAAGTGGTTCGGGTCACATTCGGGTGGCCCGAGCCCGTTTTTCGGGGTGGCAGACAGCCCCTGACCTGCGAAATGACATGTGTGTAGTGCCGATTTGACTCGACGTTCTCCCGCCGCGTAACTTTGTCCAAGTCAGAGCGACACGGACACCGACCCGGAGCCCAAAGCGCAGCGGAAACGTTGAGCACAGCGGCCTGGGAAACGAGGTAGGACGAGGAGCGCCTGGCGATCAGCGTTGCCGGATCGTACGAGCAGACTTGACTCTGCGCGGAAGGTTGGCTAGGCTAGGACAGTTGCCTCAACAAGCCCCCCGAGAGAATCTTGGGTCCAGTTGTGTGCGTGTGTTCTTTGAGAACTCAATAGTGTGTCGATGAATGTCAGTGCCAAATATTTTTTGGTTCCGATTCTATTCATACCCCCGTGTGGG
>NZ_JBITGN010000015.1:0-202293 GCF_044457245.1 Nocardia sp. NPDC050630
GTCGAGACTCGCGCCTGCGGCGCATGCGCTTCGACGGCTCGGACGCGAGACGGGCCGCGAACGGTCGCTCGTAAGACTCGCTCCGTGGTGGTTGGTGATGGCGGGACGTTCAGCACCTGACGCACGCGTCCCCGAAGATCAAGTCCCGCGCCTGCGGGCGTATGCGCTACGACGGCTCCACCACGAGACCAGCCACGAACACCTCGCTCACAAAACACAACTCCGTGGCGGTCAGTGATGTCAGGATGCTCGACCCGATCTCATCGTTTGCTGCAGGCCGCTCGGCGATCGGATAGCCGGTACGAATCCGCGGCTCCCAACTCATTTATCGACGCACTGCTGCCCAATTGCTCATGGGTTTCGAACTTGTCGGTGCCATGCGGCACTATCTGCGCTATGACCGCGCCGATGCTCGTCGCACTGATGCTGGTGTTCGCCGCCGGGGTAGGGCTCGGCTGGCTCGGGCATGCCGCGCGCGCCGGGCAGCGGGCGACGGCCGCGGAGGCGAGACTGGCAGCCGCCACCGATAACGAGCGGCTACTGCGGCAATCGCTCACCGCGGCGAATGAGGATGCGGCGCGCCGACATTCGCATGCCATCGGCGCGATGGTCGATCCGCTGCGGGAGGCCGTCGGTGCGCTGAACCAGCACATCCAGCAGGTCGAACATCATCGCATCAATGCCTATTCGAGCCTGCGCGAACAGGTCGCGGGAATGCAGCGCACATCACATCAGCTCACCAGCCAGACCAGTCAGCTGGTGGCCGCGCTGCGCGCACCGCAGGTGCGTGGGCGCTGGGGTGAGATCCAGCTGGAGCGGGTGGTGGAGCTGGCGGGTATGACCCGGCACTGCGATTTCGACACCCAGGTGAGCCGGGCCGCGCGCAGCGACGGCACGACCGAACGCACCGGCATGGTGCGCCCGGACCTCGTGGTCGATCTCGCGGGCGGCAGGCAGATCGTGGTGGACGCGAAGGTGCCGTTCACCGCCTATCTCGATGCCACCATGGCCGATGACCCGGACGAGCGCGCCGAACTGCTCGGCCGCCACGCCAAACATCTGCGTGCCCATATCGATCAGCTGGCCGATAAGGGCTATTGGCTGGCCTTCGATCCGGCGCCGGAGTTCGTGGTGCTGTTCGTCCCCGGCGATCCGTTCCTCGATGCCGCGCTGACCACCGATTCCGGCCTGCTCGAGTACGCATTCGGCCGCAACGTGATCCTCGCTACTCCGACAACTTTGATCGCGTTGCTGCGCACGGTCGCCTTCGGCTGGCGGCAGGAGGCACTGTCCCGCGATATGGCAACTGTTCAGCAATTGGGTCGCGAGCTCTACAACCGGCTCGGCATGACCGGACGACATCTGGACCGCCTCGGCGCGCAACTCGGTAAGGCCGTAGACGCTTTCAACTACACGGTCGCCTCGGTGGAGTCGCGGGTGATGGTCACCGCGCGCAAACTGCACGATCTTGAAATAGCCGAACAGGAAGTGCCCGCAATCCATCGGGTCGATTCATTGCCGCGAGCGGTCGGCTTCGCCGACGCCGGCGATTAGCCCTGCGACGGCCGTGCCGTAACACCGCCGAGCGCGGCGGCGGTTAGTGTCATGGTGTGGCTGCTTCCCAACGTGTGCGAACCCGGGTGCCCGCGCCGCATCGTTCGATCCTGCCCTCGGTGCCGGGTATTCCGGCCGGGGCGGCGGTTCTGATCGCGGTGGCGTGCACGTTTTTGGGGTTCCTGATCGATGCCCACGGCGAGAATGACGAGCTGACCGGGACGTTCAACACGTTGTACGTCCTGGGCTGTGTCGCGGCTGTGCTCGCCGTTCGCTTTCGCGGACTCTTCACGACGATGGTGCTACCACCGCTGTTGCTATTCGTCACGGTGCCGCTGGCTTATCAGCAGCTGCTCGGTCATGCCTCGACCGGCCTCAAGGACATTCTGCTGAATCTGGCGATCCCGCTGGTGAATCGCTTCCCGATCATGGCGCTGGCGACCGTGCTGGTGCTGGCTATCGCCGCCGGGCGGATCCTGCTACACAGGCGCGAAGAAGCCGCGGGACGTGCCGACGAATCCCGTCGCGGCACCAGCTGGGGGCGCAGCAATGCAACCAAACGCCCCAGGTCCGAGCGCACCGGCGCCGGTGCGCTCGCCGATGCCGCGCGCCGCCGCACCCGCCGCGCCCAGGTCGATACCTCCGACCTCGATACCGATCTGCATCTACCGCGCCCGAGTCGGCGCGGAAGTTCGGAAGTGGCAGACACCCCGCCGCGCGTCGGCAGCGCCGCAAAGAGCGCCCGGGGCGACGAACGCCGCGAGCGCCGATCGAGCACCCGCGCCGCCCGCCCAGCCACGGCAGCGGCCCGAGGCGAGGCCGAACCCACCCGAGCCGCACGACCGGCAGCGGCAGCCCCTCGGGCCGAGGCCGATGCGAACCGGGCGGCAGCAGGCAGGCGGCGCGGCGACGCCCCACCGCCACATCCGCAGCCCAATGTCCGCTACCGCGAACGTGATTCCAGCCGCACCGAGCGCCGTCGTCCGGAAAATCTCTAGCCGGACGCCATCCTCAGCGCAGCTCAGCGACGCGACGTCCGCAACTCCCTCGGCAGTGCGAACACCAACGTCTCGTTGGCCGTGGTCACCGGCTGCACTTCACCGAAACCGTGCTCTGCCAACATATCCAGCACACCGCGCACCAGAATCTCGGGCACGGACGCACCGGAGGTGATACCGACCGTGCGCACACCTGTCAGCCATGCCGGGTCGACCTCGCGGGCATAGTCCACCAGGTACGCGGCCTTCGCGCCCGCGTTGAGCGCGACCTCGACCAGGCGCACCGAGTTCGACGAGTTGCGCGAGCCGACCACGATCACCAGATCGCATTCCGGCGCCATCGCCTTGACCGCGACCTGACGGTTCTGGGTGGCGTAGCAGATATCGTCGCTCGGTGGATCCTGAAGTCCAGGGAAACGCTGCCGCAGCCGCTGCACCGTCTCCATGGTCTCGTCGACGCTGAGCGTGGTCTGGGAGAGCCAAATCACCTTGGACTCGTCGCGCACGGTGACCTGATCGACCGCATCCGGACCGTCGACGAGCTGCACGTGCTCGGGGGCCTCCCCCGCGGTGCCCTCGACCTCCTCGTGCCCTTCGTGACCGATCAGCAGAATGTCGTAGTCGTCGCGGGCGAAGCGCTTGGCTTCCTGATGCACCTTGGTCACCAGCGGGCAGGTCGCGTCGATCGTGCGCAGGTTACGGGCGGCCGCCGACTCGTGCACCGCGGGTGAGACACCGTGTGCGGAGAACACGACCAGTGCCCCCTCGGGCACCTGGTCGGTCTCATCGACGAAGACCACACCCTGCTCACGCAGTGTCTCCACCACGTGGCGGTTGTGCACGATCTCCTTGCGCACGTAGATCGGCGCGCCGTGCTTCTCGAGCGCCTTCTCCACCGTCTCGACCGCACGGTCCACACCCGCGCAGTAGCCGCGCGGTTCGGCTAGCAGCACGCGCTTACCACCGTCGGCATCGGCGGATCCGGAACCGGCCGAGCTGGCGATTCCGACGTTCAAAGGGATGGCCGAAGACATGCCCCTCAGCTTACGTGCGGCCCGAGGGATAGTAGGTGGCCGGTCAGGTTGTTCTCGACACACTCGCACCGTGCGAAAAAATGGACGGATGATGCAGAACCCCCGGCGCGCGCGGTCAGGCCGGGGCAGACAGCACGCAGTGCGCCGCGCGCGAATTAGATTCCGTGTCTGTGACACCAGTGCTTTGCATAGCATCCCGTATCGGGCAGGCTAGGAGCATGTTTCGACCACCGTTCCTGGCCCGGGTCGCCGCCGGCGCCGCCGTATACGCCATCGAAGAAACCCGACGGCTACCAACTGCCGCAATGAATTTCCCGATCACTGCGATCAGCCAGGTGCTGCAGACCACCATGCACGTCCAGCAGTTCGTGACCAGCCTCGCGCTCAAGGGCGACGGCGTATTCGACCGTCTCACGAACACCCCGGTCGAGCAGCCCGACTGGGCCACTTTCGACGAGGACACCGAGCCGGAGTTCACCACTCCCGCCCACACCAGCCGTTTCGACCTGTACGCCGAGGATGAACCGACCGACTTCGCCGCCGACGCCGCTCGCGCCGGTGAGACCAACGGTCACGCCGCACCGGCGCAGCCCATCGCCGTGCCGGAAACCGAGGTTTCCGAAGCGCCCGAACAACAGCCCGAGCCCGAGATCGTCGAGCCCGAGGTGGCCATCCGCTACGACTACGCCAATATGACCCTGGCCCAGCTGCGCGCCCGCCTGCGCATGCTGACCGTCGAGGATCTGAACGCGCTGCTCGAATACGAACAGCAGACGCGTGCCAGAGCGCCGTTCGTGACCATGCTGACGAACCGGATCGCCACCGTGCGGGCCCAGTGACGGAACCCGCCGCGTCTTCGTCGACGGTTGGCCGGGAATCCGCCGGCCAACCCGACCGAGCGGCTCCGGCCAACTCCGCCGAACACCCGTGGCCGGTGCGTTCGGTCGCCATCAAAGTCGCGCAGTGGATCGATCGGCTGGGCAGCATCTGGGTGGAGGGGCAGATCACCCAGCTCAATCTGCGTCCCGGCACCAGCACCGCATTCCTGGTGTTGCGCGATACCGCCGCCGATATGTCGCTGTCGATGACCTGTCATCCGGATCTCATCCGCCGCTCCGCCGTACCGCTGCAAGAGGGCAGCCGGGTTGTGGTCTACGGCAAGCTGGCGTTCTTCACCGGCCGCGGCACGATTTCCTTGCGCGCGATGGAGATTCGCCCGGTCGGCATCGGCGAACTGCTGGCCCGCATCGAACGGTTGAAGGCATTGCTCGCCGCGGAGGGACTCTTCGATCCCCGGCTGAAGCGGTCGATCCCGTTCCTGCCCAAGACAATCGGCCTGATCACCGGCCGCGCCAGCGCCGCCGAACGCGATGTGCTGACCGTTGCCCGAAACCGTTGGCCCGCAGTGCGTTTCGAAATCCGCAATACCGCGGTGCAGGGTCCGACCGCGGTGGCGCAGATGGTGCAGGCGCTGACCGGACTCGATCGCGATCCGGCCGTCGAGGTCATCGTGCTGGCCCGCGGCGGTGGCAGCGTCGAAGATCTGCTGCCCTTCTCGGATGAGACGCTGTGCCGCGCGATCGTCGCCGCGACCACACCGGTCGTCAGCGCGATCGGACACGAACCCGATAATCCGCTGTGCGATCTGGTCGCCGACCTGCGCGCCGCCACACCCACCGATGCCGCGAAGCGCATCGTGCCCGATGCGGCCGCCGAACTGGCCGGGGTCCACGATATGCGCGCCCGCGCCGCCGCCGCACTACGCGGCTGGGTCGACCGGGAGACCAGGGCATTGGCCCAGCTGCGTTCGCGACCGGTGCTGGCCGATCCATTGCGCGAACTCGACCGCCGCTACGACGAAATCGAACGCCTGCGCACCGCCGCCCGCCGCACCGCCGAACATCTGATCAGTACCGAAACCACCGCAACCCGCCACCTGCGCGAAAAACTCACCGCGGTGGGCCCGGCCGCGACGCTGGCCCGTGGCTACGCTGTCGTGCAGCGCGTCAGCGGTAAGGAGCGGCATGTGGTCCGCTCGATCGAGGACGCGCCCGCGGGCAGTCAGCTGCGGATCCGGGTCGCCGACGGCGCCATTTCCGCCGCCGCGCTGGGCACCCAGGCGTTGGGTACCCAACCCTCGGGCAAGACCGACACAGGGAGGAACTGACCTTGGCCGACCCCGGCAAGGACGACGAGTTGGCCGAGATCTCCACCTTCGGCTACGAACGCGCCCGCGACGAACTGGTCAACGTCGTCAAAATGCTCGAACAGGGCGGCCTCGACCTAGACGAATCCCTCACGCTGTGGGAGCGCGGCGAAGCCCTGGCCGCCCGCTGCGAGCAACATTTGGCAGGTGCGCGTCAGCGGGTCGAGAACGCGCTCTCGCGCACCGACCTCGAAAGCGATGAATGACCATCCGCCGCGCGACCCCCGATATCCGCACCAAGGACATGGCGGCCAGCCGCGAGTTCTACCGGCGGCTCGGCTTCGAAGAGGCCATGGACCTCGGCTGGGTGGTGACGATGGCATCGCCGACCAACCCGACCGCCCAGGTCCTGCTGGTCGGCCCGGAAGCCGAGCAGCAGCAACCGGATATGAGCGTCGAGGTCGAGAATGTAGACGCCGTGCACGCCGAGTTGGTCGCCTCGGGCGCGGACATCATCTATCCGTTGCGTGACGAGCAGTGGGGCGTGCGCCGATTCTTCGTCCGCGACCCCAGCGGCACGATCGTCAACGTGGTCAGCCACCGCTGACGCGCGATTCGAATCGGCGAATCCGTTGCGCAGCGCGCCCCTGTGTCCGATGATGCGCACCCCGGCTGGTCCCGCCCACCGATTCACCCCCGGCGCTGGCTTCGGCCCTGCGAAATTGTGCACGGCGCCAGAGTCCGGAGCCTGCCCGGGGCCGGACGAGGCCCTTGCCCTGCGAATTGGGTGAGCGGCTAGCGCTGTAGCGGCTGAGCTGCATCTATAGCCGCAGCCAACGTGGTGAAGGCGGCGTGGTTGCCCGCGCCGGTGATCAGCACACGGGACTTGCCGAAGTCGGCGATCCATGCGGTCTCCGAACCCTGCTCGGCGTAGACGACCCACTTCTGGTCGCCGACCTGCTCGGTGCCGGTGCCGTAGCGGGAACCGAGTACGAAGCGCGACAGCGCCTCTTCGGTCGCGCTGCTCTGGCTCATCCGCATATAGGTGCCCTGCGGTGTGATGTAACCGACAGTGCTGACCGGTCCGCCGCCGGAGCTTGTGATGGTGTCGCGGCTACCGGAGTTCGGCGTCCAGTGTTCGGGCAGGCTCGGATTGCGGATCGGGAAGGGCATCGTCTTCGCGTCGTTGGCGAGTGCGGCCGTCACATCGAAGTGCGGAATCTGGCCCTCGGTCGGCCCCTTCGCAGCGAAACTGCACTGGCTGGCGAGCCCGGCGAAGACCACGGCGATCAGCACCAACGGGATCAGTGACCAGAACAGATCCCGGTAGTCGTTCAGAATGCGGGGCTTTTGGTACGACACGCTCCCAGTATCCACGCCCAGTTCGGCACGCTCGTCCACAGGTGGTCCGAGATCTGGAACGGTAGTACCTGATCGGGAACGGTCACGCTTCTGAGAGAATCAGCGGTAGCAACGACCGTAGGAGGCACACCGTAATGACGGCATCTTCGCCCGCACCCAGCCGCCGCGAGGCACCGGACCGCAACCTCGCGCTCGAACTGGTCCGGGTCACCGAGGCCGGTGCGATGGCCGCGGGCCGCTGGGTCGGCCGTGGTGATAAGGAAGGTGGCGACGGTGCGGCCGTCGACGCCATGCGGCAGCTGGTCAGCTCCGTTTCCATGCGCGGCATCGTGGTCATCGGTGAGGGCGAGAAGGATGAAGCGCCCATGCTCTACAACGGTGAGCTGGTCGGCGACGGTACCGGTCCCGAGGTCGACTTCGCGGTCGACCCGATCGACGGCACCACCCTGATGTCGAAGGGTTCGCCGGGCGCCATCGCGGTGCTCGCGGTCGCCGAGCGCGGCGCGATGTTCGACCCGTCGGCGGTGTTCTACATGCACAAGATCGCGGTCGGCCCCGATGCGGCGGGCGTGATCGATATCTCCGCCCCGATCGGCGAGAACATCAGCCGGGTGGCCAAGGCTAAGAGTCTGTCGAAGTCCGATCTCACCGTCTGCATCCTGGACCGGCCGCGCCACGCCGAACTGATCCAGCAGGTCCGCGACGCGGGCGCCCGCATCCGCCTGATCTCCGATGGTGACGTCGCTGGTGCGATCGCCTGCGCCCGCCCCGACTCCGGCACCGATATCCTGGTCGGCATCGGCGGCACGCCCGAGGGCATCATCGCCGCCGCCGCCATGCGCTGTATGGGCGGCGAACTCCAGGGCATGCTCGCCCCGAAGGACGACGAGGAACGCCAGAAGGCCATCGACGCGGGCCACGACCTCGGCCGCATCCTCACCACCAACGACCTGGTCGCGGGCGACAATGTCTTCTTCTGCGCCACCGGCGTCACCGATGGCGACCTGCTGCGCGGCGTCCGCTACTTCCCCGGCGGCGCCTCTACCGAGTCCATTGTCATGCGCTCCAAGTCCGGCACCGTCCGCATGATCGATGCCTACCACCGGCTCACCAAGCTGCGCGAATACTCCTCGGTCGATTTCGTCGGCGACGAGGATGCGGTGCCGCCGCTGCCCTGATCTTCTCGTCGGCATCGAGCCCGGTCCGTTTCGGATCGGGCTCGACGCATTTTCCGCGCTGTGCGCGATCAGTGATGACACCGGTAAGCTCCGGAATCCCCTACAGACCAAGGAGTTCCGATGGCGATCCTCGGGAAACTGTTGAAGAATCGGCGCGCCGGAGACCATGGTCTCGCCTGGCATCTGCCGAACCTCGCGGCGGAGGCGACCTTCGAGGTCAACAGCCCGGATTTCACCCATGAGTCGCCACTACCCGAGGTGCACGCGTCCAAGCGGATCGGCGGCCGAGACGTATCCCCCGCGCTGGCGTGGACCGCACCCGACGGTGCGGCCCAACTGCTGCTGGTCGTCGAAGATCCGGACGCACCAACAGGATTGCCATTCGTGCATTGCGTAGCCCTGTTGGAACCGACGCTCACTGAACTGCCCCGGGACGCGCTGCGCGCCGATGATCCCGCACCGGGCGTCAGCATCCTGCGCTCCGGCTTCGGCCACGGCTACCGTGGTCCGGCCCCGATCAAGGGCCACGGACCGCACCGCTACGCCTTCCAACTCTTCGCCCTGACCGAGCCGATCACCACAGTCGGTGGCAAGCCCGCGGCGAAGGCGAAACCACGCGAGGTCTTCTCCGCCGCACAGGCCGTCGCCCGTGGCCGGATCGATGGATTCTACGAACGGCCGTGAACGAGTGGTTTGTCTACGCGGCGGTCCCGAGGTCGCAGCGTCCAGGAGGCGATCGTCAACGTGGTCAATCCGAGCAACGCGATTACCTCGCCTCGCTCGTAACCAGTCGTCAAGTGGGAAGCGATGGCCCCGGTGTATACGAAGAACACCCCCGCGTACGCCCACCCCTTGCAGAGGCCCATGCGCGGCGCGAGCAGTGCCGCCGCGCCCAATATCTTCCGAATACCCAGTAGGAGAAGGAAATACGTGGGATAGCCAAGGTCCACGACAACGTCGCGAATGAACTGGATGCGCGCGATATCCCAGACGCCGCCGACTCAAAGTTCCGCCGCGACCACCCGATCACCCGAGCGACCCCCGGCAGCGCCCCACCCAAGTCGCCGATCCAATGAACACACTCACGACGCCCCCCGCCAACACCCACGAATCAAGATCAGGTGGCACTGATGGCGGGGCTTCTCGGCCGATGCCGCCGCCAGTTCCACCTGATCTTGATCGCTGGCGTGTGGGTGGGGTGGGTGTGGGTGGCGGGTGTGAGTTAGGGGTGGTTGAATTCGCCGGCGTTTAGGCCAGCGGTGAATGCGGACCACTCGGCGGGGGTGAAGGCCAGGGCGGGGCCGGTCGGATTCTTCGAGTCACGCACCCCGACCAAGCCTCCATCAAGGAACGCGACCTCCACACACTGACCATTGGACTCGCTGTAGCTGCTCTTGAACCAGCGTGCCCCGGACAGGTCAACGGTCACCGTACTTCTCCTTCGCTACCTGTCGGAGCAGGTCTCGCGTGTTCTTCTCATCGAGCGCTACCCGTCGGATAGTGTCAGCCATTTCAGTGTATCGCTGCACCAGCTCAGGCTTCTCGAGGTACAGGTCGCTACTCATACCACCGTCGAGGTAGACCACGGGCGGCTCGATCGGCTGGCCCTTACTATCGGTGCCGAAGTCGAGGATCACGAACGAGCTGTGCAGAATGCCACGCGTGAATCCCGCTGCGTAGGGATGTATTCGGAGGCTGACGTTATCGAGCTTGCTGACCTCGGCAAGCTGCCGCAGTTGCGCCGCCATCACCCGTGGACCTCCGACGATCCGGTGCAAGGCGGATTCGTCGAGCAGTATTTCCAGCGCAAGCGGGGTGGCTTTCCGGGTGACAACCACCTGGCGGCGCAGGCGCACCTCTACCCGATGCTCGACCTCATCGCGGGTCCCGTCGTGGAGGAACGCACCGATCAATGCACGGGCGTAGTCGGCAGTTTGAAGAAGACCGGGCACCTGCACTTGATACGACGTCAGCCTGCGCGCCGACCGCTCCATACCGACGTACATGTTGAATGCGTCGGAGAACAATCCGCCGAGCGAGGTGACCCCGTCCTCATCCTTGGCCGCGGCAGCACGCGAGGCGAGGTCTACGGCTTGCTTCGTCTCGTCGCCATCCACCTCGTACAGCGAACACAGCTCGCGCACATCCTGTCGCCGTGGGTTGACGGTGCGCCCAGTTTCCAACCGTTGTAAACCGTTGTAGCTCAGTTGAACCGCTCTAGCGGCGTCCTGAATCGCCAAGCCTTGCCCCTCGCGCTTCTCGCGTAGAAAACGACCCAGCTGTCGACGCAGCAGTGTCGGTGATTCGTCCCCAGGCATCCGGTCCGCCCCTCAAAAGTGAACGTACTTGCGCTCGATTTTCGAACATCGTTGTACCGCAAGTCCGCACCGCATCCATGGGCTTTCAACTGATTGATCCGAACATTCGGTTCTGCCCGGTGTGGGCGCGCATCCGGTGGTGTGCTGTATACGCGCCCGGTGAGAACTCTCTTCCCTCGTCAGGAGTTGTTTCGGGGCACCGGGCGCACCTACAACCGTCGATGATCCGGGAGGTCGGCAGATGCCGAGCCGAGAGCTGCCACAGCGTGACCCGTTCGTCGGGCCGCCAACCACCTACAGCGGTGCACCGGCCGATGTGGTCGAACTGTTCGCCGATGCCGTCCGCGAATGGGCGCAGATCACGCCCACCGAGTCGTCCCGGTGCCGGGGTGTCGAGTCCCCCGGCATCGGGCGCGCCAACGGAGAGGTCGCGTGATGCGCCGAGACGCGTTGCGCACCACGCGAACCCGAGACGGCCGCAAGGTCGCGGTCTGGCAGCTGGTCCACAGTTCCGCTCGCATCCTGCGCGTGCAGTTCCCGCACGAATCGTTCACCGCACATCGGATGCCCTCGCGCACGCTGCTTCCGGACGCGCAGCCGGGAACGATCGTATTCGACGCCTACTCCGACCTCGCCGACGCACGCGAGCTGCTTCCCACTCACGACGACCTCTGGGACGCATTGCGCGATGACTACTGGGCCGCTCTGTTGTGCGGAATCGACTGCCCAAACCAATCGGGGCACAGCACAAATGACTGAGACCCCGCCCCAACGCAAGGACATCGACCCTACCGTGCGCGCACTGCTCACCGCGTTCCATCAAGATACCCAGCACAAACTCGAACTCGCACCGGTGGATACCCGCCCGCTGTGTCAGCGCGCGGACGGTTCCGAGTGTGAGGTGGGCGAAGACGGCTGGCCCACCGAGTACGACAACCCGGGTACCGGTGAGTGACCACTTTGCGTTCTACCGACGCCGCGCCCGCACGGTCCGTATATGGCCTCACATACCTTTCGCCCAGCTCGCACACCGACGCACCGCACGAAACGCCGTGCCCCGAACACGAAGGAATGCGGGAAACCCGGCAGGTGTGCGGGTCTGCGGTATTCCGGCGACGGGTGTGCGAATCGCCTCAGGCGTGGCAGCCCCATGGCGTGCGTCCGCGGCATAGGGTCGGAATTATGACGACCGAGGAGATGCAGTACCGGATCGAGCACGACACCATGGGGGAAGTTCGGGTTCCCGTGGACGCGTTGTGGCGGGCACAGACGCAGCGGGCCGTGGAGAACTTTCCGATCAGCGGGCGCGGGTTGGAGCGGGGGCAGATCCGGGCGCTGGGCCTGCTCAAGGCCGCGTGTGCCAAGGTGAACAAGGATCTGGGGCTGCTCGATCCAGCGAAGGCGGATGCCATTATCGCTGCGGCCAATGAGATCGCCGAGGGTCTGCACGACGACCAGTTCCCGATCGATGTCTTCCAGACCGGCTCGGGCACCAGTTCGAATATGAACGCCAACGAGGTGATCGCCTCGATCGCGAAGGCCAACGGCGTGACCGTGCATCCGAACGACGATGTCAACATGTCGCAGTCGTCGAACGACACCTTCCCGACCGCGACCCATCTCGCCGCCACCGAGGCCGCGATCAAGGATCTGATCCCGGCGCTGGACCATCTGCGACTGGCGCTGCTGGACAAATCGACCGAATGGCGCACCGTGGTCAAATCCGGCCGGACCCACCTCATGGACGCGGTGCCGGTCACCCTCGGTCAGGAGTTCGGCGGCTACACCCGTCAGGTCGCGGCGAGTATGGAACGCATGATGGCGGCGCTGCCCAGGCTCGGTGAGCTGCCCATCGGCGGCACCGCGGTCGGCACCGGTCTCAACGCGCCCGCGGGCTTCGGCGCGAAAGTCGTTGCCGAACTGGTGGTGTCGACCGATATCGACGCACTGTCGGAGGCACAGGATCACTTCGAGGCGCAGGCCGCCCGTGACGGTCTGGTCGAGGCGTCCGGCGCACTGCGCACCATCGCGGTCAGCCTCACCAAGATCGCCAATGACATTCGCTGGATGGGTTCGGGCCCGCTGACCGGCCTGGGCGAACTCCAGCTGCCGGATCTACAGCCCGGCAGTTCGATCATGCCCGGCAAGGTGAATCCGGTACTGCCCGAGGCGGTTACGCAGGTCGCCGCGCAGGTGATCGGCAATGACGCGGCCGTCGCGTTCTCCGGTGCGAGCGGCGCGTTCGAGTTGAACGTCTACATCCCGGTGATGGCGCGCAATCTGCTCGAATCGATTCGACTGCTGGCCAATGTGTCCCGACTGTTCGCCGACAAGTGCATTCGCGGACTGATCGCCAACGAGGATCATCTGCGCACCCTCGCGGAATCGTCACCGTCGATCGTGACGCCGCTGAATTCCGCCATCGGCTACGAAGAGGCGGCCGCGGTCGCGAAAGAGGCGCTGAAGGAAAAGAAGACTATCCGTCAGACCGTGATCGATCGCGGCCTGCTCGACGAGAAGCTCACCCTGGAAGAACTCGATCGCCGCTTGGATGTGCTGTCGATGGCCAGGGTCGAGGACGGAAAGTAGATCGGAATCAGAAAACGCGGTCGAGCGTCACGTTGGACACTTCACGCCGATTCGACGTGACGCTCGAGCGCATACGCGCAGGTACCCGAGCTGGTCGTCACGGAATGATGCCGAGAGCCGCGAGAAATGTGACGACGGTGAGAAAAGAAACCGGCCGACGCACGAAACTGTGCGCCGACCGACTCGCTTTCTGGACGTAACCGCGACAATCAGGCCAGCGATCCGGTCCGCAGATGCGCGAGTTCCGCGCGCGCCTTCTCGCCGTCTTCACCGATATCGGTGCGGGTGAAGAACTGCCACCGCTCCAGCAGCGGGCCGAAAACCAATTCACCCTCCTTGGCACGGTCGTAGATGCCCGCCTCGGCGAGCACATCGTCGCTGCTGCGCCCATCGGACAGCGTCACCGACGGCACCTGGAAACGCGTCACGCTGTCGGCGATGGCGCGCATGGTCTGATCCGGTGCGACGCCGAACGCCGCGCTGACCAAGTTGGCGAAGAAGATCGACTGCAGCTCGTCGTCGGCCGCGATGCGCTCGGCGATGGCGGTGACCATCTTGTTCGCCCCGAGCGCGGCGGTGTTGCGATGCCGGATGGCGGCGGCCGCCTCTTCGAAGGCACAGGTGGCGAGCACATCGAGCAGGTGCAGCGCGGGACGCCGGAAGCCCTTGGTCATATGGTCCATGCGCAACCGCTCCAACTGCACCGGGTCGACCGACCGGGTGACCATGAGGTAGTTGCGGATCATGATCTCGTGCCGGTTCTCCTCGGCCGTCCACCGGCCGACCCAGCGCCACCACGACCCGGTGCGCAGGTACTTGCCGATCTCGCGGTGGTAGGAGGGCAGGTTGTCCGCGATGAGCACGCTGACCGTCAGCGCCAGCTTGGCGGTCTCGCTCAACTCGGATTGATCCGGCTCCCAATCGATTCCGCCGAGGAAGCCGAAATTGCGGCCGTCGTCCCACGGCACATAGTCGTGCGGCTGCCAGCCGTCGGCGGCGGCGATGTGGCGGCGCAGATTCAGCTCCACCTCGTCGGCGAGGGACGCGAGCAGTTCGCGATCGGTCAACAGAGTTTGCACTAGCACAACCTAGCGGCTGGGCCCCGCGATGCGGGGATCTACGAATAGGGAATCGGTACCGGCGTCCGAGCGTACAAGCACCAGCTCTTTCGAGCGAACCGCGAGCACTGACCAATAATGGCACGCCGATAACGGCACGTCAGCGCCCGGACGCCGGTGCGAATCAGGACTTCGGCGTGACGGTCGTATTGCCGTCCACCCAGGTAATGGTGCCGCCGACGAAATCGCTCTGCTTACCGCCGGGGATGTCCTTCTCGTCGCTGGTCGGGTAGCCGAGATCGCCGTCGGGGCCGCCGTTGTCCTCCCACGCCTTGCGGATTTCGCCCCATACGATGTGCGCGCCGTTGTCATTGCTCCAGACGATCGCGCCGCCGGTGAAGTCCTGCCACTTGCCGTCGTTGGGGGCATCGTCCTCCGTCTTCAGCGGCGCGCCGAGCGGACCGGTCGGACCGCCGGACCGCACGTACTTGTCGAAGATGATGCCCGAGACGGTGATATCGCCGCCCTGGGTGGCGATCTTGGTCTCCTCCGCCGCGTCGGATATGTGCTCCTCGCCGTGCGCGGCCGCCGAGGTGGTCGTCATGGATGCGGCCGAGTTGTTGTCCTTGTTGTCGTCTTTGCTGCAGCCGGTGGCCAGCAGCAGTGCCGTGGCCGCGGTGACCGCGGTGAATCCAGCCGTTCGTCGAGCGAAGTGGTGCATTTCCATCCTCTCGAAAGTGGCTCTATCGATGACACCGCGGAGGCGGTGACGTCGCGCGTAGCCTAGGCCGAAGTCCGGCAACGGCCCGGCGAATCCTTCCGAGACTCGCCGGGCCGCCGCTGAACAGGTATCACGCGGATATTACCCGTCCGATTGTGATGGGAAACACACCCTGGATAGTTGCTGCCGTTCGCTATGCGCTCGGGCCGTACTCCTCCAACATCTCGGTCACCAGCGCCGCGATCGGCGACCGTTCGCTACGGGTCAGCGTGATGTGCGCGAAAAGCGGGTGGCCCTTGAGCTTTTCGATCACCGCGGCGACACCGTCGTGCCGACCGACCCGCAGATTGTCGCGCTGGGCCACATCGTGGGTGAGCACCACGCGCGATCCGGTGCCTAGTCGGCTGAGCACCGTCAGCAGGACATTGCGCTCGAGCGACTGCGCCTCGTCCACGATCACGAACGAATCGTGTAGCGAGCGTCCGCGAATGTGGGTGAGCGGCAAGACTTCCAACATGTCGCGGCTGAGCACCTCCTCCATCACCTCGCGACTGGCCAATCCGTCGAGGGTGTCGAAGACGGCCTGCGCCCACGGGCCCATCTTCTCGCTCTCCGATCCCGGTAGATAGCCGAGATCCTGCCCACCGACCGCGTACAGCGGACGAAACACCACCACCTTGCGTTGTGTGCGCCGCTCGAGCACCGCCTCCAACCCAGCCGTCAAGGCCAGCGCCGACTTGCCGGTACCGGCCCGCCCGCCGAGCGAGATGATCCCGACGCTCTCGTCCAATAGCAGATCCAGCGCGATGCGCTGTTCGGCCGAGCGGCCGTGCAGTCCGAACGCCTCGCGTTCACGGACCAACTGCACCCGCTTGTCCGGCGTGACCCGGCCAAGGGCGCTGGAGCTCGCGCCGAGCAACCGGATTCCGGTGTGGCACGGCAATTCCCGCGCCTCGTCCAGGTCGATCACGGCCTCGGTGTAGAGCTGATCGATCTGCGTTTTGGAGACATCCACCTCCACCATTCCGGACCAGCCGGAGGTCACCACGTCCTGGGCGTGGTATTCGTCGGCGTGCAAACCCACCGCACTCGCCTTGACGCGCAAGGGAATGTCCTTGGACACCAGCACCACCTGACGGCCCTCGGCCGCTAGATTGAGCGCACAGGCCAGAATGCGGGAGTCATTGGTGTCGGTGCGGAATCCGACCGGGAGTACCGCGGGGTCGGTGTGGTTGAGTTCCACCTGCAGCGTTCCGCCCTCGGTGCCGATCGGCACCTGCTGATCCAGCCTGCCGTGCTGCAGACGCAGATCGTCGAGGTTGCGCAGGGCTTCCCGCGCGAACCAGCCCAGTTCGTGATGGTGGCGCTTACCTTCGAGTTCGCTGATCACGACCAGCGGTAATACGACATCGTTTTCGCCGAACCTGGTGAAGGCCCAGGGATCCGACAGTAGAACCGAGGTGTCGATGACGAAGGATTTAACACCGGAATTCTGGGAATGCGAGGGGCGGGCCCCCTTCGCGGCGGCTTCGCCTTTCGCGGAGCTGGAGTGCGCCGAGGGAGCGGGAACGGAGCGTGCAGCAGTCACGGTGGGCTCCTTTATGTTCGCGCGGCACCCGCACGAACGATCTCGCTGGACCGGTCCGTCCTGATGGGATCCGACTTGCGTCAGATGCCACGAGGGCCGGGTGCCGGCCCCCTCGTACTGAGTAACTCAGTCACGGTTCAGGACCTCCCGTACGAGCCACAACGACGCGGCCCGCACCAACGACGCTACCGCCGACTGCCCGGTCTCCGCTCGGGCACTGGTAGGCGTGTCCGTGAATTTGTCGTTAACCCCTGCTTCGTGTGCGAGATAGAGTCGCAGGTATGGCCGGTAACGAGGAGTTGGAGAAGCTGTCGTCCAAGGAGCTGCACGACCGTGCGGTCCGGCTCGCGGCGCGGCGCGGCGACATCAAATATCTATGGCGGCTACTGAAGTCGATTCCGGCCGCCGAGGCAGCCGCGGGCGATCTCGGTGAGAGCGAGGCCGACATCAAATACGTGCTGCCGATGATCGACGACTACATCCATGCGGGCGACGGCAAGATCGCCGAGGTCCTGCGCCCCTACTACCTCGACTACCTCGCCAAACACACCTGACTCCCCGCACCCGGCCCTCGGCGAAAGCGCCGACGGTGATCGAATGGCGGCTGTCGCGGCGCTGAGCCACCATGCGACTACCAAACCTCGAGTGTGATGGATCAGCCGCGGGGCAACGCAGCGCGGATGAGTCCGACGGCAGTGCCGCGCAGGACGTTCTCCCAGGAGAAGTGGTCGTGCCACAGGATGATTCGGCCGTCGCGCAGTTCGAAGGTGCCGCAGACCCAGAACGCGATCCGAAGCGGGCCCACGCGTAGGATGTCCGTGCGATCGGTCAGCACACAGTCGCCGTCGGCGGCGATGTGATGCATTTCAGCGGCGAAGCCGATGGTGTCGCGGTTCAGTCCGCGCAGGATCTTGCGTGTGAGGCCGCCACCGACCGTCGGCAGTGAGGTGTTCTTCCAGACGACATCGGGGTGCAGGAGGTCCAGCGCCTCGTCCACAGCACCGATCTCGAGTGCGGCGAAGAACTCCCGCACCGTGGTGATCGCGTCCTGTTTCAGTTCCAGTTCGTCGGTCATGCACTGAGCGTAGGCGGTGGCCTCGCATTCATTCGCCCATGCCGCTAGGGTCGGCCACGGTCCGCGATGAGGACACCCAGACCATCGAGAATTCGGTCGATGCCGAAGCTCAACGCATCGCCCGGGCCGCCGGTCGCGGGTGAGGCGCCGGTGGCGGCGGCCTCCTCGGCGAAGGCGGCCGCGACCAACGGATAACGGTCACCGGCGGCGACCAATATCTCGGCGAACTGGCCCGCGATCTGCTGCGCCGTCTCCTGTCGATCCGCAGTCGTCGCCTGCTGCACGAGGCTGCGGATGTGTCCATTGAGCAGCACGATGGTGTCCAGCCGCTCCGGCCCGGTCAACCCGGTGCCGTCGAGCGCGGTCAGCGCGGCGTTCACCCAGCCCATTTCATTGGGGCCGATCGCGCGCACACCGATGGTCAGACTGATCGACCAGGGGTGCGCACTGTAACGCTCGAAGATCGTCTCGGCCCAGCGGCGCAGTCCGGCCCGCCACCACTGCTCATTCGAACTCTGGTGCGCCGCGACGACATCCGGCGGATCGCCCATCGCGACATCCACCATCAGCGCGGTGAGCTGTTCCTTGCCGGGCACATACCGGTACAGCGACATCTTGGTGAAGCCGAGGCGTTCGGCCAGCCGCTGCATGGACAGATTCGCCAGTCCTTCGGCATCGGCGAGCGCGATGGCCTCCGCGACGATCCCCTCCAGTGACAGCGCGGGCTTGGGTCCACGCTTGGGCCGCTGCTGGGTGCCCCAGAGCAGTTCGACGGTGGTGGGTGCAGGCATTTCCACATCCTTACGCATCGCGTGTTGACAAGTAACTGTGTCCACCATACTCTAATTCGTGTCCGGCGGATACAGATTCCACTGGACACAGATAAAGCCTCAGGAGACATCATGCGCAGCAAGACCGTCCTCATCTCCGGCGCGAGCATCGCCGGCCCCGCCCTCGCCTACTGGCTGACCCGCTACGGATTCGCCGTTACGGTGGTCGAGCGCGCGCCGCACCTGCGACCCGGCGGCCAGGCCGTCGACTTCAAGGGCGAAACGCACCGGAATCTGCTGCAACGGATGGGCATCCTCGAAGAGGTCTACGCACACCGGACCGGCACCACCGACACCGTGTTCGTCGACGACAACGGCGAGCAGCTGGCCTTCATGTCCGGCGATTTCACCGGCGGCGATGTGGAGATCCTGCGCGGTGATCTGGCGCGGATCATGTACGAAAAGACCTATCAGAGCTGCGAGTACGTCTTCGGTGATTCGATCAGCACGCTGACCGAGACCGATTCGGGAGTATGGGTCGAATTCGAGAAGGGCGCGCCGCGCAGTTTCGATCTGGTGCTCGGTGCCGATGGAATCCATTCGCGGGTACGGCGATTGGCATTCGGTCCGGAGAAGGACTTCGTCGAGCACAAGGGCCACTACTACTGCGTCGCGGGTGCGAGCCCTTGGGCCACCAGGACCGAAGGAAAGCCCGAGCGCGCGACCGCCTTCGGCTACAACGCTCCGGGCCGGTTGGTCATCACCGGCGGGCCGAAGGCGCAGCAGCTGTACATGTTCGTCGCACCTGAACTGGACTACGCCCGTGACGATGTCGCGGCACAGCGGCGGATCGTGCGGGAAACCTTCGCCGGAATGGGCTGGCAGGTACCGCGGATGCTTTCGGAAATGGCGGAATTCGACGATTTCTACCTCGACGCCATCGCCATGGTGCGGCCGATGAAGAGCTACGCCAACGGGCGGATCGCACTGGTCGGCGATGCCGGATACGGAAATACGCTGGCGGGCTTCGGCACCGGCGCGGCAGTTGTCGGCGCGTATGTGCTCGCGGGTGAGCTCGCCATGGCCGACGGCGACCACACGGTCGCGTATGCCCGCTACAACGAGATCATGCGCAAATACACCAAACTCGCGGACGCCGCCGACGCCGGTCGGTTCCTCTGCCCGAAGACCGCGCGCGGCATCAGGTTCCGCAACTGGTTCCTCGGTTCGAAGGGAATGGCCATGATGGAAAAGATGTCCGAGAATGCCAAGACCGTCGACCTGAAGGACTATCCGGCGCTGGTCGGCGCCGCGGATGCGCACTGATCGGCCGACCGGATGGTCTGGCATGGCGAGATCGGCCGTGTTTCGATGGAACCGGGATGGGGCCGAGTGCGTCTATAGGGTCAGACGGCACTGACGGAAGGGGCTGGCTCGGCCATGACAGGACAGATGGACGGCCGCGCGATCACCAATCCCGAGAACGCGCAGAACTTCTCGCACGCGGAGATCAAACAGGCTGCTGACCAGATGAATCCGGCCGCACTCGACGGTGCGATCGATGCCTGGTCGGCCATCGCAGCCGCGGTGACCAAGGCCGGACAACAGTTCGAAGCCGCGATTCAGCAAGCGGTAGACCAACATTGGGAGGGCGCCGCGGCCGACCGGGCGGTGCGCGGCATTCGAGAGTATGCCGCGCGGGTCGGTGAGCTGGGCGAGTCGCTGGATCAGCAGTCGACACCGCTATCGGCGGCGGCGAGTGCGGCAGGACGGTTCAAGGTGGCCGTGCCGCCGGTGGTGGATAGCTCTGGGCCGGAGCTGCGGAATTCGCGGGAGGAGCAGGCTCGGGATGATATGAGTACGTTTTATATCCAGCCTTATGGGAGTACGGCGCTGTTGATTCCTACGTTGCCGGCGCCGGTTGATCCGATTTCTGGGGTGGCGTGGGCTTTGTGGGGTGGGAGTGGAGGTTCTGGGAGTACGGGTAAGGCGGAAGAGAGCGGTGGGGGTTCGGGTAAGGCAGGTGGGGGCGGGAATACAGGCGAAGCAGACGGAACCAGCGCAGCTGGGGATACGGGCACATCGAAGGACACCGGTGCGGCAGGGGATACAGGCACTAGGGAGGGCACCAGCGGGGCCGGGAATACGGGCAAGGCGGAAGAGAGCGGCGGGGGCGGGGATCCGGGTAAGGCAGATGGGACCAGTGGGGGCGGAGATTCCGGTAAGGCAGGCGGGACCAGTGGGGGCGGAGATTCCGGTAAGGCAGGCGGGACCAGTGGGGGCGGAGATTCCGGTAAGGCAGGCGGAACCAGTGGGGGCGGAGATTCCGGTAAGGCAGGCGGAACCAGTGGGGGCGGAGATTCCAGTAAGGCAGGCGGAACCAATGGGGGCGGAGATTCCAGTAAGGCAGGCGGAACCAATGGGGGCGGAGATTCCAGTAAGGCAGGCGGCAGCGGGGGCGGGGACACAGGCAAAGCAGACGGAACCAGCGCAGCCGGAGACACAGGCAAGGCTGGGGATATAGGCACGAGGGGCGGCACCAGCGGGACCGGGAATACAGGCACGTCGGAAGACACCAGCGGGACCGGGAATACCGATAAGGCAGAGCGCACTAGCAGAATCTGGGATCCGAAAAATAGCGTGGACACAGGCAAGGTGGATGCCTCAGGCAAGACTGGAGCTGTTACCGAGCAAACTATTTCGTTGACTCAGAACAATGGCTCGTCGACCATGCCCGGCTCCTCTACGCATACATCTACAACTTCGGCCGCCCCTTCGTCCGGCCCGCCGATTTCACCGACCACCGTCACGTCCGGCGGGATCGAGCCGGGGACCTCGATCTCGACGAGTGCTTCCCCGAGTCCTGCGGGTGCGCCTAGCCCCGACGGCGCACCCAACCTCGGCAGCGGACCCAATCTCGGCGGCATACCTAACTCCGGCGGCGCACCTAACCCCGGTGGCACACCTAACCCCGGCAGCGGACCCAATCTCGGCGGCATACCTAACTCCGGCGGCACACCTAACCCCGGTGGCACACCTAACCCCGGCAGCGGACCCAATCTCGGCGGCACACCCAACTCCGGCGGCACACCTAACCCCGGTAGCGGACCCAATCTCGGCGGCACACCCAACCCGGGCGACGCACCTAATCCCGGCGGCACAGCTAATCCTGGCCGCGCACCCAGTCTCGGCAGCACACCCAACCCCAGCGGCGGGCCCAATCTCGGCAGCACACCCAACCCCGGTAGCGGACCCAATCTCGGCAGCACACCTAACTCCGGTGGCGCACCCAATCTCGGTGGCGCACCCAACCCGGGCGAGGCACCTAACCCCGGCAACACACCCAACCCTGGCGGTGAGCCAAATCTCGGCGGTGCACGCTACCCCGGCAGCGCACCTAACCCCGGTGGCGCACCCAATCTCGGTGGCGCACCCAATCTCGGTGGCGCACCCAATCTCGGTGGCGCACCCAATCTCGGTGGCGCACCCAACCCGGGCGAGGCACCTAACCCCGGCAACACACCCAACCCCAGCGGCGGGCCCAATCTCGGCAGCACACCCAACCCCAACGGCGGGCCCAATCTCGGCAGCACACCCAACCCCAGCGGCGGGCCCAATCTCGGCAGCACACCTAACTCCGGTGGCGCACCCAATCTCGGTGGCGCACCCAACCCGGGCGAGGCACCTAACCCCGGCAACACACCCAACCCTGGCAGCGAGCCAAATCTCGGCGGTGCACGCTACCCCGGCAGCGCACCCAACCCCGTTGGCACACCCAATCTCGGTGGCGCACCCAACCCGGGCGAGGCACCTAACCCCGGCAACACACCCAACCCCGGCAGTACACCCAACCCCGGCGGCGCGCATAGCACCAGCGAGACTCCGAGTCCTGGCAAGTCGGTGCTGGGAACCACACCGGGAGCGACGGCGGCTCAGCCGAGCGCCAGTACGCCGAGTCGGGTGGGTGCGGTGGGTACCGACGGATACTCCGGGATGTTTCCGCCGGGCGCGCGGCCCAGACGGGGTGAGGACGGTGAGCACAAGTCGGCTAGGTACTTGCGCACCGAGGAGCACGGCGAGGAGTTGATCGGCGAAGTGGAGAAGACCGTGCCGCCCGTACTCGGAGCGCAATGATGACGCAGTGGACCTTGTCCGCCGAGCAATTCGCGGCGGCCTGGTTCGGCACCGGCCTGGATCGCATGCCTTTTCCGTTTCGCTTCACCAGCCGCTTTCCCCGACTCCACGAATATCGCGCCTACCAGCGCCAATTCTGTGCGGAGCTGGCCCGCGAGGACAATGCGTCGCTGCAGCGCGCCATCGGGGTGCTCGCCAAACCCGACTGGCGCATCGAACTGTTCGGCATCGATAACGCACGCGGTGCGATCGAACTGCGCGCCATCGGCTGCGCCACCCGCACCGGACCGGGCGTCATCGCATTGCAAGCGCCCGCACCGGATGGCGGCAAGGTTCGGCTGCGGCGCGTCCGGGTCGACCAACTCGCCACCGAACTGATTCGCCTGCTCCCCGATCCGCCACCCGGCACCGCGGCCGAAAAGAGCTATCTCCTCGACGATCTCAACGACGACCGCCCCGACCCATTCGGCAACTCCCCATCCCGCGCCGTCCAGGATCGCTACCGCCGCTTCTGGCGCCAACCATGTGATTCCAGCGGCACCGTCACCGTCCTGGTCGGCCCCCGCAATGCCGAACCCTTGCGCACCGGAAAACTCCGCTGGATCGACACCAAGGCCGGCCGCTACTGCGAAGTCCCTGCCAACCGCGCCCTCATGATCCGCCCCGCCACCAGCGCCGACATCACCCGCTACCTCGACGACTCGATCGTCCGAGCCAAAGCCCGCGTCGACCAATAGGCCCCACGATGCGCCGGTCCATCAAGGCACGGTTGGATGCGGGCGGCGAGGGACAGCAGGATCGACATCGGACGCAACTCCGGCCTTCTTCCAGACATAGGCAAGCAGTCCGGAAATCCAGCGGTCGAGGACTCGATCTTGGCTGCCCATGGGTGCGGCCGGTCGGCGCAGCAAGGTCGAGGCAGGACAACCGGCTACAGCCCGAGCATTTCACAGCACGGCCGGGGATTGGTACGTAGAGATCAACCGGGCGCGCGGACCAGGGCGCGGGGTATGCCAAGGCGACCCAGGGCGAGCGGCAGCCACCGCCCCGCGAGGAGGACAATTCAAGATCAGGTGGCACTGGTGGAGGGGCTACTCGCCCGATGCCGCCATGGATACCACTTGATCTTGGTTAGCTGGCCGGGGCTACTTTTGGGCAGCGGCTAGGTGGGCGGATACGAGGGTGACGAGGAGGGTGTCGAGGTCGAGCCAGGGGAAGCTGGGACGGTCTTGGCGCAAGGTGATCAGGCCGTGCATGGCGGCCCAGAGGCAGGTGGCGGTCGCGGTCGGGTCGATGCTGCCGCAGGTTTGGGCCGCGTCGGCCAGGAGTCGGAAGAGCGGCAGCCCGGGCATCTGGGCATCGGTCGGTTCCCAGCCCGGGGTACCCGCCGTGCCGAACAGCACGCGGTAGTGGCCCGGGTTCTGTAGGCCGTATTCGCAATAGGCGCGACATATTTCGGTGAGGCGGGTGGGGCCGTCCGACGATGACGCTACCGATAGCGCCGCGCGCAATTCGGCGAAGCGGACCTCGTATACCGCGGTCAGTAATTCCTGTCGGTCGGCGAAGTGCAGGTACACACTCTGCGGCGCGATTCCCGCCGCCCGCGCGACGGCACGCAGCGACAGCGATTCCTGGCCGTCCAATGTTTCCAGCAGGCGACTCGCCGCCGCCACGAGTTCCTCGCGCAGGCGGCCGCCTTCGCCACGGCGGTTGCGGTCCCGCGCGGTGGTTTTCTTCGCCGTCACCTTGACAGGCTAACAAGACAGGTGTCAACTGACAACCATCAGTAGACATCTGTCTTGTTAGGAAAGCTCATGTCCGTCATCGTGACTCGCGTTGTCCACGCCAGTGTCGTGCTCGACTTCGACGGTGCCAGAATCCTCACCGATCCGTGGTTGTCCGAACGCCGCTTCTACTACCAGGGCGAGCCGCGCAGCATCGCCACCGCCGTCGATCTCCCGGAGTTGGCGGGCATCGTGATCAGCCACGCCCACTACGATCACTGCGATCTGGGGGCGCTGCGGAGCTACCCGGACAAGAATGTGCCGTTCGCCGTCGTGCGTGGCCTCGCAAAACAGGTGCGGTCGGCTGGTTTTCACAATGTCGTCGAGTTGGATCCTTGGCAGACAACGCATCTCGGCCCAGTGGAGGTGACCGCCACGCCCGCTAGCCATGGCGTCCCCGAGGTCACCTTCATACTGCGCGCCGACGGCCACAGTATCTTCTTCGGCGCGGACACCCTCCGCATCGCCGAACTGGACGAAATCACCGATCACTTCAAGGATTTGGATTTGGCGTTACTGCCCATCAACGGCCTGCGCATCCGACCCGCGTTCAACCATCAGGTCGTCATGGACGCCACCGAAGCCGCCGACCTCACCCGCGCCCTACACCCTCGGCTCGCCGTCCCCATCCACTACGCCTTCACAAGCGGCACTCTCGGCGACCGACTGATGACCAAATCCACCCGCAACCGCCCCGACCTCTACCGCGATGCCACTGCCGCCCTGGCCCCGGACACCACCGTTCATATTCTCAGCCCCGGCCAACCCCTCCCCCTCTGAATGACCGCCCGCCCATCTGTTGCCCCACCGACCTATCCCCTTCATCGAACGGTGCACGCGCAGACAACCGACGAGGGGCAGCCACTGCCGATCCACATCCGCTCACCCGATTCATGTTCGAGCAGCCCCGTACAACCGACAGAACAGGAGCCCAACCAAGCATCCGGCGGACGAGTCCGCTGCCCGGTTGGAACCGGCTAGGCGTCCGCCGACGGAGACGCTTTCGGTCTTGTCCACGAACGAATTCGCCTGGGAGTCCCCGCGCGAATGGATACCCTTGGCGCGCAGCCGGATTCCCAGGCGAATATGACAGCTCAGCCGAAACGAATTCGCCTGGGAATCCCCGCGCGAACGGATACCGTTGGCGCGCAGTCGGATTCCCAGGCGAATATGACAGGTTCAGCCGAGCAGGTGCCAGTCCTCGAGGCCGTTGTAGAGCGGCAGGTCCCGAGCGAGCTTGGTGACGCGGGCACGCAAGGTGTCGACGTTGGAGCCCCCGGCCAGTGCGGTGGCGATGATGTCGGCGACCTCGGTGAATTCGGCATCGCCGAAGCCGCGGGTGGCCAGGGCGGCGGTGCCGATGCGCAGGCCGGAGGTGACCATCGGCGGGCGCGGGTCGAACGGAACGGCGTTGCGGTTCACCGTGATTCCGATTTCGTGCAGCAGATCCTCACCCTGCTGACCGTCGATCTCGGAATTGCGCAGGTCGACGAGCACCAGGTGCACATCGGTGCCGCCGGTGAGGACGCTGATGCCCTTGTCCTTGACATCGGCGCCGCCGAGTCGCTCGGCCAGAATCTTGGCACCGGAGAGGGTGCGCTCCTGGCGCTCCTTGAATTCGGCACTCGCCGCGATCTTGAACGCGACGGCCTTGGCGGCGATCACATGCATGAGCGGGCCACCCTGCTGACCGGGGAACACCGAGCTGTTGAGCTTCTTGGCGTACTCCTGCTTGGCCAGGATCAGCCCGGAGCGCGGACCGCCCAGGGTCTTGTGCACGGTGGAGGACACCACATCGGCGTAGGGCACCGGCGAGGGATGCAGACCCGCCGCGACCAGCCCCGCGAAGTGCGCCATATCGACCCACAGCTTCGCGCCGACCTCATCGGCGATCTCCCGGAACGCCGCGAAGTCCTGGTGCCGGGGGTAGGCCGACCAGCCCGCGACGATCACCTTCGGGCGCGAGCTGAGCGCGGTCTTGCGCAGCTCCTCCATATCAATGCGGTGGTCTTCCTTGCTGACCCCGTAGGAGTGCACCTCGTAGAGCTTGCCGGAGAAGTTCAGCCGCATGCCGTGGGTGAGGTGGCCGCCGTGCGCGAGGTCGAGGCCGAGCAGCCGGTCGCCCGGCTCCATCAGCGCCATCAGCACCGCGGCATTGGCCTGTGCGCCGGAATGCGGCTGCGCATTGGCGAATTCGGCGCCGAAGAGTTCCTTGGCGCGGTCGCGGGCCAGGGTCTCGACAACGTCGACATGCTCGCAGCCACCGTAGTAGCGACGGCCCGGATAACCCTCGGCGTACTTATTGGTGAGCACGCTGCCCTGCGCCTGCAGCACCGCGCGCGGCACGAAGTTCTCCGAGGCGATCATCTCGAGGGTGTCGCGTTCGCGGGCGAGTTCGCCTGCCATCGCGGCAGCGAGCTCGGGATCGAGCTCACCGAGGGATTGGGTATTGACAGAGGCGGTCGTCTGCGTCACCTGGCCGAGTCTATTGTCCGGCCGCGCCGCACCGATCAGGGGGTTCTGTGTGTCGGTATGCATCGCAACCTCCGTGGTCCGGGTGCCCCGGAGTGCGCACCCCGAGGCCCATGAGCCCGGCACCCAGGCGCGCGGTGCGGGGCGAGGGTGCTTCCCGGTGGTTGCTTCCACCTCGAGTGCGCCAGTCGCGGTCCCATCATCTTATCCGTGGGTCGGTGACGGGCCGATACCTCGAGCCCCGGGTACGGCGGACCGCAACAAGGCGGTGAGGTGCAGTTGCGCATCGTCGAGCGGCCGGGTGGATTTCAGCGCCCGCGATTGGATGACGGCGCCCTCCAGCGCACTGATGACGAATCCGGCCAGCGAACGCGCGTCCTCGGCGGGTAAGCCCTTGTCGCACAAGGCGTTCGCGAGTCGGTCGGTCCAGTCGGTCAAGACAGTGCCCGCGGCGGCCTGTACCCGCGGTTCGGATTCGGCGAGTGCGGCACCGACGATCGGACATCCCGTGGAGAACGCGGACTTTTCGAGCGTGCGCCGCCACCAGCCGATGAGCGCCGCGATCCACTGCTCGGCGGTTCCGGAGCCGGTGATCTTGTCGGTCACCGCGACCAGACGCGCGCCCGCCGTCTTGGTCGCGACCTCGACCAGCTCGCTCTTACCGGATGGAAAGTGCTGGTAGAGCGAGTTACGGGAGGCATGACTGCGTTCGAGCAGCGTGGCGAGCCCGGCGGCGTGCACGCCCTGTTCGCGCACCAGCTCGATGGCGCTCTCGATCAGCCGGTCGCGCGGACCCAAGGTCACCGCCATCCTCCTTGCTCATGCTTGCATGAACCGATCGGTCCATGCTGCAATCATGACAGATGTGGACCAATCGGTTCACCGAAAGGACGGGATTCATGAGAGAGCGAAAAATCGACACAGCCGCCCGGGCGGTCATGGCGAAGCCGAGCGCCAGCGAGGCGCAGTCATGAGCGCACCGACCGACCTGTCGCAGCTGTCGGGACTCGAACTGCTGCGTATCGCGATGACAACCGACTCGCGGCCGCCGTTCATCGGCGATCTGCTCGGCCTGGAAGTCGAAGAACTCGAATTCGGCAAGGCGGTCTTCGCGCTGCGAACCCGGCCCGATTTCGCCAACCCGCTCGGCACCACACACGGCGGAATCTGCGCCACCCTGCTCGACTCGGTTATGGGCTGCGCGGTGCACACCACGCTCGATGCCGGTGTGGGCTACACCACGCTGGAACTGAAGATCAACTACATCCGCGCGGTACCCACCGACGGCCGCCGCCTGATCGCGACCGGCACCACCATCCACGTCGGCCGCACCACCGCGACCGCCGAGGGTCGCGTTGTGGACGACCAGGGCAAGTTGGTCGCACACGGCACCACGACCTGCGTCATCTTCCGCTCGAAGGAGCACAGCCATGACTCAACGCAGCACAGCAGCAGCCGCACGCAAGTTCCGTCGTGAACGGCTCGTCGGGCGCTATCTCGTCAACCCCACTGTCGGACTGCTGGATCGAATCGGTATCCGCTCCTCGATGATCGCCGAGTTGGAGACCATCGGCGCCAAATCCGGACAGCCGCGCCGCGTGCCGGTCACCGTCTCCATCGATGACGATGGCGCATGGCTGATCTCCCAGCACGGCCATCGCGCGGGTTGGGCCCGCAATATCGCCGCGAATCCGCAGGTCCGGCTGCGTCAGGGCAAGCGCTGGCACACCGGCACCGCGGCCTTCGTCCCCGATGACGATGTGATCGCCCGCGCCCGGTCCTTCGCCAAGGGCCACGCCGCCGAATCGGCCACAGCCTGGACGATCAAGGCACTGGAATCCGACCCGATCTCGGTCCGTATCACGTTTACCGCAGCCTGAGGATGCCTCTCACGCTCGCCGAGCGGGGGCGCGCGATAGACGTAGTCTCCAAGTGCACGCCCGTTGTGGCGACGGCAGCCCTGTGTACTGGGTGCGCGGGCCCAAGGAGAGCGTTCGGCTGCGGCGATCGCTTCCGGAAGAAGCCGCAGGTCGACCGTGCCTCTTGTGCAAGGCTATTGGAGGTAGACCGGCGTTAACGCCACGGCCTGCGCCACCGGTTTCACTGGCGAGATTGTCCACGCCACGACCCCGAGGACGCGCCATGCTGAACCCGATCTCGATCCCCACGTCCCCGCTCGATGCCCTCCTGCGCACCTTCTCCCAGTTGATCTGCACCATCTCCAGTGGCGGCTGCGCGGTCATCCAGTAATCACATGGCGCGAAGGGCCCCGGGGGTGAGGGGTTCGTCGAGCAGGCGGCGGAAACGGTCGGCGCGGTCGTCGGCGTCGACGGCGCGGTCCAGCCAGCTGCCGAGCAGGCGGTAGCCCTCGACGTAGGTGCTGATGTAGGCGCGCCACAGGGGTGAGGACAGGAAGCGCAGCGATTGGCGGGCGCGTTCCTGGGTGGTCAGGCCCCAGCGCTGCAGGAATTCGGCGACCTCGTCGGCGTCGCGGCGCTGGTCGTGCAACAGCAGTGCGGCGTCCTGCCTGACCCCGAGCAATTTGGCCGAAGCATTCGAAAGCTGTTCGGCGCGTTCACCTTCGAAACGCAGCCCTAGATCGGCGTAGATCTCCTGCGCCCACTTGCCCCAGCCTGGTCCGACGATCGAGCGCAGCGCCAAATCCGCCAGGCCCTCCGCCATCAGGCACTGCGGGGTATTCACCAGGAACAGCGTCTGCTCGGCCTGCCCATCGGCCACCAAACCGGCCTCCTTGCGGCAGTGCTCGGTGTGATGGCCGGGATAGGCCTCATGCGCGATGAGGCCGGGCAGATGCGCCATATGCTGTTTGAGATCGGAGTTGATCGCCACCCGGGAGTGATAGTTGCCCAGGTAATAATTGAACCCGGACCAGGGCTTATCCCCCACCACCTCATAGGTGACGCGCTCATGGTCGGGCAGCGGATAACGCTCGCGCACCCGTTCCCGCAACGCGCTCGAGAACGCCTCGACGCATACGCTCAAGCGCTCCGGCGGAATCTCATCGGCCTTGCGGAAAGCGGTCACGCGCTCGGCGAGGGGGCCGTCACCGACCAGCACCTCGTCCATCTGGCGGTGCGCGTCGCGGTAGTCCTCGACATCGCCGGGCGCGATATCGACATCGAAGTACGCGCGTACCTCGTCGACGAACCCGATATCGTCGCCCGCGAACTTACGACCGGAGCATTCCAGCGCGCGCAGGTGCACATCGAGGAATTCCGTCCGCTGCCCTGACAATCCGGCCGCGGGTAGTTCCGCACGCAAAGCTGCCGCCCGACGCGCCAACTCGCGCGGTTCGGGAGCGGGCGCGTTCTCCACCTCGCGACGCAGCGCCGGATCACCGGTATATGCGTCGACGAAACCTTCCTCCAGCCGGTCGAATGCCAAACCGAGCCGCAGGTACTCGGTCACGAGGGGATGCGCTTCCATGTCCGCCGACATTAGCCGCTGACGGCCATGTCATCGACCGGTCACCACCCCCTATCGGCACCCCGCGTTTCCCACGATGTTGACGCAGAGCAGAATTCGCCTATGCGAGAGCTGGACCGAATCTCATACAGTCGGCGCGCGACGTATGCGTGTTTGTCCGAACGGAGTGTCGGGTAAGTGGCACGAATGAGCGAGCCGAGTCCCTATGTGGAATTCGACCGGAAACAGTGGCGGACGCTGCGTAAATCGACTCCTCTGGTGCTCACCGAGGAAGAACTGATCGGTCTTCGCGGCCTCGGCGAACAGATCGATCTGGAAGAGGTCGCCGAGGTCTACCTCCCGCTCGCTCGCCTCATCCACCTGCAGGTCGCCGCACGTCAGCGGCTGTTCGCCGCGACCGCGACCTTTCTCGGGGAGACCCATCCCGATCAGCAGGTGCCATTCGTCATCGGTGTCGCGGGCAGCGTCGCGGTCGGAAAATCCACCACTGCCCGTGTACTACAGGCGCTGCTCGCGCGGTGGGATCACCATCCGCGTGTGGATTTGGTCACAACCGACGGATTCCTATATCCGACCGCGGAACTGACTCGCCGCGGCCTCATGCACCGCAAGGGTTTTCCGGAAAGTTACGACCGCCGCAAACTACTGCGCTTCGTCACCGAAGTGAAATCCGGTGCGGCCGAAGTATGTGCGCCGGTGTATTCACATATCTCCTACGACATCGTGCCGGGCAAGTTCCACTGCGTGACTCAACCCGACATTCTCATCGTGGAGGGTCTCAATGTGCTGCAGACCGGTCCGCGGTTGATGGTCTCGGATCTGTTCGACTTCTCGATCTACGTCGACGCGCGCATCGAGGACATCGAGAACTGGTACGTGCAACGGTTTCTCACACTGCGCGAGACCGCCTTCGCGGATCCGAACGCGCATTTCCACCACTACGCGGGCTTCACCGACGACCAGGCGACGGCCGCGGCGAAGGAGATCTGGAACTCCACCAACCGCCCCAATCTGGTGGACAACATTCTGCCCACCCGGCCGCGCGCGACACTGGTGCTGCGCAAGGACGGCGACCACAGCATCAACCGGCTGCGGTTGCGCAAGCTCTAACCGAAGCGACTGCTTGCAGGTCGCTCGAAGGGCTCACAGCCGCCAGGCCGCGTCCAATCGGGCGGCGACGTCGATATCGCGTACCGCGGCGATATGCGGTTTGCGGATTTCGGTCGCGATATAGCGCGCCACGAAACGTCTGATCTCGTGATCGACGCTGGCCAGGATGCGCAGCAACTGTCCGCGTTTGGTGGCGGTGGCCACATTGATCCGGACATCGCTCGGGCGCGGTTCGGCGATATCGATGATGACGCGCAGCGGTTCGGCCGTCCGCACGCTCAGGTGCAGGTGAATATTGCCGTCGATGTGGAAGCGGTGCCGGTCGACGGCGAGATCGAGCAGCAGATCGACATCGAGCGGGATGACGAGTTCGAAGGAGATGACCTCGTCGACGAACCGTTGCAGCTTCGGCTCCCCGAGTCGTACCTGCGCGGCGACCTTCGCCAACTTGGCCGGCCCGACACCGATCGGGCCGAAATCGAAGCCGGCACCGGTCAACTGGTCGAACGCACCGGAGATGCGCTGCTCCGAGGCCGCGTATTCCAGAAAGCGCCGACCGAATTCCTCATACCCGATATAGGACATGTCCCCATCCACTCACCGCGGGTTCACTTTTCGGCCCCAACCCGGATCGCCGAAACGACCACAACGGAGCGAGTCTTACGAGCGAGGAGTTCGCGGCCAAAGACCCAGCAAATTAAACACCGAAGCGGCGGTGTCGAGCGGCGTAGTCGCGCAAGGCGCGCAGGAAATCCACCCGCCGGAATTCCGGCCAGTACGCCTCGGTGAACCATATTTCCGAGTATGCGCTCTGCCACAGCAGAAATCCGGAGAGCCGCTGCTCACCGGAGGTTCGGATGACCAGATCGGGATCCGGCTGACCGGAGGTGTAGAGGTGCTGGCCGATGGAGTTCACCGATATCGACTGCACCAGATCCTCGCCGGTCTCCCCCGCCGCGATCTCCTGGCGGACCAGCTTGCGGACCGCATCCGCGATCTCCTGCCGACCGCCATAGCCGACCGCGACGTTCACATGCACACCGTCGCGTCCGCTGGTGCGTTCTGCCGCGGTGCGCAGTCGCTTGGCGACCAGTTCCGGGAAGCCGTCGAGCGTGCCGACGATGCGCACACTCCAGTTCTGTTCCGGTGCGGACAGCTCCTCGACGACATCGGTGATCACTTCGAACAGGGTCTCCAGTTCGTCGGGATCGCGCTGCAAATTCTCGGTGGACAGCAGATAGACGGTCACCATCTCGATGCCCTCGTCCGCACACCAGCCGACCAGTTCGGCGATTTTCAGCGCGCCGACCCGATGTCCGTGGCTCACATCGGTGAAACCGTTTTCTCTGGCCCAGCGCCGATTACCATCGCACATCACCGCGACGTGCCGAGGATGTTGTTTGCCGGCCAGCTGCTTGGACAGCCGCGCCTCGTAGATGCGGTATGGCAAACCACGCACCTGACTCGGAAGCTCCACGGCGACCAACCCTACGCCTCAGCGGCGCGATCTCGGCATCGACTGTGTTCGACTACGGTGTTCGCGGAACCTCAAAACTTACGGTACCGTAGGTTACCGACGGGTATCACTAGGAGGTAACTCGTGTCCGAAATGGTCGGCGCGACCGATGCGACACCGGTGGCGATCCCGGGCACATCAGCACTGCTCAAACCGCGGATGCGCGGGTGGATTCACACCTGGGCGGTCGGCATCGCGGCAATCGCGGTGCTCGTATTGGTCTGGAAAGCCGCGAGCGTCTCAGCGACGGCAGGCTGGTCCACTCTGGTCTACGGGTGCACCGTCTGTGGATTGTTCGGCATCAGCGCCGTCTACCACCGCGTGACCTGGGCCACCGTGAAGGCACGCATTCAGATGAAGCGTGCCGATCATTCGATGATCTTTCTGTTCATCGCAGGCAGCTATACGCCATTCGCATTACTCGGCCTACCCGGACGGACCGGACAGATACTGCTGCTGGTGGTATGGCTGGGCGCGCTGGCCGGGGTGGCATTGAAACTCTTGTGGCCGACCGCTCCCCGCTGGGTCGGAGTACCGCTGTATCTGCTGCTGGGTTGGGCGATCGTGCCGGTGGCCGGACAGCTCAATACAAATATCGGCATCGCACCACTGATCCTGTTGCTCATCGGCGGCCTGGTCTACAGCGGCGGCGCGATTCTCTACGCGACCAAATGGCCGAACCCGTGGCCTCTTGTCTTCGGCCACCACGAGTTCTTCCATGCCGCGACCGTGCTCGCCGCCCTCTGCCACTACGCCGCGATCTGGTTGGTCGTGCTGCGCTGAGAGCGTCTGGGCATCCCCTTATTGACCGGGCACCCCGGACACAGCATGCCCGGGCCTAACCTGGCCGGCCAGCCGGAACATCGCGGATATGCCGAATTGCCCTTTGCGGCAATAGAGTTGGGGACGGATCCAGAAGATGGCGGGGCGATATGGCACAGCAGACGATCGAGACCGGTAGAAAGCAGGCCGTGAGCGAGCGGGGGATCGGCTACCGCTGGGGCGTTGCGATCGCGCAGCATCGGCGGGTCGTCGTCGTGGTGTGGTTGGTGCTGATCGCCGCGTGCGCGGTCGCCTACCCGCAGCTCAACGGTCGCCTGGAGGCGATGGAGTTCCATGCCGACAAGGCGGAATCGACGCGGATCACGGAACTGCTCGCCGCGCACTATCCCGATCTGGGAGCCGAACAGGTTGCACTGGTCTTCGATTCCGAGCAGCGGACCGTCGATGATCCGGCCTATCGGGCGATCGTGGAGCGGGCGGTAGCGGATCTGCGTGGAGTGCCCGGGGTGCGGGTCGCGATGGGTCCGTTCCAAGGGGATCAGAAGTCACAGATCTCGGTGAGCAGGCATGCGGCGCTCGCGGTCATCGGAATCGACGGCTCGATTCCGGTGCGGGCGGAGTTGGCCGGTGAGCTGCAGGAACGTGCGCGACGGTTTTCCGCTGACGGGGTGACCGTTGGGCTCACCGGCTTTTCACCGGTGCTGCGGGATCTCATGGAAATCGAGGTGACCGATTCCGGGCAGGCCGAGGCGCTGGGCCTGCCGGTGGCATTCGTGCTGCTCATCCTCGCGCTCGGCACGGTGGTCGCGGCATTGGTACCGGTCATGGTGGCGTTGAGCGGGCTCTTGCTCGCGTTCGGCGGACTGTTTCTGCTGTCGCATGTGATGGCGACCAGTTCGTTGTTGCTCGCGGTCGCGACGATGATCGGCACCGGCATCGGGCTGGACTATGCGATGTTCGTGGTCAGCCGGTTCCGTGAAGAGCTCGCGAAGCCGGGCGGCAGTTCCGCGGCCGGTGTGGCGCATGCCTGCGGGATCGCGATCGCCACGGCGGGCAAGACGATCGTCGCCTCGGGTTTCATCGTGATGATCTCGCTGTGCTCGCTGATTGTGGTGCGCGCACCGGTGTTCCGCGGCATCGCGGTCGGCGTCGCGATCGCGGTGGTGGCAACGCTGATGGTGGCGCTCACACTGCTGCCCGCGGTGCTGGCAATGCTCGGGCCCCGGGTGAATCGCGGCGCGCTGCCCGCGCGGTGGCAGCCGTTGGAGACCCGGCCCGGATCGGATGCCGATCCGGCAAGCGGGCGCTGGGCGCGGTGGAGTCGGACCGTGATGGCGCGGCCGGTGATATTCGGTACCGCGGCCGTGCTAGTGCTGCTGGCGGCGGCCGCGCCGCTGACCGGAATTCGCTACGGCATGGATATGGGCACCGCGGCGATGGGCGACACCGCGTCCGGCAAGGCGAGCAAGGTCGCCTCGGAGAATTTCGCGCCCGGACTACTCGCGCCGATCACGATCGTGATCACCGGTTCCGGTGATACGCCGCTGCCTGCCGCGGCGAACGGCGAGGTGCAGAACTTCCTGACCGCACTGCGCTCGGATGAGCGCATCCAACAGGTGCTGCCGATCCAGCGAGACGGGCGCGTCTTCGCGATGGTGGTGGCCAAGACCGCATTCGATTCCACCGAGGCCGATCAACTCGTCCGGGAGATTCGCGACCGGGCCACCGCACTGCCTTCAGACGTGCTGGTCGGCGGTGCGACGGCGGAGTTCGCGGATATGTCCGACGAGATCACGGGGAAACTGCCACTGGTGGTCGCGCTGGTTCTATGCTGCTCGTTCGTGTTCCTCATTGCTGCCTTCCGCAGCATCGCGCTACCGATCAAGGCAATAGTGATGAATCTGCTGGCCACCGGCGCGGCCCTGGGCATCACCGTGGCGGTGTTCCAGTGGGGCGTCGCGGAGTCACTGCTCGGATTCCGCAGCACCGGATTCATTCAGGTATTCCTGCCGACCATGGTCTTCGCAATTCTGTTCGGGCTGTCGATGGACTACGAGGTGTTCCTGATCCGCCGGATCAAGGAATTCTGGGAGGACTCCCCGCGAACCGCGACCGATAACGAATACGCCGTGGCGGCCGGGCTCCAACACACGGCCCGCCCGATCAGCGCGGCGGCGGCGATCATGGTGGTGATCTTCGGCAGCTTCCTGACCGCGAGCGTGCTGGAGCTGAAGCAGATCGGGTTGGCGCTCGCGGTGGCCGTCGCGATCGATGCGGCGCTCGTGCGATTGGTCTTGGTGCCCGCGCTGATGAAGTTCTTCGGAACGTGGAACTGGTGGCTGCCCGCGTCGGGGGCGCCGGTGCGCGTCGGGGTTTCGGTGCGCAGGCAGGCGCCAGCGCAGGCTGGTTCCGCTCCGGATGTCAGGGCACCGTGATCACCAAGCTGGTTGTTTGGGCGCTGAAGGCGCGGTGGGGGTTGGCGGCGGTGGTGATCGCCGCGAATCTCGGTGGGCTCGCGGTGATCGTGACCGAGTTATGGCTCAGTGGATTTTTCGGCCGGATCGGGGATGACTGGCGGCGCATCATCGGGTTGGCGTCGATCTATCCGGTGGTGGGTTTCCTGGCCGGGGTCGGGCTCGCCGTGCGCGATCGGACCGTATATTTCGGGTGGCTCGATGACGGGCGCAAGCCCACCGCCGAGGAGGCGCGACGACTGCTGCGCCTACCGATCGCGATAACCACCCGCGCCCTGGCGATATGGCTGCCCGGCGTGATCGTGGCGGCCTCGATGCTCTCGCATCTATCCGCCCACAACAGTGCGGCGGTGACCACGGCGCTGTTCACCCTGGGCGCGCTGCAATCTGCCGGATTCACTTTCCTGATCGTCGACAGATTGATCCGTCCGACCATTCCGGTGGTGTCGAGGGTGCTCGGCCCCACCGCGCATTGGAGTTCCTCGGTGCTGATGCGAGTCGTGATGACCTGGGCGGTGGCGGGTGCGATGCCGCTGCTCATGCTGATCACGGTGCTCGCCGATCCGGCCTCCGGCGCACCGGACCGCGTCCGCGCCGCCATCTACCTCTCCATTGTCGGCATCGGATCCGGCGCGCTCGCTACCACGATCCTGGCCCGTTCGGTCGCGACCCCGATGCGCACGCTGCGCCGGGCGCTCGATCGGATTACCAGGGGCGAGTTCGACGTTCGGGTTCCCGTCGGCAGCACCAGCGAGATCGGGCGGCTGGAGAATTCGGTCAATGAACTCGCCGTCAATCTGCGTGAACGCGAGCGAATGCGGGATGTATTCGGTCGGCACGTCGGTGCGGAGGTCGCCGAGCGGGCATTGGCGGGCGCGAGTGTCGATCTCACCGGCGACGTGCGCGAGGTGTCGGCGCTGTTCGTCGATGTCACCGGATCCGTCGAGTTGTCCAGTGGTCTGACGCCGCACGATTTCGTAGCCAAACTCAATCGACTGCTCGCCATCGTGGTTGCGGCGACCGAGGAGAACAACGGGCTGGTCAACAAGTTCGAGGGCGATGCGGCACTGTGTATCTTCGGTGCGCCGATCGCATTGCGGGATAATGCGACACCCGCGCTGCGGGCAGCGCGGCGCATTCGCGACGAGGTCACGGCCACCGGCGAGCTCGATATCGGCATCGGCGTCGCACGCGGGCGGGTATTCGCGGGTGATATCGGCTCCGATACGCGGTTGGAGTACACGGTGATCGGCGATGCGGTCAATGAAGCGGCACGGCTCACCACCGAGGCGAAGGAGGTGCCGCGCCGAATCCTGGTAAGCGGTGCGGTCACCGAGGCCGCAGCCGAGCACGAGCGCGCGAAATGGGTTCTCTACGACAACATTTCGTTGCGCGGAATGCCCGAACCCACCGCGTGCTGGACCGATGCGGAGGCCGCTTCGACCCCTGATGGCGCGGAGCCCCCCAGCGATGCGGCAGCCATCAGTGGGATCACCGAAGTACGTACGGCAACCGACTCCGCTTCCCACGATCGCTGATCGCTGGACCGGGTGGCCTCGGCCGGATTCAGGGCGGCGCCTGCGCCGAGCCGTTCCCGGCGGGTCGTTCGGGCAATCGGCCGGAACAATCTCCGCCGCGATATCGGAGACGTCGCGGCCATCGGTGCCCACTCCCACCGTGGGCGCATTGCTGCACCTAAGCCCCGCCTGTGGGGCTAGCGGCGGTGCAGGGAGGCGCGTAGTTCGGGTGGGGTGGTTACTGGGAGATCGCAGACGGAGCCGCGGCAAACGTAGGCGGCGGGGGCGCCGTTGACTGGGGAGCGGTCGGTCAGGAGGGGTACCGAGTTGGGGGGTGCGGCGATTATGACGGTGCCGCCTGGGGCTTCGGTGCGGGCGGTGGTGAGCAATTCTGTTGCCGAGCTCGCGTTGTCGGGGAGCGCGATAGCTACTTGGAGGGGGCCGCGGAGGGCGGACTCGGCTACGGTCAGCCATTGGCCTGCCGAGCGTGGGGCGCGGGCGAGGACGACGGCACCGCGTTGCAAGGTTTGCTCGGCCAGTTCGCGGTAGCGAAGGGCAGGGTCGGCGGCGCTGATGGCGGCGGCCGTGAGCAGTGCTTCGGCCAAGGCGGATGCGCCCGCGGGGGTCGCACCGTCGATGGGATCGCGAGGGCGGGCGACGAGGGTTTCGGCGTCGTCGGCGGTGTCGAACCAACTGCCGGGTGCGGCGGGGTCGGCGAAGTGTTGGATCGCCTTGTCGAGCAGGCGCTGTGCGTGTTCGAGCCAGTCGAGTCGACCGGTGGCCTGGTGTAGGGCGAGCAGGCCGGTGACCAGCCAGGCGTAGTCCTCCAGAACGCCTGCAGATGTGCCGACCACTCCGCCGAGCGAGGCACGGCGCACCCGGCCGTCGACCACATGCTCGGCCAGCAGGAAGCGAGCGCAGCGGGCCGCGGCTTGCACCCAATCATCTTGTCGCAGTGCCGAACCCGCTTCAGCAAGCGCGGTTATGGCCATGCCGTTCCAGGCGGTCACCACCTTGTCGTCGCGGTCCGGCTGCGGACGTCGCGCACGGGCCTCGCGCAGTGTGGCGCGGACACGTTCGAAGCGTTCGACACCAGTCCCATTGTCGGACAATGCATCCGGATCGGCATACCTGGTGAGCACCGAGGTGCCCTGTTCGAAGTTCCCAGCGGTAGTTACCCCGAAAATCTCTGCCGCCCAAGCACCTTCGATAGGCCCGAGTTCACCGATCAGCTCGGCGGGGGTCCAAACATAGGTCGCCCCTTCGACACCCGGTCCGCCCGGCTCCAAGTGGGTGTCGGCATCCAGCGCGGACGCGAACCCACCCTGGTCGGTGCCGAGGTCATCGAGAATGAACTCGACTGTCTCGCGAGTAACCCTGTGTGCCAAGGACTCTCGCTCGGGGCTTCGGCGCGCGAGGTGTGCGTAGGCGCGCAGCAGTTGCGCGTTGTCATAGAGCATCTTCTCGAAATGCGGCACCACCCAGGCGGCATCGACGGAGTAACGGGCGAACCCGCCGCGCAGCTGGTCGTAGATGCCACCGCGCGCCATGGCTTCGGCCGTCCGATTCACCACATCGAAGGTCGCGGCATCGCCGGTGCGCTCCCAACTTCGCAACAGTCCCTCCAACAATGCCGATGGCGGAAACTTCGGCGCACCACCGAACCCGCCGTGCTTCGGATCTTCATCGCGCAGCACCGCCGCGACCGCATGATCGAGCAGTTCGGCCGAAATCGTCAGATCGGCCTCGGGCAGCCCGGCGGCCTGCGCCCGCAGCGCATCGGCTACCTGCGCAGACGCCTTGTCCACCTCGTCACGCCGGGTGTTCCAGGTATCGGTAATGGCCGTGAGCAACTGGGTGAACGACGGCATCCCGCCGCGCGGCACCTTCGGGTAGTAGGTGCCGCAGTAGAACGGCTCACCGTCCGGTGTGAGGAAGCACGTCATCGGCCAGCCGCCCTGACCGGTCATCGCCACGGTGGCATTCATATAGACCGCGTCCAGATCCGGCCGCTCCTCACGATCCACCTTGACGCACACGAAGTTGTCGTTCATCTGCGCCGCCGTGCGCGCATCCTCGAACGATTCGTGCGCCATCACATGGCACCAGTGGCAACTCGCGTATCCGATCGACAGCAGCACGGGCACGTCCCGCTCCCTGGCCTCGGCCAGCGCACGGACATCCCATTCCTGCCAGTGCACCGGATTGTCCGCGTGCTGGCGAAGGTACGGAGAGGTTGCGTTCCCGAGCCGGTTCACCCTGTCAGCTTCTCACGGCATGCGGTCCACGTCAGGTATGCGGCATGTGCACGGCGATCTCGCGCCGTGATCGCAGGTCGAGTTTGGCGAGGATATTCGATACGTGGGACTGAACCGTGCGGCGGGACAGGAACATTTGCGCCGCGATACCGGAATTGGAGCAGCCATCGGCGACCAGCGCTGCGACCTTGCGTTCGGTATCGGTCAGCGCCGCCCAGCCGGATTTGGGGCGGTTGCGCCGACCGCGCACACCGCGCCGAAGCCCGTACGGTCGCACGCGTGCGACCGTACGGGCGCTATCCCACGATGCGCCGAGTCGGCTGTAGATGCCGATCGCGGTGTCCAGCGAGTGGCGGGCCTCGCGATCACGTCCCTCGGCTGCGAGCAGTACGGCGGCGTTCTCGTGTGCCTGCGCTTCGTAGAGCGGCCGTCCGGACCGCAGGAAGGCCTCGGCGGCCGACAGCAGGCTATCGGGATCGCGCTCGGCCAGACCTCGACACAGCAGCGCTGTCCCACTCCTCGAGGCGGTCGGTGCTCGCGCCACGAGTTCGTCGGCGGCGGCCGCCACCGACAGCGCCGCATCCGTATCGCCGAGGTCCGCGGCCAGTCGAGCGATATCCGGGAAGATGTAGTACAGCGTCGCCGCGGCCAAGCGATCGGCCAGTCGCTGATGGGTGTCGACGAGCAGCTTCAACGCCAAGTCAGGATGGCCGTGCGCCTCGTGTGCCAACGCTTTGGCCCATAGGTGCAAGTGCGCGTATCCGGTGGTGCCCGCGAGGTCGTCGCGGATGGGAATGCTGTCCACGTCCGGCAGGAACGTGCCGCGGTGAATACCGATGAGCGCCGCCATGGTTTGCGCGACGGTCGAGTACCCGAGCACGTCCGGTGCCGCTGTGCTCGCGCGGCATTCGACTACGGCGTTATCCCAGCGACCCGCCAGCAGATAGAGCCGCGCCTTGGCGACGAGGTTCGAGGACAGATACACGCCATGGATGCGACGATTGTGCGCTATCGCCTGTCCCAGCACGTCCTCGGCATCGGTCAGGCGATCGAGCTCGATCAGACAGTGTGCCCGCAGCGCATATGGATCGAACTGGTCAGCGCCGGTGCCATCGGCCCAGGCAGTGGGTATCCGAGTGCTCAGCTCCAGCGCGTCAGCGAGATGGCCCCGGGAGTACCGGACCGCACCAACGGCCGCGAGGCCGTATCCGATGGTGCGGGGATTCCCACTGGATTCCCCCATCGCGATCGCCTTTCGCCCGGCCCGCTCGGCCGCATCGAACCGCTCGAGGAGCACATTGTGCACCGCGGACATGCCTTGGAAACGGCCAGCCGCCTCGACATCGAGAGTCATGGTGCGCAGTGCTGTTTCGGCGGTATCGACGGCATCGGCGACCTGCCCCAGAGCCTGACAGGCTTGGCCGAGCAGCCAGCGCATTTCGATATCGTCGCCGTACTTCGCGAGCGCGACACGCACTTCGGCCGCGGCCTCGGCAGCTCGTCCGCTCCGCAGCAGCGCCTCGACATACAGGCGGATCAGCCGTGGATTGTCGGCCGTTCTCGCGCGCAGCAACAGCCGCACCGCCAGCTCGGGTGCCCGAACGGCCAGTTTGTCGGCTACGGCTACCAGCCATTCGACGCCGGTGTGGTCCAGTTCGTAGTCGGCGACCGCCAGATAATGTGCGATCCGCTCGATAGGCGCATTGGTCGCCTGCAGAACCTCCGCGGTCCGGCGCAGCAGACGGGCGCGCACCGTCGCGGGCAGCTGATCGGAGAGCACCCGGCGGATCAAATCGTGCCGGAACACCACTTCGGAGTCGACGAGTTCGAGCAGTCCGGTCACCATCGCATCACTGACGACGCCCCAGACATCCAGGAGGGGGTGGTTCAGCACCGCCGCCAATTCGGCGACGTCGACGACTGGGCCGAGCGCGGCCGCGGTAGCCAACACGTTCCATGCCCGGCGCGGCAGAAAGTCCAGGCGCCGCGAAATCGCCTGGGCCAGTGTGATGGACGGGCGCTGCCCAGGGACCGCCTCCGCGGTGTCGGCGACCACCGTGATCGCCTGTTCGCGCAGCAAGGAGAGCACCAATTCGGTGATATAGCGTGGATTTCCGCGCGCGCCCGCCACCTCCCGCAGCAACGCGGGTCCTGGGTCGGCTCCGACGATATGCGACACCACTTCCGCGGCCGCCGCGTCGGTCAGGCCATCGAGCCGGATCAGCGTGGCGCGGCGTTCGGCCAAAAGTGCGGTCAACGGCGAGTCCTGAGGCTGTGGACGAGCCGCGAGTACCAGCAGGAGCGGCAGATCACCGATGCGCGCGGACAGCCGCTGCAACACCGACACGCTCCACGGGTCGGCCCAGTGGACGTCGTCCATGATCAGTGCGAGGGGGCCGCTGGCCGAACAGGTTTCGATGTGCTCGACGATCGCCTCGGCGATGGCGCTCTCGGACCTCGCCGGGACGTCGACCGCTCGATCGTCGCCGTCGAGCAGACGCCGGATCGGATCTATTCCCGACGTGTCGGTGTTGTGATCGAGCCAGGAGGCCAGTGCGGCGAACGGCACGGCCTGCTGAAGTTCTCGGGCGGCCCCCATGCGAATATGCAGGCCCGCCGCAGCGCACCGCACCCTGGCCGCGTCCAATAGAGATGTCTTGCCGATACCAGGTTCGCCCTGTACCAGCACCATGGCACCGTGTCCCGCTACGACCCGGTGTGTGAGGGCCGCCAGCATCTCGATCTCGCCGTCACGACCGACGAGCACTGTCGTGCCGGACTCCTTGGCAGGCCTGGCCGTCAACGAACCGCACATGCCGCAGCTCGATGATCCGGATCCGCCACCACGTCGACATGCCCCGAGGGGGACACGGTGACCGACGGCAAATCCCATTGGCGTGCTGGTTTTTCGGCGCGGGAGACGATCTTCCATCCGAACGGCATCAGGTGGACGCGTTCCCCGTATTCCCCCAGTCGTTCGGCGAGATCCGACAGCACATCGAGGGTGTCGGCGATGTGGGTGAGAAGGTCCGGTGGCTGGGCGGACGGCCTGAATCGACTACCTGCCGTCGCGCTGTGCGGGGTTCCAGCGATCACGACATAGGCAGCCTCGCTGACCATGCACAGGTACCGGATCGCGCGAACGGCCTCGGCGGTCAGGGGACAATCGCCCGGCTCGACGACGACCCGCACGACCAGACAATCGACGAACAGCTGCGTCACCCCCACCGCCGAGGGATCGACGGCTACGGCGCAGGGACCGGGTGTCACCGGAGTGTATTCGAAGCTGCGCCAACGACTTCCGACTGCCCTCATCCAACGGTCCCCCGCCGTCGACGCTGCGGGAGCTCGGTCATGGTCAGTACCCGTCCCGGTCCGGTTCCGTCGTCGGCGACCACGATTCCGCGCATGTGAACTCCTGACTATCGTCCGCAACCAGCTGGATCGGGTCGGCACCGAGCGCCGCGGCGGCCCGATCCGGACATCAGCTATCGGACCGTAACCGCCGCCGCGGCTGCCTCGGTTGTCCTGAAGCGCATGAGCATTGTCCGAATGCGCACAACTCGGAAACGGGAAGTTCTCGCTCCGGCGGTGATCCGCGCGGTTCTGCTCTAAACTTCTTCTCGAATCGGGGTCGGCACCCAGGCCACCGATGATCGTCGAGTCCGGAGGCGATATTCATGACTTCAGCGGCTATCGCCGACTCCACCACGACAAGTGTGGTGGATCCCCATGAGCGAGCCGACTATTGGGCCGATCTGATCAGCACATACCACTGCCGGCTCGGCTATAGATTTCCGCGCAGAACGGACTTCACGGGCCATACCCAACTGCGGCGCACCGCCGCCTACCAGCTCGTCGGATGGAACTCGGATGCCGTCACCTACCTGCGCAATCCGAGCCACATCCGTGCCGACCCCGATGACGACTATCGGCTGATCGTTCCTTTCGCCGGGCGACTGTCCTTCCGCACCGACGACGGGTACGGGATCCTCGCCCCAGGAACAATGTGCCTGGTGGCGGTCGACCGGCCGTACGCGATGTCCATGTCCGATGGCACGCGGGGGATGATCATCACGATTCCGCGCAAGGAGATACAGCATCGCCTCAACCGCATCGTGCCACCCAACCACCCGCTGGATCTCACCTCTGGGCTCGGGCGGGTGACCGACGGGATCCTCGACGGCCTGTACACCGAATGCACCGCGCTCACCGACCTGCAATTCGACGCGGTGTTCGAACGGATGGTGGACCTGCTGTGCATGCAGATCCTCGGCGACCCGGCGAGCTCACCGTCCCAGCTCACCCATGTCGAAGCGACCGCGCGCCGATATATCCACGACCACGCCGCAGATCCCGGACTCACCGGCACGCGCGTCGCCGGTGAGCTCGGCTGGTCGCTTCGTCAAATTCAAATGGCGTTCAGCAATGTCGGCACTACACCCAGTGAAGTCATCCGGGAAGAACGCCTGAAGCTGGCGCGCGATCGCCTGCGCAGCCCCGCCTATCAGCATCGAAGTATTACCGATATCGCCTCCGACCTGGGCTTCGGTTCGATCAGCAGTTTCACGAAGGCCTTCCGCCGCCGCTTCGACACCACCCCCGGCCAACTTCGCCAGGGACTGACCGGCCACGCCGCACTCGAGCTCCCTCGACTGGCGATTTCCGGACCAGCAAGCGCCGCCGCCGACCGCTGAATCGAAACCGTTATCGTCGCAGCGTGGACTCCCTGCGCCAGCTGCGGTACTTCGTCGCCGTCGCCGAAGAACTGCATTTCGGACGGGCCGCCGAACGCCTCGGTATCGCGCAGCCGCCGCTGAGCCAGCGCATCCGCAAGCTGGAGCACGATCTCGGCGCGCGGCTGTTCGACCGGGACAGCCGACGCGTCGAACTCACCGAGGCCGGCCAGATCCTGCTGGTGGAGGCCCGCGATCTGCTCGCCCGCTGGGATCGGGCACAGCGGCTGGTTGGTAAGGCGCATCGAGGTGAGATCGATGCGCTGCGGGTCGGTGTCCCACCCGAATTGGCCGGGCGGGTGCTCGCCGCGATGCTTACGGCGTTCGAAAGCCGTGACGTCCGAGTCGACCTACAGGAACTGACCACCGCCGAGCAGATCCGGCTGCTCGCCGACCGCCAGCTCGACGCCGGACTGCTGCAACATCCGGTCGACGTGGTCGGACTCGAACTCGGCCCCGAGGTCGACACACCGCTCGGCGTGGTGCTGCCGCGCGATTCGCCGCTGGCCACCCGCTCGGCGCTCACCCTCGCCGACCTGGCCGGACTCGGTCTGGTGATCTTTCCGCGCGCCGCCGCGCCCGGCCTCTACGACGCGACCCTGCGCACCTGCTGGGAGCACGGGTTCCGGCCCACCCGCGTTCAGCACGCCCGCAATCCCGAATTCGTGCTCGGTATGGTGCTTTCCGGTCGCGGCGTCGCCTTCGACCAGGGCATGGTCGCGCAAAAGGAACCGCGCGTCGTCTGGCGACCGCTGACCGACGCACTGAACTGGCGACTCTCACTGGCCTGGCCAGCGGCGGCACCGCATCCGCTGGTGCGCGAATTGGCCGAGCTGATCGTGACGGTCATCAAGGGCGACGGCGCATCACGGCCCGCGCCCGCTCAGGAGGTGGCGCAGCGGCCCTGGAACGTCGTATTCGGCAGATCGTGACGGATGCGGTGAATCGCCGACCGGGCAGCCGCGCCGATCGCATGATCCACCTCCGGCAACCGCTGGGCGAGCGTATCCGCCCTGGTGAAAACCGCTACGGCATAACGACTTCCACCCGGATAGGCCACCACGCCGATCTCATTGCGAATCGCGGGCAGTGATCCCGTCTTGCCCCACACCGACACCTCCGGCGGAAAAGCTGCGGCGAGACGGTGCCAGTTGAGCTGCTGGCCCATGAGTTCGCGCACCCACCGGCAGGCGGCAGGATCGCCCGCGCGATCCTGGCCGAGCAGGGTGAGCAGGCGCGTCATCTCCCGCGGCGTGCTCGCGGTGGTACGCAACGGATCCATCGCACGGGTGCCGAGCACATCCGACACGCTCAGGGTCGGGAAGCGCCGGGCGAATTCGGCGGTATCGGAGGCGCCGATATCCTCCGCCATGGTCTGCACGATGTATCTGGGCGACCCGACGATTCGAGTCTCGGTAAGCCCCAATTCGCGCACCAGCGAGCGCACATTGTCCAGGCCGACGCGATCGAAGAGCAGGTCGGCGGCGGTGTTATCGCTCACGGTCAGTGCGAAGAACGCCGCATCGCGAAGACTGAATTCAACATCGTCCAGACATCCGGCGGTGCCGATACCACCGAGCCGGTCGACCGCGGTGGCCCGCACCCGATCCGTCGGGTCGAGCTGGCCCGCGACCACCTGCCGCGCGAACTCCAGCACCAACGGCACCTTCACCACCGAAGCGAGCACCACCGGTTCATCGGCACCGAGCCCCACCTCACCGGCGCAATCGAAGCATCGGGCGTGCACCCAACCCTGGACACCGGCCTTACCGAAGATCTGCTCCACGACTGCCAAACTTCCACATGGAATCGCGCGGAGTCAGCTTGACTCTCCCACCGATGGAGGGTTCAGGCTCGTCACCGTCCGAGATTTCGATACCGAAGGGCTCACGATGAAACTCGATCTGGCAAAGAGTGATCGACACTACTACGCCGCCACCCCCGAACCCGAATTGCGCACCTTCGACACCTACGGCTACCTGACGGTCACCGGCTCCGGCGCACCCGGCGGCGAGAATTACACCGAGGCAGTGCGGAGGCTGTATCGAACCGCCTACGGCGCCAAGAAGATCGCCAAGACAGACGGCCAGGATTTCGTGGTCCCGAAGCTCGAGGGCCAGTGGTGGGTGAACTCCGATGAGCCGCCGCTGTCGGTGCCACGCGAACAGTGGCAATGGAAGCTGATGATCCGCATGCCCGAGGTGATCAGCGCCGAGATGGTGTCCGGCGCGACATTCGAGCGGCTGACCGAGGGTGCCGCGATCCACGTCATGCATATCGGACCGTATGCCACCGAACCGCAGACACTGGCCAAGATGGAAGCGTTCATGGCCGCCGAGGGCTTGGTCATGAACGGCCGCCATCACGAGATCTACCTCTCGGATCCGCGCCGATCACCCGACGCGAATACCCGCACCATCCTGCGTCATCCCGTGCGTCGCGCCTGAGATCGACTGTGCGACAAGCGGTTACCAGGTCCGGCCGAGATAGCCGAGCAGTCGACGGTGCGCGGGCGCGTCCACGGGTACCGTGACCTCCTCGTCGAATATCCCCGAATTGCGGAACCTGTCGAGCCCACCCATGGCGTGCATGGCGGTCAGCACTTCGGCACACAGTTCGTCATCGGCGAGGTCGGGGCGGTCGATGGCCACGGCGATATCGACACCGTGCGCGACGACCTCGGTGAGATGGACCATGGCGGCCGCCGGACCAGGTAGCTCACCGAGCGCCAGGAGGACGGTGCCGGTCAGGGCGTCGGGGCGATGCCAGGCGGCGCGGTCCACCTCGGCGGCCGCGGCGAAGGCACCCTGCGGATCGACGCCGAGCCAGTCGTCCTCGATTCCGGCGCCCGCATCGGTGCCGCTGACCTCCGCCGCGAACCGGTGCATATTGCCGACGGCATGATTGAGCACCGCATGCACATCCCAATCCTGACAAGGCGTCGGCGCCGCGAGCCGGTCCCCATCGACGGCGGCGATCACGATCGCACCCGTCATATCCAGTGCGCGGTCGATCTGTCCGATCACATTGTCCATAGGCATCCTTCGCTCGAAGCGTCAGCAGAAGAGGTAGCACAATCAGCCGACATCCAAACTCGATCCAACCCCGCCCAGATCACGGTATCCAGCACGACAAAGACGCTAAAGGGTTGCGCCGATGCCTTTCCGTCGCAGCATATGGTCGAATGCACCGAGCCCTGGCAAGTTCCGTCCAGCATTGCGGACCGCCGGCGCGCAGGGCCGACGGTCCGCGGTGACGTCATCGGCGTCACTTGCCCGCACCATCGCGGCGACCGGCTGGTGACCGTCAACGTCCACGGCCTCGACGCCCTGGTCGCCCGGCAGTAGTACCGGCCGGGTAGTTCATCGCGCAGATCCTCGAATGTCATTGGTATGTCCTCACTTCACAGCTGTGCCCGAAAGCACCTGCGGCCGGTGGATCGTGCCGCGACTACACCAATGACGAAACAGCAGCGGCAAATGTAACAGCGGCCGCCCGAAGTCTCGGACGGCCGCTGCGAAATCAGCTTTTATCAGGCCCTTCATCGGACTCGACGTCGGTGTTGTCGAGCCGGGTTATACCGGGTTCGGTGCCCTCGTCCGCCGCCTGATCCGGCTCCGGATGGTCGGGCTCGAAGGTCGCGGGCAGGCCTTTGATATGCCGGTTCATCGAGCGCACCAGCAGTACGGTTCCGGCGAGCAACAACAGAATGATCACCAGACCCAGCGGCGACGCCTTGCCGAATTCGGGTCCGGTTGGTGTGCCGGGAGATTGCGCGAGGAAAACCAACATCACCGGTGCTCGTCTTCGATACCGGCGAACAGATCGGTCTCGGGCAGTGTGGAGTCGACCCTGGACTTGGCCAGTTCGAACTCCTCGGTGGGCCACAGCCGCTGCTGCATTTCCATCGGAATCGCGAAGAACGCGCCGTTGGGATCGATCTGGGTCGCATGTGCGCGCAGGGCGTCATCGCGCTGCGGGAAGTACTTGGCGCACTCGATCTGGGTGGTCACCCTGGTCATGCCGTCGGGGCGGCCCTGGCGGTAGGCGCGCGTGCGTTCGAGCCACTCCTGCAGCGGGAACGGCTCGCCGATGCGCTCGTATTCGGCGGCGAAGACGTCCAGGCGCGCCATGGTGAAACCGTGGTCGTAGTAGATCTTCAGCGGCTGCCATGGCTCGCCCGCATCCGGGAAACGGTCCGGATCGCCCGCCGCCTCGAACGCGGCCATCGACACCTCATGGCAGCGGATGTGATCGGGATGCGGGTAGCCGCCGTTCTCGTCATAGGTGGTCATCACGTGCGGTTTGAATTCGCGTACCACGCGGACCAGTGCCTCGACGGCCTCCTCCAGCGGTACCAGCGCGAAGCAGCCCTCGGGCAGCGGCGGCGGCGGATCGCCCTCGGGTAGGCCGGAGTCCACGAAACCGAGCCAGGTCTGGCGCACGCCGAGTGCGGCGGCCGCGGCCTCCATCTCCTCGCGCCGGATCTCATCGATCCGCTCCAACACGCCGGGGGTGTCCATTGCCGGATTGAGGATGCTGCCGCGTTCGCCGCCGGTCAGCGTGACGATGAGGACATCGTGGCCCTCGTCGGCATACCGTGCGGTCGTCGCGGCACCCTTGCTCGATTCGTCGTCGGGGTGCGCATGAACCGCCATGAGCCGAAAGCCACTCACGTCTCGTTCACCTCATCAACCACCGTCATACCTCGTACTCTCCGCCGCCGGGGTCCGATCTGCCTGTCCCTATAGTTCCATTCGACAGACTTTTGTTCCGACGTACCCCCCGGAGTGAGACGGCATGAGTGAAACGCCTGGCGACACGCCGATCGACCGACGTGCCGACCGGTACGGAACCGCGCCACGCCCGACACGCCGCTGGATTCCGTTAGCACTGGGCGCGGTCGTGCTCGCCGCGGGTCTCGGGGTCGCCTACGTCGGCTTCCAGAAGTACGGACCCGAGGATATCGACGCCGAACAGCTCGGCTATACCGTCGTCGACGACTCCACCATCTCGGTCCATCTCAAGCTCACCCGCAAGGATCCGCAGCAGCCGGTCGTGTGTTTCGTACGCGCGATGGCCAGGGACGGGTCCGAATTGGGCCGCCGCGAGGTGCTGATCGAGCCGTCCGACAGCGGCACCATCGAGCTGACGACCGTCGTTCGCGCCTCCGCCCGGCCGGTGTCGAGCAGCATCTACGGCTGTAGCGATGACGTGCCGAAGTATCTGCGGGCGGGTTGATTCGAGGCGATAAACAACCGAGGCGTCCACAAAATGAACGCCGACCTGCGTGTTTGTGATTCATGCTAAAATGGTGTGATACACGGTTCCGGGGCTCGGAGCCGTGTTTGCTGCATTGGCGGCCAGCGCTGTCAGTTCCGGGTTAGTGAGCTTGCCGGACCTGAAGCCTGTCGGGGTTCGATGAACTTCCCCAGGATGGCACTAGCCGTCGGCTGGTGCGTGCCCGCCCCCTGTGGGCACTGCAGCGGATCAGGGAACCCGGCCTCGGTCGGGAACAACTACTAGGGAGTGATCGAGATGACTGAGACGCAAGTGACTTGGCTGACCCCGGAGTCGCACGACAGGCTCAAGGGTGAACTCGACGCGCTCATCGCCAATCGTCCGGTCATCGCCGCCGAGATCAACGAGCGCCGCGAAGAGGGCGACCTCAAGGAAAACGGCGGATATCACGCCGCTCGTGAAGAGCAGGGTCAGCAGGAGGCGCGCATCCGGCAGCTGCAGGAGCTGCTGAACAACGCCAAGGTCGGCGTTGCGCCCACCAAGTCCGGCGTCGCATTGCCGGGTTCGGTCGTCAAGGTCTACTACGACGGTGACGAATCCGACACCGAGACCTTCCTCATCGCGACCCGCGAAGAAGGGCTCAACGATTCCAAGCTCGAGACCTACTCGCCGAATTCGCCGCTCGGTGGCGCGCTCATCGATGCGAAGGTCGGCGACACCCGTGAGTACACGCTGCCCAACGGCAAGACCATGAAGGTCACACTGGTCAGCGCCGAGCCGTACCACAGCTGAGCGCGGGGCGGGACGAACTCGGCCCGAGCCGAATCCGCCCGAAGCCGCCACCCAGCCAGACAAGAGCGGCCGCGCCCGGATAGTCCGGATGCGGCCGCTCTTTGTGCTGACAGTCGGGGTCATCGCATTCGCCGCGGCGCCCCGACCTGGTTCCATCAGTTCGCCAGTGCCTGTTCGACGTCGGCCAGCAGATCGCTGACGTCCTCGATGCCGACCGAGAGTCGCACCAGATCGTCGGGCACCTCCAACTGCGAGCCGGCGGTGGAGGCGTGCGTCATGGCGGCCGGATGTTCGATCAGCGATTCCACGCCGCCGAGCGATTCGGCGAGGGTGAAGATCTTGGTGCGCGAGCAGAACTCGTGCGCCGCATCCTTGCCGCCGCTGAGCCGCACCGAGATCATGCCGCCGAAGCGCTTCATCTGCTTATCGGCGATGGCGTGGCCCGGATGCTCGGCCAGGCCGGGGTAGATGACCTGCGAAATGGCCGGATGCCTGGTCAGGAACTCAGCGATGGTCTCGGCGTTGTCGCAGTGCCGATCCATCCGCACCGCGAGGGTTTTGGTGCCGCGCAGGGTGAGATAGGCGTCGAACGGGCCGGGCACCGCACCCGCACCGTTCTGCAGGAAGGCGAATGCCGCATCGAGTTCCGGATCATTGGTGATCAGCGCACCGCCGACGACATCGGAGTGTCCGCCGAGGTATTTGGTGGTCGAATGCGTGACGATATCGGCGCCGAGCAGCAGCGGCTGCTGCAGGTACGGTGTGGCAAAAGTGTTGTCCACCACCAGTTTCGCGCCCGCGATATGCGCGACCTCGGCCAGCGCCGGAATATCGCCGATGCTCAGCAGCGGGTTGGTCGGTGTTTCGATCCAGATCAGCTTGGTGTTCGGGCGAATCGCGGCGCGCATCTCGTCGACGTTGAATACGTGCGCGGGCGAATGCTCGATTCCCCACTGGCTGAAGACCTTGTCGATCAACCGGAAGGTGCCGCCGTAGGCGTCGTCCGGGATGACGATGTGGTCACCGGGGCGCAGCGTCGCCCGCAGCGCACAGTCGGTGGCGGCCATGCCGGAGGCGAATGCGCGTCCGTAGCGGCCGGATTCGAGCGCGGCGAGGTTCGCCTCGAGCGCGGTCCTGGTCGGGTTGCCGGTACGGCCGTACTCGTAGCCTTCGCGCAATCCGCCCACCCCGTCCTGGGCGAACGTCGAACTCGCGTAGATGGGCACGTTCACCGCACCGGTCCGCGCTTCGGGTTCGTATCCGGCGTGCACGGCTCTGGTGGAGAATCCCAGCTCGGTCATGGGGTCAGCCTAACCCCGGGCGATCTGCGGGCTATCGACTGGACCACCCGTTGTACCCGATCCCGGTTTTCGGCGCGGCGACCGGCGGTAGGTTGAGCTCATGCTGAGCGTTGATGAACTATTCGCGATCGATGCCCTGTTGACCGAGGACGAGCGCGAGATCCGCGATACCGTCCGCACGTTCGCCAACCATAGGTTGCGGCCGCAGATCGCGGAATGGTTCGAGGCCGGGACGTTTCCGGCCCGTGAGCTCGCGCCGGAACTGGGCAATATCGGGTTGCTCGGTATGCACCTCGAGGGCTACGGATGCGCGGGACTGTCGGCGACCGCGTACGGTCTGGCCTGCCAGGAGCTCGAGGCGGTCGATTCGGGTGTGCGCAGCATGGTTTCGGTGCAGGGTTCACTGGCCATGACCGCGATCCACAAGTTCGGCTCGGAGGAACAGAAGCAGCAGTGGCTGCCGGATATGGCGGCCGGGCGCGCGCTCGGCTGCTTCGGACTCACCGAACCGGATTTCGGCTCGAATCCGGGTGGCATGCGGACCAGGGCCAAGCGCGACGGCACCGACTGGGTGCTCAACGGCTCCAAGATGTGGATCACCAATGGGTCGGTGGCCGATATCGCGGTGGTGTGGGCGCAGACCGAGGATGAGGGCAAGCAAGTGGTGCGCGGCTTCCTGGTCCCGGCGGGCGCGCCCGGATTCACCGCGCGCGAGATGCATCACAAATTGTCGCTGCGCGCGTCGGTGACCGCGGAACTCGACTTCGACGATGTGCGGCTGCCCGCCGATGCGGTGCTGCCGCAATCGCGCGGGCTGAGTTCCCCACTCGCCTGCCTGAGCGAGGCGCGCTTCGGCATTATCTTCGGCGCTCTCGGCGCGGCCCGCGACTGCCTGGCCGCGACCATCGAGTACGCCCGGACCAGGGAGGTATTCGACAAGCCGCTGGCCGCCTACCAGCTGACCCAGGCGAAGCTCGCGGATATGGCGCTTGAGTACGGCAAGGGCCAGTTGCTCGCGCTACAGATCGGCCGGTTGAAGGATCGCGGCGAGGTGCTTGCCGAGCAGATCAGCGCGGGCAAGCTGAACAGCACCCGGGAGGCCATCGCCATCGCCCGCGAATGCCGAACCATTCTCGGCGCGAACGGCATCACACTGGACTATCCGGTGCTGCGGCATGCGAACAATCTCGAGTCGGTGCTCACATACGAGGGCACGGCGGAAGTGCACCAGTTGGTGCTCGGAAAGGCGCTCACCGACTCGAATGCGTTTCGGTAGGAGCCTTATTGTTCGGGCGGCCGCTTGGATGAAAACGCCACAGTTTCATAGCTGCTGGCCCTGGTTGCTGGCATAGGCAGATGCTGTCACTCATCCCCGCGTTTCCCGATGGGCAACGCGCGGACTTCAAGCCTGATATCGAGCGGCCGCCCCCTGCCACACCGGACTTACGCCGCTATGCTCCCCTGCCGAACGCTGACCACTCCCGCGCGGCAAATCACGCGAATCCCCGTGCGCGGCTGGCATATTCACCATCGCAGACTGGTCGCCCTACTTTCACAACCCGGATTACACCGCGTAGAGAACATTGTTACTGCCTGTCATCGTGGTGCCATCTCGACGTCACCGAATTGCCAAGGAACGAGGCGCAAGCTATATCGCATCGAAATGTCCCTGGAGGTACACGATGCACGCGCTCTTACCCGCCGCCTCGAACTCGTTGGGAGCCAGCCATGTTCGTGCGCAGTAGCGCCCCGATCATCCAGGGCGCGCGAGCACTGCCGGATCAACGCGAATTGGTCGCCGCCTTCGGCGGACATCCGGTCGAGCCGGGGCAAAATCATCCGCTCATTCCGCTGGCACACGCACTCGCCGACCTGCACCGGCAGCGCCACGACGATCCGCTCGCCACCGCCGGAATAGATTGCCGCCGAGCCGAACTCGTCTCCGCCATCGACACCTGGGTGATCAGACGAGTGCCGCAGCGGCAGTCGACCGCGCATATCCGCGCCGAATCCATCGGCGCGACCATGGATCGAATGGCCGCCGCCTACGTCCACGCCAGCCACCTACTGCACACCGCCGAAAAAGTCTCCGACGATCGCGTCCACGCCGCTTGGTACCGCCTGGCCCAACTCGCCGACCACTGGACCGACCTCACAATCGGCGCCCCCCAACGCCACACCGCGTGAGATCAAGATCAGGTGGCTCTGGTGGCGTGGTCCTCTCGGGCCGATGCCGCCACAGACACCACCTGATCTTGATTCAGATGGAGCCGGTGCTGAGGAAGCCGAGGAGGTCGTGGCGGGTGATTACGCCTACGGGCTTGCCGTCTTCGACGACCATGAGGGCATCGGTGTCGGAGAGGGCCTTGGTGGCGGCTGAGATGGGTTCGCCGGAGCCGATCAGCGGGAAGGATGGGCTCATGTGTTTGGCGACTGAGTCTGTCAGGTGCGCGCGGCCTTCGAAGACCGCGGACAGTAGGTCCCGTTCGGTCACGCTGCCCGCGACCTCGCCCGCCATTACCGGCGGTTCGGCGCCGACGACCGGCATCTGCGAAACCCCGTACTCGCGCAGGATCTCGATCGCATCGCGCAGAGTTTCCGAGGGGTGGGTGTGCACGAGATCCGGCAACGCGCCCGACTTGCCGCGCAGCACATCGCCGACCAGGGGCTCCGCCGCGCCGTCCATCCGATCACGCAGGAAGCCGTAGGAGCTCATCCACTGGTCGTTGAAGATCTTCGACAGATAGCCGCGGCCGCCGTCGGGCAGTAGCACGACCACCAGCGCATCCGGATCGCGGCGGGCGACCTCGATGGCCGCGATCACCGCCATACCGCAGGAGCCGCCGACCAGCAGGCCCTCCTCGCGCGCGAGCCTGCGGGTCATATCGAAGGAATCGGCATCGGAGACGGCGATGATCTCGTCGGGCACGGCCGGGTCGTAGGCCGATGGCCAGAAGTCCTCACCGACACCCTCGACCAGATACGGCCGACCGGTGCCGCCGGAGTACACCGAACCCTCGGGGTCGGCGCCGACGATCTGCACCTTGCCGCCGGAGACCTCCTTCAGATACCGACCGGCGCCGGTGATGGTGCCGCCGGTACCGACGCCTGCCACGAAGTGGGTGACCTTGCCGTCGGTATCGCGCCAGATCTCCGGTCCCGTGGTCTCGTAGTGGCTGTCCGGACCGCCGGGGTTGGAGTACTGATCCGGCTTCCACGCGCCGTCGATCTCGCGGACCAGCCGGTCGGAGACGCTGTAGTAGCTGTCCGGGTGGTCCGGGGGCACCGCGGTCGGGCACACCACGACCTCGGCGCCATAGGCGCGCAGCACGTTGCGCTTGTCCTCACTGACCTTGTCCGGGCAGACGAATACGCACTTGTAGCCGCGCTGTTGCGCGACAAGCGCGAGTCCGACACCGGTATTTCCGGAGGTCGGCTCGACAATGGTGCCGCCGGGCCGCAGCGCGCCGGAGGCCTCGGCCGCCTCGATCATCTTCACGGCGATGCGGTCCTTGGAGCTACCGCCCGGATTCAGATATTCGATCTTGGCCGCGACAATGCCGGCGTTGGGACCCACCACCGAGTTCAATCGAACCAGCGGCGTATTGCCGATGAGGTCAACGACGTGATCAGCGATGCGCATGCCCCTATCGTTGCAGAAGGAGTCGGTATCGGTGCGAGCGCGTCCAGCGCGACAAATCGCACATGACGGCGGTCACTTCCCTAGGATCGCAAACATGAAGCAGCCGAACATCGCTCGCGTCGCGACAGTTCTGGCCGGAGCGGCAGTGGCCGCCGGAGTCGTCGGGGCCGGGCCAGCCAAGGCCGCGACCGTGCAATTCCCACAGGTGCCGACACTGGCGCACGGCGGCCTGTGCTGGACCACGATCCGCACCTGGGCCGATACCAGTGCGCAGTGGCCGGGCCGGGCAGTACTCAATGTGCGCGCGGATCCGGCGATGGGTCTGGGACCCGGTGACTATCCACTGGCGCCGCTGTGCGAGGTCTACACCACCGTCGCCTGGCGCAACCTGAACACCGGCGCGACGGGCAATTACGACAACAACGTGGTCACCGGCCTCTACGGCAGCATTCAGTACGCCCTGTTCCAGGACACCGGTCCCGGCCGCGTCGAGGTCACCGTAACCACCGACACCGCCAGCGTCCCCGCGCACGCGTGGTTCGACGTTCCCGGCGACCCACCCGTCTGAGCCGCGCGTCCCGAATTCTGCGCCGGCCCTGACCGTGCGTACCTCGGGACCGTCGGGCCGTGAACCGAACCGTCGACGCCGAATTCTGTGCGTGGCTCAGCTCGCGTTGCCTCGAACTACAACAACTGATTTCGTAGATACATGGGTAACTCATCGGGTACGCCCAGGAGCTGTGGCGCACTGAACCGCCAGCCCGCGACGAAACCCGCACCACCAGCAACCGGTCGGCAAAACGCCCGGGGAGGCGGGGAAGCTACGCCCAGAAGCTGTGGCGCACTTAACCGCGAGCCCGCGACGAACCCCGCGCTACCACCAACCAGTCGGCAAAAGGTCGGGGGCGGCGTGGGAGCTACGCCCAGAAACTGTGGCGCACCGAACCGCGGACTCGGAACGCGACTGCCGTGACTCCCAACGACCGGCAAAAGGCGCGGGGAGGCGGGGGAGCATGGAAGACCGCGACCGTGACCGGTGCCGCAACTGTATTGGCCGGTTCCGGCGCCGGGACCGCATGGTGGGCAACCTATCGACTGCTCATGGCACAGGCGGGGGTCGCGCGCGGGGTCATCGGGCGCGATACCTCGAAACCGCCCGAGGCCGACGGCATCTACACCGCGGGCTGCCTGGCGCCACAGCCGTGGCGCACCGGTCTGCATGCCGACGTGCATCTGATGATCTTCGGCGATTCGACCGCCGCCGGGGTCGGCTGCACATCATCCGAGGAAGTTCTGGGCGTGCGCATCGCCCGCGGCCTCGCCGAGGCCACCGGACAGCGAATCCGGTTGAGCACCAAAGCCATATCCGGCGCGACCTCGAAAGGTCTGTCCGGACAGGTCGACGCCATGTTCATCGCAGGGCCGCCGCCGGATGCCGCGGTCATCCTCATCGGCGCCAACGACGTCACCAAGAAGCACTCCATCCGCGCCTCCGCGCGTCGGCTCGCCGCCGCGGTGGCCCGGCTGCGCCGTGCCGACAGCATCGTGGTGGTCGGTACCTGTCCGAATCTCGGCACTGTCGCGGCAATCCCGCAGCCACTGCGGACCGTGGTGCGAAACTGGAGCGTCCGCTTGGCCCGGGCTCAATTCGTCGCGACCAGGGTGGCCGGTGGCATCCCGGTGGCAATGGGTGATCGGCTCGCCTCGGAGTTCCGTGCCGCACCCGAGCAGCTTTTCTCCGAGGACGGATTCCACCCCTCGGCCGCAGGCTACGAACTGGCGGCGGCGCTGTTGCTGCCGGTGCTGATCGCGGCGCTCGCGGAGACGACCCCGGGTTCCCGCCCAACAGGACGCGACGTAGATTCGAATCGAACGCACAAGTAACAAACGGTTCGAAGACCGCGTTTCGGACACTGTCCTGGCGCGCCCTGACCGTCCAACAAAGGAGTCCTCATGCCTGAGGCCGTCATCGTTTCCTATGCTCGCTCGCCGATCGGCCGCGCCGGAAAGGGCTCGCTGGTGAGCATGCGGCCGGACGACCTCGCGGCCCAGATGGTCCGCGCGGCTCTGGACAAGGTTCCCGCGCTCGACCCGACCCAGATCGACGATCTGATCCTGGGCTGCGGCCAGCCCGCCGGTGAGGGCGGTTTCAACATGGCCCGCAGTGTGGCCGTGCAACTCGGCTACGACACCCTGCCGGGCGTCACCCTGAACCGCTACTGCTCCTCCTCGCTGCAGACCACTCGGATGGCCTTCCACGCCATCAAGGCCGGCGAGGGCGATGCGTTCATCTCCGCCGGGGTCGAGACCGTATCGCGCTTCCCGAAGGGCACCGCCGACGGCTGGCCCGACACCCACAACCCGGAGTTCGCCGAGGCCGAGGCCCGCACCGCCAAGCGCGCCGAAGGTGGCGCGGACGTGTGGACCGATCCGCGTACGACCGGGATCCTGCCCGACATCTACATCGCCATGGGCCAGACCGCGGAGAACGTCGCCCAGTTCACCGGCATCAGCCGGGAAGATCAGGACCATTGGGGCGTGCGCTCGCAGAACCGCGCCGAGGAGGCCATCAAGTCCGGCTTCTTCGAGCGGGAGATCACCCCGGTGACCCTGCCCGACGGCACCATCGTCACCACCGACGACGGCCCGCGCGCCGGCACAACCTACGAGAAGATCTCGCAGCTCAAGCCGGTGTTCCGCCCGGATGGCACCATTACCGCCGGTAACGCCTGTCCGCTCAACGACGGTGCTGCCGCGCTGGTCGTCATGAGCGACACCAAGGCCAAGGAGTTGGGCTTGACCCCGCTGGCGCGCATTGTCGCCACCGGCGTGTCGGGCCTGTCCCCGGAGATCATGGGCCTCGGCCCGATCGAGGCGGTCCGCAAGACTCTGAAGACCGCCAAGATGACCATCGACGACCTCGACCTGTACGAGATCAACGAGGCGTTCGCCGTCCAGGTCCTCGGCTCCGCCCGTGAGCTGAACATGGACCTCGACAAGCTGAACGTGTCCGGTGGCGCCATCGCCCTCGGCCACCCGTTCGGCATGACCGGCGCCCGCATCACCGCCACCCTCATCAACAACCTCCAGACCCACGACAAGCAGTTCGGCCTGGAGACCATGTGTGTCGGCGGCGGTCAGGGCATGGCGATGGTCATCGAGCGCCTGAGCTAATTTCCCCGCAACGAAAGGCGGCCACCGGGATTCCGGTGGCCGCCTTCGTGTTGATCGGGCTAGTCGTTATTGAAGTAGCTCAGCAGGCGCAGGATTTCGATGTAGAGCCAGACCAGGGTGACAGTCAGGCCGAGGGCGACGCCCCACGCGGCCTTCTCCGGGGCCTGGGCGCGGATGAGCTGGTCGGCGGCGTCGAAGTCGAGCAGGAAGCTGAAGGCGGCGACCGCGATAACGACCAGGCTGAAAACGATGGCGAGCGGACCACCGTCGCGCAGGCCAAGGCCGCCGTCGATGAAGAAGCTGGCGATCAGATTGCCGACGATCAGGACCAGAATGCCGATCATCGCGCCGAAGATCATCCGGGTGAACCGGGGGGTCACGCGGATCGCGCCGGTCTTGTAGACCACGAGCATGCCGGCGAAGACGCCGAAGGTGCCCAGCACCGCCTGGGCGATCATGGCACTGCCGCCGACCCCACCGAATTCGATATTGGTGAACATGAACGACAGCGCGCCGACGAACAGACCCTCGAAGACCGCGTACGAGAGCACGATGACCGGGTTGTCCATCTTCCTGGCGAATGTCGCGATCAGCACCAGCACGAAGCCGACCAGACCACCGCCGATGACGAACAGCGGCGCCAGCGAGGTGTTCGCGTTGGTCAGGCCATAGGAGATGATCGCCGACAACGCGAGCACACCCAGTGTGATGGCGGTCTTGGTGACCACATCGTCGATGGTCATGGCCCGGGTGGTCGGGGCCTGCTGATACTGGGGGTACTGCGGGTACTGGCCGTACTGCTGGGTCGTCTGGCCCGCGCCCGTCACCCCTGACCCGAAGTTGGCATAGCCACTGCCCTCTTGCCGAGGGAGCTGTCTGAAAACCGGATTGCTAGTAGTGCGCACCGTGAATGCCTTTCTGGAGTCGTGGCTCACGTTGCCGTGGCCGTCAGTCCCGAGCCGTCTCATGCGAGCCGGTCGCTCGATATCCAACTAGTTGTCCAACGTGTATCGACCCGGCCGAGTTCCCGAGCGACCTTTCGGTACGGACAAATCGGACTCTACTACCGCTGGACGTCGCGCAGTCCACGCACGGATCGCGTCACCGTGAATTTCCGATTGCGGCCGATCACCTCGGTCTGGCCCACCATCCGCTGGACCACGCCGCGATAGTTCAGATGTGAGTTGTAAACCGTCCACAGCTCGCCGCCGGGACGCAGGACCCGGCCGGTTTCGGCGAACATCTTTATCGCCGAACCGGTATGCACGGCGGCACCGACGTGGAACGGCGGATTGCACAGCACCAGATCTGCGCTGTTGTCGGCGGCCGAGGACATGGCGTCGTCGCGCACCACGGTGACCCGATCGGCGACCTCGTTGACCTCGGCAGTGGCCCGTGCCGACGCCACCGCGGCGGCGGACTGATCGGTGCCGACCACCCGGATGCCTGGTCGCGCCTTGGCCAGCGCGACCGCCAGAATTCCGGTACCGCAACCGAGATCGATGGCGTCGCGGGCATCGGGCTTCATCCATTTGAAGTGCTGCAACAGGAATCGTGTTCCGATATCCAATGTGGCGCCGGAGAATGCGGCGCCGTGCGCGACCACGTCGATATCGATATCGTCGATTCGCTCGCACACCGGAAATGGCGGCGCGGCAACGGGTTTCGGACCGCTCACCAATAGCGTGCGGGATTTCTGCCGACCTCGGCTGGCGCGCACCTGCGAGAACGATTCGGCCAGTACGTCGTTCATGGCCTTGGTCAGATACTTGTCGCGCCCGCCGGCGAATACGACCACCTCCGGATCCGCATAGCGGGCGATGGCGTCGGCGACCTCGGTAAGTCCGGCGAGCGCGCGCGGTAATCGCAACAGCACGACCTTGGCGTCGGCGAGCAACTCCTTGGAAAGCGCGTGGCCAGCATAGCGATCCGCGAGACCTAGCGCGCGGGCATTGTTGGCCAAGGCGAGTTCGCCGGTGAGCAGGTCCTGATGGACCCGCACGTCGCGCAGCTCGTGCCCGGCGATCGCGCCGAGGGTGAGCGCACCGTAGGCGTCACCGATCACCGCGATCCGGCCGCTGCCAGCGGCGTCGATGGCCTCGGCGGCGACGTCGAGAATCAGCCGGTCGGCGGCATCCACGGCGTAGAGGTTCAGTGCCTCCACATCCGGATACCGCCGCAGCCGGCCAAGTACGTCCTCGACATTTCCCACACCTCAAGTGTGCTAGATCGTTGCCGATGGATCGCGGCCACCCCGGCATGTCGGCGACACCCCGATGCCAAACACCGGGTCATCGCAAATCCCCGACGGCGCAGAGCGCGGCCAATACCATCAGCCACATGCGTAACAGGATGGTGCTGTTGGTCGCCGCCGCGGCGACGGTGCTCGTCGGCTGCGGCGACGGCGGATCCAGCGCGAACACCACGACCGCCGCGCCGACCACGACCGGCACATTCACCGATGCGCCCGATACCGCGCCGCGGGATGCGCTGCCCAAGCGCGGGACTCCGTCCAGCGACGCGGGCGTGACCGTGACCGATATCCGGATCGGGCACCACGCGGGTTTCGATCGGGTGGTCTACGAACTCGGCGGCGCGGGCACGCCCGGCTGGATCGTGCAGTACACCAGGCAGGCCACCCAGGATGCCAGCGGCAAGGTCATCGATGTCGCGGGACGCTCGATTCTGGAGGTCGAGATCACCGGGTCGGCATATCCGTTCGACAATGGTGTGACGCCGTATTCGGGTCCCGATCCGGCCACCGATCCCAGCGCGCCGGTAGTCGCTGGGGTGTACCGAAGTGGCGTATTCGAGGGCACGACCCGGTCGTTCGTCGGGGTGCATGCCGACCGACCGGCCTTCGAGGTCAGCACACTGACCAATCCCACTCGGCTGCTCATCGATATCGCGAATACCTAGCCGGTGCCCAATACGGCCGGGGGGTATTGATGCTTGCCTAGCGGCGCTCTCTAGAATGACGCTGTGGTCGAATCGCAGCCGCCTTCGCGCACCACCGGACTCGTCCGGGTGCTCGGCGTCTTGGTGCTGCTCGCGGGCATTGTCGCCATGCATGCCGGAGTTTTCGCGGTCGCGCCCGCCGACGACCACCACACGATGGCGACCATGGCGCTGCCCGTCGACCACGACGCGACCGCCGGACCTGCCTGCACTGAGGACGGTTGCGGCCACGCACACGGCGGCATGCACGCCTGTGTCTTCATCCTGACCGGCGTCGCGGTTGCACTGATGCTCGTCCTGCTCTACTGGATCACCCTCGATCGACCGGGTGGCGGTGTGTCGAAACCGCGCCTATGGCAGCCGATGCGCGAATGCGCACCACCGTGGACCGTACTGTCACTGGCCGAATTGTCGATTCTGCGGATCTGACAGACCCACCGCGCCCGTAACCACGGACGCGGCTGCCGCCTGTCCGAAACCGTTCATTCGCAATTCATCAGGAGCACAGACATGTTCATCACCCGTAGCCGAATCACCATCGCCATTGCCGCAACGACCACCGCCGCAGCGCTTTTCGCGGGAGGTTGTAGCAATGACAACTCCGGTATGGATCACGGCTCGTCCTCGAGTCCGGCCACCTCCGGAAAGCCCGCTGCCCGAAGCGATTTCAACGACGCCGACGTGACCTTCCTGCAGATGATGTATCCGCACCACGCGCAGGCGGTCGAGATGGCGCGACTGGTCCCGAGCCGCACCCGCAACGAGCAGGTGCGCACCCTCGCCACGGGTATCGAACAGGCGCAGTCCCCGGAGATGGCGCAGATCACCGCGTTGCTGGAGAGCTTCGGCAAACCCGCGCCGAGCACAGCGGGGCACGGCGGACACAGCATGCAGATGCCGAGCATGACCAGCACCATGAACATGCCCGGCATGACATCGATGCCCATGACCGCCATGCCAACCACCTCGAATATGCCGGGCATGATGTCGAACGAGCAGATGAACGCGCTGGCAGCGACTTCCGGCGGCGATTTCGACCGGCAATGGCTGCAGATGATGATCGAGCATCACAACGGCGCGATCACCATGTCGAACACCGAACTCGCCGGCGGTATCAATCCGGATGCGAAGGCGCTCGCCACCGCCATCATCGCCGCCCAGCAGGCCGAAATCGGCACCATGCGCGGGTTGCTCGACCAGCGCTGACGCGGTGTCGCGGAGCACGCAGGGACCATTGCGGTCCCGCGTGCTCCGAATGGTCCCTGACCAGCGCTTTTTACGGCCTTTCGATATCGGTTGGTCATCGATATCGGTTCGGTCGGCTGACGTCGACGGGCGCGAACAAGTACGGTCTTTACGTCCGGCTTTCCACGCGCCTCCAGCGGCCGGATGTTCGGAGGGGAGAGGGGAAACCGAGATGCGAGGACTAGAGCGGACCGGCCTTGTCGCCGCGGCGGCGGCCACCGCGGTCGGTGTCCTGACCATCGGCGCGTGCTCGAAGCAGATCCACGGCAGCGCGCAGGTCAACCAGACCGAACTGGCCGCCTACGCCTCGGAGGTCACGGCATCATCGGTGGCCGCATCCTCCTCCCGCGCCGCGGCGGCCGACCGCGCGGCGGGCACCGCGTGTGACACCTTCACCAGCGCGAACAGTAGCTCGATCCACACCTTCAACGACTACATCGACGCGAGCAATGCCAAGGGCGTCAACGATCCGGAGACCAACGCCAAGGCCAATGACGCCGTCACCGCGCTGCGCAATAACGCGCGCACCATCGACTCGAAGGTCACCTCCGAGGTGCCGCTGGCCGTAGCGGGTCCGCTGCGCAGCTACCGCGACGACACCAACGCCCTGGCCGACACACTCGATCGGCGCGCGCCGACCGATACCCTCAATGCCGCGATCGATAAATTCAACGCCACCAAGAACATCGCAGAGGATGCGTGTAAAGCCTACTGACGCAAGCTGATCGGTGCCGACCAGGCGCACCGGCGGATCCAGGAGTTGCTCGGCGATGAGTTGGCTTCCGGCGCGCGGCCGCGGCACTGAGCGCCGAAATTCGACAGATGCCAACGGCGGCAATGGTCGCCGAGGAATTATGTCGGGGATGAATCAAGCGCCGGGTGGGACGGTCGGTTGCCAGGGTGCGGGCTGGTCCGGGGTGCGCGGCTGCGGGCGGCGGCGCTCGACGAGCACGAGGGCGATGCCGGTCAGCGAGGCTGCCATGGCGACGAGCGCGAAAATGAATGCGGCGCCGGGAAAGCCGACCGCACCGATGACCGCGGCGGCGACGGCGACGAGTCCGCCGATGATCAGCAGGACGAATCCCGGCCAATTCCTGGCGTCCGCCAACGTAATTCCCGGCCGGGGCTCGGTCGCGCGGGCGATATCCGGAGCGTCGTCGAGCGGGGGAATTTCCCACGGCCCTTCCGCTGTCATGGTCGTACCTCACATTTCGGTGTCAGGCTGGGTGCTTATGCCCGATGCCTATAAGGTGCCCCCGACTTGGTGATCCGAAACAGGCAGGTCGGCTAGCCGACGGTGCTGCCGAGCACTTGTGCGAACGCACGAGTGAGCTCGGCGGCCGGGTCCGGCGGCGTGATCTGCGCGCCAGACGATGATCTGATCGGGTCGCACGAGATGTGCACCGCCGTCGGTAATTCCGACTTGTTCCGGCCGGTCCCGCGCTTCGATCACCACCGCGGGAAGGGGTAGAAGCAGACGGTCGGCAACCTGGTGTCCGGCAGCTGGCCACGTCGCACTGCGCCGAGGGCGATGTGAGCTAGCGGCTCTGGAAGGCGGTTCGATAGTTGTGCGGGCTGGTGCCGACTACCCGTTTGAAGCGGTCGCGGAACGCGGTGGGTGAACCGAAGCCGACCTGGGCGGCGATGCGGTCGACCGGATGATCGGTGGCTTCGAGCAGGTATTGGGCCTGGCGAATGCGGGCGCGATGCAGCCATTGCAGCGGGGTGGTACCGGTCTGTTCGCGAAAGCGGCGGTTGAGGGTGCGTGAGCTCATACCGGCGTGGATCGCAACATCTTCCAGGGTGAGTGCGGTCGCGGCGTGCTCCTCCAGCCAGCGCAGCAGCGGTTCCATCGACGCACCCTGCGGTGTCGGCGGCTGGTCGTGCACGATGAACTGCGCCTGTCCCCCTTCACGTTCCAATGGCATGACGGCTAGGCGGGCGGCATCGGCGGCCACGGCGGAACCGTGATCGCGTCGGATCATGTGCAGGCACAGGTCGATTCCGGCGGCAGCGCCCGCGGAGGTGAGGAATTGACCGTTGTCGACGTAGAGCACATCGGGGTTGACGTCAATGGCGGGATAGCGGGCGGCGAGGGTGGGGGCCGCAAGCCAGTGCGTGGTGGCACGCAGTCCGTCGAGCAGACCGGTGGCGGCGAGGATGAATGCGCCTACGCAGATCGAGGCGATGCGGGTGCCATTGGCGGCGGCCGCGCGCAGCGCCTCGATGACCTCGTCGGGAACCGCAACGGTGGGGTCCGCACAGCCGGGCAGGACGATCGTGTCGGCCTCGGCCAGTGCTTCCAGTCCCCAGCGAGCCTTGATGGTGAACAGTTCGGTTTCCACCGTCGGCGTGGCTGCGCAGACGCGGACCCGGTAGGCGGGACGACCGTCGGGTAGGCGGCTGCGGGTGAAGGATTCGATCGGCGTGGAGAGGTCGAAGGGCAGGACCTGGTCCAGTGCGAGGACTGCCACGGTGTGCATGCGGATACCGTAGGCGAACGACAGGTTCCCGCCAACTGGTGTGACCTGCGACATTGCTGTTCCCTGCAGATCAGCACCATTGGCGAGAATCCGTTGATCTCTGGCAATTTCGCCAGTTCCGGCGTAGCCAGGCGATCATTACCGTCAACAGCACCGACAACATGAAGGAGCCGATACGGTGCTCGCCCAGTTCGTTCTATTCGACGGATTCGACCCGCTGGATGTCATCGCACCATTCGAGGTGCTCGATGCCGGACGACTCCTGACCGACGGCGAATCGACGGTCGAATTCGTCTCCGCCGAGGGCCCGCGCCAGGTGACCAGCGGCATCCCTGCGATCTCGCTCGCGGCAACCGCCCGACTGGATCCGGATCGAGCGGACCTCGTCGTGGTCCCCGGCGCGGTCGGCAAGCTGCCCGATGGGCCGAACGATCAACGGCCGGACACCATTGCGATGATCCTGGCCCGCAGCCTCGGCACCGATCTCCCCGCACTACTGCGGCAAGCAATCGAGCGCACGGATACGACGGTCGCCACGGTCTGCGGCGGGTCATTGCTTCTCGCGATGGCGGGCCTGATCACAGGGCGTTCGGCGACAACCCATCGCATGGCAATGGACACTCTCACCGCCACGGGCGTCAATGCCATCGATGCCCGCGTGGTCGACGACGGCGATCTGATCTCCGGTGCGAGCGTCACCTCCGGCCTCGACCTCGGCCTGTACTTGCTGGAACGCGAACTCGGTCCGCGCATCGCGCATGCGGTGGAAAAGCTCATCGCTCACGAGCGCCGCGGCACCGTCTGGCGCAACACCGGCCACACCCCCGCCATCGCAATCTGAGCGCCGCCCGTGACGAAACTTCTACTTTCCCTGCATGTTCTGGCGGCCATAATCGCCATCGGCCCGGTAACGGTGGCGGCCAGCATGTTCCCCGCCACCGTCCGCCAGGTCCAGACCGACCCGCACCGCTTGGCCGTCGCACGCAACCTGCATCGCATCTGCCGCGTCTACGCCACCATCGGTCTCGCCGTCCCGGTCTTCGGGCTGGCCACCGCCGCCAGTCTCGGTGTCCTCAGTGATATCTGGCTCACCGCATCCATTGCCCTGACCGGTGCGGCCGCCGGAATCCTCGCGCTGGCGATCCTGCCCGACCAATCCCGTATCCTCGCCGCCCTCCCGAAAACCATCCCCGCCACCGCCCAATTGGCCATGCTCACCGGCATTTTCAATCTGCTGTGGGCGGTGGTCACCGTCTTGATGATCGTTCGCCCCGGTTCGACAACCGGGGCATGACCTGGATTTCAAGGCACGAGGACGACCTTGCCGGTGACGGAGCCGGATTCGGCGAGTTCCATCGCACGAGCGGCCTCGGTCAACGGAATACGAGCGGCCACTTGTGCACGCAAGCTGCCCGCCGCGGCCAACTCGAATACCGCGCCGAGATCCGCCGCGATCGCGGCGCGGAACCGGGTGCGGTTGCGGCTACCAGCCCAGATATTGAAGAAGTGCGCATTTCGCCTGTTGGGCAACACGTTCCACCAGATCAGTCGGCCCACCAGCGCGAGCACCGGGAGACGTGAGTTACCCGGATCATTCTTGGTGGCCGCGGTGCCATAGGAGACCAGCGTGCCGTGCGGCGCGAGCAGACGGAACGAGTCGACGATCCCCGGACCGCCGACATGATCGAAGACCGCGTCGACCCCCTCTGGTGCCAGCGCTCGAACCTGCGCAGCCACATCGCCGCGGTAGTCGACCGGCACCGCGCCCAGCGCTGTCACGGCCTCGGCATGCCGTGCCGACGCCGTGCCGATAACCCGAATATCCGCGTGGCGGGCGAGCTGCACCAGCGTCGAGCCGACACCACCATTGGCGCCGTGCACCAGAATGGTCTGGCCCGCCCGGACCTTGGCGATGCGATGCAGCATCTGCCATGCGGTAATGCCGTTCACGACGAAGGTTTCGGCCGCCGCGGGATCCAGGCCGTCGGGCACCGGAACCAGTTCGGCTGCCGTCAGCACGATATGACTCGACCAACCACCGACCTTCGTCAATGCGGCGACGCGTCGGCCGAGCAATGCCGTATCCACGCCGGGTCCGATCGCGGTCACCGTGCCGACGAGGTCATAGCCGGGCACGAACGGGAACGGCGGCTGGTCGTAGTACTTCGCGCGGCGCATCTGCTGTTCGGCGAAGGAGACGCCGCTGGCCTCGACGGCGATCATGGCCTGACCATCGGCCGGGGCGGGCAGCTCGCGGTGGGTGACCTGCAAGCCCGCTGGGTCGACAGGGCCGGGCAGCAGAATCTGGGTTGCCAGGGTGTTCATGGTTTCCACCTTTCACAGTGAGTGACTGAACAGTCACCTTTAGGTTGAAAAAAGTGCCCCCGCAGGGGCAGACGTCAGGACAGCGACGACCTCAGATAATCGTCATTTCGTCGGGTCGACATGCCGAATACCGGCACTCAGCATGCGCGCCCAGTCGGCATCGAGACCATCGAGCTCCAGCGTGGTGATCAGATGACACAGTTGGCCGTATGCGATGAAGCGCTGCACCGCCGCGTCATCGGCGCCGGAGCGCGTTTTCGCGAAGGTTGTCACGCGCTCGAGCCCGCGGCGCACCGCATCGGCGACCTCCGGAATATCGACCGCCGACTGCGCATGGACCTGCAGCAGCAACAGATTTCGATCGGCGATCAACTCCGCATACGCCCCGCCCATTTCGTGCAGGATCGCGTCGGGCGCGGCGCCGTCGACCCGCGCGGCACCCGCGGCCAGCGCCCGCTCGACGAGCTCGTAGCACCGGTCCAATGCCGCGACGAAGAGCGCGATCTTGCCGGGGAACAGCTTGAATACGTACGCGGGCGAGATATTCGCCCGCGCCGCAACGGTATTGATCGGCGTCCCGTGATATCCGGTCTGCGCGAATGCGGCGATCGCGGCATCGACCACCGCCTCGCGCCGGATCTCCGACGTAGAAAGAACAACACCGCGCCTACTCATATGAGTGACTATACACTCACTCCTCCCCTTCCCGTCCACCATCGAGATTCGCCGGACCAGCGCTGCACCCGAGCCGCTCCGGCGGGCGCCGAGTACGAGCGGGGCGTGCAAGGACCGTAATCGACCGTGCCCGAACGGGATTGGAGCCGCAGGCGACGGTTTCCTCAGTTCGGTGTCGCGGCAAGGTCGTAGACCGCGACATTGCCGATGTGAACTGCCTGGTAGTGCGCCGCGACCCAGTCGCCGATGTCCTTGTGGCCGATGGGTCGCCACGGCTCGTCTTCCGAGGCCGGCGCGTTATCGCCTTGGTCGTGCACTCGCCAGGAATCGGGCAGTTGAACCTCCTGTGCCAGGTAGTAGCGGACCTGGTGGGTACGGACGAGTTCCTGGAACTGGTCGAGGGTTGGCACCGGATCCTCGGAGGTGAAGCCGCCGATCGCGATAACCGCTGTGCGGCTGGCCAATTCGAGGGTCGCCGCGGTCGAGGAGCGGTCAACGGCCGCCGACCAGCGGGTCGTGGTGTCGCTCAGCATGCGCACCACTTGCGGCTCGGTGAAGTTGCCGCCCATGATCCGGCCCATCGGGGATTGCTGCTGGGAATCGGGCTTACGTGCCTTCGCCGGACCGACCGTCGGCCCGCCGCCGGTATGCGACTGCGGCAGCGTCGCCACCGCATATGCCGTCGAACCACCCAGACCGGCGATGACGCCGGCGATCACCAGCACCGAGACCACCCGGTCCCGCTGGCGCCGCCGCCCCGCGACCGGAAGCGATGCGACAACCAGTCCGACCGCCGCGAGCACCGCGATCACCATAACCGTCCAGCGCAGCCACGGCTGCCAATCCGAATTCCGCTGCAGCACAACGAATGCCCATACACCGGCAGTGAGAATTAGTGCTCCGGAACCGATTCGACCGAATAACTCGGCGCGGCGACGCCACATTTCGTGCGCACCGAGTGTGAACATCCCGGCCACGGCGGGCCCGATCGCCAAGGTGTAGTAGGCGTGCATGCCGCCCTTCATGGTGGAGAAGGCGATGCCGTCGATGATCAGCCACAGGCCGAAGGTCAATGCCGCGCCACGGACCAGATCGGTGCGCGGTGCGCGCCACCGCGATGCCAGCACCAGGACGAAGGCGAGGATCGCCGCGGGCAGCAACCAGGAGATCTCATAGCCGATTTCGCCGGTGAACAGCCGGTCCGGGCCCGAACCGAAACCGCCGAACCCCTGTCCGCCGCCGCCGGTGGTGTGCGGCATTTCGTAACCGGGTGGGAGCTCGAAGCGATTGCCGCCCTTGTGGTTACGGCCGAGGAAGCGGGCGAACCCGTTGTAGCCGAGCACCAGATCCATGAAGGTGTTATTCGTCGATCCGGCCAGATACGGCCGCGAGGATTCCGGCCACAGTACGGTCAGCAGCACAAACCAGCCGGACGAGACGACCAGCGCGGCCGCGGCGGCCAGCAGATGCCACAGTCGGGTGCGCAGCTTGGTCGGCGCGACGACCAGATAAGCGATGCCCAATGCGGGCAACACCATCAATCCCTCGAGCATCTTCGCCAGGAATGCGAAGCCGAGCGCGACACCGGCCAGCATCAGCCAGCGCACACTCGCCTGCCGCAGCGCTCGGATCGTGCAGTACGCGCCCGCCGTCATGAGCAGGACCATCACCGCATCCGGATTATTGAACCGGAACATCAACGCGACCACCGGGGTCACCGCGAAGACGGTACCGGCGAGCAGTCCCGCACCGCGGCTCTGCGCCGCCCTGGTCACCGCGCCATACATCAGCGCGACCGTCGCGACGGCCATGAGCGCCTGCGGTATCAGCATGCTCGCACTGCTGAAACCGAACAGCTGACCGGAAAGCCCCATCACCCACTGCGATACCGGCGGCTTGTCGACCGTGATGAAATTCCCGGGATCCAGCGAGCCGAACAGCAGCGCCTTCCAGTCCCGCGAACCCGACCAGGCCGCAGCGGCATAGAAGCCATTGCCCATGGCATTGACGGTGATATTCCACAGATAGGCCACCGCCGTCGCGATCAGTAGCACCGCCAACCCAGCGCGCTCCCACCGCCGTATCGGTGGCAACGCTGTCGCGGGTGCGGGCGGGTTCTTATCGGGCGGCGTCGTATCGGGTGGGGTGGTTTCGGGCAGGGACGCCGGAGCACTGGTCACTGTCACCTGGGGAGTATCACAGCCGTCCCGGTGGACCCCCTTTGCGTTTCCTGGCAGTCCGCTGTGAGCCTGTCCCTAACCGCTGTGACCATGGGATCGGACCGGCTCGGCGGTCAAGTGGCCGGAATTTCGCGTTGGAACCAGTCGAGAATTTGCGGGAGCGCGACGCGGGCAGTGGCGGAGTGGTCGATATCGCCGAGGTCGGTGAGGGTGGCCCGGTCGGTGCGCATGGCTTGCTGACAGTGTTCAGCATTCGCATAGAGCACGTTTCGATCGCCAGTGGCGGCGTAGAGGTGGACCGGAACGCGCGGAGTCCAGTCGCAGGTGCCGTCGCTAGCGGATACCGCGTCGCGCGCGGGTCCGGTCGGATCTTGTGCCAAGGCAAGAAACTTCGGCGTCAGCAAAAGCTCGGGGCGCACGGGTAGGGCGGTGCCGATGGTGATCTCGTTGTGTTGTCCGTCGAAGAGTTGTTCGATGCGATCGGCAATGGGTTCCTGGAAGGCGTCGGCGGGCCGGTCGTAGAGGTGGTAGATCCGGTTCATCGCGGTGATCCAGTAGGCGAGAAAGAAGACCGCGGCCGCCGGGAGGACCCGCCCCTCGATGGCGCCGGGTGTCTCGACGCGCTGAACGTCGTAGGGGCCGCTGATCGGTGCCAGCGCGGCGAGTCCGAGGCCGGGTGCGTCACCGGCCTGTAGCGCCTTGCCCAGCGCCGTCGCGGCTTGGCCGCCCTGGGAGAAGCCGGTGACGAGGACAGCCGGGTCGAGGTCGTGCCGCTGTCCGGCGGCCATGGTGCGGGCCGCGCGCAGCAGATCGAGCGAGGCGCTGACCTCCGAAGGCGCATGGGTGTAGGGATGTGCGCCAGGGCCTTCGCCGAGGCCGAGGTAGTCCGGCGCGACGGCCGCGTAGCCCGCCGCTGCGAACATGATGGTGCGGGCTCGATCAGGGCGCGTGTCGTTCATCGAGGGCGCGTCGCTCTTCAGCACCAGCGTGCCGTGCTCGTAGGTGACCACACGTAGTCGCCGAGAATCGGTACGCGGCAGGACGACAAGCCCGCTCGCCGTTGTCGGATCCCCATCCGGCGTGACGGTTCGGTAGACGACGCGATAAGCGTCGACGCCATTGCGTACGGCAGTGCTGATATTCGCGTCGGCCAGATAGGTCGCAGCCTGTTCCTCCGACAGCTGTGCGACCGGCGTGCTGCTGACCACCTCGCCGCGCGCGACCGCCGGTGCGTTATCGGACCCGCAGGCCGGGGCAACCAGCAGCGCCGCGGCGAGCAGGGCGATTACCGAATGCGGTGTGCTGCGCATGAATCGGGTTCCTCTCGAGCGAACACACACACCATCGTGCCATCGGTGTTTCCGCGACTCGCCAACCGACCGAGCATATTTGCCAAGAGTTCGCTGTCATGTTATTAACCAGGCGATTGTCAGCCGTTTCGGCCCAGCTAACCGAGCCGATGGCGTGTTTCGTTTGCAGGTCCCGGTTTGTGAGCGAAGGAGCGTTGCGGTGTTTGCGAAAAGTTCGCGTCTTCTCCTACCGATTATCTTGTCCGCGGTACTCATCGGCACTCTCTTCGGCGTGCGCACTCCGGCACTTGCCGACGATGCCCATCCGGACGGCAGCGTCCCACCGGCCGGTGCCAATGATTGGACCTGCCGTCCGTCGGCGGCGCATCCACAACCCGTTGTCCTCGTGCACGGCACCTGGGGGAATCAGAACTCCTGGGATGTGCTCGCACCACAGCTGAAGGCGCAGGGATACTGCGTGTTCTCGCTGAGTTACGGGCGCGCGATCTCCAGCATCCGAGGTGCGCAACCCGGCGTCTACGGCACCGCGGATATGCGCAATTCGGCCAGGGAAATCGCGAGATTCGTCGATGAAGTACGTGCGGCCACCGATGCACCGCAGGTGGATATCGTCGCCCATTCCCAGGGCGGCCCGCTGGTGCGGCAGTTCATGCGCTTCGAGGGCGGCGCGGATCAGCGGAATCCGGCGGATAACAAGGTGGACCATCTGGTCACCATCGCGGCGACCAATCACGGAACCACCGCGGAAGGGCTCGGCTTTCTGCTGCCCACCGGAAGTGCACAGGCGCCGATCCTCGGCCTGATCACTAGATATCTGGGCACGGCGGCGTCACAACAACTGATCGATAGTGAATTCTTGCGCAGCCTCAATGCCGGAGGCGATACCGAGCCGGGAGTCAAGTACACGGTTATCGCCAGCCATCTCGATCGGGTCGTCACTCCACCCGAGGCCACCTTTCTCACCGCCGGAATCGGGGCGACGGTCGACAATATCTGGGTGCAGGACCTGTGCCCGGACGACGAGTTCGACCACGGTGCGCTGCCGCGATCCCCGACCGTCGGCTACGTCGTGCAGAAAGCATTGGATCCGTCGTACGGCGGCCGCCCCTGCCAGGGCTGACCTGCGCGGACTACCGGCCCCGGCGCAGTTGCGTTAACGCTGTTATCGTCGACAGCGCCCATGGTGCTCCGGTGGTGGGACCGTGCGCCGCACCGTCCCCCGCGAGAAATGAACTCTGGTGAAATACGTTCCGCGTATCGTCCTGTTTCTGGCGATTCCCGCCCTGCTGTTCCTGGTGCCTTGGTGGACCTTGATCGGCGCCACCACCGACGGGCCGCTGTTCTGGCTCGGTTCGGCGGTTTTTCTGGCCGGTTTCGTATGTCTGCCCGCATCGATGTTTCTCGGTCATGGACCGAGGCAGCATGATGCCGCGTCCATTGTCGGCGACACGTTGCTCGGCTTGATGTGGGTGGTTTTCAGCTGGTCGGTGATCGGCAATGTGGTCGGACTCGGATTGGCCGTCGGTGGCATGGACGATCCGGTGCGGTCCAGGATCGTCGCCGCCGGGGTATTCGTGATCGCCGCCGCACTGTCGGTATGGGGTGTCGTCGAGGCGCGCCGGGTACCTCGGGTTCGCACTGTCGATGTCGCGATTCGCGGGCTCGGACCCGCACTCGACGGACTGCGCATGGTGGTCATCACCGATACCCATTACGCCGCGCTGGACCGGTTGCGCTGGTCGGAGCAGGTCGTCGAGGTGGTGAACGCCCAGCAGCCCGATATTGCTTGCCACGCAGGCGATCTCGCGGACGGTTCGGTCGAGAAGCGGCATCCGCAGGTCGATCCGCTCGGCAAGATCGACGCTCCGCTCGGCCGGTTCTACATCACCGGCAATCACGAATACTTCGGCGACGCGCCCGGCTGGATCGAGCATATGACCTCGATCGGCTGGCAGCCGCTGCACAACCAACACGAGACGATCACCCGCGGCGGCGACCGGCTGGTACTGGCGGGCATCGACGACCCGACCGGCGTCAGCGTGCCCGGTCACGGGCCCGACCTTCCCGCCGCTCTCGCTGGCGCGGACCCGGACGCACCGGTGATCCTGCTGGCCCATCAACCCAGGCAAGTTGCCGAAGCCGCGGCGGCGGGGGTCGCCCTGCAAATCTCCGGCCACACCCACGGCGGCCAGATCTGGCCCTTCCACTATCTGGTCCGCCTCGAACAACCCGTAGTCGCCGGTCTGAGCCGCCACGGCGAGCACACCCAGCTCTACACCAGCCGTGGCACCGGGTTCTGGGGTCCGCAATTCCGGGTCTTCGCGCCCAGCGAAATCACCGTCCTGGTCCTGCGCAGCGCCTGAATGAAACCCGCCCGGTACGGGTATAGCGTCACGTAGTGAACGCTATCGGGCACGCGCTAGCCCTGGCCGGGTCGATGACCTGGGAGATCCTCTGGGCTCTTATTCTCGGCTTCGCACTGTCTGCCGTCGTGCAGGCCGTGGTGCGCAAGTCGACCATTTTGCGCCTGATGGGCGACGATCGGCCGCGCACCCTCGCCATTGCCGCCGGACTCGGCGCGGCCTCCTCGTCGTGCTCGTATGCGGCCGTGGCGCTGGCACGTTCAGTGTTCCGCAAGGGTGCGAATTTCACCGCCGCGATGGCGTTCGAAATCGGATCCACCAATCTCGTCATCGAACTCGGCGTCATCCTGGCGCTGCTGATGGGCTGGCAGTTCACCGCGGCCGAATTCGTCGGTGGGCCGATCATGATCGTGCTGCTCGCGGTGTTCTTCCGATTGTTCGTGCGGTCCAGGCTCGTCGAGGAGGCGCGTCGCCAGGCCGACCGCGGTCTCGCCGGATCAATGGAAGGCCATGCCGCCATGGATATGACGGTCGCCGCCGAAGGCTCCTTCATACGAAGGCTGCTCTCGCGGCCAGGGCTGATAGCAGTCTCACACGTATTCGTGATGGAATGGGCCGCGATTCTGCGCGACCTCGTCATCGGACTGCTCATTGCGGGCGCGATAGGCGCATGGGTGCCGGAGAGGTTCTGGCAGAACTTCTTCCTCACCGATCATCCACTGTGGTCGGCCATTTGGGGACCGATCATCGGGCCACTGGTGGCGATCCTGTCGTTCGTCTGCTCGATCGGCAATGTGCCGCTGGCGGCGGTGCTGTGGAACGGTGGCATCAGCTTCGGCGGCGTCATCGCCTTCATCTACGCCGACCTGCTGATCCTGCCGATCCTCAATATCTACCGCAAGTACTACGGCACCCGCATGGCCATGATCCTGCTCGGCACCTTCTACACCGCGATGGTCGGCGCCGGATACCTAGTCGAAATCCTCTTCGGCACAGCGGATCTCATCCCCACCGAGCGCGACGCCATGGTGATGGCGGAAGGCATCCGCTGGAACTACACCACCTGGCTCAATATCGCCTTCCTCACCCTTGCCGCGGTCTTGGGGACGATCTTCGTGCGCACCGGCGGAATCCCGATGCTGCGCATGATGGGCGGCTCCCCCGACACCGAGCACGATCACATGACGTAGCGACGCCAGGCCTGTTCGACTTGGGCGGCCATATCCATGGTGTAGGCACGCACCCATCATGGTTCGGCGCTGAAGGCAATGCGGTTTTTGAGCAGGGCCGCCGTGGCCGCGCTGTAGGCATGACTGGCTTCCACCGGACGCAGGGTCGGGTAGTTCGACCGATGCGTCACGATCACTCCGTTGGGCAGAGTTATGGTGCGATCCGGGACCGTGGCGACGCAATTGCCGCCGGATTTGGCGACGAGGTCGATGATCACCGTCCCGGGGCGGAGCGAGTCCAACGCGGGAGCGTCCAGCAGTATCGGGCCGCGGGAACCGCGGTGCACGGCGGCGCAGACAATAAGGGCGGGCGATTCGGCGGTGAGATGAGCGAGCAGCCCAGCAGGATCAGGTAGGAATGCCTTGGCACCGCGCAGGATTGCCGCGGATTCCTGTTCCTTGCGGTTGCCCATTGCGGTCGGCTCGTCGCCGTGGGCGGCCGCCGCGGCGATCGCGGCGAGTCCGGCCTGTCCGCAGCCGAGGATCAAAGAGCGCACGGGTCCCTCGGTCGATCGGAGTTGGCGCGCTTGCTCATAGGCGATCTCGCCCGCTATCCGGCTCATCGCGGAGAGCGCATCGATATCGGGACGGGAGTGCGGAACGGCTTCATAGCCGACGGATTCGATACCGCGTGCGCGCAATGCCGCAATTACGTCCCGGCGGTGCAGCGGGTCCTGGAACCCGATGAGAGTCATACCGGGACGTACCGAATCCAATTGGTAGGCCGGAGGTTTCACCCAAACCACAACATCGCAGCGCGCGAAAATCTCCGCGCGATCGCCCAACTGAGCCCCCGCCGCAACATAGTCCGCGTCGTCGAACCCGACGGACCGGCCCGCATCGCGCTCCACGATGACCCGCACGCCCGCGAGTCCGCGCACATCCTCCGGTATCAGCGCGACGCGCCGCTCCTCAGCTGCGGTCTCCCGCAAGACTCCGACAATCATTGTCCCACAGCATGTTCGATGATGAGCAGACCGCGCTCGGCCAGCACCTTGGGGTAGGTAAGCCCATTCTGGATCGCGGACAAAAGCTGTTCGAGCCGGTCGAACAATTCGTCGACCAGATCCGCCGACTCACGCCCAGGCGCCTTGCGCGGCGCGAGCACATTGAATCGGACACCGAGCCGCTCGGATCCGGTCCGATCCAGCGCGACACTATCGATTCCGGCACCGGCGAGCAGCAAATCCTCTATCTCCGCGCTGGTTTCGACGCCCGCCTTGCCGAGGACCGCCTCGTCGAAGACCACGGTGAGAAACATGCCGTGCCGACTACCCAGCGGCCGAATAACTTTCGCACCCAGCCGAGTATTTATCGCGTCGATGTGACGGTGCGCGCGATCCAACTGCTCGACCATCCGTATGCGGTTCTGCGCGAAATAACTCTCGGGTGTGTGCTCGACAACCGCCCGCGCCAGATGCGTCGACTCACGCTGGAAGGAAATGGTCAGCCGCTGGCGAATCCTGGCCAGCCATTCGGCGTCGCCCGAGCAGGCCGCGCCCAATTTGCACGGCCCGAAGGCGTTGTAGCCCTTGGAGTTTCCAGTAATGGTGAGCACTTGATCGTATAACCGACGCACGCCGTCGTCGGACTCGACCGCCACCGCGGCGATCGGAATGTGCTCTTCCACCATGCAATCGAAGGCCATATCGCAGATGACCGGTACCCCACTGGCAACCAGCACCCGACCGATCGCCAGCAACTCCTCGGCCGAATAGTCGGTGAATACCGGATTCCCTGGCAGGGTGAGCAGCACCCCGCACAGTTCGTCACGTTCGGTGAAGTAGTCCAAGCAGGATGCCAGCAAGGCCGGATCGATCTTGAAAGAATCGTCCGGCGCGACCGGGCACGCCTGCATCCGCAGACCGTACTTCTCGACGTGAATGCCCGAACTCTTGTAGAGGCCTTCCGGGTACACGATCACACCACCGGGTCGGGCCAGTGTCGCGACCGCCTCCTCCAGCAGCATGGTGCTCGAGTACGGGCAGACAATGACCTCCTCCGCCGACACCCGGACTCCAGGCACCCCGTCGATCGGCTGCGCCAATCGTCCGAACAGTTTCTGCGCTGCCAAATCTCGCAAGACGAGCGGCTGTCGCTTGTGATACAGCGTGCCGTCGGCGTATTCGTCCGGTGGCTGGGTATGCATCAGTTCGCGCCAAGCCAGATCCAGGGCGGCTACGGCACTGTCGGCCAGCGGCAGCCCGGTCTCGCCGTGGTAGGCGTCCAGCACGTCCGAATACGTCCGGTCGCCCGTCCCCGGAAACTGCGGTCGCGCACCCAGGTGCCGACGCACTTCCCGCTTGCGCTCCTCGGAGCGATTGGTGCGGGCGGCCAGGCTGGGTGCCGGTGTCCGCCAAGGCAGCCGATCGTGGTCAGCCTGCCGAGTCACGACACCTCACTTTCGAAAGACGGCTCTCCCGGCGCGGTCATCTCGCGCCAACTCTGTTCCAACGCCGCACGAAACAGGACGCGGCAATCACCTTCGGTGAGACGTTCGTAACCGGCGAGCGCCGGTGACGCGACGATATCGTTGACGACAATGCCCGAACCGGCGATCCTGAGCTCATAGAGGCGCTCGAACCGGCGCACCGCGAATGCGACATCGTGCTTCAAGGCCGAGAACCGGGTCGCCACACGCGCCTGCCGGGAATAGTCGTATTCACCGACAGCGACGTACTTTTCGTCGACGATGAGCATGCTCTGCGCATTGCGCGCGTGCTCGCGCTTGACCAGCACGCTCTCCACACCGGAACGCGCCTGCTTCCACAATTTGTCGTCATAGGGCCACACATCCTCGATCGTGTCGAGGACATACATGCGTCTCACATCGATGCGGGGCGGATGGGTCGTATCGGCCAGGCGCAGGATCGCGGCGTGATAGTCATCGCCGACATCGCCGCCGATGGTCCCGAGGTCGGCGGTGTGGATCGCACGCACGGACGCCTTGGCCTGCTCGAGGATGATCAACCAGTCGCTGACGGTATTCCATTCCCAGACGGTCGCGCTGCGCGATGGGATCTGCGCCAGGATTTCCTCGGCGCGCTCCAACTGCCGATCCGCGATCATGCGCAGCGGTTCGATCTCCTCCCGCGCAGAGGTCGCATCGATCAGACTGCCCGCGATGCCGAGCGCCCGCTCGACCAGTTCAGGGTCCTTGCCGAGCAGCACATTGAAACGCATGCGCAAATCGTGATACGCGCCGCCGACGAGATCGTCGGCGACACCGTCGGTGGTGGGCAATTCCTGGCCGAGCGCCAGGCTGAGCCGTTCGCGCAGCGGTAGCGGTGGCACCCGAGTCCCGTTCTCGATCTGCTGGATCAGGCTGCGCGAACAACCTGTTTTGGCCGCGAGTGCGGCTTGGGTGAACCCGCGTTCCGTGCGGAGCCGACGGACCAGATCCCCGACCTGCTCACCGTCCGGCCCTGAGCCAGCCATTGCGTCTCCATCCTTGCGCTCGGATTCTTCAATGCTCACGATGTGTCATCCGACGACATCATAGCCACGTTACGTCGCAAAACAGCGGTGGCAATATTGAAAGTTTTCTGATCGATCGCTGGAATGCGCACGGACGGGCGGATATTGCGCGAAGCGGCTCCGATACCAAGGCGCTTGGTTCTGCGTTGTGCCACTCAAAGCTGCTCGCGCGGGGCAGATTACGGATACATCGATCCGAATCTGCCTGAAACTAAGCAATATTGACTAATAAATATCATTCGATAGCTTCTATGCTTAGTTGACATCCAGAAGTGGCGATCCATAGCATTGTTGTCAGCGTCACATCTGATCCGGCGATCGATTTCCGGGACAGATGAGTTCGATCGACCAAGGGAGGGGTCATGACACTGAGGCGGACCGGCTGGTTGATCACCAGCGACATCACCCCCGAAACAGCCCGCTACACCGGCTGCGGCTGGGTTCTGAGCTGGCTGCCCGGCCGAATGCTGACCCGGGAGCAGGCCATGACCGGCATGGTGCTCGACGAGACCCTGAGCGATCCGGATCCGGAAGACTACGTGCTCGCCATGGAAATCGCCGCCATCCGGGCCGCCGACCTCGGCCTCGAATTGGCCAAGGCGGTCGTGCTGCTGCACGCCCGCATAGTCGAACGCGACCGGCGGCAAGCCGGCGCCGACTGCCGCATCGCGGTACCGACCACACCGGCCGCGTAACGGTAGTTGGCGCCGCGGAGGGGTCGGCGCCACCTGACGTTGCGCCGAAACCGGGTCCGGCGAGTCGAACTCGCCGGACCCCGTTTCACACATGGCGAAATCGCTCGAGGGCGCCCACCCGTCAGCGAATTTCGGGTTGCGCCCCCTGCTCGCTACCGCACCGAACCGAATGTCTGCTTGAAGTCGGGGCACTCGACCAGCGGTTGGTGGGTACAGGTGGCGGCGTGACGGAGGCTGTCGCGCATGCGAATGAGGCGGGCGATGTCCTCGTCCAACTGCCGGGCCTTGTCCGCCATATGGCGGCGCAGTTCGGTATCGGCTGGCGTGGCCACGAGGAAACGTGCGATCTGCGCGAGGGTGAAACCCGCTGCGCGAGCACAGGATACGAGCGCCAGACGGTCGACGACCTCGGGCCGGTAGGTGCGCCGCAAACCGTTGCGCCCGTCGGATTCGATGAGCCCGCGCTTCTCGTAGTACCGCAGCGCCGACGGCGCCAATCCGGACCGCGCGGCCACTTCCGCGATATCGAGCATCAGCACTCCTTGACTTGAAGCATGCTTCAAGTCAGACGATAGGCCAATGAGCGAAACAAAGGAAGAGCTGCACCCGCAAGTTCAGGCGTATCTGGACCGTCTGGCCCGCGCCGATTTCGGCTCGGTGCACACCTTCACACCGGCCCAGGCCCGCGAGGGATGGCGGCGACAGATCGCCCTACTCGGCGAACCGGAACCCGTTGCGAATGTCGAGAACCGCACTGTCCCGGGCATAGGTGGGCTCCGGATTTACACACCGGATGGCGAAGGCCCGTTCCCCGCATTGGTGTTTTTCCACGGCGGCGGCTTCATGCTCGGCGATCTGGACACCCATGACGGACTGTGCCGCAGTCTGGCCAACGGTGCGGAATGCGTCGTGGTCTCGGTCGACTATCCCTTGGCTCCGGAACACAAGTTTCCGGCAGCACCCGAGGCCTGCTACAGCGCGACACAGTGGGTCGCCGACCATGCGGCGAGCATCGGTGTCGACGGCACTCGCATTGCCGTCGGCGGCGACAGTGCGGGCGGCAATCTGGCGGCGGTTGTCGCGCACATGGCACGCGATAACGATGGTCCGGCGCTGATTTTCCAGCTGCTGATCTATCCCGATCTGGATTTCCGCAGAACGAATTTCAGCATCACGGAGTTCGCGGGCAAGTACGGCAATATCAGCCGCGACGCCCAGCACTGGTTCATGGACGGCTACCTGAACAATGCCGAGGAGAAGCTCGACCCGCGGGTTTCCCCACTGCTTGCCCCTGATCTGGCCGGACTACCTCCGGCACTCATCGTCACCGCCGAATACGACGCCCTGCGGGACGAGGGCGAACAGTACGGTGAGCGACTCGAGGAGGCAGGGGTTGCGGTCGCGGTCACTCGCTATCCGAGGATGATCCACGAATTCGTCCGGCATCCCTTCGACGACAGCAAGCGCGCCCGACTCGATGCCGCGACGGCACTGCGAAAGGCATTCGCTCGGTAGCGAAATTGCTCAGGTGGTGGTGTCGGGATTCGTAGGTGCTCGCGAAATGACAACGGGCATCCGCCACGACAGGCGGACAGGATTGTCGGACGCGCGACGCAGAAGCAGCCATTGCGCGACGGCGGCCATAGTCGAACCGAGCGAGGTCACCACGGCGAGAAATCCCCAGTGGGTAAGACCAGCGGATGCATAGCTGCCGGTACTGGTGCCAGGGACGACCAGTTTGCCTCGACCGGTAGCCCAGTTCAATATCTGTCCGATCTGGCCGCCCAAGTCATAGGTGCGGCCAGTCATCGCCTTGAGTTCGGCGCCTTTGCCATTGAGGTAGATCAAGCACAGGATCACGAAAAGTGCGGCACACGCCAACGAAATCATCGTCAGACGGGCGAGAAGTTCGTGGCCGAGTCGAATGTTCAGCATGATGGCGCAAATCGCGATGATGATGGAGGCACTGGCGAGAATGGCCCACATACCGGTGACCGGCGGGGTTTTGGGCGCCACTTTAGACCAGGCGTTCATGGCATTCGTGGTTATTTCGAGCCGACCGAAGGCGTTGGCAGCGACCCTGCCGTCGGGCCCCTGCGCGGTGATCCACGATTGGAACAGCAGGAGGAGGGTGGCGGTACTGCCAACCGCTGCCAGCAAGTAGCCCCAATAAGATCGGAGCGGTTCCAGCCGCGCCCGGAGATCGGCCCACTCCGCGGCGCGGCCTTGCCTCGGTCTCGGCGAAGCGGTCGCGCGTCGAGATGTAATGGCTCGGGAGGCGTTCGGCTGCTCCATGAACTCAGCTTAAAGTGGCGAAGAACACGCGAACTCACCTCCAGTGGGAACCACACGCGCGGGAACAGATCCGATAGCAGAACTGTTCCCCATCGCGGGGATTCGAACGAGAGCGAGGACGGCCGTGCGGGTCGAGATCTGGACCGATATCAACTGCCCCTTCTGCTATCTGGGCAAGAAGCGGTTCGAACAGGCACTGACGGACTTCCCGCACCGCGCCGACGTCGAGGTGGTGCACCGCTCGTTCGAATTGGATCCGACCCTGCCCGCCGACGAATCCGGCCCAGTGATCACCAAGATCGCGCACAAGTACGGCATCAGCGAGGCGCAGGCGGCCGCCAATGACCGCGGCATCGGCGCACAAGCCGCCGCGATCGGCCTGCCGTACCTGACCGAGGGCCGCGACTACGGCAACTCCTTCGATATGCACCGTCTGCTGCACTTCGCACTCGCCGAAGGCAAACAGGACGCCCTCCTCGATGCCCTCTACCGCGCGAATTTCGCCGAAGAGCAGTCCTTGTTCGCCGATAACGAGCGCCTGGTACGCCTCGCCGTTACCGCCGGACTCGACGAATCAGCCGCCCGCACCGTGCTCGACGACCCGAATGCCTACGCCGAAGCCGTCCGTGCCGACGAACAGGAAGCCGCCCAACTCGGCGCCGGGGGTGTGCCTTTCTTCGTCTTCGACCGCAAATACGGCGTCTCCGGCGCCCAACCTCCCGAAGTCTTCGCCCAAGCCCTGGACCAGGCGTGGGCCGATCGGGAACCGGTCATTCGAACCATCGGCGGCGGCGCGGTCTGCGGGCCCGACGGATGTGCGCTGCCGGCAGGCAATTAACTTGCGGGACAGTTCTATTCGGCTTCTTCCGCGGTCGACTCGACAGGAGGACCGAGCCGCACTACACCGGCCTCGAGATCGATCTCTACGCGCGGACGGTGCACCTGACCGTCGCTGTCCGCACTGCCCTCATCGGTCAGCTTCTGCCCAGGAAACAGTTCACCCATAACGCCCATAGTTCGACGATAGCCTTATCGGTTTTGCCTCGAATTTCCGAAGAAGCGCATCAATTTCCATTGACACCCGTGGTGAGCCGAACCACGACCTTGTCATCGGTGACCTCCTGCACCGTGGCGCTGAGCCCATTGGCGGGTTGGGTCTGCCCGACCGGAATATCGACCTGCTGACCGCCCACCTTCAACGTGACCGTATTACCTTTCACCGCAACGAGTTCTGCCTCGATCCCCAGCACACTCGCCTTGGCATTCACCCCACGCGTGAATGTGACCGTGCAGCCACTGACCTGACACTCGGACTTGTACCCGGTCCCTTCGGACGAACAAGCCGCCCCGGCAAGCGGCGCGAGCAGGGCAAACGCGGACAATGCGAGCATCCGTGGCACAGACATGCGGGCCAGTGTAGGTGCGATCGCCGTGCGCAGCGGGATCATCGCTGGCGATGTTCGCGAAATCGTCGCGCTGATCCGGGCACGGTTCGTCACTCGGTTCCTTCGCCGCGGGCTTCCCCGCCGACGCCGAGGTCTATGCCGAGGAATACCCGCACCTGAACGAGGCGCATCTGCTCGCCGAGCGGCAGCAGCGCATCGATCGGGACGCATTCGAGGTCGGTCTCGAATCACTGCTGGATGGGCTCGGGGGGCGGTACCGGTTACTGGCGCGCACTCGGTAGTTCGAACCCGATGCGCTGGTAGGCATCCCGACGTGTCTGTCTATCGGGTCACAACCGGCGTGATCATCGAGGCCGTGCCCGCGCAGCGCCGTTGCCGAGATACGCGTCGTGAAAACACCTACGAGAGAGCACATTTCATAGAATTCATCGTTCTCGACGATGGGCTGATCACGGCTGTTTCACAAGTTTCGTGTGCATGGTGTCACGTTGCCCAGCAGACCGAGGAGTCCTAACGTAACTTCCTGTTAACAGACGATGTCGTCTGTACCAATTCCTATTATTCGTCCCAGGAGGACATGCCCCGCAGCGTCCGCTTCCGCTAATCCGGAAGTGGCACAGCAGGTGTGGTTAGAAATGGCACACACAACGCCTTGGCAAGAAAAAGATGTTCAGCTCGGTCGCTCCGAGAACGATGACGATCTCATCGGCGAGGTGACCGCACCACGTTTCGACCTACGATCGGACTGGGCCTATCTCTGCGCCCCGGGTCTGGGTCTGCTCACCTTCCTACTGCTGTTCCAGCCCTGGATTTCGGCAACCGGGCCCAATGGCACGATCACCTCGAATGCGTTCGGCCGAATCGATGGATTCACCACCGGCTCATTCCAATCCGTGGTCAGCATCAGCAGCACCTGGGCCGTACTCACCACCCTGGCGGTCGCCGGCACGGTCGTTTCGACGGTCATGTATTTCCGGGTTCGCAACCGGCTGCTTTCCTACTCGGTGCTCGGCTGCAGCACTGCGGCAGCCCTTTTCGTGCTCGCCGCATTGGCCTACCTCAACGGCAAGGTGCCGGAACTGCGCGAAATCACCGAATCCGCGAACCATACTGGACTTTTCAGCTGGCTCTTCGGCAATAATTCGCTCTTCGGCGATAATTCGGCATCGAACCTCGTGGGCAGTGAGCACCGAATCGCCAGCGCCGGTCTCGATTTCGCCGCGACGCTCGCCGCCATTACCGCATGCGGTGCCGCATTGGCCGCCGGTGCGATGAGCCTGCGCAAACAAGGCTTCACAGTTCGCCTGATCTCCACTCCCCAGTCGGATGTCACCGCAACGGAAAACGCCCCGGAGCCGTCGACCCAGCAGGAAACCAACGTATTCCTCTGGGAACAACTCGCATTCGACGACGACCTGGCCGTCTACGACCCCCAGGTCCGCCGCCGGATGGTCCGCCGAACCAGGACGGCCGACCGCCGCCCATCGGCCCGCGAAACGGCACTGAGCAGGTAAGGGCATACGAGAGGGCCGGGCAGCCAATAGGCGCCCGGCCCGCTTGCATTGTGTTCGATGACTTCCGATGCGTGCCCGATCACGGGAACGGCGAGAAGAAGCCGATCACCGCGCCGATGGCCGTGCCGATCGCGCATCCGACGATGGCGCCGACCAAGAAGAACCAGATGCCGATCGCAACGCCGACCAGGCAACCGATGGTTGCGCCGACAGCGACCGAAATCGGTCCCCAGGCCTGATGTACGCCGGGCATATTCTGGGAGTTGACAGCCTCAGTTGTCGGTCCACCGACCGGCGTGAGGGTCAATTGGGTGCTGGTGCTGTCCAGCGACGGTGTCACCGCAAGACTCTGTCCGGCCTCGGTACGCAGTGTGGTGGGGATGCTACCGATTACCGCACCATTGTCCGCGAGGACCGTGACAGCATCGGGTGCGAGGACGAATCTGCCGGAGGCCAGGCTCACCAGGGCGCTGGTGTGGTCGGCCGCGAGGGTAGTTGTGTAGGCGATCGGGCCATCCGCAGCGTTGAGGCTGACATCGGTCAGCATCCCCTCACCATGTGCGGTGGCAGTGGCTATGCTGGTCGCCGCGACGGCCATAAAGGCGGTCGTTATCAATTTCTTGATGAACATTGGACTTCCAATCATTTCCGATTTCCATTGACGTTCCCCGACAAACGTCACCCCGATAGCTACAATGATGCTCCGCCGATTTGATTGATGTCGATAACTTGTTTCCGTAATCGGAGTCGGTTTTCACCCCCTAGGGATGCGCGATCGGATTCCAATCGAGAGTTTCTCGTCGATCGCCCGGTCGCACTACGCGCAGACCCGCCGGATGCCGAAAAATATAAGGCCGATCGGCGCGACATTCAGGTACCGCACTACTCGATACTTCGCCGCTCGACCCGCCCACACTCATTGCATGTCCAGCGGTAAGAACATCATCATCTGTCTCGACGGAACAGGCAATCAGGTCCGCGCCAGCGGTTGTACGAATGTGGTCCGTCTGTTCGAGATGCTGGACCTGAGCGATGCCACGAAACAGATCGCCTACTACGACCCGGGCGTCGGTACGTTCAGCGCTCAGGGCGCATGGACGCCACCGGCCCGATGGTTTTCCCGAGTGCTGGGACTGGCGGTCGGCAGCGGCCTACGTTCGAATCTCGCGGAGGCTTACTCCTATCTGATAGCGCACTGGCACCCGGGCGACCGAGTGTTCATATTCGGATTCAGCCGCGGCGCGTATACCGCGCGAGCGCTGGCCGGACTACTGCACGAGCCGGGTCTCTTGCGTCCGGGAAGTGAGAATCTCGTCCAGTACGTCGTCAGCGCCTATACCCGCAAAACCACGAACTGGCCGGAACTTCGCCGATACGCCCGCACCTTCTGCTCGAAGACCAACGACGGCGGTTTCTCGATTCCCATCGAATTCCTCGGGGTATGGGACACGGTCAAGGCCGCCGGACTGCTGCGCTGGGAATTGAAATGGCCCTTCACCAGGCAGGTGCCCAATGTGGTCAAGGCGCACCACGCCGTTTCCATCGATGAGAAGCGCCGTCCGTATGCGGAATATCTGGTCACGCCGAAGGGAAACCGGCCTATTCTCACGGAGGCCTGGTTCGCTGGTGTTCACTCCGACGTCGGCGGGACCTTCGAGGACGATCCGAAGCTGGCCGAAATCGCGCTCAAGTGGATCACCGACGGTGCGCTCGAGGCCGGATTGCTGCTACGCGCAGGGGCGTACCTGGAGACCTGCGCAATAAGTCTCGATCATGCCAGCGGCAGCGTGCACCGGATGGGCTGGATCTGGGCACTGCTCACCTACCGCCGACGCAAGGTTCCGGCGAGTGCTCGCGTGCACGCGAGCGTGCGATCGCGGTGCGAAAGCGACACGACGTATGGAAAACGAATCCCCCGAGATGTCATATGGGAGGACGAGCAATGGACGAAACTGCGAATTTAGTAGAGTATTCGAGCGGAATCTGTCCACCGCCCCGGCGCAGGCTGCGTACCTTCGCTTTCGATCCGATGTCGACGCGTCTGTCCGGGCAGTTCCTCACCCTCGATATCCCGTTCGAGCGAATCCGGGGACCGGGCCCCGACGGCGCGCTGGTGCAGGTGGTCGATTTCGACGCCAGTCGTAATGCGTGGTATGAGCCGGTCGACCTGGACGATCCGTACATATTGGCGCAGGACGGAATTCGTCCGACTGAAACCGATCCCCGCGCGCATCAACAGGTCGTCTACGCGGTCACGATGAGTGTCATCGAGCGGTTCGAACGGTTCATGGGACGTCGATTCCGGTGGCACCGCGACCAGATTTTGCGTCTGGTCCCGCACGCCTTCGAGGGGCAGAACGCCTATTTCGATCCACGGCGGCGCGCCTTGCTGTTCGGCTATTACCAGGCCGATACCGAGAATCCGGGCGCGAATCTGCCCGGACAGGTCATCTTCACCTGCCTGTCGAGCGACATCATCGCGCACGAGGTGACGCATGCGATCGTGCATCGAATCCGGCGGCTGTACAACGAATGCACCAACCGCGACGTCTTCGCTTGGCACGAGGCCGTCGCCGACTTGATCGCGCTGTTCCAGCATTTCGCCCACCGCGACGTGGTGCTCAACGCGATCGCGACCACGTCGGGAGAACTCGAAAAAAGCGCGGGCCTGTTGGATTTGGCGAGAGAGTTCGGTGAGTCCACCGGACGCGGCGCGGCATTGCGTTCGGCGATAGCGGACCGTAGTCGCACGCCCGACCGATTCCGCGCGGCACAGGAGCCGCACGAACGCGGTGCGTGTTTCGTGGCAGCGGTATTCGACGCGTACTTGGACGCTTACCAGAACGCGATCGCGGACTTACTGCGGATCGCCAGTGGCGGCACCGGAGTGCTGCCGCCGGGTCGTCTACACCCGGATCTGGTATCTCGGATCGCCGATGAGGCGGTCAAGACCGCGGACCGGATGCTCGGGATGGTTGTGCGCAGTTTCGATTATCTCCCGGTACTGGACGTCAATTTCGGCGATGTCGTCCGGGCGATCGTCACCGCGGACCGCGGACTCTATCCGGAGGACCGGCAACACCTGCGCAGCACTCTCGTGGAGGCGCTGCGGCGGCGCGGCATCTGGCCGATAAGTGTCACATCGCTGACCGATGAAGCGCTGGTCTGGCAGCGGCCGGATACCCCGCTGAATCTGGGCGACGGCGATCACCCGGTGGATTTGTCCCGGGTCATCCTGTCCGCATCGAAGGATCTCGACCCGATCGGCATTCCGGGTGAATTGCGTACCCCCGCCGTACCCGACGGCAACGGTACTTCCGGTCGGGACGACTCCCCGACCTGGCGGTCGGTTTTCGAGCAGGTCGCCCAACAGCTCATCGGCTGGGCCAAGTCGAATGCCGCCCGAATCGGGCTGGATCCGAACCTCGAGATCAGCTGCGAAGGCATCCACGTCTCGTATCGAATGGCCGGTGATCGGCTACCGCGTCCCGAATTGGCCATTCAACTGCTGCAGCGTCGCGCGGATCTCGAAGATGCGGACCAGGGCAACCAACAACCGGTGATTCGCGCCGCCACCGCGCTCGTCGTCAGCGCCGACGGGAGCGTGGACTACGTGATCGCCAAGCCGCTGCCGTTCAGTGACGAATCGTCGACGGCCGACGACACCGCTATCGCGTTCCATCGAGCGGGCAAGCTGCGGCTGGCCGCGATGCGGGAATGGTTCGACCGACTGGAAGCCGACGACGCACTGAGTGCCTGGACCACCGAGCACGCGATCCACCGCCTCGACTTCGCTGCTATCCACGAGCACACAGATCAGTAGGTACGAAATGTCGACCCCGACAACCATCGCCGTCCGGATGTACAACGTCGGATTCGGTGACGCGTTCACCGTGACCGTGCGGCGCAAGAACGAAACCTGGCGCATGCTGGTCGACTGCGGCGTGCACAGCCAGGGCCAGGCGCGCCCGATCCGTGATTCGGTGCAGGCCATCATCGCCGACCTCGCCGCGGCCGATCCACACCACCGACCGCATCTCGACATAGTGGTCGCCACCCATCACCACGCCGATCACATCACCGGATTCGCCTGCCGGGAATGGGAGCAGGTGAGTGTGGACGAGGTGTGGGTGCCATTCATCGAGGATCCGGATGACGAAGACGCGCGCCGGATCCGCAGTGGTCAGGTCGAGGCCGCGAACGGTCTGCGGGCGCTCATCGAGCGGCGCGGCAACGGGCATCGCATGTCGGCATCGGTCGAACTGGCACAGGCCTTCGCGGTGAACTCGCAGGGCAATGCCGCCGCGACCGATCGTCTCCTCGGCCGCAATTTCAGCGGATTCGCCGCACCGCACCGGGTGCGGTACCTGCCGAGCAAGAACGAAACCGAGAACACGATCGCCGTCGATCGGGTCGGGCTCGTCGCACATATTCTCGGGCCGCCGCGCGATGCCCGATTTCTCGAGCGCATGGATCCGCCTTCGAAACAATCGTGGCCCCTGGTGCGCGCGGGTGCCGCCACGGCTACCGACGGCGGGCCGACACCGCTGTTCAACCGGCGCTACATCGCGCGAAATCCCTTACCGGACCGCCTGCTCCAAGCGAAGGCGGCATTGGGCCTGGACGAACTCGTCGACGATGACGATCGACTGCTGCGCGCCGCCTCGATTCTGGAGAATGCGGTCAACAACACCAGCGTCTTCTTCGTGCTGGATATCGCTGGAACCCGGCTGCTGTTTCCCGGCGATGCGCAACAGGGTGCATGGGAGCACGTCCTGTCCGATCCGCGCACTATCGATCTGGTTTCCCGCCTGGCCTTCTACAAGGTCGGACATCACGGTTCGCATAATGCCACACCCCGGCATTTCGTCGAAACCGATTGGCAGACAGATGGTTACGCGATGATTCCGTTCGGACTCGTCAAGCGGTGGGCGAAGACCATACCGAAGAAGTCGCTGGTCGATTCGCTGGTGAGTCACGATCACATCGTCATCAGGGCCGACGAGGCACCCGATGCCGTGCCCGGCAAGATCGCCGTGAACGGTGACCTGTGGACCGAGGTGACGCTGACGGCCTGATGCCGGGCCAGGCGCCGCTCAACCAGCGTTGCCTCAACATCCCGATAGCACGGCGCACCGCATACCCAATATGGTGAGCCAAATATTTGCTGTAGACACGGTATCGACCGTTATCCCCGATCCGGCCACCCCGGCCGCTTAAGCTATTTGCGCCGCAACATGCGACAAATTGCCGAGAAGCGCTCGTCCAGGAGGTGCGGAATGCCGGAAGCCGGTCGTTGGTGCCGATCACGCCCGATCTTGATTGCCAGTATGTTGCCAGTCGCCGTCTTTCTCGGCACCGGAGTGGCCGAAGCATCCCCGGACAACACCGCGCAGACACCCGTCACGCCACCGGCGGCAGCGGACCGGCTAACACTTGTGCAGTATGCGCAGGGACAAGAACTTCCGTTGCCGGCCCTACTCGAGCTATTCGGCCGGTCACCGGTCGACATAGCAGCGGCGGTCGACACGCGCCGTGGCGATCGACCTGTCGGCCGAATGAATCCGATCGCCGCCGACAGTTGGACCCGAGTCGAGCCGGTGGACGCGCCGGACTCACCACCCGCCGTGGATCAGAAGCCGATACAGGCGTTCTGCCAGTACGTCCCCGTAGATCCCCGCAGATGTATCGTCACTGTGGTCGACGCGGGCGTCGGTGCGGCCATCGGTGCGGGCCTCGCCGCGGGAGTGTCCGCGCCCGTCGCGATAGGCGCCGGAATGGCCGGCGCGGCCGCCGGGTTCGTCGCCGGTATCCCGTTCCTGCCGACCGGCTTGGTTGTCGGCCCGCTCCTCGGCGCGGGCGTCGGCGCCGCCGTCGTCGCCGGACCTGCCGCCGTGCTCGGTGGTGCGCTCGGGGCGGCGGTCGGGGCGATCGTGGGCATCACCACGCCCCTCCCACAAGAGGACGGCCTTACCGATGGAACCGGCGTGGCCACCAACTCACCGAAATAAACGTGGTCATCGATCCAGTCGTGCGTTGAGAATCCTGGCGATCTGGGCAATCGCACCGGGTTCGGTCATTGCGAGGTGGGTCGCATCGATGTCGAAGGTCGAAATCTGCCCGCGGACCACCTGCGCCCATCCCTCGTGCCCCTCGGCATCGGATCGCCTGTCACGTGTCGCGGTGAAATAGAGCATGTCACTGTCCAAGACCGCGGGCCGCCACTCACCGGCAGCCCGGATCGCCAGGTTGTAGGCGTCGGTCAGGCGCTCGATCCTTGCGGCGTCGACACCGAGGTCGACCCCCAGGTGCCGTTCGATCAGATCAGCGGCCTCCTCGGCGGTCGCATCGGCGCTCACGAAATCGACGCCCAAGACCGGGCCGAGATTGCTGATCAGTTCTCCAGCCGTGACGGCGGACAGCGTCGACACATCGACACCCCCTACCTCGGCGTCCAATAGTGCGAGCAGCGCAACCTGCTCACCGGCGGCGCGCATTTCAACGGCAATGGTATGGGCGATCGCGCCACCCAGCGACCAGCCGAGCAGGTGATAGGGGCCGTGTGGCTGAACCGCGCGAATCTCGGCGAAGTAGCGTTCGGCCATCTCTTCGATCGACGTCGGACCGGGAACCTCGCCGCCGACTTGTGGCGCCTGAATGCCGTAGATCGGTCGGCCGTCATGCAGGTACCGGTCGAGTGTGCGGTAACACCACGACAGACCCACGGCCGGGTGGATACAGAACAGTGGCGGACGCTCACCGTCGGTCCGGATCGGCAACAGCACATCGAAGCCGACATCGGTCCGGTCGACGGCGGGACCGGAGCGCATTCCGGATTCGATCCGCCTCGCCAGGTCGGCCGGGCAGGGATCCGACAGCATCCAGCTGATCGGAACCTCGTAGTCGAGTTCTTTCCGCAACTCGCTGACCACCTGGACCGACTTCAGCGAGTTACCACCCAATACGTAGAAGTCGTCATCCGCGCCCACTCTGTCCACACCGAGTACCGCCCCGAAGACTCGTGCGACCTCCCCTTCCAACCACGACGCGGGCTCCCTGAACTCCCCTACCGCGAGCATCGGCTCCGGTAGCCGGGTGCGGTCCAACTTGCCCGACGCGGTGAGGGGCACCGCGTCGATCACCGTCACCGTACTGGGCACCATGTAGTCGGGCAGTTCGGTTGCCGCGTGCGCCAAGACCGCCGCGGTGTCGACCGTGGCGCCCGCGGCGGGCACCAGGTAGCCGACGAGATGCTGCACCGCGTCGGTGGAGTGCACCACCACAATCGCTCTGGCGACGCCGGGGTACTCGGCGAGTACCGCCTCGATTTCACCGAGTTCGATACGCAGGCCGCGCAGCTTCACCTGGAAATCGGTGCGGCCCAGGTATTCCAAGTCGCCGGTATGGCGCCAGCGCACCAAGTCGCCGGTGCGGTACAGGCGCTGGCCGTCACCGTACGGATCGGGCACGAACCGTTCCGCGGTGAGGCCCGGACGCGACTGATAGCCGCGCGCGAGTTGGGCGCCCGCCAAGTACAGCTCCCCAGCGACACCGGGCGGTACCGGATGTAACCGGTTGTCGAGTACGTATGCGCGCGCGTTCCATACCGGTGCGCCCATCGGCATGCTCCCGCTGTCGGCTTCGGTCACCCGATACGCGGTCGCGCACACGGTGAACTCGGTCGGCCCGTACAGATTGTGCAACTCGACCCCGGGCACGGTTCGCCGCACCGCGGCCGCGACCTCGGGGCCGAATGCCTCACCGCCCACCAGGAACGTCCGCACCGACGCCAGCGATTCCGCAGGCGCCGCATCCACGAATACCGCCAGCATCGACGGGACGAACGCGGCGATCGTGACCCTTTCGGTGGCAATGGTTTCGGCGAGATAGGCGGGGTCGGTATGCCCGTCGGCTCGCGCGATCACCAGTCGCGCCCCCATCGCCAGTGTCGCGAACAACTCCCACACCGACATGTCGAACGTGGCCGGGGACTTCTGCAGCACAACGTCATTCGGCGTCAGCGTGTAGGTCCCGTTGACCCACCGCACCTGGTTCACCACCGAACCATGCAATACCGCAACACCTTTCGGTCGCCCGGTCGAGCCCGAAGTGAAGAGCACGTATGCGATGTTGTGCGGGCGCAGCGGTGCGAGTCGATCGGCGTCGGTGACCGGCGCGTCATCGAATCCGGACAGCTCCAGCCCATCCAGGGACGACAGCTCCAGCACCGGCGCGGCGATCGACAGCATGTACGCGATGCGGTCGGCCGGCAGGTCCGGATCGAGCGGCACGTACCCACCGCCTGCGGCGTGTACCGCGTACATGGCGGTGACCTGGTCCAGTGAACGCCGCATCCGCAGCGCCACCAACGACTCCGGACCCACCCCGCGCGAGATGAACCACCGCGCCAACCGATATACGCGGGACGCGAATTCCGCATAGGTCAGCGACTGGTCACCGAATGTCAGCGCGGTCCGGTCCGCATACTCCTGCACGGAGTGGGCGAAGACCGAGGCGAGCGTCTCGCCGGAAGGAAGCGTGCGATCGGTCGAATTCCACTGCCTCAGCACGGCTTCCCGCTCATCGGCGCCGAGCAGATCTACCTCGTGCACCGGCTGCGCCGAATCGGTCACCAGTGCGCCGAGCAACCGCAGCAGCCGATCGACGATCGAGGTCACTGTCGTCGCGTCGAAGAGGTCGCTCGCGTAGATCACCGCGCCGCTGATGCCGGCCGGGGCACCGGCGGAGTCGTAGGAATCCGACACCGTGATCTGCAGATCGAACAGTGCGGTGTCGCTGTCGGCCGACACGGCCGACACGGAGAGCCCCGGAAGTTCGAACTGGGCCCCGGCGAGGTTCTGGAATGCCAGCATCACCTGAAACAGTGGATGGTGGGCGTGCGACCGCGCCGGGTTCAGCTCCTGCACCAGCCGCTCGAACGGAATATCGGCGTGCCCGAACGCGGCCAGATCGGTCCCGCGCACCTGCTCTAGCAACTGGGTGAGCGTCATCTCCGGGGTCAACCGGGTCCGCAACACCAAGGTGTTGACGAACATCCCGACCAGATCGTCGAGTTCGGGCTCGCCGCGTCCCGCATACGGAGTGCCGATCGCTATATCGTCCGTACCGGCCAACCGGGCCAGCGTGGCCGCGAGCGCAGCGTGGAAAACCATGAACAGCGTCGTGTTGTGTGCACGCGCGACCTGCTGCAATCCCGCATGCAGATCGGCACCGACGGTTATCGGAACGCTCGCGCCCGCACGGGTCTGCACGCGCGGACGCGGTCGGTCGGTCGGCAGCTCGAGCAGAACCGGCAGTTCCGCCAATTCCATTGTCCAGTAGTCGATCTGGGCACGAAGCAGCGATTCGGGATCGTCTTCGGTACCCAGCACCTTCCGCTGCCAGATCGCGTAGTCGGCGTACTGCACCGCCAGCGATTGCCAGCTCGGCGTCTCGCCGCGCAGATGTGCCGCGTACGCGGTCATCATGTCCCGTGCCAGCGGGCCCAGCGACGACCCGTCGCAGCAAATGTGGTGCGCCACCACGGCCAGGACCCGCTCGTCCCGGCTGATTTCGAACAACCGTACCCGCACCGGCGCCTCGACCGTCACATCGAACACCGTCGAGACGAACGCCGACAACGACTCGGCCAGTTCCGGTTTCGCGACCGAGGCCACGGTCATCGGCGCAATCACCTCGGCGGCGGGCAGGACAACCTGCGACGGCTCCCCATCGACATATGGGTATACCGTCCGCAGCACCTCATGCCGGTTCAGCACATCCTCGATGGCCGCACACAGCGCGTCGAGATTCAGCTGTCCGGACAGCCGTAGCAGGATCGGAATACTGTAGGCGGCCGAGTCGGGCTCGAGCCGGTTCAGGAACCACATCCGCTGCTGCGCGTACGACAGGGGAATTCGCTGTGGCCGCGATTGTGCGGTCAACGCCACCCGACCGGTATCGGCCCGCGATTCGGCGCGCGCGGCCAACCTCGCGACCGTCGGCGCCTCGAAAATCATCGACGCCGGGATGGTCGCGTCGAGCGCGGCACCGATCCGCGCGGCTACCCGGGTGGCCGCCAGGCTGTCGCCACCGAGTTCGAAGAAGTCGTCGTCGGCGCCTACCGGACCGCCGATGTCGAGTACGTCGGCGAATACGCTGGCCACTATTTCCTCCCCCGGTGACGCCGGGGGTCGAAATCGCTTGGCCTGGACGACGGGTGCGGGCAGGGCCGCGCGGTCGAGCTTTCCATTCGGCGACAGGGGGATCGCGTCGAGGATCATTACCGCGGCGGGCACCAGATACGACGGCAGCACCTCGGCCAACGCCGCCCGCAACTCCTCGCTCGACAGGCTCGCCCCGGTTTCGGGTACCGCGTAGGAAACCAGCATCACCGGACCCGCGCCCGCCCGCCATGACACCGTGACCGCGTATGCCACCTCCGCGCGCGAGCTCAGTACCGCGTCGATCTCGCCCGGCTCGACCCGGTAACCACGGATCTTCAACTGGAAATCGTTGCGCCCCAGGAACTCCAGCGCACCATCGGAATTCCAGCGCACCACATCACCGGTGCGGTACATGCGGCGTCCCGGTTCCCCGAACGGGTGCGCCACGAACCGCGCCGCGCTCGTCGCCGCCTTGTCGAGGTACCCGCGCGCCAACGCCGACCCCGCCAAATACAACTCCCCGGCTACCCCAACCGGCACCGGCTGCAGTCGGGCATCCAAGACCAGCGCCTGTATGCCAGGCAGCGGGGCACCGATCGTCGGCCGCTCACCGGGGCGCAGCTCACCCGTCGCGGTGGCGACGACCGTGGCCTCGGTCGGCCCGTACAGCGCCCGGAACGTCCTGGCGCCGGCGACATCGGTGCCCGCCCATCGTTTCACCAAATCCGCTGGGACCTCGTCGCCGCCGGACAGCACTACCCGCAAGTCGTCCAGCCCGGCCGGACCCACCGACGCGAGTGCGGCAGGGGTCATGAAGGCGTGGGTAACCCGCTGCGCGCGCAGGAGTTCTGCCAACTCGACGCCGCCGTAGATCTGCGTCGGCGCCACAACCAGTGCGCCGGCACGGCTGACCGCCATCAGGATCTCCAGCAGGGCGGCGTCGAACGACGGCGACGCGAAATGCAACACCCTGGACGTGTGCCGGAGCTCGTGATCGGCACGTAGCGCCGAGACGAAGTCGGCGATGCCGCAATGGGTGACGGCGACGCCCTTCGGCACCCCGGTGGATCCGGAGGTGAAGACCACATAGGCGACGTTCGAGGTCCGCAGTGGTCGCAGCCGCTCGTCATCGCCGACCGGGCCACTGGCCAACCCGTCGATCCGCGCGGCGACGGCCACGTCGTCGAGCACGATCCAGTCCACCGAATCGGGCATTTCGGCATGCACCGAGGACACCGTAAGCCCCAGCGCCGCACCCGAATCCGACACCATCTGCTCGATCCGGCCTGCGGGATAGCTCGGGTCCACCGGCACGTATACCGCACCCGATTTCACCACCGCCCACCATGCGACGACGGAGTCCACCGACCGCGCTGCCGCCACCAGCACCGGACTCTCCGTTCCGGCGCCGCGGCTGATCAGCAACCTCGCCAGCCGACTCGATCGTTCGTCCAGCTCTGTATACGACAACGTGGTGTCCCCCGAGACAACAGCGATCCCGTCGCCGTTATCCCGGACGGCGGAGGCGAACACCTCCGGCAGCAATCCGGACGGCTCCAGCGCCGCAACGGCGTGTTCCCCCACCCGCGAGGTGAGCGCCGAGCGTTCGTCGGCTTCCAGCCAGTCGATATCCCCGACCACTATGGCCGGATCGTCGGCGACGGCCTCCAGTACCCGCTCCAGCCGTCGCAGGATCGCGGCCGCGGTCGCCTCGTCGAACAGATCCCGCGCATAGGTCATCATTCCCGAGATACCTTGCGCGACACCGGCATTACCCGTTGAATCGGACAGCACCAGTTGCAGGTCGAACTGGCTCGCCCCGGTATCCACATCCGCCCGCGCAACCCGGACATCGGGCAGCACCACATCGACCGTCGACACGTTCTGGAACGCCAAGGCCACCTGGAACAACGGATGCCGCGCCGCCGATCGCTCCGGGTTCAACTCCGCCACGATCCGCTCGAACGGCACGTCCGCGTGCTCGAACGCCAACAGATCCGTCTCCCGGATGCGCATCAGCAACTCGGCGAACGACTCGCCCGTATCCACCCGGGTACGCAGTGCCAACGTGTTCACGAACATTCCCACCAGATCGTCCAGACCAGGCTCGCCCCGCCCCGCGACCGGGGTGCCGATCACTACGTCATCGCTGGCACTCAACCGCCCCAATACCGTTGCCAGCGCCGCATGCATCACCATGAACAGCGACACCCCCCGCGACCGTGCCAGCGCGAGCAGCCGCTCGTGCAGCCGCGCCCCGATCTGCACCGGTACCCGGCCTCCCGACAGCGATGCGACGGCCGGGCGTGGTCGGTCCGCGGGTAGTTCCAGCCGGTCCGGTGCGCCCGCGAGCGTTGCGCGCCAGAACTCCAGCTGCCCTGACATCAACGACGCCGGATCGTCCGGGGAACCCAGCATCTGCCGTTGCCACCACGCGAAATCCGCGTACTGCACGGCGAGTGGCTCCCATTCCGGCGCGTGCCCGGCCAGTCGCGCGGCATAGGCCACCATCACGTCACGGGCCAGTGGCCCCATCGACTGACCATCGCCTGCGATGTGATGGACCACCAGCACCAGCAGGAATTCTCTTGTGTCACTGTCCTTTTCGGCACCAAGCTCGAACAATCCCACGCGCATCGGCACGCGGGCGGTCACATCGAATCCGCGTCGTACGAACTCGCTCACCACATCCGGCACCGAATCGGCCGGCACGCGCACCGGCTCCACCGGCACCGCGGGTTCGTCGAGAACGACCTGTCGCGGCTCACCGGAGGTTTCCGGATATATCGTCCGCAGTACTTCGTGACGTGCGACCACATCCGCGAGCGCGGTCGCCAGCGCTTCGGTATCCAGCCGTCCCGACAACCGCAGCATCACCGGAATGTTGTACGCCGCAGAGTCCGGCTCGAATCGGTTCAGGAACCACATCCGCTGCTGCGCGAGCGACAGCGGCACCGGGTCGGGGCGCACGCCCGGCAGTAGTGGCAACCGGCCGCCACCGTTGAGTGCCCCCGCGAGCTTGGCCAATCCGCCGACGGTCGGCGCCTCGAACACCGACCGCACCGGCACGCGGACGTCCAGGGCGGCACCGATGCGCCCCACCACCAGCGAGGCGCTCAGCGAATCGCCGCCCAGCGCGAAGAAGTCGTCGTCGACTCCCACCCGGTCCACATCGAGCACCTGCTCGAATATTCGCGCGACCACTTCCTCTATCCCCGGTGCGGGCGCCCGGAATTCGCGTGCGGCGGCCATCGGCTCGGGCAACCGCTCGCGATCCAGCTTCCCGTTGGCGGTAAGTGGCACCTCGTCCAGCACCATCACCGCGGACGGCACCATGTACCGGGGCAGCGCCTCGGCCAGTGCCGAGCGCAACTCCTCGCCCGATACAGCCATCCCGGTCGCAGGCACGACATAGGACACCAGCAGCACCGGTCGCCCTACATCGCTGCGCGCCACGGTGACCGCGTATGCCACATCGGCACGGGCACCGAGCACCGCGTCGATCTCCCCGAGCTCGATCCTGGTGCCGCGCACCTTCACCTGGAAATCGTTGCGTCCCAGGAACTCCATCTCGCCATCGGCGCTGCGCCGGACCACGTCACCAGTGCGGTACATGCGCTGCCCCGGCTCCCCGAACGGGCATGCGACGAACCGCCCGGCGGTCAAACCCATCCTGGCGACGTATCCATCGGCCAGTCCGGCGCCGAACAGGTACAACTCGCCCGCGACACCGTGTGACACGGGCCGCAGCCAGGTATCCAGGACCACGGCCGCGACGGGACCGACGGGCCTGCCGATCGTGATCGCGGCACCGGGGGCCAGTGCATCGCTTGCGGTAGCCCAGATCGTACTTTCGCTCGGCCCGTAGAGATTGACCATGGTCCGATCCGGCGCCCACCGATCGACCAGTTCCGGGCCGACCGGTTCACCGGCTGTTGCCAGTACGCGCAGCCCGTCGAGCCCCTGGTACGGGACTGTCGCCAGCGCCGAAGGGGTCACTACGGCATGCGAAATACGTTCGCGCCTTATTAGATCCGCCAGCTCGGGACCGGCGTAGACATCGGCAGGCGAGACGACCAGCCGGCCGCCCGAGCCGTGCGCCATCAACAACTCGAACACCGAGGCGTCGAAGCTGGGCGAGGCGAGTTGCAGTACCACCGACATCAGGTCGACGCCGAGTATTCGCCGCTGCGCCGCGACCATAACGGCCAGGCCGCGATGGCTGACGAGTACGCCCTTGGGTGTTCCGGTCGACCCGGAGGTGTAGCTCAGGTACGCGGTCTGATCCCGCCGAATCGGTCCGCCGCGTTCGGCATCGGTGACCGCAATTGCGGGAACCGAGTCCAGCGCGCCGAGCGTCTGCTCATCGTCGAGGACCAGCCAGTCGACGCTGTCGGGAAGATGCTTCCCGACTGACGAGTCGGTCAGCCCGAGCACGGTTCTCGAGTCCGACAGCAGAAATTCGATCCGCTCCGATGGCAAGGTCGGATCTATCGGCAGGAATGCGGCACCGGTCTTCGCGATGGCCCACAGGGTGACCGTCGCCCCCAGCGATCGCGGAAGCACGGAAGCGACGACCTCTCCCCGCCGGGCGCCGCGCCGCAGCAGGATCCGAGCCAGACGTGCCGATCGCTCGTCGAGCTGCCGGTAGGTCATGGTCGCCGTGCCGCACCGCACGGCGATCGCTTCGGGTTCGACGACAGCGGAAGCGGCCAGTATCCGGTCCAAGGTGTCCGGGATCGCGGTGTGCGCAGCCGAAGCCGGCCACGTCGGTCCCGGTTCTTCATCGAGCGGCAGCTGGCCGAGGCGCACATCGGCATTCGCGGCGATCCGGCACAGCAACTCGACGAAGCGGTCGAGGATGCGGCGCGCCGACACGGTGTCGAATTCACGGTCGTGGAATCGGAGGGTGATCCGCAGTCCCTGTTCCGCACCGTGCTCGGACTGCTTCGGTTCCACGACCAAGCTCAGCGGGTACGGGGTTGCGTCCACACCGCTGAGTTCGTCCACCCGCAGGCCCGCCGAATCGACGAGTTGCTGCAGTGCCGCCCGGTCGACGGGAAACGACTGGAAGGTGATGGCCGTGTCGAAGAGTTCGGGCATGCCGACGCTGCGGTGAATCTCGGGTAGGCCGATGTGGTGATGCTCCAGCATGCGGGCGTGCCGCGCCTGAATGCCGGTCAGCAATTCGCGTACCGTCATGGTGGGTTCGAGCGGGACTCGCACGGGAATCGTATTCAGAAACATGCCGAGCGTCTGATCGACCAGCGGCAACTCCGGGGGTCGGCCCGAGACGGAGGAGCCGAAGATCACATCGGTCTCACCGGTCACTACTCGCAGATTCAGGGCCCAGGCCGCGGCGACGGCCGTATTGATGGTCACGGCGGCCTCAGCCGCTACTCGACGCAGTTGCGCGAAACGATCCGCAGTCAACTCCGCCCCGACCTCGGCGGCCGACACCGAGCCCCCCGCACCGGCCTCGCGGGAGACCCGAGTGGGTGCATCGACATCCGAAAAGGCCTGTGCCCATGCGGTTTTGGATGCGTCGCTGTCCTGACGACTCAGCCAGGACAAATAGTCGCGGTAGGAGGGCGCAGGTCCAGCGGAGTCGATATGGGCGGGAGATCCGTAGTAGTCGAGCAGTTCTCGCATCAGCAGCGGCATCGACCAGCCATCCAGGATCACATGGTGATTCGTCACGAGTAGCCGAAAGGCACCCGAATCGAGACGGATCAGCGTGAAGCGCAGTAGCGGAGGAGCCGACAGGTCGAATCCGGCAGCCGCGTCCGCTGCGGCAATCGATTCCGGGTCGGCCGCGGATTCCGCATCGCCACCACCGGTGAGGTCGATCTCCCGGAACCCGATCTCGGCATGGTCCAGCACGATCTGGCACGGACCTGCCGAGGTTTCCACAAAGCCGGCCCGCAGGATATCGTGCCGGTCGACCACGGCCTGAGCGGCACGTCGCAAGCGCTCACCGTCGACCGCGCCGGAAAAACCGATCATCGTCTGGACGGTGTAGTTGTCCCCGGCATTCGGATCGAATGTCGAGTGGAAGTGCACACCGGATTGCATCGGCGACAACGGCCATATATCGGACAGACCGCGGTACTGCCGCTCGAGCCGATCGATGTCGGGTTGGCTGAGCGCGACGAGCGGAAAAACCGACGCCGGGAGTCGAGGGGGCTGCTCGATTGTCACCGGAGCCGCACCGTCGCCCGCAATGGCGGCCAGGGCGGCAACTGTCTTGCCTTCGAAGACATCTCGCGGAGTGAAGGTGAGCCCGGCCGATCTCGCCAACGCCACCAGCCGCATCGAGACGATGCTGTCCCCGCCGAGCGCGAAGAAGTTGCTATCGGCGGACACCGTGTCCAGATGGAGCACATCGGCGAAAAGTTTCGCCACGACCTGCTCCGTATGCGTCGCCGGCGGTCTGCCGCCCGCGGTGTCGGAGTCGAAGGCGCGCTGCTGCAACGCTTTCCGATCAATCTTTCCGGTCGGCGTGTACGGCATCTGCTCGAGCCGCACGATCGCGGCGGGATTCATATATCTAGGTAGCATGCCCGCGAGATCGTCGCCGAGTGCCGCCACATCTATGGCCGCCCCCGGCGCGGCGACGACATAGGACACCAGAACGGGTTCGCCGGCAGGCCCTTCCACCGCAACCGTAGCGACGCTCGCCACGTCCGGGTGCCTGGCCAGGTGGGCATCGATTTCCCCCGGCTCGATCCGCAGGCCATGAATCTTGACCTGCTGATCGCAACGGCCCAGGTATTCCAGTGTCAGCCCGGCGCGTCCGCGCACCCAGCGCACGGAATCACCGGTGCGGTAGATCCGCTCACCGTGGCTGGATCGCGGGTCCGCGACGAAGCGCGACGCGGTCACGCCCGGTCGGTCGACGTACCCGCGGGCGAGTCCGGGTCCACCGATATGGAGTTCGCCCGCGACACCGACCGGCACCGGTCGCAGCCACGTGTCGAGAACCATCGCGGACGCGCCTCGGATCGGGCCACCGATCGTCACCGGCTCGCCGGCTACGAGGGCATCCGACCCCGTCGCCCAGATCGTGCACTCGGTCGGTCCGTAATGATTCATCAGCCGTCGCCCAGGGCCCCACCTGTGCACGGTGTCCGGCCCGGTCGCTTCGCCGACGACCGCGAGCGATATCAATGACGGCGTCCGGGACGGATCCATGGTGTTCAGCACGGACGGGGTGATGATCGCATGCGAAACCTGCTGTGACCGAAGAATTTCCTCGAGGTCGGCCCCGCCGTACACCTCCGGCGGCGTCACCGCCAGACACGCGCCGCTGCCGTGTGCCAACAGCAACTCCGACAAGCAGGCATCGAATCCCGGCGACGCGACCTGCAGCACCACCGAATCCGTGCCCACGCCGAAGGCGTCGGCGTGCGCCGCGACAAGGTCGGCCAGGCCTCGATGGCTGAGGTGGACCGCCTTCGGTTTCCCGGTCGATCCGGAGGTGTAGATCACGTATGCCGCATTGTCGGGCGACAGCATGTCGGCCCCCGACGGCGCAGGTAGATCCGCATGAGCATCCGAGTCCGAAGCGTCCAGAATCAACCAGTCGACAGTGTCCGGAAGCCGCGGTGCCACAATGCCGGTCGTTACCCCCAGCCCGGTCCGCGAGTCGGACAACAACTCCTCGATCCGCGCGACGGGATTGTCGGGATCCAACGGAAGGAAAGCGGCACCTGTTTTCGCCACCGCCCAGATCGCGACGACCAGCTCGGCCGAACGGGGAACGGCCAGTGCGACTATCGACTCGGCGCGCGCACCATGGCCGGCCAGCAGGCGGGCGAACCCGTCGGCGCGACGCTCCAGCTCACGATAGGTCCACGTGATGTCACCGCACCGGACGGCCACGGCATCCGGATACCTGCGCGCGGTCCCCGACAGGATGTCGCGCAGTACGAGCGCCGCGGTCGGCTCCACGCCGGCGACCGAAAGCAGTTCCGCGCGTTCGGAATCCCGGCAGGAGGAGATCGCCGCGACCTTGCCGGCGGGATCGCTGACCATCTGCGTGAGCAGCAACTCGAAGCGTTCGAGCAGCGTGCGGGCATCATCGGAACCGAATCGGTCGGTGGCGAATTTCAGCGCGACCGTGTAGGTGCCGGGCTCGTCGGCGGCCGGTCGTTCGGCGCGATTCGACCGCGGCGGGCTCACTTGCAAACTCAGCGGATACGGCGTGGCATCGTGTGTGTCGATCTCGACGAGCCGCAATCCGGCTGCGGAGAGATTGCGTGCCAACAGTTCCTGGTCGAACGGATAGGACTCGAGCACCGTCGCCGTATCGAACATATCGATGAGACCGGTGGCCCGTTGCAGCTCCGCCAAGCCGATGTGCTGGTGATCCAGCATTGCGGCCTGCTCGGACTGCACGCGGACGAGCAGGGCGCCGACGGTTTCGTCGGGGTCGAGCCGGACTCGGACGGGCAGCGTGTTGACCAGGAGCCCGACCATGCGCTCGACATCCGGAATCTGCGGCGGGCGTTGCGACATCGTATTGCCGAACACCACATCCGACCGTCCGGTGAGGGCGGCCACCAGCAATGCCCACGCCACCTGCAGGACCGTATTGGGGGTGACGCCGTGCGAGCGGCCCAGATCGAGAATGGCAGCGGTGGTCGCGGCGTCCAGGTGCAGGCCGACTTCACCGGCGTGCGCGGTGACGGTCCGATCCGGCCCACCCGTGACCCGCGTCGGACTATCGATTCCGGCGAGCATCTCCCGCCACGCGGCGATCGCCGCGGCGCGATCCTGAGCCTGTAACCACCGCAGATACTCACGGTACGAACGCGCGGGCGTGAGCTCGGCGGTATCGCAATCGGATATGTACAACGAGAGCAACTCGTGGATCAGCAGGGGCATCGACCACCCGTCCAGCACGAGGTGGTGGTTGGTGACCAGCAGCTGGAATAAATCGACGCCGGTGCGCACGAGGTGGAAACGCACCAGCGGCGGGCGGGCGGGGTCGAACGGAGCCGCGGCCGCCGTCGCGAGTCGCCGAAGTGCGGCTGCCTGCTCGCCGACATCGCTGATATCGGTGATGCTCGACTCGACCCACTCGACCCTGGTGTCGCGCAATACGATCTGTCGTGGCCCATCGGCGCTTCCGACGAACGCGGTCCGCAGGCTGTCGTGCCGGTCGATGAGGACCTGCGCGGCCCGTCGCATTCGGTCCCCATCCACCTGCCCGGCAAACGTCAGCGCCGCCTGCACGATGTAGCCATCGACGCCGTCGCGGTCGTAGAGGGTGTGGAATAGCAGCCCGGCCTGCAGGGATGTCAGTGGCCACACATCGGTCATCGACGGGTATTCCCGCAGCCAGTGGTCGACATCGTCCTGCGATACCGCGGTGAGCGGGAAGTCCGATGGCGTGAAGCCGTATGCGGTTTCGGATCGGACGTGATCGGCAAGGGCCGCCAGGGCTCGCGCCCACAGCTCGGCGAGCTCGTCGACCTCCGCATCTGCCAACACCTGCGAAGCGAACTCCCAGGTCGCGTGGAGTTCGAGCCCGTCGCGACCTTCCTCGGCGATCGCATTGATATCGAGTACGGCGGGCAGCGCCATATCTGGATCGCTCGTCGCGGTCAGTGCGGTGAATTCGGTGGTTGGTGCCCAGGGCCCCGAGCGTTCACCCACACCCACTCGCCCCAGGTAGTTGAAACTGATCTGGGGTTCGGGCAGATGTGCGAGCTCCGCGCTCCCCCGGGGATCGAGGTGACGCAGCATCTGATAGCCGATGCCGTTGTCGGGCACCGCGCGCAGTTGCTCCTTCACCTGCTTTATCGCCAGGCCGGCGGCCACACCGCCGGCGAGCGCGTCATCGAGGTCGACGTTGTCGCATTCGATCCGAACCGGGAAGCGGGTGGTGAACCAGCCCACGGTGGCGCTGAGATCGGCGCCGGCTACGGTCCGCTCCTCGCGACCGTGTCCCTCCAGCGAGATCAACTCTCCGGCGGGCGCCGCCGCGCCGCGCCTGCGCCGCCACTCACCGAGTGCCAGTACCAGGGCTGCCAGCAGCGGATCGTTGGCACTGCAGTGGAATCGGTCCGGGATGGTGGTCAGAACAGCCTCGGTAACCGCTGCCGGGATGCGCTGCTGGACCCTGCTCGCCGTGGCTCCAGTATCACGATCCGGGAGCAGACGGCGCGATCCGAGTAGCTGATCGCCACCCGCGAGTACGTCCTTCCACCGGTCCAGCTCCGCCGAGCGCTTGCCCGGTGCCTGCTCGACCAGGCCGTGCACCCATCGCCGGAACGAGGTGGTGAGCGGGCCGAAGTGCGGTTCGCCGCCGTCGGAAATCTGCGACCAGGCCTGCGCCAGATCGGCCAGGATGATGCGCCACGACACCGCGTCGACGGCGAGGTGGTGGATCACCAGCCACATCAGGTCGGGTCCCGAACCGTTGCGATCCTGAATCCAGACGGCCTGAACCAGCACACCGTTGCCCGGATCCAATCGATCCGCGGCGTTGTGCAGGTGCCGTTCGACTTCGGCGGCTGCACGTCGATCGAGCCGTACATCGACGAGCACGGCCTCCGGATCGACCGCGTCCCGATCGAGTACCTCGACATAGTGGTCGGCCGAGTCGCCACCGCGCAAAATCGCGCGCAGCATATCGTGGCGCTCCAGCAGGGATCCCAATGCGCGCACGAGATCCGCTCGATCGACTCGCTCGGGCAGCTGCACGAGCGCGGCCTGCGCGAATCGGTCGTAGTGACCCCGATCGAGCATTGCGCGCATGATCGGCGACAACGGCATCGGCCCAACACCGCCACCGGGCAATTCGGCCAACTCGGGGATGTCGCCGGCTTCCGTCGCCGTGGCCGCCAGGCCCGCGACGGTCTTGTGCACGAACACATCGTGGGTGGAGAAACTCAGGCCCTCGGCCTTGGCCCGCGCCACCAGCCGGATCGACAGAATGCTGTCGCCGCCGAGGGCGAAAAAGCTGTCGTCCGCCCCGACCTCCGGCACGCCGAGCACCTCGGTGAACAGCCTTGCGACCACCTTCTCCTGGGTCGTCGCCGGCGCACGCCCAACCGGTGCGGTCCCGAATTCGGGCTTCGGCAAAGCGCTGCGATCGAGCTTGCCGAAGGCATTGATCGGGAGGCTGTCCAGCGTGAGGATCACCGCCGGGACCATGTGCGGCGGCAGCGAATCGCGGGCGAAGCGATGAAGTTCGGGCGGATCGATCCGATGACCGCTGACCGGGACGACATAGGACGCCAGCACTGTCGTGCCGATGTTGTTGCGCACCGGCACGGTGACAGACCGGTCCACGTCCTCGTGTGTGGTAAGTGCGGCGTCGATTTCACCCGGTTCGATCCGGTAGCCGCGGATCTTGACCTGGAAGTCGCTGCGCCCCATCAATTCCAGCGTCGGCTCGGCGTTGTCGCTGGTCCAGCGCGCGATATCGCCGGTGCGGTACATCCGTTCGCCGGGGCCGTCATACGGATCGGCGACGAAGCGGGCGGCGGTTTCGACGCACAGATGGCTGTATCCACGGGCCAGTCCCGGTCCCGCGAGATACAACTCGCCCGCGGTGCCCTTGGGTACCGGCTGCAGCGTTCGGTCCAGCACCATCGCCGAAACGCCGCGGATGGGGGTACCGACAGTGTGGACGCGGCCGGGTATCAGCATGGCGCCGACGGCGGTCACGGTGGTTTCGGTAGGACCGTATTCGTTATAGACGGCCACCGACGGTGTCCACCGCTCGATGACGTGCGGAGGACACACGTCACCACCGACCACGACCACCCGCAAATCGGTCGTCGGACGCGGGTCAACGGTTGCCAGCATCATGGGTGTCAGGGTCAGATGGGTCACGTGCTCATCGGCCAGCAGTTGCGTGAGCTCCGCACCGCCGCTCACCTCGGGCGGCACGATCACCAGCGTGGATCCGCGCGCGAAGCAGGTCAGAAACTGCTCCAGGGACGCGTCGAAACTGGGTGAGAGGGCGTATGACACGCGTGCGGTGCTGTCGATGCCGTACGTGGCGGCGCGGTCGGCAACCAGATTCGCGAGGCCGGTGTGGGTGACCTGGACGCCTTTCGGGGCGCCGGTGGATCCCGAGGTATAGGTGATATAGGCCACGTTGGACGGCCGCAGTGGGCGGATACGGTCGTTGTCGGAAATCGGCCCGGCGTCGCCTTCGCGCAGGGTTGCGGGGTCGTCGAGAACCACATGGTGCATCGCCAGCGGGAGTCGCCCGCGCAGGGCGTCGACCGCGATCGCCACCGCGGCACCGCTGTCGGCGACGATATGCGCTATCCGCTTCGACGGGTACTCGGGGGACAAATGGACAAATGCCGCACCGCATTTCGCGACGGCCCACGTCGCCACGACAGATTCGACCGAGCGTGGCAGCATGATCGCCACCGCCGTGTCCGGCCCGCAACCAAGATCGATGAGATGCCTGGCCAGCTGGGAAGATCTGGTATCGAGCTCGCCATAGGTCATCATCTGCCCGGCCGAGGCGATCGCGCACGCACTTCGATTCCGGCGCGCGCTCTCGCTCAGCAGGTCCGGCAGCAGCCGTGTTTCGACTCCACCGGGCCCCCGCACCGGAAGCAGCGCGGACCGCTCCTGCACTTCGAGCAGCGGCAGTCTGCTGACCGGGCATCCCACTCCCCCGGCGAGGAACTCGTGCAGAAACATGAGAAACCGGCGGTGGTGACCGGCGAGTTCGGCAGGGCTGTAGATGTTCGGATTTCCCTGGAAGTCGATATGTGTAGTGTGCTTGCCCGCGCCCGGGTAGATATTGACGAAAAGGTCGGCGGTAGGGCCAGAGGTGAGGACGTGCAGGCGGCCTGTCGTGTTGCCGAGCACAATCTCGTTCTCGATCATCATGAGGTTCACCGCTGGACCGAAGGATGCCGCCTCGTCGCGCGCAATCCCCATATCCCCGAATATGTCCTCTTGGCGATAGCGCTGCCGCCGAAGAGCACTGGTCAACTCGCTTTGCACTGCGGAGATCAGCTCACCGACGCTGCGGCCGGCGACCCGCACTCGCAACGGGACCACATTCGCCACCATCCCCCCGGAACGGCGCAGCACGGCCGAGTGCCGACCCGAAACCGGCAGGCTCAGCAATACTTCATCGCTCCCGGTCATCCGCGCGAGATAAGCGGCGAACGCCGCGACGGTGGTCGCAGTCACGCTCAGGCCGTCCTGGGCTGCGATGTTCTCCAGTAGATGCGCGGTGGCGTCCGGCAGCTCTGCGCTGACGAGCGCCGGATGAATGGTGGGCTTGCCTACGCGACCTGCCAAGCTCACGACGGCAGGCGCGCCAGTCAAGTGCTCGTGCCAGTATCTGCGATCGTTTTCGAAACGCGCCGAATCGCGGTATGCCAGATCCTGCTCGACGACGGCCGCCAGGTGCTGCGCCACGCACGGCGCCGCTTCCTCGAACCTCGCCCAAGCGTTGTACAACTCGGTAATCCGGTGCAGCATTGTCACCGCGGCGAATCCGTCGAGTGCGATATGGTGCGCGCGCTGATACCACAGGAAATGGTCCTCGCCGACCTGGAACACAATGCTCGTCATGAGGTCGTCGTTCAGCAGGTCCAGCGGAGCGGAGTAGTCCCGCACCATGATTTCGTGCGCAGCCGCAACCGGATCGGCCTGCCCGCGCAAGTCCATGACCGACACCTGCGGCCGATGTTCCTCGTCGACGAACTGACCTGGCTCTCCGTCGACCTCGATTAGGCGCATATGTCCGGATCCGAACTCACGAGCGGCGGTTCTGCATGCCTCGGCAAGCAATTCCGTGTCCAACTCGCCTACGATCTCGACGAATTGAGCCACAGATATCGGCGACGATTCCGCGAGGTGCTGGGCAAACCAGATTCCCCGCTGAGCCGCGGTCAGTGGAAGAATGTCGAACGACGATGGCCGCGCGTCTCCATTACCGTTCGCGCGCACGCCGGAACCGTCTCCGGAATACTTGCCGGAAAAGTGGAGGGATCCTTTTTGCAGCGCTCTCGGCCAGTTCGGATTACCATCGGCACCACTCTTCGATTGGTCCATCTCGACCTCCACTGATACCGCTCATATCAGGAATCAGTTATATTGCTGCCAGATTGCCGTTATCGGCTTGTTGGAATGTGCAACATAGCGACGAGAACCGGGTCGCATATTCGAGAAGGCGCGGTCATGGCGATCGACACCCGATCCCCATCGACACATGCGCGGCGTTCCCGTCGGTGGACGTCTCTGTCATCGTCCATCGTCCAGTCGCCCGTCGCGCAAGGTCCAGGGACCGGGGACCAAGGAGTGGGTGCCATCCGAAATCCTACAGCAAATATGGCGCAGACACTCGTCGCCCGGTTGATAGGGGGATAACGTGACAGGACAGGCCATTCGAGCTCAAAGTAGCAGCTCAGAGCATCTGACAGCAATAAATTGGCTAATTCCGCTGCGGTCCAGTTAGGTTAGGCTACCAAAAGTCTCCCCGCACAGTCGAGGTTCGAATGCTACGGCACCAGGTCAGACGTCGAATCAGTGCGCGATCCAGGGCTCACGACCACTGGAGCAAACCCCCTACCAGTAGAAAGCTGGCAATTAACGGCATTCGGTTGGAATGATCCCCGAGTGAGCAAGAACTCGGTGTGGTCAAGTCCTCAGACACCGCCGAAATTACGCTGTGAAACCGCCGTCTCCGACTGCGTTCCGCACCGCGAAGAGCTATCCGCAAATTCTTGTTCGCGCAGTTGGCCCGATAGCCGCTTACCTAGCACACCCGATAAACGCTCACCTGATTTTTGCGAAATCGTCGTAGCAGTGACGCACGTCACGCCGCGATGCCGTTATGGAAAGCGGGTCGGCGGCATCTTGTGTTCAGTCGATGCAGCAGCAGGGGACATCGGCGGCGATGGAATCACTCCTCGCTGCGCTCGCCACTCCGAATAGAACGGAAAGACATCATGAGCAAGGTCTGGTTTGTCACCGGCTCCTCTCGCGGCTTCGCCGCAACTTCGCCGAGGCCGCGTTGTCTCGCGGCGACAAGGTGGCAGCGACCGCCCGCAGTACCGAACACCTCACGGAGCTGGTCGCCGCTTACGGCGATGCGGTACTTGGGCTCGAGCTGGATGTGACCGACAGGGCACAAGTCTTCGAGACCGTGAAGCGCGCCGACGAGCATTTCGGCCGCTTGAACCTGATCGGAACAACGCCCCGCTACGTCGGCCTTCGCCGCCTACACCCAGACCCTCGATTCCGGCGACCCGGCTGCCGCAGGCCGCGCGCTCCGCGAAATCGCAGACTCCGCCAACCCGCCTTGCGAGTGTTCTTCGGTTCCGGAGGAAACCTGATCGTTCCGCAGGTCTACGCGACCGGCTCGAGACCTGGACCGCATGGAAGGGCGTCACGGTGGCGGCTCGAGGGCACACGCCCGCAGCCTGACTCATCGACCAGCCTGCGGGGACGGAGCCCGCGAACTGTGTCCAACGCTGGACAACACCGATATCCGCATCACCGTTCAGCTGGCCCCGGCCGGTGAGCCATCTGCCTCGACCCGCCCACTGTGGAATTCGTCTCGTGCCCCCAGTCGGACTCGAACCGACACTTTGCAGATTTTAAGTCTGCTGCCTCTGCCAATTGGGCTATAGGGGCGCCCGGTTAGCGTACCGACTCGTACTGCCGTACCGGAATTCCCTCTGCAGGCTAGTGCATCTCCGGTGGTGGACAGAGTAATGCCGCCAGCGCGCAGTCAGGGACCTAGTCGTAGGCGGCTATCGGTGCGGTGCCGTCAGGAGAGTTCGCGCCTGGCGTGTTGGCTAGCACGGAGTGCCGGCGGCCGTAGGCGAAGTAGACGATCAGGCCGATAGCCATCCAGACGAGGAAGCGCAGCCATGTTTCGACCGAGAGGTTGAGCATCAACCAGAGGCAGGCGAGTACGGCGAGGATGGGGACGAGCGGGACCAAGGGCACCCGGAAGCCACGCGGGAGTTCGGGGCGGGTGCGGCGCAGGATGAGAATGCCGATGGCGACCAGGACGAAGGCGAAGAGCGTGCCGATATTGACCATCTCCTCGAGGGTGCCGAAGTCCACGAAACCGGCGAGCGCGGCACACACGACGCCGACGATGGCGGTCAGTCGAACCGGGGTGCCGTTCTTGCCGGTGTGTGCGAGCTGGCGCGGCATCAGTCCGTCGCGCGACATGGCGAACAGCACGCGGGTCTGGCCGAGGAACATCACCATGACGACCGTGGTGAGTCCGGCGAGCGCGCCGATGGAGATGATGTTCTTGGTCCAGGTGGCGCCGTGCTGCGCGAAAGCCGTTGCGAGCGTCGCTTTGTCGCCCGATAGCGCGGTGTAGGGCACCATGCCGGTGAGGACCAGCGAAACCGCGACGTACAGAATTGTGACGATCACCAGCGAGCCGAGGATGCCGCGCGGCACCGAGCGCTGCGGATTCTTCGTCTCCTCCGCCGTGGTCGCGACGACATCGAAGCCGATGAATGCGAAGAACACCAGACTGGCCGCCGCGAGCAGGCCGTACCAGCCGAAGGTGCTTTGGCCGGCGCCGGTGAAGTAGGAGAACAGCGACTGGTGCAGCCCCTCCCCTTCCGCACCGGACTGCGAGGGAGGGATGTAGGGCCTCAGGTTCGACTTGTCGAAGTAGGTGGCGCCGACAACGAGGACCACCGCGATAACGCTCAGCTTGATGGCGACGGCCACGGCCGAAACCCGCGAGGACACCTTGGTGCCGACCGCCAGCAGCACACCCAGGACCGCGATGAGAAGTACCGCACCCCAGTCGAAGTCGATCGGCCCCAGATGTGCGATCGGCGAATGCGATCCCATCACCTCACCGAGGTACTGCGACCACCCCTTGGCGACCACCGACACCGCGAGCGCGAACTCCAGGATCAGATCCCAGCCGATGATCCATGCGACGAGCTCGCCGAAGGTGGCGTAGGAGAATGTGTACGCACTGCCCGCCACCGGAACCGTCGAGGCGAATTCGGCGTAGCAGAGCGCTGTCAGTCCGCAGGCGATGGCGGCGAAGACGAAGGCCAGGGAAACCGAAGGTCCGGCGACATTGCCCGCGGTCCGCGCGGTGAGTGTGAAGATGCCCGCACCGACCACCACGGCGACACCGAAGACGGTGAGGTCCCAGGCGGTCAGATCCTTGCGCAATTTCGAATCGGGTTCGTCGGTGTCCTGGATGGACTGCTCGACCGATTTGGTGCGGAACAGACCGCCCCATCGAGTTCCTGGGGTCGCCAACAATGTCTCCTTGCCGTAGTCGACGGGTTCTCCGTCGATTTCCTAATGCACACCGGCCATATGTCGGCTCACCCATGGTGTGAGTGCGACGACGATCAGACCGGCACAGATCGCTACTGCTCCGGTGATACCGAAGTACGCGAATTCGTGGTCCGCGTCATAGAACCGAGCCAAAGTACCGGACATTGATGTTCCGATGCCAACGGAGAAGAAGTACAGCGCCATCATCTGGGCCCAGAACGCCTCGGGCGCCAGCTGTGTGGTGACCGAGAGGCCGATCGGGGAAAGCAGCAGCTCGGACACCGCGAATGCGCCCATGATGAGCAGTACCGCCAACACCGGAACGGATTTGCCGCTGCTGCCCGAGAACAGCACGAACAACCAGAACGCCAGGCCCATGCCGATGACGCCGAAGGAGAATTTGCGCGGTGTGCTCGGTGCGCGATTGCCCAGCTTGGTCCACGTCAGCGCGAACAGCGGGGACAGGCAGATGATCCACACCGGCTCCACCGAGCCGATCCAGTTCGACGGTGCGGTCCAGCCGAAGATGGTCCACCGCATCCGCTCATCGGAGTACACCGCGAGCACCGTGAAGATCTGCTGGAACAGCGACCAGAAAACCGCATTCGCGATGAACAACGGAATGAAGGCACGCACCCGGCTGCGCTCGAGCGGCGTCACCCTGCCGCTGGTCAGCATGAGCGCGAAGTAGGCGAGCGAGGCCGCGATGATGACGCCGGTGGTCACCTCGGAGAGGTTGTCCAGGTTCACCAGCCCGGTGATCAATGCCAGCGCGACCACGATGGCCGCACCGGCCACGATGCCCAGAATCGGCCCCACAGCGTTGCGCGGCAACGGGTTGGGCACATGTCTGCCCGCGGTGCCCAGATTGCGCCGGAACACCACATACTGCGTCAGCCCCAATGCCATGCCGACCGCGGCCGCACCGAAGCCGTAGTGAAAGCCCCAATGCCGTTGCAGCAGGCCGGTGAGCAGCGGGCCGACGAATGCACCGAGGTTGATGCCCAGATAGAACAGCGTGAAGCCGCCGTCGAAGCGCGGATCACCCGGCCGGTAGAGGGTGCCGAGCAGCGAAGAGGCATTGGCCTTCAATCCGCCGCTGCCGAGCGCGACCAAGACAAGGCCGACTCCGACACCGCTGAGCCCGGGCAGAGCCGCCAGTGCGATATGCCCGGCCATGACCACAACGCCGCCGTAGAAGACGGTGCGCTCCATACCGATCAACCGGTCGGCGATCCACCCGCCGAGCACTGTGGACAGGTACACCAGCCCGCCGTACGCGCCGACGATCCCGACGCCGGTGCTCTGCGATAGACCCAGTCCACCCTCGGTCGTCGAGTAGTACAGGTAGTACCCGAGGATGGTGAGCATTCCGTAGAACGAGAAGCGCTCCCAGAGTTCGACTCCGAAGAGGTTGGTCAACCCGATCGGGTGACCGAACAGGGTTCGCTCCCGAACTGGTTGCTCTGCCATTGCCGCATCGGACATAGGTCAGACGATCCCATATCAGCAGAGAATGCCCGGCAGCCCTGGCAAAGTTTCCCCGTTCACGGCCGGTGTGGCAGGACATGCCAGAACTCCCGCCGGAGCAATCCGCTAACCGGTACGTCCGTCGTGAAAGTACCCGCTCGTTGCGCTCTTTCAGCGAATCAGAAGCAATCGACTATTTCGTCGACCGCGACTCGGTGACGCACCGCGCTCGACAAGAAAGCCGGAGAATTTCCCGGTAAAGTTCGCCTCGCTGGACGGGGAAACCTCGTTTGTTGGCTGGACGGGGGACCCTGATGAAGCGCTCGAGCGCCCATGCGGCGCTGCTGGTCGCCGTGATCGGCGCGCTGGTTGCGCTGCTCGGCTCCGGATGCGCATCGGTCTCCGCGGTCGACGCCGAGTCCGTCGTTGGTGCGCTGCCGGAACCTCCGCTGACAGCGAATACGCTGCATGCCGAGTTGCGCTTGGCCCCGCTGCGGTGTCAGCTGCCGCCGATAGAGATGAGCGCGGCGGGTCAACGGCAATTCGTGCAGACCGAATTGGACTGCTTGACGAAGGTCTGGGGTCCGGCCCTGCACGCGGCGGGTATGACCCTCGCGCCGCTGCAACTCATGGTGGTCGACAACGTGACGACCGGATGCTCGAAACAGGTTCAGTCCACCGATCCGGCGTTCTATTGCGGCGGCACTGTGTACTGGCCGACCGACGATCCCATCCATCGGGGGTGGGGTTCGCAACTCGGGCAGTACCTGATGTTCGTCGTGATGCACGAATACGGCCACCACCTACAGTCCTCCACCGGCATCTTGCGCACCGCCGATCGAGATATCGATACCGCGGGCGCGAAGTCGCCGCTCGGACTGGAACTCAGCCGACGCATCGAACTCCAAGCTCAGTGCCTGGCCGGGGTGATGCTGGCGGCAGCACAGGCCGGGGGCATATTGCCCCCGGACGAGGCCGCGGATCTGATCGATATCCAATCCGATACCGAGGAGGATCCGACCCACGGCACCGGGTTGAACAGTCGGCGCTGGGTCGAAGCCGGTTACCGCAGCGGCGCGACATCGTCGTGCAATACCTGGACGGCCACGCTCGCCGAGGTGGAGTGACCGGTTCCCGAGCGGGGGTGCGACGGACGGCCAGTGGGGGTACACCGTCTCAATCTCGTCGTGGCGGCCGACGATAGTGGACCTGTGGCGCGACAGCCGCGATAGCCGCGTCAGGCGATGGACAGGGCTATGCCGTCGAGGATGTCGTGTTCGCTGACGACGAGAGCGGAAATATCTGCGCGCCGGGACAGTTCGTAGGCAAGCACCTCGGTGATGACGGCACCGCCGCCGATCACGTCGACGCGACCGGGATGCATGGGGCCGAGAGCGGCGCGCTCGTCGTGGTTCATGCCGATCAGGCGATCGCAGACCTCGCGCACCTGGTCCAGGGTGAGGGTGGTGAGATGGACGCGCTCCGAATCGTATTCGGGCAGATCGAGGGCGACCGCCGCGATCGTAGTCATGGTGCCCGCGACGCCGACCCAGGTATGCGCACCCTCGACCGGCACCATGGCGAATGCCTCATCCAGTCGTTCGGTGGCGAATGCCCGTGCGGCGGAGACCTCTTCGGCGGTCGGCGGATTGCCCGGCAGGCATCGCTCGGTAATGCGGACGCAGCCGATATCGGCGGAGAATGCGGCACGCACACCATCGCTGTCGCCGACGACGAGTTCGGTGGATCCACCGCCCAGATCGACGACAACGAAAGGTCCTGCCTCGCTGGCCAATTCACCAACCGCACCGCTGAAGGACAGCCGCGCTTCCTCGTCACCGGTGATCACCTCGGCCTCCGCACCCGCCACCACGGTGCCGAGTTCGGCACGGGCCATGGCGAAAAAGTCCTCGCGGTTGGCGGCATCGCGAGTCGCGGAGGTCGCGACCATCCGCACTCGACTGACCCCCGCCTCCCGCATCAGCGCGACATAATCGGCGAGCGCAACCCTGGTGCGCTCGATCGCCTCCGGCGCGAGTGCCCCCGTCGCATCCACCCCCTGACCCAGCCGCACAATGCGCATCTCCCGATGCACATCCACCAACCGCCCATCGCCGAGCACCTCGGCGATCAATAGTCGGATCGAATTCGTCCCGCAATCAACTGCCGCTACCCGATCACTCATGCTCAGCTCCGCTCCTATCAGCCACGGCCAATCTCCCACTCGCGCTCACCGGAGCGCCCGCTCATCCCAGCACCTCCGCCGCGCGCGTCAGCGGCCGCGCACATCGCACCGCCCACTCTCATTCCAGCGGCCGCGCACATCGCAGGACCCCCGCACAATCCCACGCCCGCCCATGTCGGAGCGGCCACGTTCATCAGAGCACCAGCACTGATCGCAGCATCCACGCTCGATCCAGCACCCGCGCATTCCAGTGCCCTAGCGCCCCACGGCACTTTCATGATCGGGGCGCCTGAGCCGTTTTCATCGCCCACGCTCACCACAGCGCGCACGTTCCTTCCAGCGCCGGTGGTCATTTCGAGCGCGGCGGTCATGTCATTGCGCGTCGGTCGGGGCGTGGGGCGGCTCGTATTTCGGCCAGTCCGCCGGGATGGCGGTGCCGCGGAGGCCCCTATCAGCCGCCAGGGATACCGCTTCGTCGCCGAAGGGGTTTACGCCCGGCCCCTTGGCGAGGGAGTGGGCGATGAGGACGTGCAGGCATTTCACTCGTTCGGGCATACCGCCGCCGGTGAAATCGGTGCCGAGGGATTCGATCTCATCGCGCTCGGCGAGGTAGCTCTCGTGGGCGGCGCGGTAGGCGGCGGCCAATTTCGGGTCAGTGGTGAGGCGTTCGGTCATTTCCCGCATGACGCCCGCGGATTCCTGCCTGCTCGCCTCAGCGGTGAGGCGCGGATCGGTCAGGTAATAGAGGGTCGGGAAGGGGGTGCCGTCGGGCAGCCGCGGCGCGGTCTTGACCACCGCGGGCAGACCGTCCGGGGTGCGGTAGGCGACGGCGAGTACACCGCGCGGCTCGCGTCCCAACTGCTTGGCGATGATCTCGAGATCGCGGTCGTTCGGTGCGCTCACCTGGGTCCTTCCGGTGCTGGCTGCGGAGCGGCGGGTGCGGCCGCGGGCGCCGGGGCCTGCTGCGGTTGCGAAATACTGCGCCACAGTTCGGTGTACCAGGGCTCGGGCGCCTTCGACTGGGTCGGTGCGGCGGGCGGCGCGGGCGCTTCGATACCCGGCACCTGGACGATATAGGGCGTCTCACCCGGCATCACCAGCCGCAACCGGTCCCTGGCCTCGGAGCGCACATAGGCCGGATCCTGTTGCTGCGCGCGGCGATCCCGCAATTTGGCGAGATCGGCCTCGAGTTCGATGCGCTCCTGCGCCAAATGCGCGGCCTCGGCGCGCTGGGTGAAATATGTGCGTAGTGGCACAGCCAAAGTCAAGGCGAGTGCGCACAGAACAATGGCCAGGATGACCGCCTTACCGGTGGACAGGCCGAGGATGGTGCGATCGTGCTTGTCCTCGTGCCCACCGGAGCGCAGCCCTATCTTCTGCGGCTTGGTCTTCTCGGCGGCTTCGGACCGCCTGCGGGTCGTCCGCTTCGGTGCGGCCGCCGGCGATTCGGCGGCCGGGCGCGATCTGGCAGAGCGCGACGTGCGGCGATTCCCCCGTCCGGCCGGACTGGATCCACGCGCACGCCGCTCTGTCATACCGCTCCCCTAGCTGGCTAGCCTTCGAACGCGAACCGCGGGAACGCGACGTCACCCGCGTACCGTGCGGAATCGCCCAGCGCGTCCTCGATGCGCAGCAGCTGGTTGTACTTGGCGACGCGCTCGCTGCGCGCCGGGGCACCGGTCTTGATCTGACCGCTGCCGACCGCGACGGCAAGGTCGGCGATGGTGGTGTCCTCGGTCTCGCCGGAGCGGTGGCTCATCATCGTTTTGTAGCCGTTGCGGTGCGCGAGCTCGACGGCATCCAATGTTTCGGTCAGCGTGCCGATCTGGTTGACCTTCACCAGCAGCGCATTGGCCGCGCCCTTGGTGATGCCCTCCTCCAGGCGCTCCGGGTTGGTGACGAACAGGTCATCGCCGACCAGTTGCACCTTGTCGCCGATCTGATCGGTCAGCGCGACCCAGCCGTCCCAGTCGTCCTCCGAGAGCGGGTCCTCGATGGAGACCAGCGGGTATGCGGTGAGCAGTTCGGCGTAGAACTGCGCCATCTCGGCGGCCGAGCGGACGCTGCCCTCGAACTTGTAACCGTTGCCCGCGGTGTAGAACTCGGTGGCGGCGACATCGAGTGCGAGCGCGACATCGGTGCCCAGCTTCAGGCCGGTTTTCGCGATGGCGACACCGATCAGGTCGAGCGCTTCCTTGGTGCCAGCGACCGAGGGCGCGAAACCACCCTCGTCACCGAGACCGGTGGACAGACCCTTGGCCTTCAGCACCGACTTGAGCGCGTGGTACACCTCGGCGCCCCAACGCAGCGACTCCTTGAAGGTGGTCGCACCGATCGGGGCGACCATGAACTCCTGGACGTCGACGCCGCTGTCGGCGTGCGCACCACCATTGAGGATGTTCATCATCGGCACCGGAAGCACATGCGCATTCGGACCGCCCAGGTAGCGGAACAGCTCGAGGCCCGAGGATTCGGCGGCGGCGCGGGCCACCGCGAGCGAGACGCCGAGCAGGGCGTTCGCGCCGAGGCGGGACTTGTCCGGTGTGCCGTCCAGATCCAGCAGGACCTGGTCGACGGTGCGCTGCTCGACCGCGTCCAAGCCGATGACGGCGGGCGCGATCTCGTCGAGTACACCCTCGACGGCCTTCTGCACACCTTTGCCGCCGTAGCGCTCGCCGCCGTCGCGCAGTTCGACGGCCTCATGCTCACCGGTAGAGGCACCGGAGGGCACGGCAGCCCTGGTCAGGGTGCCGTCGTCGAGGGCGATCTCGACCTCGACAGTGGGGTTTCCGCGAGAATCGAGGATCTCGCGAGCTCCGACCTGTTCGATGATGGCCACGAAAACGACACTCCTTCGGCTGTTGGCACGGTAGGTCTGACGGGAAGGGCCGTGCGCCTGCGAGCCTAGCGTCCTCGACGATTGCGCAGTAACCGGCACTCCGACGAATCGCATCGCACTGTCGCGACGAGCACCTGTTGCTTCCTCCGACGAGTGCTCATGCCCGGCGCCCGACGCTGTAGGCGGCAGCGCGATCGCGGACGGTCAATAGATAGGCATTGGACTGGTTGTAGGTCAATAGGGCCTGTTGCCAGCCGCGCTCGGAGGTCAGATCGCCACCACTCGCGCACAAGTAGCGGGCCGCGGTGAGTGCGGCGTCATCGATATTCTGCGGATCGGCGACGCCATCGCCGTTCGCGTCGACACCCCAGCGCTTCCAGGTCTCCGGAATGAATTGCAGTGGGCCCAACGCCCTGTCGAACTCCGGATCGCCGTCGAGCATGCCGGCGTCGGTGTCCTCGACCAGTGCTACTCCCGGCGCACCGTCGAGTGGGATGCCGATGATCGGCGGGCGCACGGTGCCATTCGCGTCGACCGCCGAACCGCGATGGGTGCCGTGCTTACTTTCCACGCTGGCGATTCCCGCGATGGTGGTCCAGGCGATGCCGCAGTCGGGCCGGGACCGACCCATGATTGCCGCAGCGTAGCCGTAGGCTTCCAGCGCGACACTCGGAATGCCGAGTTTGTCGGATTGCTCGTCGGCCCAGTCGCGCAACTGCGCTGCGGTGCGGCCGGGCGCGTCCAGATCGATCAGCGGTAGCGGCGTACCAGGGCCGGGCGGAATGCCTTCGGGAATCGGCGGCAGATTGCGTTCGGCACCGCAACCGGCGAGCACGAGGGTCACCATAGCGGCGACCAATACGCCGGTCAGCTTCGCGAGCATTCCTCCATCATCCGGATTCGAACGACCACCCCCGCGAAGCATGCGTCGCGGCAAGCCCGAATTCATATGTCCCTCCCCCTGCAGACCCAGCATGCCCGGGGGGGGCATGCGCTCCGTGAACCGAGATTACCGAGCAGATCGTCGATTACGCAGCCACCGATTCGTCCTCGCAGAACTAGCGCGCATCACGCACAACGCGTGTGCGGGAAACGCCTAGCCGAGCAGTTCGTGGGTCGCGGTGTGTGCCGGAGTGGTGAGGACCGCTGTCGCCGAGCCTGACTCGACAATGCGCCCGTGGTCGAGGACGACGAGGTGCGAGCAGTGCCCGGTGACCAGGGTCATATCGTGGGTGATGACGAGCAGGCCGGTGCCGTGTTCGGCGCGGATGCGGTCAAGCAGGGTCATGATCGAGACAGCGGTGTTGTGGTCCAGTGCCGAGGTGATCTCGTCGCAGACCAGGACGGCGGGCTCGGCCGCGAGTGCCCTGGCCAGCGCCACCCGCTGGCGTTGGCCGCCGGAGAGTTCGTGCGGGTAGCGGGTGGCGAGTTCCGGTGCGAGTTCGACCGAGTCGAGTAGCTCGGTAATGCGCTGCGCCAACTGTCGTTTCGCAATCCCGCCGATTCGGCGCAGCGGACGGCCGAGGGTCTGCGCGACGGTACGCCGAGGGTTGAGCGCGGACCGGGGGTTCTGCGTAACCAGCTGAATACCGTTGCGACCGTCGCGAGTGCGACGACCCGGTCCGACCGGGATCGATTCACCCCGCAATACCAGCGATCCGGTCGCTTCCGGGTGCAGGCCGGCGACCACCCGAGCGAGAGTGGTCTTACCTGCTCCAGACGCTCCGACGATCGCCAGCGCCGCGCCGCCCGGCAGCACGAAATCAATGTCCGCCAGCACCTCGTGCCCGCCGATCGAGGCGCCGATATCCTGCGCACGCAGAATGGGTCCCGCAGCCGACTCCACCGTCCTGGACCGCACCGCTACCGCCGCCCACCCGCCGCTCGGCTGCGGAGCCGAGCCTCCGGTGTCGACGTCGAGCGCAAGCTCCGGAGCCGTCGCCACCCGCCCGATCGACGCGGCACCCCCATTCGATTGCGATGAAGTCGACATCCCGAAACGAGCCGGCAAGGGTGTGCGCCCGATCACATCGGAATGCACCGCACCCAACTCGACCACATCATCGGCGATCGCTTGGATAGTCGCGGTGTCGTGCCCGGACAGCAAGATCGCCGCAGCGCGCTGAGCGGCGACATCGGCGAGCACACGGGCGATTTCGGTGCGCAGGGATCCGTGCAGCCCGGCCAGTGGTTCGTCGAGAATAAGGATCCCGGTATGGCGAACCAGCGCACGCGCGAGGGCCACCCGGCGCTGCTGACCGCCGGAGAGTTCGCCCGGGCGACGGCGCAAGTGCTCATCGGATAGGCCGACCAGCTCCAGGGTCTCGGGCACGGCGGCATCGGGATGGCGAACCTCGTTCAGCAAGGCACGCACCCGCATCAATGGATTGAGCGCCGAGCCGGGATCCTGTCCGACATAAGCGATATGGTCACGTCGGAACTGTTGCAGTGCACCAGGATTCAAGGCGAATATGTCGTGCCCGGCCACAACGGCCGACCCCCCGGATCGCCGCGCTCCCGCTGGCAAGTGCCCGAGCAGTGCCCGCATCAACGTGGTCTTGCCCGATCCGGACGGACCGGTCAGGGCGGTGACCTTACCCGCCGCGACGCGGAAACTGATGGGCTCGAACAACTTTTGACCATTCGATCCGCATACTGTCAACGCATCGACGACGACCGATCGATTCATCCCCGCTCCTCCCCAACCGGCGACTCCGCACCGGCCAGTGTCTCGGACCCGCGCGTTACCCGGATAGCCCGTCGTCGCGGACGATGTTGATCGAACGAGGTCACCGCGAGATTCACACTGACCGCGACCACCGCGATCGCCAGGCTCGGCGCCAGCACGGACCAGGGGTTGAGGAGCATGCCGGAGGAGTTCTCGCGCACCATGACCGCCCAGTTGCTCGCGCCCAACGTGGTCGGCAGCTGCAGAAACGATGCGGTGCTGACCACATACACGCCCTCTACGAAGCGAAGACCGAGTTGCGCGGCCAAGACCTCGCGCAGATTCGGAATCACCTCGCGAAATACCAAGTGCGGCAGAGTTTCACCGCTGGCTTGGGCGACCTCGACATAACCGCTCGCCGCAACTCCGGCGGCGGCCGCGGCAAAAACCCTTGCGCAGTAGGGAGTTCCGAAGAGCAGCGCGACCACCACAAGACCGTAGACACCTGCATCGGGCCACGCCGTCAGCACCAACAAGATCCCGAGCACGGCCGGCAGCAGGATCGCGAAATCGGCGCCGCCCTCGATCAATGCACCGACCCGTGGACGCAGTGCCGCGACGGCACCGAGCACGCACGACAACCCCGTCACCGCGAGCGCGATCACACCCGCCAGCAACAGCAGACCCCAACCGCCATAGAGCAGTTGCGCCAGCACATCCCGCCCGAGCCGGTCGGTACCCAACAAGGTGTCCGCACCCGGCCGCGCGAACGGTATCCCGATCGCCTCCTCGGCAGATCGAGTCGCCAGGCTGGGCCCGAGCGCGGCAGCGATAACCACCACCAGCGCGGGCAGTACCGTGAGGAAACGCTTCATTTGCGACCTCCGGGTCGTCGGAATCCGGTCATATCCGCCCCCGCACTGCCCAGGCCCGAACCCCGTCCGCCATCGCCAACATGGCCATGATGACCACCCCGGTCAGCGCCACCACCGCGGCGATCAGGGAGGTGTCCCGATCGGCCACCGAACCCGCCAGCACCGCACCCAGTCCCGGGTAGTTGAAAATGGTCTCCACCACCAGCGCACCACCGAGCAGCATGCCGACCGTGGTCGCGAAACTCGCCACAATCGTCGGCAGCGCGAATGGCAGCACATGCCTTGTGAGCACGGTGGTTGTCGAAAGTCCGTCCAGCACCGCAGTTTCCACATGCGGCGAGCGCGCGGAATCGAGTAGCGCTGCGCGCACCACCCGGGTGTTCCAGCCGGTCTGCGGTATCGCCAGTGCGAGCACCGGCAGCACCAGCATGTCCGGACTGGCCGGAAAACCGGAACGCCCGGTAATGGTGACGGCGGGCAACCAACCCAGGCCCAACGAGAACGCCAGGATCAACAAGGTCGCGATGACGAACTCCGGAATCGCCGCAGCCGCAGTGGTGCTCGGCTGCAACAACCGGGTAGTCGGCCCGCGCCGCGCCGCCCACCAGCTGCCGAGCAGCAGCGACGCGACCACCGTCACCAGGAACGCGAGCCCACCGAGCAGCAGCGTCGGCGGAAACTTGTCGGCCAATAGCTCATTGATCGAACGCCCACGCGCGGTACGACCGAAATCGCCGGTCACCACACCGGATATCCACTCGAGGAAGCGCATCGGCAGCGCACGGTCGAGGCCGAGTTCGTGTTCCTTCGCCGCGATCTGCTCCGCGGTGGCGTCGCGGCCGAGCACCGCGCGGGCGGAATTGCCCGGCAGCAGGTCGACTGCCGCGAACACCGTGGCCAGCAGCGCGACCAGCAGGACGACGCGCCGGATAAGGAGTCGCGCGAAGGACATCACTCCGCGAGCCAGGCTCGTTCCAACTGCACCCTGGCGAAGCCGCCGAGGGTCGGCACATCACGCACCCGGGACGTCGCGATATCGATACCGTCGGCCATGCCCCACACCAGATAACCACCGCGGGCGTACTGGATCCGCTGCACGTCTCGGCAGGCAATCGTGTATGACGAGTCATCGGGAGCAGCAAGGGCTTTCGTGGTGGCGGCGTCGAATTCCGCATCCTTGAACGCGGTTTCGTTGCGATTGGAAGCCGAGGACATCAGCTTGGTCGCGAAGAAAAGTGTGGAATCATTGGTGCCCCAGGAGACCGTGTACAGCGGCGCCTTCAACCAGGTCTGGTCGTAGAAGGTGTTCGACTCCTGCGTCACGACATCGAGGCGCAGCCCGATATCGGCCAGCTGGGTCGCGATCACCTTCGCCGATTCGACCTCGCCCGGCGCCTCGGCCTTGGTGAGGAACTGGTAGCTGCGCCCGGTATCGAATCCGGCATCGCGCAACAGCGACTTCGCCCGATCCACATCGCGGACCCGCTGCGCGACCGTGTTGTCGTACAGCGGATCACCGGTGCCGAGGATGTCGTTCGCGACCGTGCCGTAACCCGAATGCACCTGATTGACCAAGGCCTTGCGATCGACGCCCAACCGAATGGCTTCGCGTACCCGCGCATCGGCGAACGGTCCGTCGGAGGTCCGCATCGCGACCCCCACCATGGTGTCGTTCGATCGCCGCACCACCCGCAGATCGCCGCGCCCCTCGGCGGTGCGTCCCGCGATCGCACCAACATTCGATGCCAGATCGATCTGACCGCCGAGCACCGCATTGCCCAGCGCCGTCACGCTGTCGAACATGGTGACCTCGATGGCATCCAGCAGTGGCACCGGACCGTGCCACCGATCGTTGCGCACCAGCCGGGCATTGCCACCTTGATAGGACTCCAACCGGAACGGCCCGGTGCCGATGGCCTTGGTGAAATCGGTGGTGTCCTTCCTGACCGTGAAGGTCATCAACCGAACCAGCAGCGGCAGTTGCGAGTTCGGCTCCGGAAGCGCGATGACCACCCGATTCGGGCCGTCCGCGGTGATGTCTTCCACGGCGGCAGGCATTTTCGACGCACCGCCGACGGTCCGCAGTCGACGCAGCGACCACACCACATCATCGGAGGTGACGGGGGTGCCGTCGTGGAAGGCAGCGCCATCGGCGATGGTGAAACTCCAGCGACGTCGCTGCGCATCGGCTTCCCACCGACTGGAAAGGCGCGCAGCAACATTCGGGTTCGCGCCCGGTACCGTGAGCGCGTCGTAGACCAGCGAGGTGATGAGGAAGTCGCTGTCATTGCTGAGATTCGCATGCGGATCGCGTTCGATGCGCGCCGCGCTGCCGAGCGCACCGACCCGCAGGGTGCCGCCGCGCCGCGCCGGGCCGTCCGAATTGCCGCCGTCCGAACATGCGGCGACCACCAGCACCGCGCCGACACCGAGTCCCGATCGCAGGAGTTGTCGTCGATTCCATTCCATGGTGCTGCCTTCCTCGAACCTCAACGAGTAACCCTCGCGCGACCGCGAAACCTAGCGCATCTAGCTAGGACAGGCTAGCCTAATAGAGTTCCGGGCGTTGAGTTTTGCCGCAGCACAGCTATCCACCACCAGCTCGAAGACGATGCCGCAAATTAGCCACAATCTGTGATCTCAGACATGCGTATGTGCTATTTTCGAGACTTGCTTAGGTAAGCCTTGCTTTAGATGGCAAGACCCACTAGCTTCGCAGATCGAATCGTCATACCCCGCTTTTCGACCCGATGCGAAGAAGGGATTCCTGGTGAAAGGCGTTCTCTCCGAACGTAAGACGCTTCACCCACTGGATATCGAACGGCGCGAGCTGCCGACCACCGCCGCACAAGCGGTGCGCGCGCTCGCCCGTGAGATATGTATCACGCTCGACACCCGGCCCGATGGCACGGCCGATATCGCGCGCACGCTGACCGATCCGGCATTACTCGAGCAAATCGATGCGCGCGTCAGCGAGTTGCCCAACGCGGTGCGCGTCGCCATGCGACCGCCCGCCACCGCCGCGGGCGCCACGATCGTCGGCAAATTGCCTTTGCGCGATACCGAATTCGGCCCGACGCCACCGAGTTGGGTCGAGGCGGCCCGCTGGAGTGGTGAATCGGGCCGCCCTGCGAGCTCATTCGAACTCGATATCGCGATGCTGCTGCTGGCCCGCAGCGCCGGTGAACCGTTCGGCTGGCAGGGGCAACAGGGCGGACGGCTGGTCAACAACATCGTGCCATCGCCGGGTCACGAACACGAGCAATCCGGCGCGAGTAGTAAAACCCTGCTCAGCCCGCATACCGAGGACGCATTCCACCCGGAACGCGCCAATCTGCTGATGCTGGTCTGTCTGCGCAATCCGGACGGCGTCGGCACCACCGTCTCGTCGGTGCGCCGGACCGAGCTCTCCGATGACGAACGCCGACTACTCGGTACGCCGACCCTGCCGATCCTGCCCGACGTCTCCTACGGCACCGGGCACGAGCACTACTGCGCACCGCCGTTGCCAACCCTGTGGGGCACCGAATCGGGCTATGACACAGCAGATTTGACGCTTCGCTACGATCCGGCATACACCCCGCTCGACGATGCCGATACCGAATTCCGGCTGGCGTACGCTCGGCTCACCGCGGAACTCGAACGCGTCTGCGTCACCGCTGCTCTGGCCCCCGGTGAGCTACTGCTGGTGGACAATGATGTGGCCGTGCACGGTCGGGTACCGTTCACCGCGCGCTACGACGGCACCGACCGTTGGCTCAAGCGCGTCAATGTCCGCCTGCCCGAACGCCGACGGCGGTCCGCCGAGGCCGACGAAAATGGTTATGGGCAACGGATCGTCGCCCCGTTCCGAGCGGCAAGCAACCCGCTCGCGATCGACGGTGTACCGGCCCGGGCCGACACCCGGACCGCAGTAAGGCTGGATACGACACAACATGATCGAGGAACCGTTGAGCACCCGTGACCGGAGCACACCACTGCGTGTGCTGAGCCGAAGCGACCTCGCGGACGTGCCCATCACGCCCGCCGATGTCGTGCGCGCGGTAGAGGACGCGTATCTCGCCTTCGCAGCGGGTGATTCGGATAATCCCCGCAAACTCAGCGTGGCGAATCCGGACGGCTGGTCGGTGGCCTACGCCATGCTCGGGCGCGACGGCCGCCGCCGGGTGGTCGCGATGAAGACCTCCTACAAATTCGATCCCGGTCACGACCGCAGCACCAAGCGCTACTACACGACCATCACGCTCTACGACGACAGCACGGGCGCACCGATCGCCATGATGGACTGCGCCAGGGTCGGCGCACTGCGCACACCGGCGGTTTCGGCGCTGCTGGTGCGCGAGACCGCGCGCCGTGGCGCGGAGAGCGTGCTGCTGATCGGCACTGGTACTCAGGGCCGAAACGCGCTGCCGCACTTGCTCGCCGCCAATCCGCAGCTGCGCAAGCTGATGCTCTACGGCACCCATCCGGAGGGGCTGGCGGCGGTGCGCGACTACCTCGCCGCATACAACCCGCACGCATTGCTGGAGACCGTCGAGGACCCGCGCGCGGCCGCCGGTGTCGCCGACGTGGTGTTGGCGACGGCGGGGCCGGGTACCGAAGTAGCGATCGAATCCGATGATCTCGCACCGGGTTCCACCGTCGTTCTCGTTGGCTATGGCCTGGCCCCGTCCACCCTGGTCGACGCCGATCGGGTAATCGCGACCAGCGCCGAGCAAATGGCGCTGACCGGCACCGATATGGCCGGTCCTGACGGCAGGTTGCGCGGCGTCGACGCCGAACTGCCGCATATCCTGAGCCGCCGCGCGATCGCCCGACGGTCCGATGACGAGCGGATCTTCGTCTACAACAGCGGGTTGGTGTTGACCGATATCGCGGTGGCACACGCACTCGCCGAACGAGCCATTGCCGAGGGCCGCGGCACGGAGGTGCCCCTGTGGGACTAGACATCAGCGCCGTCGAGTTCGACAAGAAGGTCCGCGACCCCGGCACCGCCGAACCCGACGGCACGCTGCTGTTCGACCACGGCTCGATCCGCGACAAGGTCGAACTCGGCGACCGTCCGGCGAGCACCGGCGCTGCCCCCGACCCCGCCGTGCTGGCGGCTGTGCAGGGACTGCTGAGCATTTGCGCTCCTGCCCTGCCCGCACGCACCGATGACTTGGAGCGCAGGCTACTCGCCGATCCGAATCTGCTCGGCGATATCGCCTTTGCGATCGGCGGGCCGTTCCATGTGATGTATCCGTCCCGAGTGGCACTGAATATCAACGGGTTCCAGCGTGCATTCGAACAGGCCGGTGTGGATGGCGTTGTCTACTACGGAAAGAAGGCCAACAAGGCGGCCTGTGTGTCTCGCGCCTGCGCCGAATATGGTGCTGGCGTGGATGTTTCCAGTGTCGGTGAACTGAATGCCGCACTGTCACATGGCGTTCGCGGTGACGAGCTCATGGTCACGGGCCCTGCCAAATCCGACGACTTGCTGTGGTTGGCGGTGCGGCACCGCGCATTGATCGCCGTGGACAGCCTCGACGAGCTCGACAGGTTGGCTGGGTGCGCCACCCCGGCCGCCGCGGCTCGCGTGCTACTTCGCGTGCTGCCCACCGGATCCGCAAGCCGATTCGGCATGACCGCCGCGGAATTGGACCGCGCGATCTCGGTGATCGGCGCATCCGGAACCGTCGGCCGCGAATCGATCCGACTGCAGGGCTTCAGCTTCCACCTTTCCGGCTACGACGCCGTCGCACGCGCCGAACAGGCCGACGAATTGATCACCCGCTGTCTGGATGCCCGCACACTGGGGCATCCGGCCAGCACCATCTCCATCGGCGGCGGATTCGGCGTCGATTATGTGTCCGAGAGCGCCTGGTCGAAGTTCACCGAACACGCCAACAGCCGGTGGTTCCATGCGGGGAAGTCCTTCGATTCGTACTACCCCTACCATTTCCCGGCACCGGGTCCGGCCATGCTCACCGCCATTCTCGAACACAATTCGCTCGCGGAACGGTTGCGCGACAACGATATCCGACTCGCCATCGAACCCGGTCGGGCACTGCTCGACCGCGCGGGGTCCAGCGTCTTTCGAGTGCAGGGCAGCAAAACCCGCCACGTCGACGGTGCCCCATACCAACTGCTCACCGTGGACGGAACCAGCCTGAGCCTGTCCGAGCAATGGTTCGACAGTGAGTACCTCCCCGATCCCATACTGTGGCCGCCGCGTCCTGGCGAGCTCACCCCGACCTGCGTCGGCGCGGCAAGCTGTCTGGAGTCCGACATGCTCAGCTGGCGGCGCATCCCGTTACCGCGACGAGCCGAGGTCGGCGATTTGCTGATCTACCCCAATACCGCTGGTTACCAAATGGATTCGAATGAATCGGCCTTCCATGAATTGCCGATTCCGCCGAAGGTGGTGCTGCACGACACCGGCGATCGACTCCGCTGGACGCTCGACGCCGGATGATCCGGCACCCCATTCGACCAATACCCTTACGGCCCGAACGAGGAGACCTCAATGCCGCTCGTCACGCGCGTGACGGATCTGATCGGTCGCACCCCGCTATTCGAACTGGCGACCACCCCGACCGGCACCCGGCTGCTGCTCAAACTCGAGCAGTTCAATCCGACGGGTGCGGCCAAGATCAGGATGGCGCGCGCGATGATCGACGATGCCGAGCGGCGCGGTTTGCTGAGTAATGGCGGGCATATCATCGAATCCACATCCGGGAATACCGGGCTCGGCCTCGCGGTAGTAGCCGCCGAACGTGGGTATCGCTTCACCGCCGTGGTCGATCACCACGCATCTAAGGACAAGCTGCGCGCGATGCGAGCAATGGGTGCGGAATTGGTATTCGTCGCCGATGAGGGCGATGACAACCTGGCCACCTCGGCGCGGGAGGACCTGGCCGAGGCAATGGCGGCCGGACAGTCGGATGCGTACTTCACCGAACAGCACAACAACGACGCGAACGCGGTCGGGTACTACGCGGTGGCCGAAGAATTGCTGGAGGACGTGGAGCGCGTCGATATCCTGCTCTCCGCGGTGGGCACCGGCGGTTCGCTGTTCGGCACCGCGACCCGACTGCGCCAACTCGGGTGCACGCCACGGGTGATCGGTGTGGAGCCCGTCGGATCGATTGCCTTCGGTGGGCCGGGCGGCCCGTACTGGCAGTCCGGCACCGGCACCCCGCCCGGCGCCACCATCGGCACCGCCGTGGACTACGCGCTGCTCGACGAGGGCGTCAAGGTCTCCGATATCGCGGCTTTCGCTACCGCCCGCGCGGTGGCGGCCGAACTCGGTCTGATGATCGGCGGCTCCGCGGGCGGCTCGGTACACGCGGCGCTCACCCGTCTCGAGGAGTTCCCGCCCGGCTCGACCGTGGTCACCATCGTCTGCGACGGCGGCGAGAAATATCTCGACACCGTCTTCGACGACGAGTGGATGCGCGAGCGCGATCTACTCGACGCGGACACCGAAAGCGATGTGCGCGCTATGCTCGGCCGCTACGCTCCCGCCCACCGCGACCAGCTCGTCGAGGCGCGATGAAGCACATGCGTGCTTTCGATCACCGTTGCGCGACATCCCGCACGTCTGAAATGATCATCCAGTTAGGGTTACCTAAATTTCGGAAGCTCAGCGACGAGTTGGGATTGGACTCATGACGATCGGTTCAGCGATTCGACCGGTGGAGGTGCGATGGTGAATCTGTCCACCTTCCGGGCTGATGGGCGACAGCTCACCGCACTGGCCGCACCGATCGCGCTCACCCAGCTCGCGCAGATCGCGGTGTCCACGACCAATATCGCGCTGATGGGCACACTCGGCGTCCGCGACGTCGCCGCGGGCGGGCTGGCGATGGTGCTGTTCAACCAAATCCGCACCATGTGCGTCGGGTTGATCACCGGCACCGGTAATCAGATCGCGTCCTCGGTGAGTGCCGCGGATAAGCGCGGCGAGTCCGCGGACGGTGAGGTTCGCGATATCGTCCGGTCGAGTTTCCTGATCGCCACCTTCGCCGGGATCATCGGCGGTGCGGTGCTGATCGGACTCGGCTGGTCACTACAGTGGCTCGGCCAGGACGCGGGCGTGCTCGCCGACGCGCGACCACTCATGCTCGCCCTCGCACCCGGACTGCTGCCCTGCCTGTGGTTCCAAGTGCTGCGGCAGTACACCGTCGGTATGCAGCGTCCGCAAGCGCTGCTGCTGGTCACCCTCGGCTCGGTGGCGCTGAACCTCGTACTGGCCCTTATCTTCATGCACGGCTGGGTCGGACTGCCCGCACTGGGATTGACCGGCATCGGCATCGCGTCCTCATTGGTCCACCTGATCACCTTCGCCGCCTTCTCGGCGATGGTGCGCGCCGATGCCACGCTCGGTGCGACCCTGCCGCGGCGTCCGTGGCCGGTGCACATACAGACCATCCAGGCCGAGCTCGGACTGGGTACGCCGATCGCACTCACCTACGGTTCGGAGGCGGGCATGTTCTCCGTGCTCGCCCTGGTGATGGGCAGCATCGGACCGGCCGCGCTGGCCGCGCACAATGTGGTCTACCAGATCATCTACATCGTCTTCCAGGTCGCGATCGGTCTGTCGCACGGCGCGTCCATTCTGGTCAGCCATGCCGTCGCGCGTGACGAATTCGGCCACGCCCGCGCGCTGGCTTGGCTGGCGCTGCAACACGCGGGCATCGTCGCCGCGCTCACCGGCGTGGTCTATATCGCCGCGCCGAAGCTAGTGCTGAGCCCCTTCCTCGAACCGAGCGACACCGCGACGGTGGAGCTGGCCCGCTCGCTACTGCTCATCGGCATCGTGCTCCAATTCTTCGATGCCGCACAGAACATCGGTACCGGCCTGCTGCGCGGTCTGCAGGAAACCAAGGCAGGCTTCCGCCTTTCCCTGGTCGGCTATTGGCTCGTCGGCCTGCCCACCGCGCTGCTGCTGGCTTTCCCGCTCGGCCTCGGCGCCGCGGGGGTCTGGTGGGGTCTGAGCGCGGGCCTGGCCAGCACCGCCATCCTCATGCTCCGCCGTTACTTCGCCCTGCTCGATACCGCCGCCTCCGCCCGCCCCCATCCGCTCCCACAATCCCTACCCACCCCGTCCTGACCTCGTGAAATCCGGAGTCAACGGGCGGCGGAAAAGTGTTGTGCAGCAACCTGATAGCGTGCGGGGAATGCGGCAGAGCCTGGCATTGAGTTGTGAGCGGATCTCCGCTGAACTGCTCGACCACTTCGATGGGGTCGGGATGGTGCGCGGCGAGTACGTGTTCCGCGCGGCCGGGAAATATCCGACGCCCGAATCGGTTTCCGGTTACCTCGTGCCATACCTGCGCCATATTGCGAGACGGACCAGCGGCACCACGATCTGGTATCGAACGATGGAAGCCGATACCGCCGAATGCAATATCCTCGACGGCGTCGAAGAGATCATCGACGAGCCGCATAAACTGCTCGGCCTGCGCGGTATTCGCCGAGCGCGTCGCTTTCCCGACGCATTCGTCGCCGAACTCGAGGGCATTGCACAGGTGCGTGACGAGGGCGCGGATATCGGCGTGCTTTTCCCCTTCGTCACCTATGTCGACGAATTGCAGTGGGCTATCGAGCAAACCAGGGCCGTGATCGGCGACTGCCCGGTCGCCACCATGATCGAGATACCGTCGCTGCTGCTCGAGGTCGACCGGGTGGTCACCACCGGAGTGTCACGGGTGGTGATCGGCTGCAACGATCTGTCCTCGCTGCTGCTCGGCCAAGCCCGCGCCACGCTGCGGCCGGTTCGCCCAGTACCGCCGCTGCTGCGCGCGATCGAACGCGTCACCATGGTGGCCGCCGCCGCGGGCGTGCGGACCGCGGTCGCGGGTTATCTGCATCCCGACCTACTCGCGGCCTGCGCTGACCTCGGCGTCGACGAATGCGTGCTGCACTACTCCGATCTGCCCGAAGTGCTGGGCGAGCAGTTCGCGGACCTACCGGATCTCGATGTGCTACAGGCGATCAAGCGCAAGACCCGCGCCGCGATCGCGCTGTACGAGGCGGAGCGGGCGGCCGGATCCGATCCCGACCACCCGCACGCCCATCAGACGTTGACGCCGTAATCGCGGGCGATACCCGCGAGCCCGGAGGCATAGCCCTGACCGATGGCACGGAACTTCCATTCGTTGCCGTACCGGTACAACTCCCCGAACACCATGGCGGTCTCGGTGGACGCGTCCTCGGTGAGGTCATACCGGGCCAGCTCGGCGCCCGTGGTCGCATCGACCACGCGGATGTAGGCGTTGCGGATCTGGCCGAACGACTGGCCGCGTGCATCGGCGTCGTGAATGGACACCGGGAAAAAGATATTGGTGATCGTCGGTGGCGTCGCCGCCAGATCGACATTGATCACCTCGTCATCACCTTCGCCCTCGCCGGTGAGGTTGTCACCGGTATGTTCGATCGTGCCCTCGGGCGAGCGCAGATTGTTGTAGAACACGAAGTGCTGATCCGACAGCACGCGCTGATTCGGCCCGGTGGCGAGCGCACTCGCATCGAGGTCGTAATCGGCCCCGGTGGTCGTTCGCACATCCCAACCGAGCCCGACCGCAACCTTGGTGAGGTTGGCGGCCTGCTTCGACAGCGAGACATTTCCGCCTTTGGCCAATGTGACGCTCATGATCCCCTTCCATTCGACGCGTTCGCGCCGCCTTTCATCACGATTATTACTCTGTACCGGACTGGTTGTGCCGGTTCAGTTCTGGATATCGGCCCAGGCGCGCAATGTCTGCACGCGCCCTTCGAGCGCATGCAATTCGCTCGCGTCCAGTACGGTGCGCTCGATTCCATGCGCCACCGCGAAGGCCGACTGCCGGTGGTCGTCAATGACTTCGACATCGATCTGGACCGCGACATAGTCTGTCGCACCGGGCATTTCCTCGGCGATAACACTCGCCTGCCCGCGCGCGCACAACGCGACATTGCCGCCGCCGAGAATCAGCAGTGCGACATCGGGCCGTTCGCGTAGGCGGGCCAGCGAACCGCGATCGAATTTCAGGCTCAGCAGGATTCGCCGATCATCCGCCCGCACCGGCCAGGACACCGGAATCGCATGCGGCGCTGGATCGGTGGTGACCAGCACCGCGATCGTCTCCTGGGGCCATTCCGGGAGTACGTCCAGTTCGGGATGATCGGCCGTAGAGTGGTCTTGACGTTGCACGGGGCTCGCTCCGGCTGCCATGTTCGTCACCTCTTGATCGCTGCAACGCGGCGGGCTGTGCCACGTTGCCCGCAAGTCTAAGGTGCTGTGTCCCTTGTTCGCTGACGCTGCGACCTTTGTCCGAAGTGCTCTCAGCCACCTCTCAGGACACCGATTCGGTGTCGTAGCGTCCCGACGCCAGCTCCTCGAGGATTATGCGGTGAGGCTACCCTCATCCGAAAGGGACAATTCCGCCCAGGCACCTGTCCGGGACACCACAGCCCTGTCCGGTTGACGGGCCGTCACAAGTCGATGCATCATTTCTGACAGCACTCTGTTCAGCAGATGCTTCTCCATTTCGCCGGCCGACGACTGTCCGGCCCGGCGTGCTGCTCCGGTCCTGCTCGGCCGCTGTGCCGTGCCGCACCGGCAGCACTACCCCAAGCAGACGCGATGGCGTCCGGCCGTGAGTGAGGTGAGAACGACATGGTGTACCGATCGTCTGAGACTCGGCTGATCACTTCGTTCCTGCACTACGGCATCGTCCCGAACTTCTGAATTCGGCCGCGCCGGGCGCGGCAGCCGAGGACGGCGCCGACGGCGTCGTCCGCAGCGGTGCTCGGGTGTAGCGCGGCACCACAGGACATTTCGGCACATATTCGGACGTGGGAGCAGACACATGGTTGATATCGGGGCAATGGATTCCGAAGCGGTCGATATGGTGGCGTGGCCGACGGCGGGCAATCTCGTCGTCTCGCCCGCGATGCTGGACGATCTGGGTTATCTGCGGGGCGAGTTGGCGGCAGCGGAGGTGCCGTTCCTGCTGATTCGCGATGGCGAACATCGGCTGGCACTGGCCGCGGATGCCGCACACCAGAAGATGGTGCGCCGGGTCACGGCCGCCGCGATCGCCGCGGGTTTCGCGTGTGCCGAGGTGGGGCACAATGTCTTTCGGTTGAGTCGCGATGCCGATCCGGCGCATTACGTGGATCTGGAGCTGTGGGAGTACCACGGCGACACCGTCGAATGCCCGCGGCCGAACGCCTTCACCCGTACTGTGTTCGACCTAGCCGATGTCGAACGCACGGAAATCCGCCTGTTCGAACGCAATTGGCCGACCTTGACGGATATGTTCGCGCCACAGCCGACCGATGTCGGATTCGATATCGATCTGGTGTTCTCCTGGGTCGATGGCACCGATCCCGAATTCCGGGCGCGCCGTGCCGGAATGCTCGCCCAGGTCGTGGTCGGCGAGGGTGATGACGCGGACGCTCGAATCCGGCAGATCGACGAATTGAAGTACGCACTGCGCTCGGTGTACAAGAATGCGCCGTGGATCCGCCGGATCTTCATCGCAACCGATTCCGCGGTACCGGAATGGCTCGACGAGCATCCGCGGGTGACAGTGGTGCGCGCGGTCGATCACTTCAGCGATACCAGCGGCCTGCCCACCTTCAATTCCCATGCGGTGGAATGCCAACTGCAGCATATCGATGGGCTCAGCGAACATTTCCTGTACTCGAACGACGATATGTTCTTCGCCCGACCGGTGCGTCCATCGATGTTCTTCAGCCCGGCCGGGGTGAGTCGGTTCATCGAGGCAGGCACCCGCATCGGACCCGGCCGAAATAACGAGCGGCGCAGTGGTTTCGAGAATGCGGCGCGGGTGAACCGGGAACTGCTCGCCGCGCGATTCGGACATGTCATCACCCGACATCTGGAACACACACCGGTTCCATTGCGGCGCAGCGTACTACTCGAAATGGAGCAGGAGTTCGCGACCGAATTCGCACGGACCAGGGCGAGCAGATTCCGTGCGGCAACCGATATTTCGGTGACCAACTCGCTGTACCACTACTACGCCATGCTCACCGGGCGCGCGGTGCCCCAGGAGATGGCGCGGATGCGCTATGTCGACACCACCAGTGAACGTGGGCTCGCACTGCTCGACGGACTCGCGCGACATCGGGATATCGACTTCTTCTGCCTCAACGACGGCAGTTTTCCGGAGGTCGCGGAGGCCGACCGGGTGCGCGTGGTGTCGGAGTTCCTGGCCGTCTATTTCCCGGACCCCGCGCCGTGGGAACGGGTCAGTGCACGGCCTCGTCATCTTCCGGAGTCTGCGCCTGGCGCCGCATGACTCGCGGAATGCGGGCGGCCGGCGGGATCACGATGCCCTCCTCGGCGAGCTTGCGCGCCGCCTCTTCCGGGGTGGATGGCGAGCCAACGGTCGGGCCGCGATCGATCGGGACCACTGAGTGGACGATGGTGTCCGGGTAGATGTGCACGTAGTTGAAGGCCTGGGCGCCATCGCGGCCGCGCAGGCCGCCCTCGGCCACGGCCAGATCCTGGCTGTAGCAGGTCGCCGAGGCGACCGAGACCGGGATGCCCGCGAAGGTGGCGCTGGTCGAAAAGTGCAGGTGTCCAGCAAGTATCGCGCGCACATCGGTGCCGTCGAGCACATCGGCCAGCCTGCGCTGATCGCGCAATTCGACGGTGACGGCGAGATCGAGCACGCACGGTACCGGCGGGTGGTGCATCGCCAGAATCGTGCCGAAGGGGGCTGGTTCGGCCAGTAGCGATCGCAGCCAGGCCAGTTGTTCGTCACGGATTTCGCCGTAGTGGTGGCCGGGGACGCTGGTGTCCAGGGCGATGATGCGCAGGCCGTCGATCATGTGCACCCGGTCCAGCGGCTTCGTCGACGGACGCTCACCGAGCAGGGTACGACGCAGTTCGCCGCGATCGTCGTGATTGCCGGTGACCCAGACGATCGGCGCTCGCAATCGGCGCGCGAACGGTTCCACGATGCCGCGCAGCTTCTCGTATGCGTCGGGCTCGCCCCTATCGGTGAGGTCACCGGTGAAGACGATCGCGGTCGGGCGGATGCGGCTGGCCGCGGCCTGATCGAGCAACTGTCGAAGACGCTGATCCGCGTCCACGTCGCCGTACAGCGCGTCGTCACCGCCGATCAGATGGGTATCGCTGAAATGGAACAGCACGTGATTCGGTCGCGGGTGCTCCGCGACTCTGCTGGTGGGCACCGGACCGAACGTCCTCCCCGGCGGATTCGCCCGCCATTGGCTTCGGGTTCCATCGCCAGGATAGCGAAGCCGTATTGACAGACCGCCAGCCCACGGTGACAAACTGCTTGCGGGTAGGTGAGAGTTCGGTGTCATTGGAGCCCGCCGCAATCCGATTACTGCGGCCCCGGGACTGCAGCCCGCAGCGGATCCCGCGCGAAATTCCACTCCCGCTGATTGCGTGAGCGAGCACGCTCGTCGTCGAGCTCTGGGGTTCGTCGGCAAGCTCGAGGTCGAGCCGAATTCAGCCGAGAAGTCCGTGCGGAGGGGCCTTAGCAGCGATCCTCGACAACGGTCCGATCGTCGCGGCTGAGACGTCGGCGCTTACTTTCTACCGAGGGTGTCGGCGGTGCGGAGGGCGTCCAGGACCATGGGTGTGTCGACGGGGAAGGGTTCGTTGTGGATGGTTTCGCCGGGGGCGGTGGCACGGGTGGCGATGGCGGTCAAGGTTCGGTTGTCGGGGTCGGTCAGGCCGAGGGCGGCGAAGGTGGTTGGTAGGCCGACCGATGCGCAGAATTCGAGGACCGTTGAAATCTCTTCGGTGGGAGCGCCTTCCAGGACCAGCTGGGTGAGGACGCCGAAGGCTACCTTTTCGCCGTGCAGGTACGGGTGGGTTCGGGGGGCGGCGGTCAGCCCGTTGTGGATGGCGTGCGCGGCGGCGAGGCCGGAGGATTCGAAGCCGAGGCCGGAGAGCAGGGTGTTGGCTTCGACGATGCGTTCGAGGGCCGGGGTGACGGTGTGGTTGCGCACTGCGGCGAGTGCGTGGGTTCCGTCGGCGAGCAGGGTGTTGTAGCAGAGCTCGGCCAAGGCGGTGGCACTGCGGGTGGATGCGCCGCCACGCATATTCCGGACTCGGGCGGCACTGCAGGTCCGCGCCTCGAACCAGGTCGCGAGCGCATCGCCCATCCCCGCGGTGAGCAGCCGCGCCGGAGCATGCGCGATAGCGGAAGTATCGACGAGCACCAAGGCGGGATTGCGCCGAACCAGCTGATAAGCCTCGAATTCCCCAGCGTCGGTATAGATCACCGACAACGCACTGCACGGCGCATCACTGGATGCGGTAGTAGGACAACTGATCATCGGCAGTTCCAGGTCATCCGCCACCGCCCGCGCCGTATCGAGCACCTTGCCGCCACCGGCCCCCATGACCACCGTGCTCCCACTCTCCTGCACGGCCGCGCTCACCCGCGCGATCTCCGCCCGACTGCACTCACCCCCGGACCGATGCACCGAATACTCGATCTTCGCCTCGGTCAGCGACTCCCGCCACGTCTGTGCCAACAATCGATACGCACTCGACCCCGCCACGATCATCACCGGCCCCCCGATCCCCAACCGCGTCATCTCCGCCCCGAGCGCCGTCGTCGCATCTCGCCCCTGCACATAGTGCCCCGGCGAAGAAAACACACTCAGCATCTGCCACCTCCCGATCCCGGGTACCGCCGATTCGCCCATACCCCGGCTGCCCGACAGCCGACTCCGTATCGCAAACGCTACGCGCCCTATAGCCCCGCTGACCGCGGTTGAGCCATCAAGCCTCGATGCCGAGTGACCGTCACGGGGCTTCCCGACCTCCTACTGCGACCAGTACTTGCGCCAATCGGCAGCCGATAAAGGAGCACGTTCGCCGCGGGCGGCTTCGGCGGCGTCTTCGGCGGCGCGGATTTCCGATGCGAACGACAACGTTGCCTTGCGAAGGCGTTCTTCGGCGCTGTCCTCGCCGCCCAACTGGACAGTGCGAAGGGTATCGGGGATCAGGTCTTCGGGCAGGCCCGCCTTGAGACTGCGCGAGCGGATCTTCTCGGCCAAGGCGAGGGCAGGTTGGGCCATGGCTATGCCGTCGAGGCATGAGCGGCGGGACTTTTCCGCGGATTTGCGTTCCTCCCAGGCTTTTTCCTGGGCGGCGATTTTTTCGGCGATGGTGGCCGACGGGTCGATGGGCTCGTCGGCGAGGTGCGGGCTGCGGTTGACGAGTTTGGTGACCAGCGCGGCGGCGACATCGTCGACAGTGAATTCGCCTGCGGCCTGCGCGATCCGGGAGTGGAACAGCACCTGCAGCAGCAGGTCGCCGAGTTCTTCCTTGATGGTTTCGGCGTCGTTGTGCTGGATGGCGTCGAGCAGTTCGTAGGTTTCCTCGAGCAGGTAGGGACGCAGCGAGTCGTGGGTTTGCGTCACCTCCCAGCCGCCGAAATTCCACAGCCGGTCCATCACCTCGACAGCGCCCGCCAGCCCCGCCGCCACCACAGCGGTATCGGTGCGGCCCGATACCATGGACGCCCGCCCCGACACCGAGTGATCCTCGGTTCGTCCAGCCTCCGCCGCCGCATGCCGGGCGGCCCGAAGCACGGCCTCGTCGCGGTTCGAACTCATCGAGCCGCCGTGGCTTCGGTGGCGACCCGCAGCTCGACGAAGCCCTTGGGCTTGCCATCCAACTGCAGCAACAGGTCGGCAACGAATTGCAACAGGACGACGTCGCGCACCCGGTCCGCCCCCACACTGTCCTCCACCCGAGGCAGCGGCAGTTGCACAACCCCACTTGCCGCGCGATAGCCCGCGCTCGGGTACAGGCGCTTCAAACGCATCTGCTTGGAGTCGGGCAGACTCATCGGCGAAACCTTCAATGTGGTTCCGGTGACCGCGATTTCGGTGACATCGTATTCGCGGGCCAGCAGGCGCAGTTTCGCCACCGACACCAACCGGCCGACCTCGACGGGCAGCGGCCCGTACCGGTCGACCAGTTCCTCGACAACCGACTCCAGCGCCGGACCATCTTGCGCCGCGGCGAGTTTGCGATAGGCCTCCAACCGGAGCCGATCGCTGGTGATGTAGTCGGGTGGAATGTGCGCATCCACCGGCAGGTCGATGCGAACCTCCTTGACCTCCTCGGTGGTAATCGGCTTACCGTCGGCGGCGGCCCGATATGCCTCCACCGCCTCACCGACCAGGCGCACATACAGGTCGAATCCGACACCGGCCACATGCCCGGACTGTTCGGCGCCCAGCACATTTCCGGCACCACGGATTTCGAGGTCCTTCATGGCCACCGCCATACCCGCGCCGAGATCGGAGTTCTGCGAAATGGTGGCGAGCCGGTCGTAGGCCGTCTCGGTGAGCGGCTTCTCCGGCGGGTAGAGGAAGTACGCGTACCCGCGCTCACGACTGCGGCCGACGCGCCCACGCAACTGATGCAGCTGCGAAAGACCCAGAGCATCCGCGCGTTCCACGATCAACGTATTCGCATTGGAAATATCCAACCCGGTTTCGATGATGGTGGTACAGACCAGCACATCGAATTCGCGCTCCCAGAACCCCTGCACGGTCTGTTCGAGCATGTCCTCGTTCATCTGACCGTGCGCGACCAGCACCCGCGCCTCGGGCACCAGATCCCGAATCCGCTTGGCCGCCTTATCGATCGACGACACCCGGTTGTGCACATAGAAAACCTGGCCGTCGCGCAGCAGCTCACGTCGAATCGCCGCGGTCACCTGCTTGTCGTTGTACCCACCGACATAGGTGAGCACCGGATGCCGCTCCTCCGGCGGCGTGAGGATGGTCGACATCTCGCGAATGCCCGCCAGACTCATCTCCAAGGTGCGCGGAATCGGCGTAGCGGACATGGTCAGCACATCGACGTGCGTGCGCAGCGCCTTGATGTGCTCCTTGTGCTCGACACCGAAACGCTGTTCTTCGTCCACGACGACCAGGCCGAGATCCTTCCACCGCACCCCCGTCTGCAGCAGCCGATGTGTGCCGACCACGATATCGACGGAACCGTCGGCCATCCCCTCGAGCACGGCCCGGGATTCGGCCGGATCGGTGAAGCGGGACAAACCCTTCACGGTCACCGGGAATCCGGCGACGCGTTCGGTAAAGGTCTGCAGATGCTGTTGCGCCAGTAGAGTTGTCGGCACCAGCACGACGACCTGCTTACCGTCCTGCACCGCCTTGAAAGCGGCGCGCACGGCGATCTCGGTTTTGCCGTAGCCGACATCACCGCAGACCACGCGGTCCATCGGGACCGCCTTCTCCATATCGGCCTTGACCTCGGCGATGGCGGTCATCTGGTCGACGGTCTCGGTGAATGCGAACGCGTCCTCCATCTCCTTCTGCCACGGACTGTCCGGACCGAACGCATGCCCCGGTGCCGCCTGGCGCGCGGCGTACAACTGCACCAGCTCACCGGCGATCTCGCGAACCGCCTTGCGCGCCTTGCGTTTGGTATTCGCCCAGTCGGACCCGCCGAGCTTGGACAGACTCGGCATCTCACCGCCGACATAGCGCGAGAGCTGATCCAGCGATTCCATCGGCACGAACAGCCGGTCACCCGGCTGACCACGCTTACCGGGCGCGTATTCGATAACCAGGTACTCTCGCCGCGCCCCGCCGACGGTGCGCTCGATCATCTCCACGAACCGGCCGATGCCGTGCTGATCGTGCACCACCATGTCCCCGGCATTCAGCGCCAGCGGGTCGACCTGGTTGCGGCGCTTTGCCGGTAGTCGCTTCCCCTCCGCCGGCGCGGTGACCCGGTTGCCGGTGAGATCGGATTCGGCGACGACAACCAGACCGGCGTCATCGAAGACCAACCCGTCGTGCAGCGAACCGCACAGCACACCGACGAGTCCGGGTGCCGGTTCGGCACCGGCTGCCAGCGCAGCCGCGGGCACCTCGGCATCCGAGAGGCGTTCCAGAATGCGTTGCGCCGTACCCTGACCCGCGACGACCACGACCGCGCGCCCACCGGTCAGCACATGCGCGCGCAATGACGCGAAGATCGTCGCTACCAGCTCATCGGAGCCGCGCGCGGCCGGACCGGCCAGCACCGGCAGCACGACCTCGGCGGGATCACCGGAGGTCAGCGGGCTCAGCGTCCACCAGGGCAGACCGTGTGCGTTTGCGCTGTCATGGATTTCGGGCAGCGCACGGTAACCCGAGGCGGCCAGATCGAGTCCGTGCCCGCCCAGCGGCGCCGCACCGCCGAACGAAGCCGCGGTCCACGATGCCTCCAGGAACTCCTCACCGGTGCGTACCAAATCGGCGGCGCGGGTGCGAATCTTCTCCGGATCGCACAGCAGCAGCTGGGTGCCCTCCGGCAAAACCTCGGTGAGCAGCCGCAATTCGCCGGGCTGCAGCACCGGCAGCAGCGCCTCCATACCTTCGACCGGAATGCCCTCCGCGAGCTTCTCCAACATCTCGACCAGCGCCGCATCGGCGGCGTTGGCCACCGCGACCTCGGCGGCACGATCGCGAACTGCCGGGGTGAGCAAGAGTTCTCGGCACGGCGGCGCGACGACCAGATCCACCGTCAGATCGGTCAGCGAGCGCTGGTCGGCGACCGCGAAGGGCCGCAGCTCGGTCACCTCGTCGCCCCAGAACTCCACGCGCACTGGATGATCCGCGGTCGGCGGGAACAGATCGAGGATGCCGCCGCGCACCGCGAACTCACCGCGCTTACCGACCATATCGACGCGGGTGTAGGCGAATTCGATCAGGCGCAAGAGCAGTTCGTCGAAGTCGAACTCCGCGCCGACGCGCAGCACGATCGGTTCGATATCACCGAGGCTCGCGGCCATCGGCTGCATCAGGGAACGAACGGTCGTCACCACGACCCGCAGCGGTTCCGGGAATACCGGGTCCTCCGGATGCGCGAGCCGCCGCAGCACCTCGAGCCTGCGGCCAACAGTGTCGGCACCCGGTGACAGCCGCTCATGCGGCAGCGTCTCCCACGACGGGAACTGCGCGACCGCCGCGCCGAGGATTTCCTCCAGCTCAACCGTCAGATCATCGGCTTCCCGCCCGGTGGCCGTCACCACCACCAGCGGCCGCTGGGCCGCGATCGTCGCCGCGACGAACGGGCGCACCGCCGACGGCCCGACCAACTCGACCGGCGACTTCCCGACGAGGTCAGCGACGGTCCGCAGGGCCGAATCGGCCCCGGCCACCGCGGCCAGTCCGGCAAGAGGTGGACGGTGGGTGGACATCGAACACTCCCTGAGCTCGGGCGGGGTTTTAGGACGGCCAACCGAGTCTAGGCTCCCCCGCCTCCCCGAGTCTGCTGCCGGTCGTCAGGTGCCACGACACCGTCGTAGCGGGCCAGCGGTCGAGCGGGAAGTAGAGTTCTGGGCGTACCCGACGAGTTACCCATGCGCTCACGAAATCAGTCGACCAGTCACAACCTACCAACGCCCTGTGACAAGTTTTATGGCACGTAGCGGCGTAGGCGACGGGCGGCGAATTCGCGGAAGTACGAGAGCTTCTCCGGGGGCACGATCGACGGGAGCAGGAAGTACCAGGCCCGTTCCATCCGCGTCGCCATCTGATCGATCGAATCGGTGCCGACCGCCGTGATATGCACGCCCGCGGTCATTTCCTGCAGCAGCAGGCCGATCACCTCCGCGTCCAGGTCGGCCTCCAGGTCGCCCTGGGCGATAGCCCGCTCGGAGAGAACACGGTAGGTATCACCCCAGGTCTTGGCGATATTGTCGCCCTGGGCACCGCGGTAGTCGCCGATCTGATGGGTCAGCTTGAGCATCGCGCCAACCATCGGATCATTCATGGATAGGTCCGCGACGACATAGGTGATCCCGATACATGCCTCGAGTGCGGGCACTCTGGGATCGAAGAAGCCCTGACACGAACTGACCAGGCGTTCATTGCCCTGGTCGACCACGGCGCGCGCTAGCTCTTCCTTCGAACCGAAGTGAAAGTACAAGGCGCCCTTGGTCACGTTCGACTGCGCGATGATCTCGCTCAGGCTCGCATTCGCATATCCCAAGCGCAGAAAGACATCGGCAGCGCCCGCCAGGACGGAATCGCGGGTGATCTCCGCGCGCGCTTGCCTAGCCATCAGATCCGCCTGTCATCCTTAAAACCAGCCATCCTGAAGTAGACCGACATCCCGAAGTAGACCGACTTACCGCTCGAACAGCACCCTGAGGATGGGTGAACCGTACCACCAGGCGAGCGCCCGCCAGGGAATTCGAGCATTCGGACCGGCATACCGCGCAATTCATTGGCTAACAATGCGGTCAGTCCCCCGTACCGGCGCGCCATTCCGAGCTCAGCTGCGGGTGGGCTTCCAAATGACTGAGTCCGTTCCAGCACAGATTCACCAGATGTGCCGCGACAACCTCTTTCGACGGTGTGCGCTCGTCCAGCCACCACGTGGCGGCGGTCGAGACCATGCCCACCAATGCCTGCGCGTACAAACCGGTCAGACTGGTATCGAAACCGCGACGCTCGAAATCGCCGCCGAGAATATGCGCGACCTGGTTGGTGGCCTCGTTCAGCAGGCTCGAGTAACGGCCCTCCGCGGTAGCTGCGGGCTGATCGCGCACCAGGATTCGGAATCCGTCGGTGCGTTCCTCGATATAGGTCAGCAGAGCGAGCGCGACCCGTTCGAGCCGGATCCTGGATCGGTTCTGCGTGAGCGAGGAGGTGATCATGTCCAGCAACATCGACATCTCGCGGTCCACGACAACGGCGTAGAGCCCCTCCTTGCCGCCGAAGTGTTCGTACACCACGGGTTTGGAGACCTGGGCCCGCTGTGCGATCTCCTCGATCGATGTCGCGTCGTAGCCGCGCTCGGCGAACAATGCGCGACCGATCTCGATCAACTGCTGCCGCCGCTGAGTTCCCGTCATCCGCGGCCGGGACACCTTGGGCGGCTCACTGGAAGACACCGTCCCGCCTCCTCGCGCATGCCAATAATCGTCGACACCAACTGTTCCAGACAGCTCTTGGTTCCCTGCCGTCACCCCCGGTCTCGCCAGCGCGACAACTGATCTCGCATGAACGTGGGTAACTCGTCGGATATGCCCAGAATCCGGCCCCTACCTGGCCGACGGCCCGCGACGAACTGGCGGAGCACCCAATGGCCGGTAAAAGTTCCGGGGAAGCGTTCGCCCAGATAACGCGACCGGTGTGAACAGGTTGCGGAGACGGGTATGCACTAATTCGGCGAAGCAGTTCGACTAACCGGAGGTCTTCATGCGAGGATTCATGCCGTGCCGCTGGCGCAGCGGCGGGTTTCGCAGATCCGCCGGTGTGACGATCCGCCGTAGTGTAATGGCAGCACCTCTGATTTTGGTTCAGATAGTTCAGGTTCGAGTCCTGGCGGCGGAGCACACCGGCACGATGGCTTATCGTTGGCCGCGCACATCGCTGACCAAGCACGACGACAGCGCTGACCAAGCACGACGACAGCCCCAAGCACGATGACAGGCAGCCGAGGGAGATCCATGCCACAGCAGACCGCCGTCGTCGTTCTCGCAGCCGGTGCCGGGACGCGAATGCGGTCGAAGACTCCTAAAGTGCTGCATTCGCTGGCCGGTCGAAGCATGCTCGCGCACGCGCTGCATGCGGCCAACGAGATCGACCCCGCGTTCCTCATCACCGTGGTAGGACACGATCGAGAACAAGTCGGCGCCGCGGTCGCCGCCGTCGCCGCCGACCTCGGCCGCGAGATCACCACCGCTATCCAGGAACAACAGCTCGGAACCGGCCATGCCGTGCAGTGCGCGCTCGCCGCTGTCCCCGAAGATTTCACCGGTGATCTGCTGGTCACCTCGGCCGATGTGCCGCTGCTGGACGGACACACCCTGTCCGCGCTGCTCGACGAACACCGCAGCTACACCGAACGTTCCGCGGTCACCGTGCTGACCTTCGAACCGGACGACCCCAACGGCTACGGCCGCATCGTCCGCAATGCCGACGGCCAGGTCACCGAAATCGTCGAACATACCGACGCCACTCCGGCGCAGTCGGCGATCACCGAGGTAAATTCGGGTGTCTACGCCTTCGACGCGACCGTGCTGCGCACCATGATCAGCCGCCTGTCCACCGCCAACGCCCAGCATGAGCTGTACCTGACCGATGTGCTGCGGCTGGCTCGCGAGGCCGGACATCCGGTGCATGGCGCCCGGTTGCTCGACGCGGCCAAGGTCACCGGCGTCAACGACCGGGTGCAGATGTCCGAGGCCGCGCGCACGCTCAACCGCTACATCCTCGAACGGCATATGCGCGCCGGGGTCACGATCATCGATCCCGCGACCACGTGGGTCGACGCGAGCGTGCGGATCGCCAGGGATGCCGAAATCCGGCCGGGCGTGCAGTTACTCGGTGGCACCGTCATCGGTGAGGACGCGGTGATCGGACCGGATTCCACACTCACCGATGTCATCGTCGGCAATGGCGCACACGTTGTTCGCACCCACGGTGATCAGGCCGTGATCGGCCCCGGTGCGAGTATCGGGCCGTTCAGCTATCTGCGTCCCGGCACCGTTGTCGGCGATTCCGGCAAGCTCGGCGCATTCGTCGAAACCAAGAACGCATCGATCGGCGCGCACTCCAAAGTGCCGCACCTCACTTATGTCGGCGATGCCACCATCGGTGAGCACAGCAACATCGGCGCCTCCAGCGTTTTCGTCAATTACGACGGTGTGAAAAAACATCACACCGTGGTCGGCTCGCATGTGCGGACCGGCAGCGACACCATGTTCGTCGCGCCGGTGACGGTGGGTGACGGCGCGTATACGGCGGCAGGTACTGTGCTGCGTAGAAGCGTTCCGCCGGGGGCACTCGCGGTTTCAGGCGGGCCGCAGAAAAACATTGAGGGCTGGGTGCAGCGCAACCGTCCGGAGACGGACGCGGCACGGGCGGCGGCGGAAGCCATCGCTGCCAAAGAGATGTCGGGTCAGGCAATCGAGCAAAAGGATGGCAAACAGCAGTGACCGCGTCATGGATCGACAACCAGAAGAACCTGATGCTCTTCTCGGGACGCGCCCATCCTGAGCTGGCCGAGCAGGTGGCCAAGGAACTCGACGTCCACGTCACACCGCAGACCGCGCGTGACTTCGCGAACGGCGAGATCTTCGTCCGGTTCGAGGAGTCCGTGCGCGGTTCGGATGCCTTTGTGTTGCAGAGCTTTCCGGCTCCGCTGAACCAGTGGCTGATGGAACAGCTGATCATGATCGACGCGCTCAAGCGCGGTTCGGCCAAGCGGATCACCGCGGTGCTGCCGTTCTACCCGTACGCCCGTCAGGACAAGAAGCACCGCGGCCGCGAGCCCATCTCCGCCCGTCTGGTCGCCGATCTGCTCAAGACCGCTGGCGCGGACCGCATCATCACCGTGGACCTGCACACCGATCAGATCCAGGGCTTCTTCGACGGCCCGGTCGATCACATGCACGCGCAGCTGCAGCTGGCCGAGTACGTGCGCAACAACTACAGCCTCGAGCACATCACCGTGGTGTCCCCCGATTCCGGTCGGGTGCGCGTCGCGGAGAAGTGGGCCGACTCACTGGGCGGCTCGCCGCTGGCGTTCATCCACAAGACCCGCGACCCGCTGGTGCCGAACCAGATCAAGGCCAACCGCGTGGTCGGTGAGGTCGAGGGCCGCACCTGCATCCTGATCGACGACATGATCGACACCGGTGGCACCATCGCCGGCGCTGTCAAGGTGCTCAAGGCGGCCGGCGCCGGTGATGTGGTCATCGCCGCGACGCACGGCGTGCTGAGCGATCCGGCCGCCGAGCGCCTGGCGAACTGCGGCGCCAAGGAGGTCGTAGTCACCAATACGCTGCCGATCAGCGAGGAGAAGAAGTTCCCGCAGCTGACCGTGCTGTCGATCGCGCCACTGCTGGCTCGCACGATTCGCGAGGTCTTCGAGAACGGTTCGGTCACCGGACTTTTCAACGGCAACGCCTAGATTGCTCGACCGCCTCCTCGGATACTCAGGCCATACCAGCTGCGTACAGCTCCTGCGCCGAGTGGGTGGCTTATTCTCGCGCTTGCCCGATGAGTTGCCCATGTGCTCGGGAAATCAGGCGTTACGTGGAAGTTTGTAAGAATGGCGGCTCGGACATGGTCCGAGCCGCCATTGCCTTACCGCTGCCGTTTGCCCGCGACGGCGAGGGGGATACTGGGGGTATGGACCGTGACCCGCTCGATATGGACATGGGGGACGACGACCAGGAAGACGAGATCCGCGCATACCGGCGCAATGTCGAGGATCCGCCCGATGACCTGCGCATTCGCTACCGCGAAAATGATGATGACGGTCGACTGGGCATCGGTGAAGAACTCGAACAGGAGTGGACCCCGCGTGGTCAGAAATCCGAACTCGCCGAGGAGGACGAGCGGCCGGCCGAGGTCGCCGCGATAGAGATCGTCGACGATTCGGACCTATAGCCCGCCGCCCCGCCGACCGGACGATATGAGGAGAGTTCGATGACCACTCCGCAGCATCCCGAGCGAGACGATGCTTCGCCCGAGAAACCGGCCGACAAAACGAACGAATCCGAGTCGCTCGACCCCTCGGGCACCGCTTGGGCCGCCCCGGCCGCCAGCGGACCGTGGGAGGCGCAACCCATCGAACCCGCCGAGCCGCTACCGGCCCAGCCCGCTGTTGGGGATTTTTCGGCGCGACCATGGAGTGCTGGGCCGGGCGCGCAACCACCGGCCCAGCGCGCGGCCGCCGAAACGGCCCCCGATCTCGTCGTACGACCGCAACCGTCGAACCCGGTGTCGGGTGACCCAGCGCCGGAGTGGGCGCAACCGGAGCCGTGGGATGACGCTAGCGCGGCACGTTACGACCAAGACCGGCCCGGCACCGTCTATCCGCCGATCAACGATTCCACCACGCCGACCACGCTCGGCGGCTACCCCCAAGACTCCTCACAGTCGTACACACCGGGACCGCGATCGGGTTCCCAGCCGCTGTCGATCATCGGCTTCGTCTGTGCGGGCATCTCATTGCTCTTCTGCCCCTACCTGTTCGGCCCGGTCGGCATCATTCTGGGGATCATCGGTCACAAAAAGGGCGAATCCCTCGGTAAATGGGCCGCCATCGCATCCGCCATCTCCCTGATCATCGGAATCATCCTCTTCTACGCGGTCTTCAGCGGGAGCATGATCCCGGACACCGAATGACCATGTTGGATAGCGTCCCAGCGAATGGCAGCCGGCGGGGTGGGCAAGGCTAGCGGGATGGCAGCAGTCGGCGAAGCCAACCGGGTGAGTACGGCTAGCGTGGTCAGCATGAGTCGATTCGGTGGGTTCCCACTCGCAGGGCTGGACTTTTACGAGGATCTGGAAGCCGATAACTCGAAAGCCTTCTGGACCGCCCACAAAGATGTCTATGAGGAGTCGGTCAAGGCGCCGATGGTCGCGCTGACCGCGGAGTTGGAGGCGGACTTCGGGACCGCCAAGATCTTCCGCCCGTACCGGGACGTGCGCTTTTCCAAGGACAAGGTGCCCTACAAGACGGCACAGGGCGCGGTGGTCAGCGTGGCACCGGGTACGGGCTGGTATGTGCAGATCAGCGCGGCCGGACTCTTCGTCGGCGGCGGATTCTATGCGGGATCGCCCGCCCAGATCGCCCAGTTGCGCGCCACGATCGATGACGAGGTCCGCGGGCCGGAACTCGAGGCGATTCTGGCCGAGCTCACCAAGGCCGGATTCACCATCGGCGGCGAGCAGCTGAAGACCAAGCCGAAGGGGTACGACGCCGACCATCCGCGCATCGATCTGCTGCGGCACAAATCGTTGACCTGCAGTAAGGAATACGGCGCACCGCCCTGGTTGGACAAACCCCGCGCCGCGAAGGAGGTCCGCACCGCCTGGGAGACGATGCGGCCCTTCATCGAATGGCTGGGCGCGGTGGTCAGTGGTGCGCCCGCCCGGACCTAGGGGATGGCAGGCGGTGGGGCGGGCAACCTCAGCCGCGGGCGGCTAGGACCAGGGCGAAGCGGTCCTCCGGATCGGTCCACACCTGTTCGGTCTCGAATCCCGCCGCCGCGAGTTCGGCGTCGAGTCCGTCGATGCGGAATTTGGCCGAAATTTCGGTGCGCAGCTGTTCGCCTCGCGCGAACTGGACGGTGAGGTCCAGCTCGTGGACCGTGACAGTCATATCTTCGGTGGCCTCCAGGCGCATCTCGATCCACTCGCGTTCGGCATCCCAGATCGCGATGTGCTCGAACTTGTCCGGCTCGAAATCGGCATCGAGGCGACCGTTCAAGACATGCAACACATTTCGGTTGAATTCGGCGGTGACACCAGCCGCGTCGGCATAGGCGGGGACCAGCACGGCCGGATCGATGACCAGGCCTGCGCCGAGCAGCAACTGCTCACCCGGCTCCAGCACCTCATAGATGCTGGACAGGAATTCGGCCCGCTCGGCGGGAACGAGATTGCCGATGGTGCCGCCGAGGAAGGCGATCATCCGGCGGCCGCCGCGCGGCAGATTGTGCAGGGTATCGGTGAAATCGCTGACCACGCCGTGCACCGCTAGGCCCGGAAATTCCGCCGCGATCTCCGCGGCGGCAGCCCGCAGCGCCGAGGCCGAGACGTCCTGCGGAACATAGGTTTTCAGCGGCCCCTCGGCGGCCAGTGCGGATAGCAGCAGCCGGGTCTTGGCGGCCGAGCCCGAGCCGAGTTCGACCAGGACCTCGGCCTGGGCGGTGCGGGCGATCTCGCCGACGACCCGCTCCAGCAGCGCGCGTTCGGTGCGAGTCGGGTAGTACTCGGGCAGTTCGGTGATCTGCTCGAACAGTTCACTGCCACGGGCGTCGTAGAACCACTTGGGCGGCAGCCACTTCGGGTCCGCGGTTAGGCCGAGCCCGGCATCCGTGCGCAACGCCGAGGTGAGGTCGTCGTCGGATAGATGGATCTCCAGCGTCGGTGCGGTCATAGGAGCGAGCCTTTCGTGCTTGGAACGTCGAGAAGCGGTGTGACGGACAGCGCGCCGGGACGGGCACTGACCAGCTGGCGATCCGGAATCGGCTGCCAGCGCGGGTCGTCGTCGAAGGGTTCCGAGGACAGGATGGCGAAATCATCAGTGACCAGGGCCGATAACGAGTGGTAGACGGTGGTCGCCCACAACTGCTTGCCATCACCGAGCAAGAAGTTCAGTCGGGCGCCTGGCGCTTGGGCCAGTACGGCCGCGACCAGCAGATTCAATGCCGCCGGTGCCGCCGCCCACGAACCATCGGGGGTATCGGTCGAGAGCAGACTGCGCAGCAGCACCCAGAGCGTGGCCGAATCGGTCGCGGATTCGGCCTCCAGCAATCGCACCGAGTCGAACAGCTGATCCGCGTCGAGTTCGGTTGCGGTGGAGGCGAACTCCTCGGCGACCGCACTGAGGGCGCGCCGCCAATCCGGCACCACGCCGTTGTGGCTGAATGCCCACCGACCGTGCGTGAACGGCGCACAGGCGTTCCGCTCGACCGGCATACCTATGGTCGCCGAGCGAACCGCCCCCAATACCGCCCACGACGACAGTTGCGGCAGGACCTCTTCCACTGCCGGATCGGTCCAGATGGGTGCGGAGTTGCGATACCGGCTGACGGACACCCCGTCCTCGTCACGCCACCACGCCACCCCGAACCCGTCCGCATTGATCGTCCCGCCCCCGCGCATATCCTTCGGCGCCCACGCCTGGGTTCGCAGGGAATGCGAACCGAGCGTCAACATGTCGCCCACGCGCACGGGAGGCCCGATATAACCGAGTTGACGACACATCAGTGCGCACCTCCCACCATCGCGCGTCGGGCGCGGGCCGGACCGCTAGTAGCCCGTTGTGACGACTCGGCCGAGTGCGCGCCAATCGAATTCGACTGTGCCTCAGCACTCGATACCCTCACTCGCCCTCGCCTTTTCGCAGGTCGCGGGCCAGACGGAAGCCGGAGAAGATCTGGCGGCGGATGGGGTGGTCCCAGTTGCGGAAGGTGCCGCGGCAGGCGACGGGGTCGGTGCCGAAGGAGCCGCCGCGCAGGACCCGGTAGTCGCCGCCGAAGAACACATCGGAGTATTCGGCATACGGGAAGGCGCGGAAGCCCGGATAAGCCTCGAAGCCCGATGCGGTCCACTCCCATACATCGCCGATGAGCTGGTGTACACCGGTCGGGGAGGCACCGGCCGGATACGCACCGACCTCGGCGGGTTCCAGGTGCCGCTGCCCGAGATTCGCCGTGGCGGAATCGGGTTCGGTATCGCCCCACGGGTAGCGCCGGGACGTGCCGGTCGCCGGGTCGAAGCGCGCCGCCTTCTCCCATTCGGCCTCGGTAGGCAGGCGCTTACCGGCCCAGTTCGCGTACGCCTCGGCCTCGAACCAGCAGACGTGCACCACCGGCTGCTGGAGACGCACCGATGTCATCACACCGAATACCCGACGCCACCAGTGTCCGGCCGGATCGCACTCCCAGAACTGCGGCGCCATCAGGCCCGCCTCCTGCCGGTGCGCCCAACCACGTTCGGACCACAGCTCGGGCCGCTGGTAACCGCCGTCGGCGATGAAAGCCTGGTACTGCGCGTTGGTGATCGGTGCGACATCGATGGCGAAGGCGGGCACGTGAACCGGATGCGCCGGGCGCTCATTGTCCAGTGCCCATGGGTCGGTCGAGGTACCCATGACGAATTCACCTGTGGGAATGACGACTTCGCCAGCGACCCGAGTCGCCGCCGAGGGCGCGTCCGGTGCGGAAAGCACCGCCGGGCCGGTGCGCAATTGATGGGTGGCGAGCATGGTTTCGTCGTGCTGCTGCTCGTGCTGGGCGATCATGCCGAAGGCGAAGCCGCCGTCGACCAGCGGATCGCCGCGTAGAGCGTTGGTTTCCAATACATCCCACACCTTGTCGCGCACCGTGCCGACATAGCCACGGGCCTGGGTGGGGTTGAGCAGCGGCAGTTCGGGGCGGTTGGCGCGCGCGTGTTTGAAGGCGTCGTACAGGTGGTCGATATCGGCGCGCACCGCTTCGCGGCGGCCGACATCGCGCACCAGCCAGAGCTCTTCCTGATTGCCGATATGGGCGAGATCCCAGACGAGCGGGCTCATCAGTCGCGAATGCTGGGCGACCAGCTCCGCTTCATCGAGGGTGGTGAGGCCGGTGGTGCGATCCCTTGCGCGGGTGAGCACTTCGGCGATCCGGTCACGCAATTGTTCGGTGCCGGAATTATCCGTTGCGGGGTACTGAATGGTCACGATGGGTATCTCCGGAACTCGTTCTGGTCGGCGACTCGATGCTGCGGTGCCGCGGTCACGGATGGTCCTCGGGCTGATCCGCACTGCGCGAAACGAGTTCATCGATCGGGGTGCGACCGCTGCGACATCGTTCGGCCGCGGATTCGATCTCGCGGGCCGCCACCGGAGTCACCGCATGTGCCGCGGCCAGGGTCAGCAACCCGACCGCGACGCCGCGGATCTCCGGATCGGCCAACCCGCGGCGCGCCGCATCGATCCAGCGACCCCCGAGTGGCGCGGCGAGCGCCGTCGCCTCGGCGACCACTGCCGGAGACGACAGCAAAGCGTCGAAGACATGGATCGGGACGGTCCAGTCGTTATCCGGCTGGGCGTCCAGATAACGGACCTCGAGGTGTCCGGAAGCTCGTACCGGCGGGAACAGCGTGGTCAGGTGATAGTCGAGATCGCCGACATCGGGACGCCGGCCGATCTCGTCGTCCAGCGCACCGGACAACCAATCCGCGAAGGACGCCTCCGGCGGCGCTGACCAGCCGATACCGCTGGCGTTGTCGGATACGCCATCGTGGCGACGAACGCACAGCAGCGGGACATCCAGGGCCCAGCGCGCATAGCCGCTGACCGGATCCGGCCAGGACTCCACTGCGGGACGAGTGCGGGCGTGGTCGAGACGCAACCAGGTCCGCATGCGTTGTGATGCCCACGCGCCCACTGGCGCACCGCGCAATTCGGGTGAGCAGGCGAAGGCGGCCAGTAGCGCGGGACCGACCGCGTACAGCGCGTTCCACCGGGCGGTCACCTCGGCACGGTCCGCACCGGCATCGACGCTGACCTGCGTCGCGGCGGTATTGCACATCATCAATTTGCCGAAGGGGCCGATACCCGCGAAGGACTCTTCCATGGCGTGGTAGCGCGGTAACCGCAGCACCCGTTTCGGGCGGCGGTCCGCATCGGCGGCGGCGGAGACGGTGCGGATGGATCGGGATTCGAGTAGATCCCGCAGCATCCGAGCATCGGCGTGCAAACCCTCGCACAACTGCGCGGCAGCGGCGAACGGGGCGCTGGAGAGTTCGATCTGACCGCCGGGTTCGATGGTGACCCGACTGCCCCCTGGCAGCGGAAGTGCCGGTGAATCGGGGGCTATGGACCTCGGTGCATAGGGTCCGAGCGCATCTGCGAATGCAGCCAGTTGCGGGCGGGGGGCGGCCAATCGGCCGGACGACGAACACTCACCCTGCACGGTGAGCCATTCCAGTTCGGCGCCGATGAGCGTTGGTGGGCCCAGTTTGAAACAGATTTTCTCGAGATAGGCCTCGGCCGCGGCCCGCGAGGAGAGCTCGCCATTTTCCAGCGCGATGACGCGCTTCGGATGCTCGAGCGTGACTGCCATACCAACCTCCACCATGTGAAACCAGGTAACCGTGGCTGTGCTGCGTGGCGCTGCCGGTCGTTGTCCAGGTAGTTCTGTATCGCCGTGCATGCCGGTCGTATTCCAGTGCACCGACCCGATCCAGCGTAGCGAGGGGCACCGACAAGAGATGTGACAAGAATCTGAATTCGTGGTCATGCACAGCGGGGACTCGCGCACCACGGCCCGGGACCTGCGTCGACTCGTGCGACGGCCCAATGCGGCGATTTCGGCGATACTGTCGAGGCCATGCTCGACGAGAATCGCGTACGTGCCGACATACCGGGCTACGGCACCGGATCCGATTTGGTCTTCCTCGACAGCGCGGGCTCCTCGTTACCACCCCGAGTCGTGGTCGATACCGTTGTGGCGCATCTACGACGCGAGGCCGATATCGGCGGCTACCGTGCGGCGAACGAGCGACTCGATGACCTCGCCGCGGTGAAAACCGATATCGGCCGGCTCATCAACGCCGATGCGGCCAGCATCGCGCTCAGCGATAGCGCGACCCGCGCCTGGGCCGACTTCTTCTATTCGGTGCCACTCGCACCCGGTGACCGCATTCTCATTTCCGGCGCCGACTATGCGAGCAATGCCATTGCGGCGCTACAGCGGGCCGAGGCGACCGGCGCGGTGGTCGAACAGATTCCCAGTGACGGCAGCGGCCAGCTCGACCTCGACGCGCTCGCCGATATGGTCGACGAACGGGTCAAGTTGGTGTCGGTGCTGCACGTCCCGACCAATAGCGGTCTGGTCAACCCGGCCGCCGACGCCACCCGGATCGCGCATTCGGTCGGCGCGCTGGTGCTGCTCGACGCCTGCCAGTCGGCCGGACAGCTGCCGATTGATGTGGCCGAACTCGATGTCGACGCGCTCTCGGTCACCGGTCGCAAATGGCTGCGCGGGCCGCGCGGCACCGGATTCCTGTATGTGCGACCGGAATTGGCCGCATCCATGCACCCGCAGCGGCTGGACCTGCACAGTGCGCAATGGACCGGCCCGCAGGAGTACGCGTTGGTCCCGGACGCGAGTCGCTTCGAATTCTGGGAATGCGATGTCGCGGCGCGACTCGGTCTCGGCGCGGCCGTGCGCTATCTGCTCGAACTCGGGCCCGAGGATGTCTACGAGGCGATCGCGGTCCGCGCGGAACATCTGCGCAAGTCACTGCCGGATATCGCTGGAGTGACCGTGCGCGATATCGGGATTCGGCACAGCGGCATCGTTTCCTTCACCGTCGACGGGAAATCCGCCGTCGAGGTGCGCGATCGTCTTGCGGCACGGAATATTACGGTGACGGCGAGCCATGCCAGCTCTACGCTGCTGGATATGACCGCCCGTGGCCTGGATTCGGTGGTGCGCGCCTCGCCGCACTGCTTTGTGAGTTTCGAGGAGTTGGACCGGTTCGTCGGCGCGGTCGCGGCGCTGTAGATGTCACCTCGCGAACTGGTCGTCCTCGGCACCGCGAGTCAGGTTCCGACCAAGCAGCGCAACCACAATGGATATCTGCTGCGCTGGGGCGAGGAGGGCATTCTCTTCGATCCGGGCGAGGGCACCCAACGACAGATGACCTACGCTGGCGTATCGGTCACCGATGTCACCCGGATCGCGGTGACGCATTTCCACGGCGACCACTGCCTCGGATTACCCGGCATCATCCAACGGATCAATCTGGATAAGGTCGCCCACCCGGTCGACGTGTACTACCCGGCCTCGGGTGAGGTGTTCTTCGATCGGCTGAGCAATGCCAGCTCGTTCTATCGCACTGTCGAGCTCCGGCCGCACCCGATCGCCGATCCCGGTGCGCTGGACGCGCCCGGTGCGCCGTTCGTCCTCGAGGCGGACACGCTATCGCACCCGATCGACACCTTCGGCTACCGGCTCACCGAACCGAGCGGTGTGCGCATCCTGCCGGAGCGGCTCGCCGCATTCGGCCTGCACGGTCCGGCGGTCGGACAACTGCAGCGCACGGGCAGTATCGAATACGCCGGGCGCACAATCACGCTGGCCGATGTCAGTGAGCCGAGGCCAGGTCAGAGCTTCGCATTCGTGATGGACACTCGCCTGTGTCCAGGCGTGCTGTCGCTCGCCTCGGGCGTGGACATGCTGGTGATCGAGGCGACCTTCCTGGACGCCGACGCCGCGCTCGCCGAGGAATACGGCCACCTGACCGTGGGCCAAGCCGCCCGAGTCGCCGCCGAAGCCGGTGTGCGCACCCTGGTCCTGACCCACTTCTCTCAGCGCTACCGCGACCTCGAGGCCCACCGCGCCGAGGCGGCCCTGCACTTCACCGGCGAGACCGTCGTCGCCACAGACTTGGCAAGAATCCCCCTACCGCCCCGCCCCTGAGGCTCTTGTCGCATAAGTAGTCGCACTGCCGAACCCCAACCAAGTGACGGACCTACGTCTGTCAGGCCAGGTGCAGTGCAAGAATTTGGGAGACGAGAGCGGGGGTGCTCGTCGCCGGGCCGACCAGGCGCAGACTGCGGTTGGCCTGGAGGGCGGCGATGCCATGCAAGTTGGTCCACAGCGCGATGGCGACGGCTCTCGGGTCGATGGCGGTCGGCGCGGCCGCGGCGACCAGCGTCGCGAAGCGCTCGAACAGCGGCAGGGTGATCCCGCGGAGATTCTCGCCGGAGCCCTCGAGTAGGTCGTGCCGGAACATGAGCGTGAACATTTCCGGGCGCTCGCCGGCGAATTCGACGTACTCGGCGGCCATCCGTTCCAGATGTTCCCTCGGCGTGCTGGCGCCCACCTCGACCTTCGCGAACCGCTCGATGAGATCGGCGAAACCGCGCGCGGCGATGGCGGCCAAGAGCGCACGGTGCGTCGGAAAGTGCCTGCGCGGCGCACCGTGGGAGACCCCGGCCGCGCGGGTGATCGCACGCAGCCCCAACTGGCCCGCGCCGACCTCTTCGAGCATGTCGACCCCGGCGCCGACCAATCGTTCCCGCAACGGCTCACTTCCGACCATGCAGACATTGTCTACGGTGCCCATCGAATCACTTCCTCCGACTACGTCACATAAGTGGAAATACCCTTCCGACAGCCGTAGACAATGTCTACGCTCTTTGGTAGACATTGTCTACGTCAAATTCTCGGGAGGCTCATGTGTGGTACCGGTTGTTCAAGTACGTTCTGCTCGGCCCACTGCTGCGGCTACTCGGCCGCCCCGAGGTAGAGGGACTGCGGCACGTACCCCGCACCGGACCGGTGATCATCGCGGCCAACCATGTGGCGATGCTCGACTCGATGTATCTCGCGCTTGCCTTGCCGCGCCGGGTCACCTTCCTGGCCAAGCAGGAGTACTTCACCGGGACCGGCTTCAAGGGCCGGTTCAAGCGCTGGTTCTTCACTGTCGCGGGTCAGGTCCCGGTGAACCGTACCGGCGGCACCGCCGCCGCGGACGCACTGGCCGCCGCCACGAGAATCCTGGAATCCGGTGACGTCTGGGCCATCCACCCAGAGGGCACCCGCTCCCCCGACGGGTGCATCTACCGCGGCCGCACCGGCGCACTGCGCGTGGCCATGGCCACCGGCGCACCGGTCATCCCGGCGGTGCTCTCCGGCACTGACAAGGTGAATCCGCGCGGCCGTCGCCTGCCGCGCTTCGGCAAGGTGCGCATCAGCTTCGGCACGCCGCGCTACTACCCCGAGCTCCCCCCGACCCACCCGGCACCGGACCCCTGCCACGTCCGCGCGGCGACCGACGAACTGATGCGGGAACTGGCCGCCCGATCCGGTCGGCACTACGTCGATCGCTACGCGGCCACCTTCTCGAATCGCCCATAACGCCCCCGCGACACGGACACGTCCTCGTAATGGTTAACGCGGGGACGAATTGGCGGGATAGTTGGGGAGCAGGCCGGTTCACCCATGTCCGGCCCACCGCATCGGGGTGACAAGGGAGTTGGATTTTGAGCAGGTTCACCGACGAGATGTACGCGACGGCACAAACCTCGGACCGCGGATTGGTCACCGGGGAGCCCAACGCGCCGTTTCGGCAGACCTGGGGTGAGATCCATCGCATCGCACGACGAATGGCGGGCGGACTCGCCGAGGCCGGCATCGGACACGGTGACGCCGTCGGTGTGCTGGCCGGGATGCCGGTCGATATCGCACCGGCCTGTCAGGCGATCTGGATGCGCGGCGCGTCGATCACCATGTTGCATCAGCCGACGCCGCGCACGGATCTGGTGGTGTGGGCGCGCGATACCGAGACCGTGCTGTCGATGATCGAGGCGCGCGCGGTGGTAGTCGGCGCGCCCTTCGAGGCCGCCGAACCACTGCTGCGCGAGCGCGGCATCACCGTGGTGCGCATCGATCAGTTGCGCGAGAGCCCCGAGACCGATCCGGTGCCGACCGTCGAATCCGATATCGCGCTGCAGCAGTTGACCTCCGGTTCGACCGGATCGCCGAAGGCGGTGCGGATCACCCACGGGAACTTCTACGTCAACGCCTACGCCATGTTCGATCGGGTGAAGTTCCAGCTCGACGAGGATGTAATGATCAGCTGGCTGCCGCTGTTCCACGATATGGGGATGGTCGGATTCCTCAGCGTCCCGATGCAATTCGGGGCCGAAGTGGTCTGCGTGACGCCGATCGACTTCCTGATGCGTCCACTGCTGTGGGCCGAGCTGATCGATAAGTACCGTGGCACCGTCACGGCGGCACCGAATTTCGCGTACTCACTGCTGGCCCGCCGACTCAGGCAGGCCGAGGACGGCGCCTTCGATCTCAGCAGCGTCCGCTACATGTGGAACGGCGCCGAACCCGTCGATCCGGACACCATGGAAGCCCTCGCCGTGGCGGGCGCACGCTTCCAACTCAATCCGATGGCCCTCACGCCGGTCTACGGCATGGCCGAAACCACACTGGCCGTATCGGTTCCGGATCCCGGACACGGTCAGGTACTCGATGTCATCGATGGCGATCTGTTGGAGGCGCTCGGCAAGGCCGTGCCCGCTCACGATCATCACGGCAATATCCGCCGTATGCCGACGCTCGGCTACCTGGTCGACAATTTGGAGGGCAGGGTCGTCGATGCCGAACGTCAGCCACTGCCGACCCGTTCCGTCGGCGTAATCGAACTGCGCGGTCCGGCAGTCACTTCCGGCTATGTCACGGTCAACGGGTTCCGTCCGGCGCAGGATGCCGACGGCTGGCTCGACACCGGCGATATCGGCTACTTCACCGAGGAGGGCCTGATCGTGGTGTGCGGGCGGCTCAAGGACGTCATCATCATGGGCGGTCGCAATATCTATCCGACCGATATCGAGCGCGCCGCCTTGCGCGTGCGGGGTGTACGTCCCGGCAATGCCGTCGCGGTTCGCTTGGACGCGGGTGAGAAACGCGAAAGCTTCGCCGTCGTGGTGGAAAGCAACGACCACCAGAATGCCGATGAGGTCAAGCGCATCGAACGCGAGATCGTGCACGCGGTGTTCTCCGAGGTCGGCGCCCGCCCTCGCACCGTCGCGGTCCTCGGCCCCGGCGCCCTGCCCAAAACCTCCTCGGGCAAGCTGCGCCGCGCCGCCACCGCGATCCATCTGCGGTGAACCCCGGTCGAATCAGTGCAATTGGTTCTGGGCCGGTTCGAGGCCAACGCGCAGTAGTAGTTCGACCGCATCCGCGGCCTGTTCGACGATCACCGGCACCTCCTTGCGCTCCACCGACGAAAACGGTTTGAGCACATAGTCCGCCGGGTCCTGGCGACCCGGCGGACGGCCGATGCCGATGCGAGTGCGCAGGTAGTCCTTGGTGGTGAGGGCACTGGAGACCGAACGCAATCCGTTGTGCCCGCCTTCACCGCCGCCGCGCTTGAGCCGGACCTGACCGAATGCCAGATCCAATTCGTCGTGCACGACGATCACCTCGGTCGGCGGCACCGAGAAGAATTTCGCCAGCAGCGCCACCGGACGCCCGGACAGATTCATGAACGAGCGCGGCTTGGCGATCAATACCTGACGCCCGTCCAGCCGCGCCTGCAACAGATCCGCACCGGACTTCTTGTGCACAGCAAAACGGCCGCCGACGCGCTGCGCGAGCACGTCGGCGACCAGAAAGCCGATATTGTGCCGGGTGCGCTCATACTCCAGACCTGGGTTGCCAAGTCCGACCACGAGCGCTGGCCCGGTCGAGGATTCGGTCATTCGGATAACCGAGCCGAGGAGTTCTTACTCAGCGCTCTCGGACTCCGCGGCGGCCGCCGCGGCAGCCTCTTCGGTCTCCTGCGCGGAAGCCGGGGCCGCAATGATGTTGACGATCAGGGCCTCCGGGTCACCGGCGAGGGTGACACCCTTCGGCAACGCGATCTCGCCCGCGGTGATCTGGGTGCCCGCTCCGACGCCCTCGATCGAGACCTCGATGGATTCCGGAATGTTCAGCGCGTCGGCCTCGATGGACAGCGTGGTGACGTCCTGGGTGACCAGGGTAGCCGGGCCGGCCTCGCCGATCAGCGCGATGTTCACATCGGCGGTGACCTTCTCGCCGCGCTTGACGATCAGCAGGTCGGCGTGCTCGATGTAACGGCGGATCGGATGCACCACAACGGATTTGGTCAGCGCGAGCTGCTTCTTGCCGTCGATGACGAGGTTGAGCACCGCATTGGTGCCGTGCTCGCGCAGGATGGCGGCGAAGGCCTGGGCGTTGAGCGAGAGGTGCTGCGGGTCGGCGGCGTGGCCGTACAGCACGGCGGGAACGTTGCCCGCGCGACGGGTGCGGCGGGCGGCGCCCTTGCCGAACTCCGTGCGGACGGCGGCTTCGAGAACGTTGGCGTCGGACATGACTGGATCTACTCCCTACGGCTCTTCCGGGCTGTCAACAGTGCGCCAGGGACTGTTATCCCCCCTGGCAAATGGTTGGTCTACTCGTCGGGCGAAGACCGAACGAGGACGGCCGAGAGCCGAGCCGCGTCGATCACGGTGAACGCATTACGTCTGCGGTCACCCTCGCCGAGACAACCCGAACACCATAGCGCAAGTGTTTATGTCCAGCTGAATCGGGTGGTCGGACTGGCCGGATTGCCCACACCCCGGTCGCGTACGCTGGAGCGGTTGCCGATCGGCCGTCTGAAAGGTTGTTGCAGTTGACCGCCTCCACTGAGGGTGTCGTCACGCCCGCCCCGCGTGGGTTGCCCGCCGAGGTCGCCCGGCGACGCACATTCGCGGTGATCTCCCACCCCGACGCGGGCAAGTCGACGCTCACCGAGGCGCTGGCATTGCACGCCAGAATGATCTCCGAGGCGGGCGCCATCCACGGTAAGGCCGGACGCAAGTCCACCGTGTCGGACTGGATGGAAATGGAGAAGGCGCGCGGAATCTCGGTGAGCTCGACCGCGCTGCAGTTCAACTACCGTGCCGCGGGCTCGGATATCGACAACGTCATCAACCTGGTCGACACCCCCGGCCACTCGGATTTCTCCGAGGACACCTATCGTGTGCTCACCGCCGTCGACGCCGCCGTCATGCTCATCGACGCCGCCAAGGGCCTGGAGCCGCAGACACTGAAGCTGTTCCAGGTGTGTCGCCATCGCGGCATTCCGGTCATCACCGTGATCAACAAATGGGACCGTCCCGGCCGTGCGCCGCTGGAATTGCTGGATGAGATCAGCGAGCGGATCGGGCTCACACCTACGCCGCTATTTCTGCCGGTCGGCATCGCCGGTGACTTCCGCGGTCTGCTGCGTCGGGGCCCGGAGGGCGCGGCGGTCGAATACATCCACTTCACCCGGACCGCGGGCGGCGCGACCATCGCACCGGAGGAATCGATCGATCCGGAATCGGCCGAGGCGCGCGAGGGTGAGGCTTGGACGACCGCTGCCGAGGAGAGCGAACTGCTCTCGGCCACCGGACAGGACCACGACCAGGAGATGTTCCTGGCCGGGCAGACCTCCCCGGTCATCTACGCATCCGCGATGCTGAATTTCGGTGTGCGACAACTACTCGAGAGCCTGGTCGCGCTCGCGCCCCCACCCGGCTCGCGTACCGATATCGGCGGCACACCGCGCAACACCACCGATCCGTTCAGCGCGGTCGTATTCAAGGTGCAGGCCGGAATGGATGCGGCACACCGTGATCGGCTCGCGTTCATGCGCATCGTCTCCGGTGAATTCGAGCGTGGGATGGTCGTCACGCACGCCCAGACCGGTCGGCCGTTCGCGACCAAATACGCGCTCACCGTGTTCGGTCGGGAGCGCTCCACCGTCGACACCGCCTATCCGGGTGATGTGGTCGGCCTCGTGAATGCCACCGCGCTTGCGCCCGGACACACGCTGTTCGTGGACAAGAAGGTGGAGTTCCCGCCGATCCCGTCCTTCGCACCGGAGCATTTCGCGGTGCTGCGGGCGCAGAGTGCGGGTAAGTACAAGCAGTTCCGCAAGGCCATCGACCAGCTCGATTCCGAAGGCGTGGTGCAGGTTTTGCGCAATGACGCGCGCGGTGACGCCTCCCCCGTGCTCGCGGCGGTCGGTCCGATGCAGTTCGAAGTCGTGACCGCGCGGATGCTCGCCGAGTTCAATGTCGAGACCCATATGGAGCACCTGCCCTACACGCTGGCCCGACGCACTGATGCGGAATCGATGGTCGAACTCGATCGGCAGCGCGGAGTCGAGGTGTTCACCCGTTCCGATGGTGCGCTGTTGGCGCTGTTCAGTGATAAATGGCGGCTGCAGTACATCGAGAAGGAGCATCCGAAGCTCACACTCGAACCCCTGGTCGCTGCGGCGGATTAGCCTCAGGACCCCGGCCCCGATTCGGAAAATCCGGCGAAGTCGGTGCTCAGGCTGATGCGCTCACCCGGCCTCTGGCTCCGCCGCCTCCGGCGCGGACTCCCGCCGCGGCTCGGCGGTACCGGGTTCGCGTTGGACCGATGCGATGCCGTCCTCCTGCGCGATCAGCCCCCAGCGACTCGATGTCAGCCGCAGGCTCGGCAGATCGCTGAGCGAAAGCACCACCTCATAGGTGCGCTCATATCCGGTATGCGCGATGCGCCAGCGACCGTCCGTGCACCGGACGTAGCGATCGGTGTAGAACGCCGCGCCGCGCAGCAGCATATTATGCGCCGGTATCAGCACGGTATCGGCGAGATACCAAGTGCCGGTGGCGGTGTCGCCGTCGACGTCGATCTCCGGATGGTCGCATCGATGCTCGGTGATGACGTGCGGGCCGAGGGTGTTGCGCATGAACGCCAGGAACGCATCCCGCGACTCGAACGACAGGTATTCGCTGTAGGTGGCGGTCGCCTCCGGGATCATGGTGTCCGCGAATTCGTCCCACGACTTGGTGTCGAGGGTGCGCAGATACCTGAACTTCAGGCGACTGATCGCTGACACAGCATCCCGGTCCATATCTCAACAATCCCATTCGAAGCCGCCGCGCTACAGAGATTGGGAGATTTGTACCAGATTGCTATCACTTCGAGCCGAAATCGGCGGTCTGCCGCAGGGTCAGTTCCCGATGGTGAAGCAGGTATGGCAGAAGTCGCTGCCGAATTCGGTCAGCCGCAGACTCTTGCGCACGATCTTGGGCGCGCGTCCTGCCTTCTTCAGCGCCGCCTCGACCACCGGCTGCACCTCGAGCACCATGTACCGGCTGAGTACCACCGGATCATCGGAAACCTGGGTCAGACCGAGGCGGTTGAGGTTGATCAGATAGGTGCGGGCGCGGTCCGGATAACGGACACCGGCCTGTTCTGGAACCGAAGTGAGATCACCGGTCACCAATTCCGAGCCGATACCGAGTGGACGGTTGGTGCGCACATCGACCGTCGGCTGCGGGCCGTTCAATGCCATGAAACGCAGAATGCGCGCCTCGTCCGGCGCCAACTCGTCGATGATGCGGTCGTAGGCGGGGTGCACGTCCTCGGTGAAGTAGACATCGGCCGAGCGGGCGAGCAGCGCATCGCCACGACGGCGCAACTCTTCGCTACTGGCCGAGCGCAGCGGCGCGCCGATGCCGACCGGCGCTGCTTGCGGCGCGCCGTTGGAAGTCGGTACGTAGCTGACGATTTCGCGCACCGACCCCTCGGTGACGCCGAGCGCGCTGCGCGCGATGGAGCGCAACGCATTACCGGTACGCTCGGCGATATCCGCCGACGACTCACCATCGAGCGCGGCCTGGGTGATCTCCTTGGTCACCTCGTAGGTCGTCTCGACGGCCCACTGACTGCCGCGCACCACCGTGCCCGCCGCGAGCCCCGCCGCCCGGAACACACCGCGAATCAGCCGTGCCTCATTGCTGATCTGCCGCTGTTCGACATCCGAGCTGCGCTCCACCGAGCGGGAACCGGCCCGGCTTATGCCCTGTCCGGTCCTGTCGTCTGTCACGTTCTCTCCGATGTATTGCCAAGTGAACGAATACGCCCACAGATTATTGCCCGCCAGCCTTCCAGGTCTGCCATACCGTGAGCCGATTGGGCCAGCGAAACACGCCGACCCCTGCTGTCGGACGCGCGCTGGTCGCCATTGTCTCCGCCGCTGGTTGACACTACGACATTCTGGACACACAGTGTGACTGATGTCTCAGACAATCCACTGTGGCCCGAGACACTCGCGTTGGACCAGCATCTCGGCCGCACAGTAGGGTCCGTCTGCCGACTGGGTGCTAGTTTGGGTTGCCGGTGAGGCGGCGGTCACCGGTATATCGGCAGGAGGGTGTCGTGTTGGAGAGTGTTTTCGGGATACATCCGACGGTCCTCCTGGAGTTAGTGACTATCCCCCTTTTCACTGGTGTCATCGGTTACATCACCAACTGGACCGGCATCCTGATGTTGTTCAAGCCGGTCGCCTTCCACGGTATTCGTTTACCCGGATTGCGTGCATTGTTTCCCTTCCTGCCCAAGCGAATTCAGGTGCTGCCGCTGCTGAGCTACGACGGCCGAATCGGCTGGCAGGGCATCGTGCCATCGCGTGCGGACAAAATGGCGAGCATCGCGGTCGACAAAGGGCTGGCGAAACTCGGCAGCGTCGCCGACTTCTATCGCGAGCTCGAACCGGACAAGCTCGCCGAACACCTCGCCACTATTGCCGATGCGCAGATCAAGGACATAGTCGAAGAAATCCTGCGTCGCGAGCATCCGCAACTCTGGTACAACCTGCCGACCGGGGTGCGCGACATGATTCACGCGCGAGTCCGCCAGCAGCTGCCCGATATTCTGCGCGAGCTGACCGAGGAATTGGGCGCCAATATCGATCAGCTGCTCGACGTCAAGCAGATGGTCATCCGTTATTTCCAGGCGCGTCCGCATCTGCTCAACACCCTTTTCCAGGTGCTCGGGGCCAAGGAACTGCGCTTCATGCAGAACTTCGGCTTCTACTTCGGCGCGCCGATGGGTGTGGTGCTGGTCGCTGTTTTGCATGTGACCGGCTGGTCGACGCTGGTGGTGCTGCCGGTCGGCGGCGTCATCATCGGCTGGGTGGTCAACTGGATCGGTCTGAATATGATCTTCGCGCCCGCCTACCCGAAGTGGTGGTGCCCGTGGCGGCAGGGTCTGCTGATCAAGCGGCAGCTCGAAATCACCGACGGCTACGCGGAATTGGTCTCCAGCCAGGTGATGACCGTCGCCAATATCGGTGACGAACTGCTGAACGGCCCACGCTCGGACCGGACCATGCAGATGCTCGAGGACACGCTGCGCCCCGCCGCGGACCGGGCGCTCGGGCCGGCGCGACCGGCGGTGAAGTTCATGCTCGGCAGCCGGGAGTACGACTCACTGCAGTCGACGCTGACCACCGAGGCGATGACCATCGCGCCGATCGCCTTCGCGGATCCGGACTTCAACATCCAGCAGGGCAGACAAATCAACGACTACATCGCCAAACAGATGTCGGCCCTATCGCCCCCCGACTTCGTGGATATGCTGCGAGCGGCCATCAAACAGGACGAATGGCTCCTTTTTCTGCATGGCGGCGTGTTGGGGCTCTTCGCCGGATACGCTCACATCCTGATCTTCGGAACGGGAGTGGCGACAACATGGCTATGACGGAAGCTGACGGCGACGATCCGCGGGCCGCCGGGCAGGGCTCAGCGCGAACCGAGCAGTCCGAAGTGGCCGAAACCCCAAGAACTTCCGAGTCGTCGATATCCGAGCAGTCGACCGAGATCGCCCGGTTGCCGCTCGGCGCGGTCGAGCGGAAGCGGCAGGTGAGCTCGGTCCGCAAAACCGTTCGCGCGACCACCGGGGTCGCCCGCGTCGCGGTGAGCGCGGCGGCCGAGGTGACCGCGTGGAGCATCGACACCGCCCTCGGCGTCGGGGCCACCGTGGTGCGCGGCAGTATCGCGGGGAATCCCCCGCGTGAAGTGCTCGCCGAGGCGGAGGCCGAGGTTCGTGACGCGGTGCGGCGTGCATTGCGTCTGCCCGTGACGCCCGAACAGCCCGCGCCCGATGCCGTTCCCACTTTGCGTGAGCAGGGGGCCGCACTGCTGCGGCTGTCGGCCAGTACGCAGGGTGAGCACCACGAAACCCACCCGGCCTTCGCGCGCATGCTCGAGGAGCTGACCCCCGATGAGGCACGCATCCTGCGCTTCCTGCACCTCGACGGTCCGCAGCCATCGATCGATATTCGCGCCGGACGACCGCGCGGCATCGGTGTCGAGCGAATCATCTCCGGACTCAACCTGATCGGAGAGCATGCGGGGCTGCGCTTCCCCAATCGGATCCAGCAGTATCTGCCCAACCTGCGCCGGCTCGGCCTGATCGAATTCGTCAAGGAACCGGTGGGAAACCCGAACCGCTACCAACTCCTCGAGGCCCAATCCCCGGTCCGAGAAGTATTGAAGCGTTCCGGTTTCGGCACCAAGGTCTACTACCGCAGCATCTCACTCACCGGCTTCGGTGCCGATTTCGTACAAACCTGCCTGCCGGTTGTGGTCCAAGACGGCCGCGCCTCCGGCACCGACTAGCCGCCGCACCGAGTCCGCCGCCGCGCAGTCAAAGGTTGTCCGGCCCCATCGGCGTAGCGAAATGCGGGCTCGAAAGGCCGATGTCTACGGCATGTCGACTACCGTCGACGGAAAATCGAACAACGCAGGCCGCCATCTCTCGGGCCTGGTCAGGCGCCGTCGGCGAGTTCTAGCCAGCGCTCCTCGGCAGCTTCTTTTTCGGCGAGGACCTGCTTCAGTTCGGTGCCGAGGGTGATGAGTTTATCGGGCTCGGTGGCGGCGTTGGCGAGGGCAGTGTGCAGGCGTTGCTCGCGTTCGGTGAGTTTGTCCATGGTGCGCTCTAGTTTTGCCAGCTCCTTGCGGGCGGCGCGGTAGGCGGCCGAGTCGGTGGCGGGAGCTTCGGCGGACTTGGAGTCGGTGGATCGCGTTGCGGCGGAGCTCGATGCGGCGCGCTTTTTCAGGTATTCGTCGATGCCGCCGGGGAGATTGGTGAGCTTTCCATCGCCGAACAGGGCCCAGGTGGAGTCGCAGATGCGCTCGATCAGATAGCGGTCGTGGCTGATCACGACCAGCGTGCCGGCCCAGTTGTCGAGCAGGTCTTCCAGTTGTTGCAGGGTATCGATGTCCAGGTCGTTGGTCGGCTCGTCGAGGAGCAGGACATTCGGCTCCGACATCAGGATTCGGGTCAGTTGCAGCCTGCGGCGCTCGCCACCGGATAGATCGCCGACCGGGGTGCGCTGACGGGCCGGGGTGAAGCCGAGACGCTCGGCCAGCTGGCCAGCGGAGATTTCCTTATCGCCCAGCATGATTCGCTGAGCGATCTGCTGCACCGCCTCCAGCACGCGAAGATCGGTCGGTAGGTCGTCGAGTTCCTGACGTAGCCAACCGATCTGTACCGTCTGCCCCTGAATGCGTTTGCCCGCCGCGGGTTCGACGGCACCGGCCAGCGTGCGTAGCAGGGTCGTCTTGCCGGAGCCGTTCACACCGACCAGGCCGACTCGCTCGCCCGGCGCCAGGCGCCAGGTCAAATCGCGGACCAACTCGCGGCCGTCCGGGGTGGTGAGGGTGGCATCCTCGAGTTCGATAACGACGCGACCGAGGCGCTTTCGCGCGAATGCGGCCAACGAGACGCTATCGCGCGGCGGCGGCACATCGGCGATCAGCTCCTCGGCCGCCTCCACCCGATAGCGCGGCTTGGAGGTGCGGGCCTTCGCACCGCGGCGCAACCAGGCCAACTCCTTGCGCGCCAGATTCGCGCGCCTGGCCTCGGAGGCATCGGCCTGCCGCGCCCGCTCGGCGCGTGCGAAAATCCAGTCGCCGTAACCGCCTTCATAACTTTCGACCTTGCCGCCGACGACCTCCCAGGTGTTGGTGGCGACCGTGTCGAGGAACCAGCGATCGTGGGTCACGACCACCAGCGCGCTGCGGCGCTCGAGCAGATGCTGGGCCAGCCACTGCACGCCCTCGACATCGAGGTGGTTGGTTGGCTCGTCGAGGACGAGCAGATCCAGGTCGCGGACCAGCGCGGCGGCCAGTGCGACGCGGCGGCGCTCGCCACCGGAGAGATTGTCGACCGAAGTGTCCAGGCCGAGGCCATCGATGCCGATACCCGCCATTACCGAACGGATGCGGGGGTTCGAGGCCCATTCGTGTTCGGCGACGCCGTAATCATCTCGGCGCTCCTCGGACCCTGCGCCGTCACGCAAGCCACCGCCTCCGTGCCCGTCGCTCGCGCCGGAGGGCATCGCGTCATCGGCCAATCCGGCCAGCACGACGGATCCAACGGTCGCGCCGACCGGAAGTACGCCGCGCTGGGTGACCACCGCCATGCGCAGCCCGCCGACCCGGCTCACCCGGCCGCTGTCTGGCGGCTCCAGCCCGGTCAGCACCTCCAACAGGGTGGTCTTGCCGCCGCCGTTCAGGCCGACGACACCGATTCGCTCGCCCGCGTGGATGCCGAGCGAAACATTGTCCAGGAGCGGTTTGATGCCGAAGCTCTTGGAGACCTGTTCGAGATTGATCAGGTTGGACATGGATCCTTCCGAGTCATGCGCCGGGCGAGTACTCGCCCCGCGCAAGCGTACCGAGCACGCCGAACCCACCGTCGCCCCACCGAACGCGTCGCCCTTTCGGAGAACTTCGCGACTTGCATGACGAACGGCGTTCGTTTACAGTCGACCGCAGCGAACAGCGTTCGTTACGAACGATGTTACGGCGCTCCTGAGACACAGCCGCAGAATGGGAGCCCTGCCTCGAAGCCGAGGTGAGTGGGCGGCACGATTTCCACTACCCCTGGAGGTTCTCATGCATGTCGGACTCGGTCTGCCCATCTCCGATCCCGCCGCCCTGCTCGACTGGGCGCGCCGCGCCGACGCGGGGCCGTTCTCCACGCTCGGCCTGCTCGACCGGCTCGTCTACGACAATCCCGAACCACTGGTCGCGCTCGGCATGATCGCCGGTGCCACCAACCGCATCAAGGTGCAGACCGAGGTGCTCATCGCGCCGCTGCGCGAGCCGACGCTGCTCGCCAAGCAGGCCGCCACCCTCGATCGCATGTCCGGCGGCCGCCTGGTGCTCGGCCTCGGTGTTGGTGGTCGCGAGGACGATCACATCGCCTCCGGCACCGAGCTGCGCTCCCGCGGCCGTCGTCTGGACGAACAGCTGGAGATCATGCGCCGCCTGTGGTCGGGCCAGCCGTACGGCACCGACTGCGGACCGATCGGTCCCGCGCCGCTGCGTCCGGAGGGACCGGAGTTGCTCTTCGGCGGCTTCCAGCCCGCCGCCATCGATCGCGTTGGCCGTTGGGGTGGCGGCTTTCTCGCGGCTGCCGCACCGTCGTGGGCCGGTGGCCTGTTCGACCTCGCTCGCCGCTCGTGGAAGGAACACGGCCGCGACGGCGCGCCCCGCATTGTCGCCCAAGTCAATGTCGCACTCGGTGCACCAGACCTGATCGAAGACGCCCGCGCCTCGATGGGCGCGTACTACGAATTCAGTGGCCGCGCCGAGTTCATGCTCGCCGGAATGCTCACCACCCCCGCCGAGATCCGCACGGCCATAGGCCAATTCGAGGATCTGGGCGCGGACGAGGTCATGCTCTATTGCTACGGCCGCGACGCCGACCAAGTCGACCGCCTCGCCGACGTGATCGCATAGTCAGCGAAACACACCGACGGTCACGGTCGGGCGCGACCTAGTGGTCGAGGCCGAACCTTCAGCGCTTGCCGGGCGTGCCGCTGCTGATGACCCGAGCGCCGGATACCGGTCCGCTGGCGGTGCGCACGCTGCGGCACACGCCCGCACCCGCGAGCTCGGCCGCGACCGCCACCGCGCCGTCCTCGCTGTCACAGAGGAATGCGCAGGTCGGACCGGAGCCGGAGACGAGCCCGGCTAGCGCCCCCGCACCGACGCCCGCGCGCAATGTTCGTCGCAACTCCGGCTTCAGCGACAGCGCGGCGGCCTGCAAATCGTTACCCAGCAGGGGCGCAAGTTGTTTCGGGTCACCGGAGGCGAGCGCCTGCATCAGCGCCTGCGGCTCACCCAGCCGGGGCGGACTGCCGAGCTCGCGTAGTCGGTCGAGTTCGGTGAAGACCGCAGGCGTGGACAACCCACCCTTGGCCAGCGCGAGCACCCAGTGAAAAGTATTGCGGGACAACACCGGAAGCAGTCGCTCGCCCCGGCCGGTGCCGAGCGCCGTTCCACCGTGCAGCGCGAACGGCACATCGCTGCCGAGTTCGGTTGCGACGGCGAACAATTCTTCGCGAGTCAACCCGACATCCCAGAGTGCGTTCAGGCCTACCAGCGCCGCGGCCGCATCCGCACTCCCGCCCGCCATGCCACCGGCCACCGGAATGCCCTTGTTGATGGCGATTTCCACCAGCGGCGCGCGGCCGGCCAGATGGGCGACGCGCACGGCGGCCTTCCACACCAAATTGGTGCGATCGGTCGGTACATCGTCGGCGCCCTCGCCGCTGACCCGCACGGTCAACGACGCGGCGGGTGCGAGTTCCAGATCATCGCTGAGCGAGAGGGCTTGGAACACCGTGGTCAGATCGTGATAGCCGTCCGCGCGCACGTCACCGACGCCTAGGTGCAGATTCACCTTGGATGGCGCGCGCACGATGACGGGACTTGGCACAACTGACAACACGGTGCTCAAGCCTATCCCGTGGGTACGACAGGTGCTCAGCTCGAGATGAGACATTCACCGCCCATGCGTCGGACGGTTACAGCAGCGCCCCGCCGGTGGCATCGATCCACTGGCCGGTAACCCACCGCGAATCGTCGGAGGCGAGAAAAGCGATGATATCCGCGATATCACCGGGCTGGCCGACACGATTCAAGGGCGACCATCCCGCCACCAACGCCTCGGTCTCACTATTGCGCAACCAGTTGGCATTCATATCGGTATCGATCACACCCGGCGCCACGGCATTCACCGTGATACCGCGTGCGCCGAGTTCCTTTGCCAGCGTTTGGGTGAAGGTATCGATCGCACCCTTGGTCATCGTGTAGGCGATCAGCTGCGGCATTCTCGCTCCGTGCGTGAGGCCGGTGGAGATATTGACGATGCGGCCGCCGTCGCGCAGTCGATCCAGGCCCAACTTGGTGACGAAGAACGGCGCCTTCGCATTGACGGCAAAGACCCGGTCGAAGGCGGCCTCATCGGTGCCGCCGATCGGTTCGCGGATGCCGTCGATGCCCGCGTTGTTGACGATGACGTCCACGCCGTCGGCGTGTGCGTCGAATGCGGACCACAGCGCCGCCGCATCGCCGGACACACCGAGTTCGGCCTTGATCGCGAAGCCGGAACCGCCCGCCGCCTCGATGGCCGCGACGGTTTCCTTCGCCGCCTGCTCGTTGCCGTTGTAGTGCACGGCGACGCGCGCGCCCTCCCGGCCAAGTCGCTGCGCGATGGCCCGGCCGATGCCGCGGCTGGCACCGGTGACCAGCGCGGTCTTGCCCTCGAGTCGGCCGGATTGCGCACCCATGACGGGCCCCTTTCTCTAGCGGTCACTACATAAAGAACGTTAGCACGTTCTCTAGTGACCGCTATAAAATGACGATATGAGTGCACCGGCCAGAGGGCGCCCCCGCTCGTTCGACCGCGACGCCGCGCTGGAAAAGGCACTGTGGCTGTTCTGGGAGCGCGGTTACGAGGCGACCTCGATCGGCGATCTGACCGCGGCGATGGGCATCGGCGCGCCGAGTCTGTATGCCGCATTCGGCGATAAGGCGACGCTGTTCGACGAGGTGGTGCAGGTCTTCGGTGCGCGCTATGGCAGTTTCATTCCACGCGCGCTCGCCGAAGAGCCGACCGCCGAGGCGGTGGTGCGCCGCATTCTGCGCGCGGCGGCGACGGAGTACACCCGTCCCGATTGCCCGCACGGCTGCCTGGTGACCAGCGCGGGCCTCAACACCACCAACACCGAGATCGCCGAAATGCTGCGCACCCTTCGCAATCGGAATATGGCGGCTTTTACCGAGCGCATCCAGGCCGATATCGATGCGGGCTTGTTGCCACCGGATGCCGATGCGGCGACGCTCGCACGGTATGTCAGCACCGTTATGCAGGGCATGTCACAGGCGGCCAGGGACGGCGCAGGGCGCGCCGAATTGGAGCGGGTTGCCGAAATGGCCACGCACGGTTGGTCTTCCGCCGTTCGTGACCGAGTCAGCCGGACCGGGAACTATCCGGATGTTCGTAGCGACTAGTCAACGAACCCGCGGAACGACAGGGCACCCCCACTTGCGTTCGATACCCGCCGGGGGTATGTTCTAGGCGTCGGGGATATACCCCCGCACCGTATGACCGAAGGAGTCGGAGATGGCCACGAGCACTTACACCGTCACGGGGATGACCTGCGGACACTGCGTCAACTCGGTCAAGACGGAGATCGGCAAGATCGATGGCGTGACCAGCGTGGACGTCGACCTTGCCAGCGGTGCGGTTCGGGTGGACAGCGCCGCCCCGCTCGCCGACGCCGATATCGTCGCCGCCGTCGACGAGGCGGGATACGAAGTCGCCGTCTGATGTAGACCCGGCTGAGATTCGCCGCGGTCGGCGGCGGTCTCGTCGCACTGTTCGGTGTCGCGCCCGTATCGGGTCCTAAGGGGGTCCGACAGGGCGACACCGGACCACGGCGCACATACTGAAGGCACCGGGCTGCCGGATTCGCGATCCAGCTACACCCTGACAAACCTCAGACTGAGCCGCAGCCACTCCCACCCGCATCCCGAACGGCAACGGTGGACGGATACCGAGTAGGCATGGCGGGAGCCTCGAGCACTGCGGGCAGTGACCTTGTTCACCTGACCGGCGCGCCGGTAGCGGACCTCGAGCCGTATCCCGGCGCGTACGCGCATCTGCGCTCTTGCACGCCAACGACCTTTCCTCCCTGCACATCATCCGCAAGGTGAAATCTGTCGCACACCAACGGGTCCGGAGGTCGGCTTCCGTGCCCAGACCCCGAGTGCGGGCGCAATTCGGCTGTATCTAGACTTCTCCCACGGCGGCGTGGTGCATACCGCCGAGTTCACCGCGCGCATCGAATCATCCACAGCGCCATCCACATCCGATGGTGGACACCATTCGGGCGGCGGTCACCCCTGACCGCATGCGCCGGCCAGCGCGTCGCCGAGCTGACATTCGGTGCGTTGACCTGCACTTTCCATTCGACACGCAGACCGTGACGACACGCATGAATTAATTGCCACAGCACATGAATCCGGTTTCGCGGCCCAACAAGGCAAAAGTTCGTTATCCACAATCTGTTTCACTTCGGCGATATCCCGGCAAGCGAGCCGGGCGGATGACGCGGTGCACGATCCCGCCTCACCAGCAACAGAAACCGACCAGTCCAGCCTGATCATCCACAGCGGCGGCAGACCGAAACCCGATGGCAGCCAGTCGACGCCGCCCGGGCGAAGTTACGGCGGGAAAGCAAGGCAGCACCCGAGCGGGTCGAATCTCATGGCAACTTGGCGAAACATGCCGCCGCGACGCGAGTTACGCCTGGGCGGCGAGGCGGACGAAGGCTGCGGTGTCCAGGGTTTCGCCGCGGGCGGTCGGGTCGATTCCGGCGGCAACCAGGCGGCGCTCCGCTTCGGCAGGGGAACCCGCCCAATGGCCGAGGGCGGCGCGGAGGGTTTTGCGGCGCTGAGCGAAGGCGGCATCGACGACCCCGAAGACGCGGCGGCGATGCGCCTCGTCCATCGGCCAGGGCGGTTCGGCATAGCGCTCGACGCGGACCAGCCCGGACTCGACGCGGGGCACCGGCCAGAACACCTGGGTGCCCACCGCGCCCGCGCGGCGCACGGCACCGAAGAAGCCCGCCTTGACGCTCGGTACGCCGTAAACGCGGCTGCCGGGTTCGGCGGCGAGGCGGTCCGCGACCTCGGCCTGCACCATCACCAATGAGGTTGTGATGCTGGGCAATTCGGCGAGCAGATGCAGCAGCACCGGCACGGCGACGTTGTAGGGCAGATTCGCCACCAGTGCCGTTGGTGCCGCGGGCAGGTCGTCCGCACGAATCCGCAGCGCATCGGCTTCCACGACGGTCAACTGCCCGGCCAGATCCGGCGCGCGATCCGCGACGGTCACCGGAAGATGTTTCGCCAGTACCGGATCTATCTCGACCGCGACCACCGAATCCACCACATCGAGCAGCGCCAATGTCAACGAACCGAGTCCCGGCCCGACCTCGAGCACCGTATCCCCGCGCCCCACCCCGGCCGCCGCGACAATCCGCCGCACCGTATTGGCGTCATGCACGAAGTTCTGTCCGAGCTGCTTGGTCGGCCGCACGCCGAGTCGCTCGGCCAGCGCCCGCACCTCGGCGGGTCCGAGCAAAGCAGCACTCCCACGAGCGGAAATATCGGGTTCGGACACGCCCGACAAGGTATCAACCCGCTCGCTGCTATCCGCCGATGCCCAGGCGACTGGTGCAAGCGGGCCATGCACCCCAGCCCTGACGGGCGCGGGTCACTTCGGCGATCGCGATCTGTTCTTCGCGGGTGGCCAGGTCCGCCCGCGGGGCGTACTTGAGGCCGCCCTGGCGTTCCCAGGTGCCCTGGTCGAATTGGATACCCCCGTAGTACCCGTTGCCGGTATTGATACCCCAGTTACCGGTGGATTCGCAGCGGGCCAGTGCATCCCAGATATCGCCGTCGCGCACCGGCGGCACCTCGGTGCCGGGCTTGGCGCCCTTGCGGACGGTCTTCGGCTGAGCCGCCACCTTCACATTGGAGGCGATCTGCCGCCGACTGACCTCCTGGCCGTTGACCATGGTGACCGCGAACGTCACGTCCTGCAGGCCGGGTGCGCCTTGGCTCTCCACCACGGTCCGGCTCATATTCAGCGTCGGATCCTCGATCACATCCTCCGGCGGATCCAGCGGCACCGTCTCGACCTTGTTCTCGACCCGCTGGCGGGTGACCACGATCCGCAGCCCATCGGTGAGCGGCGTGGTCGCGGCGGGCGAGACGCTGTCCTGCTCGATCAGCGGAATTCCCGCGACGGCAAGGAATTCACCGACGGTCGGCGCGGCCAGGCGAACATCGACCGGATTGCCGATGCCATCGAGCAGCGATACCGAACGCGGGCTGGCGATCTGCAGCGCGGCGCCTTCGAGCGGCAACCTCTCGTTGCGTGCCGGGGAAACGAATACCTCGCGGGGCAGATGCAGTTGGTCGACCACATCCCCCGCGGTCAGACCCGTCGACCACACCTTCTCGGCCTTGCCGTCCAGCGAGATCGCGACCTCGCGTGCCCGGTTGTAGGTGATGGTCGCACCATCGGTAATCGCCGCGGCCAGCGCGGGCCGGACCAGGTCACGATCGTTCACATCGAAACCCGCGGCCTTCAGCACTCCGCTGACGTTGCGCGACATGGTGGTCTGCGTCATCTGCTCACCGTCCACGACGACCGTGACCGTCTTGCGGTTGACGATTGCCATCGCGGCACCGACGATCAGCGTCACCAGCAGCGCCGCGACCGCCGCGTACAGCAGCGGCGAGCGGGACTGGTTGATCCTCGAGAATGGAGACATGATCACAGTACGATAACGAAGGGGTCAGCGGTCGACAACCGTAGTGTTACGAACCGCGGGTATCAATATTACAAAGGGATATCGACGCCGCAGGTAAATCACAAAATAGGCCGACCGGAGTGACCTAGAACACACCCGCTGGCGAAATGTGAAACAAGATCAGGTGAAATTGCGAACCCACTCGCGATTAGACCGGGTCCGGAATTCAGATGCCGTAGATGCGGCGGGCGTTGGCTGTGGTGATTTCGGCGAGGACCACAGCATCTTGTCCGCGCAATTCCGCTAGGGCACGCACCGTGTAGGGAAGGCAATACGATTCGTTGGGAGCGCCACGGAATGGATGCGGCGTGAGATACGGCGCATCGGTTTCCACCAGGATCTGCTCATCGGGCACCACATTGGCGGCCTCGCGCAATTCATGCGCATTCTTGAAACTCACGGTGCCCGAGAAGCTGAGGATGTAGCCCTCCGCCACGCACGCCATCGCCATATTGGTGTCCGAGGAGAAGCAATGGAAGATCACGGTTTCCGGAGCGCCTTCGTCCAGCAATACCGTCAGCAGATCGTGGTCCGCCTCGCGGTTGTGGATCATCAGCGGTTTGCGCAGCCGTTTGGCCAGGTCGATATGCCAGCGGAAGCCTTCGACCTGATCCTCGATATCGGCGCAGCCCGCCAACTTGCCCGGCCAGTAGTAATCAAGACCGGTTTCGCCGATCGCCACCACGCGCGGGTCGGTGGCCAAACGCTCCAGTTCGGCCTTGGCCACATCATCGAGCGCATTCGCCCGCGTCGGATGCAGCGCCACGGCGGCGAAGACCCGTCGATCCCAATTCGCGGCCTGTACGGCCCACTGTGCCGCGGCCAAATCGTCGGCGACAGTCACCACCTGGCCGACCCCGACCGAGGCCGCCCGGTCCACGATCACGGCGGTCGAGTCCGCATCGCTCGCCCCGCAGGCATCCAGATGGGTATGCGCGTCCACCAGCGGCGCGAGCGGTTCCGGCAGCTCGGGCGCGGGTCGTTTGGCGCTCACGACTCCGCCTCGCCGACGCTCGGCTCCGTCGCGCCCGCCGGGCGCCGAGACATCGCTCGCTCGCTCATCGGCAGACTCCGGCGCACCAGAACGCGGGCGCGCGACGGCGACCATCACCTCGGGGGATATTCACGTGAGCGTCGGAATCCACGCGCATTACAGTAGATGCACCATGACCGCAGCTGACCGCCCCGCCTTCTACATCACAACGGCCATCGCATACCCGAATGGTGCGCCGCACATCGGGCATGCGTACGAATACATCTCGGCCGACGCCCTCGCCCGCTTCAAGCGGCTCGACGGTTATGACGTCTTCTTCATGACCGGCACCGATGAGCACGGGCAGAAGATGCAGCAGACCGCGGTCGCCGAGGGGGTGCCGGTGGAGGAGCTCGCCGCGCGCAACTCGGATGTGTTCGAGGCGTTGGACAAGACACTCGACATCTCCTACGACCGCTTCATCCGCACCACTGATGACGACCATCAGGTGGCCAGTGCCGCGATCTGGGAGCGGATGCTCGCCAACGGCGATATCTACCTGGACAACTACTCGGGCTGGTACTCGGTGCGCGACGAGGCTTTCTACACCGAGGAAGAAACGACACTGCTCGAGGACGGCACCCGGATCTCGACCGAGTCGAAGACGCCGGTCACCTGGACCGAGGAGTCGAACTACTTCTTCCGGCTGTCGAACTACCAGGACAAGCTGCTCGCGCTCTACGACGAACATCCCGAATTCATCGCGCCCGCAACGGCTCGCAACGAGATGGTGAGTTATGTGAAGGCGGGTCTGAAGGATCTGTCCATTTCACGCACCACCTTCGACTGGGGCGTGCCGGTACCCGGCCATCCCGATCATGTGATGTACGTATGGGTGGACGCGCTCACCAACTACATCACTGGCGTAGGTTTCCCGGATACGGAATCGGTTGCGTTCCAGCGCTTCTGGCCCGCCGATGTGCACATCATCGGTAAGGACATCACCCGGTTCCACACCGTGTACTGGCCCGCGTTCCTGATGTCGGCCGGGATCGAATTGCCGAAACGCGTTTTCGTACACGGGTTCCTGTACAACAAGGGCGAGAAGATGTCCAAGTCGGTCGGCAATGTGGTCGACCCGCTCGCGCTGGTCGATGAATACGGCGTCGACGCGGTGCGCTTCTTCTTGCTGCGCGAGATCTCCTACGGTCAGGACGGCAGCTACAGCCACGAGGCGATCGTCGGTCGGGTCAATACCGATCTGGCCAATGAATTCGGAAATCTGGTGCAGCGCAGCCTGAAGCTGGTCGCGCGCGACTGCGGCGGTGTGGTGCCGACGCCGGGCGAATTCACCGAGGCCGATCGCGCGCTGCTCGACCGCGCCAATGGTCTTTTGGAGCACTGCCGCGCCGAATTCGACGCCCAGCAAATGCATTTGGCGCTGGAGGCGATCTGGTTGACGCTCGGTGAGGCCAACCGCTACTTCTCCGCGGAAGCACCATGGGCGCTGGCCAAGGCCGGCACCGAGGAGTCGCTGGCCCGCGAGGCGACGGTGCTGTATGTGACCATCGAACTGCTGCGCATCGTGGCGATTCTGGTGCAGCCGGTCATGCCGGAATCGGCGGGCAAGATCCTGGATCTGCTTGCCACGCAGAACCGTTCGTTCGCTGATATCCCGACCTCGCTGGTCCCCGGCACCCCGCTGCCGGAGCCCGAAGCGGTCTACCCCCGCTACGTGGAGCCGAAGAAGTAATCAATAGAAGATGTAGCACGAGCTACCGCATCTGGGATAGCAAGACTGCTGCTGGGGTGACCACTAGGAGTTGTGCCCGGACGATCTGCTGACCGAGCTCATTGGCGCCGCTCAACACGAAGATCACCGCATCACTGAAGCGCTACCGCCGATAAAGCGGTAGCGCTTCAGGTTCGGCCGAGCTTCCAGGAACCTACTTCCAGCGGTCGAGCAGCCGATTGATCTCGGCGGTCAGCGCCCACTGCAGCATGGGGCCGAAGGTGATGCGGCCGACGCCCTGTTCGGCGAAGACGGCCTTATCCGACTTATCGGGCAGCCCGACAACGCTGATCGGCAGCGGCAATTCGCTGGTCAACCTGCGCATATCGGTATCGGAGTGCCGACCCGCCGGGAACAGCGAATCCGCACCCGCCGCTGCGGCCAGCCGCAGGCGCGCGATGGCGCGATCAACGCGGTCGCTCGCGTCACCGTCCTCACGCATGAACAGGTCGGTGCGCGCATTGATCACCACATGCACGCCCGCCGCGTCGGCGAATTGCCGCAAACCGCGCACGAAATCGGCATGCTCCTCCGGCGTGCGCAACCGGCCGCCCTCGCTGTGCACCGTGTCCTCGACATTGAGGCCGATCGCACCCGCATCCAGCAGCCCCTCGATCAGCTGCGCGGGCTCGAGCCCGTAGCCGGATTCGATATCGACCGAGACCGGAACGTCGACCGCGCCGGTGATCTGACGGACGCGGGTCAACAGCTCCGTGAACGTCATTCCTTCCTTATCGCTGCGCCCGACCGAATCGGCGACCGGATGACTGCCCAGGGTCAGCGCCGAGAATCCCGCCGCGACAGCGACATTCGCCGACCACGCATCCCACACCGTCGGAAAGACACCGGGGTTGCCCGGCACGTGCAATTCGAGAAACGCCTTCGCCTTGCTTTCCAAAGAGGTCATGACACCGATCATCGTCGCGCCCGTGATCGATAGCACTATGACACTCCCCATCCGGCTGCCCGGGAGTGTCGGCGATGGCGAGTCGCGCTAGGAACTGTCACCGCCGTCGCGGCGTGCGGTCAGCACCGCGTCGTACAGTTCGCGGCGGGAAACACCGGTCGCGGCGGCCACCTGGGCGCACGCGTCCTTGAGGCGAATACCCTCGGCGGTCAGCGATTCCACCTGGTCGACCAGATCGGCGGGATCGGCCGCGACAGGTTGGGCGCCTTCGAGGACGACGGTGATTTCACCGCGCGCCCCATCGACCGCCCAAGCGGCGAGTTCGCCGAGATTGCCGCGCACGACTTCCTCATAAGTCTTGGTCAGTTCCCGGCAGACCGCGGCCCGCCGGTCCGGGCCGAGCACTTCGACCGCATCGGCCAAGCAGTCGGCGAGCCGGTGCGGCGCCTCGAAGAATACGCAGGCGCGCGGCTCGGTGAGCAAGGTGCGCAACCACTCTCGACGCTGACCGGATTTACGCGGTGCGAATCCGTCGAAGCAGAAGCGCTCCACCGGAAGCGCGGACAGCGCCAGGGCGGTGGTCACCGCCGACGGTCCCGGCAGGCAGGTGACCGGCAGTTGACGCTCCACACAGGCCACCACCATGCGATAGCCCGGATCGCTCACCGACGGCATGCCCGCATCGGTCACCAGCAGTACCGTGCGGCCGCTTTCGATGTCATCGAGCAGCGCGGGAATCTTCGCCGACTCCACGTGGTCATCGAAGCGAAGGACCCGCCCGGTGATCGCCACATCCAGGGCCTTTGCCAGGGCACGGGTGCGCCGGGTGTCCTCGGCCGCGACGATATCGGCGGAGCCGAGCGCCTCGCGTAGCCGCTGTGAGGCATCACCGACCTCACCCATCGGCGTCGCCGCGAGCACCAATCGACCCACCTGGTCCGCCACAATGCTCCTGTTCCCTCGACCGCGTAGTTCCAACGCAGCGTATCGGCCCGATGCCGCCGACCACGCCGCAGACCGCCGCGGCCATCCAATTCCATCTCCGCCGCACCCCGCAGATTTCGGTATCGAATGGCGGCACTGATGGAAAAATCCGTGAATGCAGTTCAGGGTGTGATTCGCGCTGCGGCGCGCTCACCGGTGCGGGTCACGGCGGCGCGCACAGCATACGATCGGGGCGTGACCCAGGTGACCGACCAGCGCGCGACCATAGCCGGGGCCCTGCCCTCTTGGTCGAGCCCCGCGCCCCTGCGTCCATCGCCCGACTTCGGGCCGCTCGACAAGCTCCAGGGGTGGGTGGTCACCGCGGTACTCACCGCGATCGCGGCGTTGACGCGGTTCATCATGTTGGACTATCCGACCGACGCCTACACCCCGGTCTTCGACGAGAAGCATTACGCGCCGCAGGCCTGGCAGGTCCTCACCGGCGGCGGCGTCGAGGACAACCCCGCATACGGACTGGTGGTACATCCCCCGATCGGCAAACAGCTGATCGCGGTGGGCGAGTGGATGTTCGGCTACAACGGCTGGGGTTGGCGATTCAGCGCGGCGCTGGCGGGCACGATCCTGGTACTGCTGGTCATCCGGATCGTGCGCCGGATGGCGCGCTCCACCATGGTCGGCGCGATCGCGGGCATTCTGCTGATCGCCGACGGACTGACCTTCGTCTCCTCGCGCATCGGCATGCTCGATATCTTCATGGGGGTGCTGGTCACCGCTGCCTTCGGCTGTCTGATCGTGGACCGCGACGAGGTCAGGGCCCGAATCGCCGAGGTGGACTACGAGGGTCGCATCAATGCGAGCGAATGGGGTCCGCGACTAGGAGTGCGCTGGTGGCGTTTCGGCGCCGGGCTACTGCTCGGACTCTCCTGCGGCACAAAGTGGTCCGGGATGTACTTCATCCTCGCGTTCGGACTCATGAGCGTCTATTTCGACGTCTCAGCGCGGCGCGCCTACGGTGTGCGACGGCCCTGGGTCGGCGCGGCGGTGCGCGATGTCGGACCCGCGCTGTATTCGTTGGTGCTGATTCCGCTCGGGGTGTATTTGGCCAGCTACTGGGCCTGGTTCGCCAGTGAGGACGGTGTCTTCCGCTATGCGGTCGGCAATCAGGTCGGTCGCGACGGTCGGTGGTCGTTCCTGCCGAATGCGCTGCGCTCGCTGTGGTACTACAGCGGCGAAACGCTGCGCTTCCACGAGGGTCTGACCAATTCGGCCGGTAACCATCACCCCTGGGAATCCAAGCCGTGGACCTGGCCGATGGGGCTGCGGCCGATGCTCTACTACTACGCCGACAGCGGCGTCACCGGCTGCGGTCAGACCCAGTGCGTGAAGGCGGTGATGCTGATCGGTACCCCGGCGATCTGGTGGATCGCTTTCCCGGTGCTGGGCTGGATGCTGTGGCGCAGTGTGGTCCGTCGCGACTGGCGCTACGCGGCGGTGCTCACCGGGTACGGAGCCGGGCTCATTCCCTGGTTCTTCACCCTCGATCGGCAGATGTACTACTTCTACGCGGTACCGCTGGCGCCGTTCCTGGTGATGGGGATCGCGCTGGTGTGCGGCGATATCCTCGGCCCTGCCCGATCGGTACGAATACCGCGAAGTCCGGCGGGCACCTATCTGCCCGCCGTGCCGAGTGAACGGCGCAGCCTCGGACTGCTCGCGGTCTGTATCTATCTCGGCCTGGTGATCGCGAATTTCATCTGGCTCTGGCCGATTCTGACCGCGCTGCCGATCACCCCCGGCAACTGGCACGACCATCTGTGGCTGCCCAGTTGGCGCTGATGACTACCCCTCCAGAGCCGACCTGACGTACTGCAAGGCGGCCTCGTCATCGAGACCGAGGCGTCGAATGGCGGCGACGTAATCGGTCGCGGCGCGGCCCGCCAGATCCTTGGTCGGATCACCGGAGGATGCGATGAAAGATCCTTGCCTGCCCCGGGTTTCGACCACCCCATCGGCCTCGAGTTCCCGATACGCCCGAGCGACCGTATTCGGCGCGAGTCCGAGTTGCGCGGCCAGAGCTCGCACCGTCGGGATCTTCGTCCCCGCCGTCAACTCACCCGAGCGCACCTGCGCGATGACACCGAGGCGCAGCTGCTCGTAGGGCGGTATCGAGGAGTCGTGGGTCACGGTAATGGTGAACATCACATGCTCACACGTCATCGCGGGACAGCGGGCAGGACATGCAGCGCGGTCCACCACGGCCGGAACCCAATTCGGAGCCAGGTATGCGCAGCACCTCGATACCAGCGTCCTCGAGCCGCGTGTTGGTCATATCGTTGCGCTCGTAGGCGACGACCACGCCGGGCGCGAGCGCCAGGGTGTTGTTGCCGTCGTCCCACTGCTCGCGTTCGGCGGTGACCCCGTCGAGTCCGGTATCGATGACCCGCAGTTTGCCGATGCCCATCGCCTCCGCGGCCGCCGCCAGAAACGGATCGGGGCCGCGCATACTCACCCGCGCCTGATCGTTGCGGCCGCCGCCGAAATCGGCATCCGACTCCGCGTCCTCGCGATGAATCGTGAACGCGCACAGCGAATCCCGCACCGCCGGATACATCACGATGGCATCGGTGTCGACCATGGTGCAGACGGTGTCCAGATGCATGGTCGCGCGACTCTGGGCGATCGGGACGACCAGCACGGTGTGCGCGAGATTGTCGTCGAACAGACTGCGCGCCAACGCTTCCGCGCCCGCGGGCGAGGTGCGCTCACCGACACCGACCGCGACCACCCCCGGCGCGAGCAACAGCACATCACCACCCTCGATCGGCGCGGTATGCGATTCGTAGGCCCGCCGCACGCCGAGGAAGCGCGGATGGAATGCGTAGATGAGATCGGTCAGCGAGGTCTCGCGCATCCGGGCGGGCAGGGCGAGTGAGGTGATCGCCACCCTCGGACCGACCCAGAATGACGAATCCCTGGTGAACAGCAGATTCGGCAGCGGATCGATGACGAAATCCGCGCCGTGGTGCATGCGCCGCACCAGTGAGGTGTTATCGCCTTCGAAGGGCAGTTCGTCGAAGGTCATCCCGGCCATCAGGATATTGGCAAGATCCCTGGCCCGAACGCCGCGCAGGAAGGCCGCGAGCTCGTCGGCCAGCATATGCCCGAGTTTGCGCGCGTCGACGGCGCCGGAGATGCCCTGGATGCGGGCCGCGCCGCTGACCGAGAGGGTTTCGGCGAGTAGATCGGCGAGTAGCAGCACCTCGACGCCGCGCTCACGCAGCACACCGGAGAAGATGTCGTGCTCCTGCTGCGCCCGCTCGACCCACGGAATGCCGTCGAAGAGCAGTTGATCGTTATTGCGCGGCGTCAGCCGCCGCAATTCGTCGCCGGGCCGGTGCAGCAGCACCGTGCGCAAGGTGCCGACCTCCGAGGTAACCGCCAGTCGACCGCCCGGCTCGCCGACACCATCGAACCCATCGTCGGCACCGCCATCGTGCCCCGCCCGCACCGCGTCTGCTGCCATGATCCGACCGTAGTTCGCCGAGGGCGTAAGAGCACGCAATTGGCTGTCTTCCGATTCCGACTCCAGCACACCCTAACCTGAAGTATTGTTCAGGTGAATGGAGGAGCGTGATGTCGACAACCGATTGGCGAGCGAAGGAGCTGACCCCCGGGCAGCTGTCCGAGCGTAGCGGAGTAGCGGTCTCCGCGTTGCACTTCTACGAACGCGAAGGCCTCATTTCGAGTCGTCGCACCAGCGGAAATCAACGCAGATACGCGCGCGAAACGCTGCGTCGCGTCGCCTTCATCCGCATCTCCCAGCGGGTCGGCATTCCATTGAGCGAAATCCGGGCAGCACTGGACAAACTCCCCGAGGGCCGCACCCCCACTCGGCGCGACTGGGAGACGCTGTCCACCGCATGGCAGGCCGACCTCGACGACCGCATCACCCAGCTGACTCGCCTGCGCGACAACCTGACCGGCTGCATCGGCTGCGGCTGCCTGTCACTCGGCAGCTGCCGTTTGGTCAATGAACACGACCGCCTCGGCGAACAGGGTCCGGGCGCCCGCGTGCTCGATGTGACGCTCAACTGCCCATCGAAGCCAGCAACCTGCTGAACCGATCGCTGGTGCGGCGAATCACGAATTCGTAGGGGTAGGCGAATTTGCGAGCCCACCAATAGCCGAACCGGATATCGAAGGAGGTGTAGACGAGGAACCGATTGCGCTCGATACCGCGAAGGATCGCCGCCGCAACATGTTCCGGCGATGCGGCGTGCTTGGTGAACGCCGTGGTGAGTCGCTTTATCCTCGGATCCTCCCTGTCCACGCCGACCAGCTCGACGCTCTGCACCAGCGGTGTGTTCACCGCGCCGGGCACCACCAGATGCACCGAAATATCATGGCGCCGCAAATCGACTCGCAAAACCTCGGAGACGCCGCGGATACCGAATTTGCCCGCGCTGTAGGCGGCATGCCATGGCAGCGCGAGGATTCCGGCCGCCGAAGAGACATTCACCAGTGCCCCACCGCGTTTCGCCCGGACCATCGGCGGCACGAAGTTCTCGATCACATGGATCGGGCCCATCAGATTGACATCCACCATTTTGCGCCAGTGGCGATGCTCGAGGTTCTCGACGGTGCCCCAGGCAGAGGTGCCCGCGATATTCATGACGATATCGAGGCTGCCGAATTCGGCGTGCACATCGGTGGCGAAGGCGGTGACCGCGTCGTAGTCGGTGATATCCAGAGCACGTGCGGCGAGCACGGTACCGCCCGCCTCCTTGATGGTGCGAACCGTATCCTCGAGGCCCTCGGCATTGATATCGGTCAGCACCAGTTCGGCATCCCCAGCCGCGGCCGCCAGGGCGGTCGCCCGGCCGATTCCACTCGCCGCCCCGGTGACAAGCACCTTCGCATCCCGCACTGTCTTCCTGCGCCCAAAACCAAGCACACCGGATCCCATCTCGAATAGGCCGAATCGGTTGCACGCAGGGTACGCGGCAACAGTGACCTTCCGATGTTCATACGGCGTAAGCGAGTCGCGGAGTTCGAAGCGGGACGGCCAGTGCGCCGCAATGCTCCATGCCACCGCCCTGGGCCGAGCGAACTGCTCCAGCCGGCGGCGGCACCTTCGAAGACCGGCGACAACCGCGAGTATTCTGTGGGAAAGTGCGGGCGGTTTACCGCCCGAGCACCGCCAACATCCCCGCGACCGCCTGGGCCAGGTGAACTGCTCCGCTCGGCTGCGCGCTGCCCTCCGACGACCGACGGTGTGCGACGACCGCGAGCATTCTGTGGGGAAGGTACGGGCGGGTTACCGCCCGAGCACCGCAAGCATCCCCGCGACCGCCCTGGGCCAGGTGAACTGCTCCGCCCGGCTGCGCGCTGCCCTCCGACGACCGACGGTCGGCATCGCGAGCACATCGGTGACCGCTCGAGCGAAGGCGGACGGGCGATCGGCGGCGACCGCGCCGCATTCGGCGGTGACGATATCGGCGAGCGCCGAGGATCGGCTGGCCACGACCGGGGTACCTGCGGCCAAAGCCTCCAGCGCGGCGAGGCCGAAGGTTTCGTGCGGGCCGGGTGCCAGCGAAACATCGGCGGTCGCAAGCAGTTTCGCCACCATGGCCCGGTCGGTGATGAATCCGGTGAAGTGCACTGCGGGCAGCCCACCGGTCAGTGGCGGTAGCGCACGGGCGCGACGCTCCAAGGCTTCGCGCCGCGGCCCCTCCCCCGCGACGACCAGCCGCGCCTCGACGCCTGCCTTGTGCAGCGCGCCGATCGCCTCGATGCTGCGATCGACTCGCTTCTCCACCGACAATCTCCCACAATGCACGAGCAGCGGATGCCCTGGCACGCCGAGATCGGCGCGCAAGCGATAGTCGCGGCGGCGCGGGCTGAACAGCTCCAGATCCACTCCGAGCGGCACCAGTTCGACATTGGGCGCATCGATGCGCAGGAACTCCGCGCGCGCGAATTCCGTCGTGCAGACCACGATGTCGTAGTCGTCGGCGGTGCGCCGGTTGGCGATATCGGCGCATCGGCGTGCCACCGGCCCTGGCATGACCTGGCCCAGCAGTCGGTCAAGGCGCTCGTGCGAGATCATCACGCTCGCCACGTCCCTGGTGCGCGCCCAGCGTCCGAACCCTCGCAGCGTCAGCCGATCCGAAACCTCGAGCACGTCCGGACGCAATCCGGCCAGCACATCGGCCACCCGGCGCGGATCCGCCGCCCGATAACCGCCGGTCCACGGAATCGCCAAGGCAGGCAGGGTTATCCGCACCGCACCGGTCGGCAGGATCTCCTCGGTCCGGCGCGGTCCTGGCACGATCAGCACCACCTCGTGCCCGGCGGCGACATACCCCTCGCCCAGATGATGCAATGCGGTGCGCAGCCCACCCGACCGCGGACCGTAGAAGTTCGCCAGTTGCACGATGCGCACATCGCCGATCGTGCAGCCAATCGGGTTCCCTCCGGAACCGATGCGCCCAACACCGCATGAACACCCGTGAAAGACCCTGCTAACGGGTATGACGGCGCAGCAGCCGACACCCGGGAGGTCGCAAGCGACGCTCCTCGGCGCCGAGACCGAGCGTTTCGATCAGCAGCCACGGACCGGACATACCGGTCACCCGCGTGTGGTGCCGCGGCCTGCCCGAGGTAGATCCAGATCCAGCGGGATGCGCCCGACCGCCAGATGCGCCTCCACCTCATCGGCGGGCATCGGCCGCGCGATCAGAAACCCTTGCGCACGATAGCAACCCAGCCCGACCAGAGTCCGCGCGGCGACCGGCGTCTCGACGCCCTCCCCCACCACACCCAGCCCGAACGACCCGGCCAACCCGATGATCGATTTCACGATCGCCAGATCGTCCGTGCTCGCACCGAGCCGCTGCACGAAGCCGCGGTCGATCTTCACGGCATCGACCGGAAGCGCCTTCAGATGCGACAGCGAGCTGTATCCGGTGCCGAAATCATCGATAGCGATCTGCACACCCATTCGCTTGAGTCCGCGCAGCGTGACCTGGGTGCGCGCCAAATCCTGCACGACCACATGTTCGGTGATCTCCAGGCAGACCGAACTGCCATCGATCCCGAACAGCCGCAGAATATCCTCGATCCGCTCCACGAAATCCAGGCTGACCAATTGAACCGGCGAAACATTGATCCGCATCACCACATTCGCCGCCAGCCCCCGCCTGCGCCATTCGGCGAACTGCGCACAGGCCGACCGAATCACCCAACGCCCCAGCTCACCCGCAAGATTGGTGGCCTCGGCGACGGTGACGAACGCACCGGGCGGCAGCAGCCCCCTGGTCGGATGCAACCAGCGCACCAGCGCCTCCAGCGCCACCACCCGCCCGGTGCGCAAATCGACCTCGGGCTGATAGTGCAGCAGCAGCGAGCCGTCGGAGACCGCACCGCGCAGATTCAGCTCCACATCGTCCTGTAATTCGAACTGCGCGCGCATGGCGTCGGTGAAGACCGCGACCCCGTTGCCGCCGCCCGATTTCGCCGACAGCAGCGCGTGATCGGCCCGGCGCAGCACATCCGCGACCGTGGTCTCCCCGGGGATACCCACCGCTACACCGACGCTCGCGCCACGGCTGACCGATTCCCCGCCTACAGTGACCCGCCGTCCGATAAGCTGCTGGATCCGCGTCGCCTCCAATTCGGCGGCCACCGCATCCATCGGTTTGGCCGGAACGATGACGAATTCGTCGCCACCGAGTCGGGCGATCATGTCATTGGGATCGAGATTCTCCCGCAGTCGCGAGGAGAGTGTGCGAATGAAATTGTCCCCCGCGGTATGTCCGAGAAAATCATTGAGCGCTTTGAGCCGGTCGAGATCGAGGAAGAAGGCGGCCACCGGGCCGGGACTGCCCGGTTTGAGTCGCTCTTCCATATGTTCGAGCAGCGCCCGCCGGTTCGCCAGCCCGGTCAAATCGTCGTGCAGCGCGATATATCGCAATCGTTCTTCGGCAACCACGCGCGCCTGCAGCTGGGCGAAGAGCGCGGCGATCGCCTTGAGCACATTCAGTTCCCGGGTGCTCCAGTCGCGATCGCCCTGTTTGATGAATCCCAGCACGCCGGTCGACTCGCCACGCGACAACAGCGGCACCGCGGCCATCGCGACCTGTGGGATGCCCGAGGAGCGCCGGATCGTCTCCTGATAGTCGGCGGACTGCTGAGACGGCCGCACGATGATCGGCTCGGTGGCGTGTTCCAATTCTCGGAATACCGAATCGGCATGTTCGAAATGCACGATCTTCAGCGGATCCGGATCCGGTATGTCACCACGGTGCGGCCATTCCGCGATGAGCACGGTCGCCCGCTGCTCTCTATCGGTATGGCGTAAGTAGCTGAAATCGACATCGAAATGCTCGACCAGCCTGGCCAGCACACGTTCACTCGCCGCCACCATCGTCGTGGCGTCGACGCCCATCAACTCCGAGGCGACCTGGGTCACCAGTGAGTCGAGCGTTCGCCGAGGCACCATATCTCCGATCGCGCTAGCTGCGGTTGCCCGCGCCCGGCACTGGAAGCCGCCTGCTGCGGACCGTGGCTGCTACCGCGTAGCTCAGGCGAAGCACCAATGCCATGATCTCATGTTCAGGCACTCCCAGCAGGTCCAGGAAACGGCCCTGAAGTGAGGTAAGTGTATCCGCGAAATCCGGGGAAATCCCTTTCAGCTCGTCGGGGTGCCGCGCGTAAAGGAACAAGGGCGAGACCGGTTGCACCGCAAGACCGAGCCGTTGCGCCGCGATCCAGACCCGCTGCACGGCCGCGCCGCCGCGGGCGTAATCGGCAAGTGATACCGACTCTGCGCCGGATCGACGCGGAACGGTTATCGCGAGCAACGCCGAACTCGACAGCACGCGGTCGCGCGTGTACTCGCCGAGCGCCGCGCCGCCGGACCATTCGCGCAACCGATCCATCACATCCGAGCGCTCGCCGATGCGGATCTTGGCCTGCTCGTCGGCGGCCAACTCCATACTCCGGATATCGATCCCGGTGCGCGGATCCTCGCCGGGCCAGCGCAGCTCGCCGAACATCTCCTGATGCAGACGCGGGGTCAGATAGCGGATGCGATCGGATTCGCCGAGCAGTGCGGCCGCGGCGGCGAGGTCGTCGGTTTCGGTGATGGCGTGGACCGTCGCATCGATGGCGGCCGCGTCCAAAGCGGGCAGGACATGATCCGCCAGCGGCGTGCCAGTGCCGAGGTGTCGGTTCGTCTCGCGGGTCAGCGTGTACGGATAGTCCGCGGCCAGTGCGGAATCGGTGCCGTTGCCCAGCTGTAGTACCGCCGAAAATGGAGTGGAGTTGTTCTCGACGAACTCATGCCTGCCGAGTAAGCCGTGGGCGGCGGCCGCGGCGCGCGCGTTGTACAGCGCCGCGCCGATCGATACCGCGCTGGCGCGATAGCCGATGTCCAGTGCCGACGAGCGCGTTCGGACGAGGTCGATGCGTAGCTCATCGCCATCGACGCGCAGGTACCAAGGCTGGGTATTGCCGCCCGACGGCGCTCGCTGCGCTGATTGGAGCACCTTCTCGACCGCGGATCCGCCCGGATCCGGCACACCGCATTCTGGCACCGGAAATTCGTCGGACACTTTCTCGCACACCGGCTCCGGTTCGGCCAACTCGTCCAGACCACGTTCCAGATCGAACCGGGTCCGCCCCGAGGACAACTTCTGGCCGAGCCCGATCCGGCGCACCGCCGCCGCCACGATGGCCGCACCCAGTTGGACATCACCGCCGAGCTGCGGCCAGGTCGTCACGGTTTCGTCGATTTCGACCAAACTCGCGGCCATCCGGGCCGAGAGCTCCTTCGGGTCGAGAATCCGCATGACGTGCGGCGCCTTGTCTTTCGTGGACAGCCCGCGTAGATCCGCGCCGAGGGTCGCGCCGAGCAGGCCGTGGAACGGTGGACGGTCCGGTTCCAGGTCATAGCGCTCGACATCGAGCAGGCCGCGATCGCTGGTATCCATCAGCAGCGGAATGCGCTGTCGGCGTGCTCCTTCTCGGACGGCGAACTTGATATCGAGCGAATCGCATTCCTCGACGACCAACGACAATCCGTGCAGGAATGCGTCGATGGTGTCCTCGTTGATGCCCGCGGTGGCGACCTCGACCGGTAGATACGGATCGAGTTCGGCGATCCGGCGCGCGGTCACGACGGACTTGTTCACGCCGATATCGAAGATTCCACCGGGGACTCGGTTCAGATTCGACAGCTCGATATCGTCGAAATCGGCTAGGCGCAGTAGGCCGCAGGTGCCCTCGAGGGCCAGCGCGTAAGCGACGGCATGCCCGACGCTCTGTCCGACGACGCCGACCGCAAGACCGGCACAGCGTTCCTGTTCGGCGCGGGTGAGCTTGTTCTGGTTGCGGTCCAAGCGAATTGCCCGAAATGTCTTTTCACCGGGCAACCCGACGAGCGTGCGGCGCCACGGGTAATAGACCCACCGGTCTGTCTCCGGCCCCCCGAGATCTGGTGGCGGTCGACGCACCTTGGCGATCTCGGCGCGCAGCACATCACGCAGATCGAGAATGCGGACCTGCGGTGATTTCCGTAATTGCACGAGAATCGGTGCGTCTGCAGTGGCATTTTCATCGAGAATCAGCGGGCGGTGGTCCGCGGTGAAGTCACCGTTCATCCCTGCGCCAATCCTCCGATCCCTGGTTCACTCGAGGGCGCTCGACCATGCGGCGACAGCCAGGCATCGAGGGCCGCACACTCCAGCGCAGTCAACGAACTCTGCAATTTTGTGGCTAATGACCGATATGTCCGGGTATCCCACCACATCGGAATGGTCTGATAGCGATGGTCAGGATAGGGCACGGCCGGAATCCGATCGGCGACATACCCACCGCTCGAGCGGTATAGACCGATATTTCGCGTGGCAGTGGTGACGAAACCGAACCTGGCATCGAGCAGTCGGGCGGCGTGCACGACACAGCGGGAGACCGCGGCGGCGAGCGCGGCGCGATGCTCCGCCACTCGGGAGACCCACACCGCCTTCACCTCGATCACACCTTCCGGTATCCGATCGGCAACCATCGCGCGCAACTCGGCGGCACCGGGTCGACCGGCCCAGGCGCGCAGTGCGTGCACTTCGTCGGCTACACCGTAGGGACCCTGTGCCCGCAATCCCGCGACCACCGCTCCGGAGGGATCTACCGCGGCGAAGAACAGCGAAGTCGAACGGCCGTCGGCAACGCTGTCGTATTCCAAAGCGTGATCAACGCCGTAGTGCCGGTAAACCTGCAGCGCACCGCGCAGATAGCGGCGCCACAGATCGGGATGAGCCTGCGGAGTAGCGACATGAAAGACATATCCAGAATGCATGTCGCGAAACCGCAACACCTCGGCATCGCGCGTACCCCCCGAGCCGACTGCGATTGTTTCGACAGTCATGGTGTTCCTACTCCGTTTGCTACCGCACATCCGCACGGTCATCGAGCCGGCCCGACCGACTCGCCAGACGACTCGCCGGTCAGGTGAGTTTGCCTAGGGCAGTATCCGTCATACGACAATATTTGACCAGATATCTGGTTAATCTTCCGAAAACTGATTGTCAGCAACGAAATCACCGCAGGTCAGGACATTCGAACATGCCATCGAACAGATCGTGGAGACCAGTCGGTACTGACGCAGCTAACGGAAGGCAAACTTAAACCAGGATAGAGATGAACAGTTCGACCGACTCCGGCCCACGCCAGATCTCGATCTCCTCCCGGTACGCACGGGTGATCTCGGCGGACGCCGTCGCATCGTCGACCTGGGCCCACACATCCTCGACCGGATCGTGGTAATCCCCGTTCGGTTCGAACCGAGCGTAGACACCCTTGGGCACCTTGACCAGTACGTCACCGACCGGAACCGCGCCGGGAGCGGAGTACTCGAAACACACGACGGCGTTGTAGTTTCCGGCCGGATCCGGCACGTACACGGTATACATCGGCTGGTCGGCGCCCGCGCGGTCGCGCAGCCGATCCTTGAGGAATTCGATCAGATCGCTATTGCTGACCTTGAAGCTCGGACGTACCCGCGGCACCACCAGCCCGCCGTAGATGGCCTCGCGGCGCACCACGATCGCGTATGTCATCGCGCCTCGACCGCCAGGTAGAGATCGATCTTGTAGGCGTGCGGATAACACTCGAAATCGCCGGTATAGGTCCGTTTGATCTGGTTGTGTTCCTCGGCGTAGGCGATCTGCGTCCACAGGTCGGTCATCACCTGCGGGAAGTTACCGACCGAGGAGAATCTCGCATAGGTGCCGCGCGGCAGCCGCGCCACCAGATGACCGCGGGTGACCTCATCGAAGGACACACACTCATATCCGACGATCTGGGTGTTGTAGGTGCCGAGTTCACCGGAGTAATCGGTGTAGGCGCTTGCCAGCTGACCGCCGAGTTCCTGATGCAGTACCGCCGCCCATGCGGCCTCGAGGTCGTGGTCCCGCAGTTCCCCGAGCGCACGTTTCGGGCTGCGCACCGGGAGCCCGGCAACCCACGTTTCGTCTCGCTCGACGATTTCAAACTGCATGGAATGACTCTTTCGAGGTGAACCCGGGGGCGTTGCCCGCATCCGGTCGGCCAGAAAGGCCATGCTATCAACTCGACCGCGTGGTCCGGCTCACATGTCCGGGTCGTTATGCACGCCTCATCGCCGCGTTGAACTGGTCGAGCGACCTGTACGCAAACAGATGGCTATCGATGCATGACCTGCGGCACCATGTGATCGTGTGCGAGACCATCGCCGAACTCGATGCCACGGTCGCGGATTGCTTCGCCTGCCCGCGGCTGGTCGCCTGGCGGGAACGGGCGGCCGAGGAGAAGCGCGCCGCTTACCGTGACGAAACCTATTGGGGCAGGCCGGTTCCCGGATACGGTCCCGATGACGCACGACTGCTCGTCGTCGGGCTCGCCCCGGCCGCCCACGGCGGCAATCGAACCGGGCGGATGTTCACCGGCGACCGCAGTGGGGATTTCCTCTATGCCGCCATGTACAACGTCGGACTGACCAATCAACCGACGGCGGTGCACCGCGACGACGGACTGCGGCTGATCGGCGCACGGGTCACCGCGCCGGTGCACTGCGCGCCGCCCGGCAATAAGCCGACGCCCGATGAACGGGATCGCTGCAGTCATTGGCTGAAAACCGAATTGGATCTGCTTACACCGACATTGCGGGCCGTGGTCGTACTCGGTGCGTTCGGCTGGCAGGCGCTGCTTCCGGTGCTTGCCACATCGGGTTGGACGGTGCCGCGTCCACGTCCCAAGTTCGGGCATGGCGCTCACGTTGTGCTGCCGCCGACTGTCGATGATCGGGCGCCGCTGCAGTTATTCGGCTGCTATCACGTCAGCCAGCAGAACACTTTCACCGGTCGGCTCACCCACGACATGCTGGAGGCGGTGCTGACCGCCGCGGCGACCGCCGCGGGTCTTCCCGGCCGCCGGAGCTGAGCAGAGAATCAGGACGGCGCGGTGATCTTGGTAATGACGGTGCTGCCCTCGCGCGGCGCGACGCTGACGAACTGTCGATAGGTGCGCACCGTCGCATCCGGTCGGAATTCGGTGATGACGACGTCGAAGCGACCGTCGAGCATCGGGGTGATCATTACGCAGTGCTGGGTACCGGGCGGAATCGATTTGATACCCGCGTCGATCAACGCCACCGACGACACCGCCGCATCCGGTGTGGTCAGTGCGCGGGCGTTCGAGGCCGAGTGAGTCACGTAATAGGCGTATTGGAAGGCCAGGATCACATCCGGTCCGGAATCAGTCGAGCCGGTTCCGTTGCCGCGCACCAACTGTTCGGTGCGGGTCGGCTCACAATTCGATCCTCCGCCGAGCACCGGATCGATGATCGTGGCCGTCGACTGCCGAGTATTGCTCGCCTCGGCCGTGTACACGAGCACCAATGCCACCGCCGCCAATGTCCCGAAGATCGCGGCACTGCCGACCAGCCAGGGTCTACGCGGCGGACGCCGCTTGCGGCGGTGTGGGCGCGTCGGCGGGAGGACACGTGGTACCGATCCGGACGGGAGCATGCCCGGCCACAGCGGATCGGTCGAGCGACTACCGCGCACCATGATCTCGCCACACCCCTTCACCGTGCCGCTGGGGCGACCCTTTCAATGCCGTTGTGCAATAACAAGATTGCATAAATGCGTCGGTAAGGCGACAGAATGGGCCCGACAGAATCGGTCAATAGACCAGCACACTGCGTCCGCACCGCCCGCGGCTGCCCGCACTTCCTGCGACTTTAGAGGTTTCCCACAACCGCCGGGCCGAAGGTTCGTAATGACGGGCATACCATGATCAATCCGCGCCGGTATGCTCTTCCGGAAACGATGTCCAGCGGAAATACCAGCTCAGCAATGCATTTCGGTGCATTCGGCGGCATAGTAGAACGCCTGCGACGATGCCGCACGACAACGATGTCCGGCCGCCGCAGTCCGTCGAACGCCTGTCCAATTCGGATAAGGCATTCGCCAGGACACCGAAAACTGCGTTATCGGAAGACAAACCAGGAGTGACTCTCGTGCGAAACCTCTTTGCCGCCGACGGGCGATTCCCGAATGTCGTCGTGACGAGTCTCGCGGCGACCACGTCGATCGCGGGTGATGTCGACGCGACGTGGAAGGGACTGCTCAACGGTGAGAGCGGAATCGACGTGCTGGAGGATCCCTTCGTCGAGGAGTACGACCTGCCCGTCCGCATCGGCGGTCAGCTGAAGGTTCGCCCGGAAACCCTGCTGACCCGGGTCGAACAGCGTCGGATGGCCTATGTCGAACAGCTCGCGACGGTCCTCGGACGTGAGGTGTGGCGCAATGCGGGCAGTCCGGAGGTGGATCCCGAACGGCTGGGTGTGGCGATCGGCACCGGCATCGGCGGCGCCGATGCCATCACCGATGCGAACAACAAGCTGAAAAGCGGTGGCTATCGCAAGATTTCGCCGCTGGCCGTGCAGATGATCATGCCGAATGGCCCGTCAGCGGTCGTCGGCCTGGAATTGAAGGCGAAGGCAGGTGTGATCACGCCGGTCTCGGCGTGCTCGTCCGGGTCCGAGGCAATTGTCAACGCTTGGCGCATGATTGCGATGGGTGACGCCGATATGGTCGTCACCGGCGGCGTCGAGGGATATATCGATGTCCTCCCGATCGCGGCCTTTACCATGATGCGCGCGATGAGCACCCGCAACGACGATCCGAAGGGCGCCTCACGTCCGTTCGACTCCGATCGTGACGGTTTCGTCTTCGGCGAAGCCGGTGCGCTGATGGTCCTCGAGACCGAGGAGCACGCCAAGGCCCGCGGCGCGACCATCCATGCGCGCCTGCTCGGTGGCGGCATCACTTCCGACGGTTACCATTTGGTCGCTCCCGCGCCCGATGGCGACGGCGCGGCACGCGCGATGACCCGGGCCATGCAGATCGCAGGTCTGACCCCGAAGGACATCACCCACATCAACGCGCACGCGACTGCGACACCGATCGGCGATACCGCCGAGGCGAACGCGATCAACAAGGCCGTCGGTAACCACGCCTCGGTCTACGCGCCGAAGTCCGCGTTGGGACATTCGATCGGTGCGGTGGGTGCACTGGAATCTATTCTGACCGTGCTCAGCATCCGCGACGGCATAGTCCCACCGACCCTCAACCTCGACAACCAGGATCCCGAGATCGATCTGGATGTGGTGCACGGCGAGGCGCGCAATCAGGAGATCGAGTACGCGATCAACAACTCGTTCGGGTTCGGTGGGCACAACGTCGCGCTCGCCTTCGGCCGGTACTAACGGACGAGGATGGCACGCGGGTAGAGCAGTTGGAAGCCGAGCTTCTGGACGTTCTGCTGTGACTTCGAACCCGGAAGGGTCGTAACCACCGCGAGGTCACAACCCGCGGCCGCCGCGGCGGCGAGGCGCATCGACAGCAGTGCACCCTGCACGCCGCGGCGGCGGAATTCGGGAAGGGTCGCCGCACCACATAATTGGGCAATGCCATCGCTGAGGCGCAGGCTCGCGCCACCAACGGGCTTACCGTCGATCATGGCCAGCGAGCCGACGAAACCGTTCGTCGCGGTGAGGTCTCGTTCGGCTTGTTCGATGGCCTCGCGCGGGAATTCCTCGTGCGAGGCAACGCCCTGGGTGTCCGGAGTGGCGAAGCCGTCCACGATGACCTTCACCCAGGTCTCGAATTCGTCGTGCCCGACGTCGCGGATCTCGATGCCCTCGGCCGGTCGTGCCCGTCGCCCCGGCTCGAGTCGCAAGCCCAGCACATTCTCGAACCCGAACAGCACATAGCCGCGGCGCGTCAGGCGTTCGACAACGGCGGGATCGGCCAGCGTGCTGACTTCGATCTGGACCGGCGCTTCCCGCTCGGCGAAGGCTTGTTCGACCGCGTCCAGCTCGGCGTCATCGAAGGCAGCGCCGTTCATTCCGACGCCGACCACCTTGTCCAGCGGTGAACCCGGGCCCGCCCACACCGCGAGACCGCCGCCGATGGGGCGCACCAGCACTCGCTGCTGCGGGTCCCGGCGGGCCGCCGCACGAGCGCCCTGTTCTATCAGGGTGCGTTCGGCATGCTCGACCCGCGCTGCGAGGTGCTGTCCGGCGAATAAACCGGAGACGAATTCGGTTGGCATGGGGAATTACTACCTTGTCGGTAGCGACGGATTCATCTGGTTTTAGCGCCGAGCGGGTTCGGCGTCTCGGAGGTGGCACGAACGAACTCGGCGTCCAGGGACCAGGTTCCCGCGCCGACAATGAGCAGGAATGCGCTCCCGCACAGTTGCGCGAGATCGGTCCGGGACTCGTGCAGCAAGGTCCACCATCCGGATTTGCCCGGAAACAATGCCGCATCACCCCACAGCAGGGGCAATTTGGTGATGAGCAGCGCGCCGATCATGTCGACGATCATCGGAACTGCCGCGGCCCGCGTCAGCAGTCCGAACAGGATCAGGGCTCCGCAGGCGGTTTCGAAGACACCGTCGAGCGGTGCGACGAAGCCGGCAGCCGGGATGCCGACCTTCTCGAACCGGCCGGTGCCGAGTGCGTCGGGATAAACGAACTTCTGGATGCCTTCGGACAAGAACACCACGCCGACGAACAGGCGGATGAGGACAGTCGACGCGGGTGCGTTGGTTGTGGCCAGCCGAGTCGACCAGGTTCTGAACTGGGACATGCGCTATGCCTCCCGCTCATGGTGACCAGCCATTGTAATGCCGCCCGCCCGCAGTGTTCGATTCAATCGCGACCGTCTTGAGCCATGAGGACCCAGCAGTCGGCGTGCCGGGCGGCCTTCTCGCCAGTCGCGCCGATGAACCGACCCCCAGATCGCCGAATGACCACTGCGGCCGAGGACATCCGCCTAGTGGCGGGTAGCGGCGACGGTGAGTTCATGCGCGAGTGCCCAGCTCGGATTTCGGCTTCGATGGCGACGCCAGACGTGGCTGCCGTATCGGCGGCGGCGAGCCAGCGACGGCTGGCCATCTTCTGATCCGACCATGGGTGGTGGTGCGAATCCGACCGCGGAAGGTGGTTCGGCGCGCACCCGGCGAACTATCGTGGCTGTATGCCTGTTACCGACGGTACCGAACCGCCAGTCATCCCGGGTGTGCGCCGATCGTTCGTGACAGCACGCGATGTCAGGTTCCACGTGACCGAATCCGGACCGGAGGCCGGCCGTCCAGTCGTGCTGCTGCACGGCTGGCCACAGCACCACTACGCCTATCGGGATCTGCTCGCCGACCCGCCCGAAGGACTCCGGATCATCGCCCCCGACCTGCCTGGCTACGGCTGGTCGGGACCACCACCGCATCGATGGTCGAAGGAGGACGTCGCCTCCGATGTGTTCGCCCTCATCGATGCGCTCGACCTGGGACGGGTACTACTCGTCGGCCACGACTGGGGCGGTTACATCGGCTACCGCATGGTGCTGCGCGAACCCGACCGCTTCGACGGCTACCTGGTGCTGAATATGGCCCATCCATGGGTACCGCCGACGACGGTCATGCGACAAATGTGGCGCTTGCTCACCTACCAGCCGCTGGTCGCCACCGTGGGCGTACCGCTCCAACAGCGCACCCGATTCCTCGAATGGCTCATCGGAGGGGCGATCACCGACCGCAGCAAGGTCAGCCCCGAGGTGATCCGCATATTCGCCGACCGCTTCCGCGATCCGGTCTGCGCCCGCGCCGCCACCGACACCTACCGCACCTTCTGGCTGCGCGAAATTCCGGAAACCGCACGTCATCCCGAACGCCGCCGCGCCACCATCCCGATCCGCGCCCTCTTCGGAGTCGACGACCCCGCCGTTCACCGCTCCCTGGCCGCCGCCGAAACCGCCCGCGCCGACGATTACACCTTCGAACCGGTGACCGGCTGTGGACATTTCGTCGCCGATGAGCGCCCCGAACTCGTCCGCGCCCGTCTGATCGAACTGGCCGCGGACACGAAGTAGCCCTTGTCACTCGGGCTTTCGCGCCCATACCGTTGGCCGCCGAGGAATCCCATGCTCGGCGCGAAAGACCGAGGAGAATTATGAGCCGATTGGCAGTTGTGACCGGTGCGTCGTCCGGTATCGGAAAGGCAACGGCCGCAGCCCTGGTCACGCGCGGCTTCCAAGTGATCGGGACCAGCCGGAATCCGGAGTCGATCCCGCCCGCCGACCGAGTGACCGATGTCGAGTACCGCGCGCTCGATTTGACCGATGCCGAGTCGATCCGCGTATTCGTCGACGGGCTCGACGGTGTCGACGTGCTGATCAACAATGCTGGCGAGAGCCAGGCGGGTCCGCTGGCCGAATTGCCGACCGCCGCGGTCGAGCGACTATTCCAGCTGAATGTGCTCGGACCGGTCACACTGACCCAGGCGGTGCTCCCCGGAATGCGCAGCCGTGGTTATGGGCGGGTGGTCGTGGTCGGGTCCATGCTGGCCAGCTTCCCGATGCCGTACCGGTCCTCTTATGTGGCAACCAAGGCGGCCGTGCGGGGGTTCGCCACGGCGGCTCGATTCGAGGAGTCGCCGTTCGGCGTGTGGATCACCACCGTCGAACCCGGCCAGATCGATACCGGCCTGCGTAAGCGGCGCACCAAGTACATCGACGAGAACTCCCCGCACACTGCCGATTTCACCCGCTTCATGACCGAACTCGATCAGCAGCAGGCCAAAGGCATTACGCCACAACAGGTTGCCGACAGCATCGTCACGGCCGTCGAGGCGCGGCGGCCGCGGCCACTGTATGCGGTCGGCAGCAACGCACCTGCCATGTTCGCGCTGCGTCGCCTGTTGCCGCGTACGGTCATGGAGAAGGTCATCGCCAGGGCCTACGGACTGTCTCGGTGATCATCCGCGGCTAGGGTCCGCGACACCGTAGCGGCCGGTCGAGCGTATCGGTCCGACCGAGGTCGGCATGGTATCCGGTTTAGCGGTTGGTGTCATTGCCTTGATCATCTGCGCCGTGACGCGCCCGGCTCCGTCCTCGGTAGCGCCGAGGTCACAGCCATGACCGCCAGACCCGCATCGCGAATGATGCGGTCGAGGTCGTCGATGATATCGCTTATCGCATCTCGCGTCCGATCCGCCTGCCCGGATGCGACTGGTTCCCGGTCGAATTCGATGCCGATCTTGTTGAGTTGGAGGCCGGTATCGAGCAGATTTCGCACCAGGTTATCCGCGATCTCCGCGAAAGCGACTGTACTGCTGTCCAATTCGCCGGTATCGGGCTGTCGATGCATGGTATGGCCGAACCGCTTGTCCCACATAATGATTCCTCTTGCCGGACAGGTCCCCTGACCGCCCTGGCCGCCGATTGCCTGGAATTCGTTCAGCGCCGGAAGTACCCCGCATCCAGTGCCCCAAACCTGGCGGCGACAGCGGCGGTCTTCGGCCATGAACAGGGTGTTGCACAGAGTGTGCTGAACCTATTGCCATGAGCGCCGCAGCGGGGCAGTGTGAACATGTCGGTGGCGCCACCGGGGTGCTGCCACGAACACCGAGGGAGTCGCTCGTGTACGCACGTTCTACGACTATTCAGGCGCAACCCTCTGCTATCGATGCCGGGATTGCGCACGTACGTGACGAGGTAATGCCGGCTGTAGAAGACATACCCGGCTGTGTCGGACTATCGTTGCTGGTCGATCGCCAGTCCGGCCGGTGCATCGTCACTACCTCGTGGGAAACCGAGGACGCGATGAACGACAGCACCGATCGGGTCCGCCCCATTCGAGATCGCGCGGCCGCGGCGTTCGGCGGCGGCGGCACCCAAATCGAGCAATGGGAAATCGCTGCCCTACATCGTGACCACCGCGCACAGCAGGGCGCCTGCGCCCGCGTTGTCTGGGTCAAGACGAACCCGGATCGACAGGACGCTGCGATCGAGACCTACAAATCCCAAGCCGTAGCCGGCATGGAATCCCTCGAGGGGTTCTGCAGCGCGAGCCTGTTGGTAGACCGCGCATCCGGCCGTGGCGTCTCCTGCGTTACCTTCGATACCGCCGACGCCATGGAGCGCAACCGCGAAGACGCAACCGCCCTGCGCGAGCGAATCACCCGCCAAGCCGGTATGCAGGTCGTCGACATGTGCGAATGCGAGCTGGCCATCGCCCACCTCCGCGTCCCCGAATTGGTGTAAATCGCACGTCCGCGGCTCCCGATCGGTTGATAGGTCGGGAGCCGTTCGTGTGCGCCTGCGCAGCTGAACCGAATGCTCACCCGGCTGTATGCGGTGGCGAATAGAAGTGCCACCGGATCGGACTTGGAGTACGAAAATTCCTCATAGCGGATACCTATCGACATCGACCGAGCCGAGCGAGAAGATCATAGTTGGCGGTCAACGTCGCCCGCCCGGGGGAATTCCATGTACATCGTCCGATGATTGGACTCCCAATGATTATCAAGAAATTGGTGGCGACCGCCCTGTTTGCCATCGCGTCAACGGGCATAGCCATGGCGACAGCGCACGGTGAGGGCATCATGGCAAACCTCACGATGAATGGCGTGGACGGGGCGATCCCATATACGACAACCCTCGCGGCGGATCACAGCAGCGCTACCGTCGATCTGGCCTCGGGGAAGTTCGAAGTGACACCGGATGCGATCAACGTCATCGCCGACAACGGTGCCATCGTCGGGACAATCCCGACGACACTGCGTATGGAGACCGGCCAGAACTTCTCCCTCACGCCTTCACTCGGCAGCACCGCGAGGACGCTGACGCTCACGCCGGCAGCTGGCGTGCCATCGCCCGCTGCGGTCAACACCCCGCCCGAGGTTGAGGGCCTGCTACATAACGCCCTGCTAGTAGGGGTGTTCGTGGGCGCGTCGATCGGCTGCGCGGTCGGCGTTCTGATCGGCATCTGGTTCTTCCTGGTCGGTGCCGTTATCGGTTGCGCGATCGGCGCTGCCATCGGTGCCACTATCGGCCTGTTCTTCCCGATCTGATCGAGAATCCGCAGGACGAATCGAGGTGATAGACACGGGGTCGGGCGGATCACAGATCCGCTCCGGCTTCGGCAGGGTGAGCTCGGCCGCCACGAAGTGTGACCGGAAAGCAGAAAACCCGGCCTGAGCCGGGCTTTTGGTGGAGCTAAGGGGAATCGAACCCCTTGAGATACTGCGGTTTTAGGGGTCTGACCAGGGCATAAGCGATTTTCGCTAACCTTTCGCAATCCGTTT
>NZ_JBITGN010000016.1:0-194001 GCF_044457245.1 Nocardia sp. NPDC050630
GGTGTTGATGGGCACTGTTGATGGACCATTCAATGGTGCCAGAACAGAGCCCTGACCTGCAGGAAAATTGTGGAGCTAAGGGGAATCGAACCCCTGACCTTCTCGATGCGAACGAGACGCGCTACCAACTGCGCTATAGCCCCGTGCGGCTCCGGGGAACCGCGCTGTGACACTGTATCAGGCGGGGTGGGCAGACTCCGAATCGTGCCGTTGATCTGGGAAATACATGTCAAGCTCCGGCGGCGCGGCGAATGTCGCCGGTGCTGCGACGCAGGGCGCGAGCGGTGGCGGGGTCGAAGGTTTCGAGATGTTCGAACATGGGGTCTTCGTCGTCCACCTCGATGAGGACGGAGCGGCGGCGCAGGGCGCGGGCGGTGTCGCGGTCCATGACGCGCTGTTGGGCGCGCTGCTCGGCCTCGCGTTCGGCCTCGATGTGCTCGCCGCGGCTGCGGGCGAGGCGGGCGAGACGACGGCGGCGGATTTCCTCCTCCATGCGGACCTGCTTGCGTAGGTATGCCAGGTAGCTCACCAGAACGAGTGCGGAGCCGCCGCAGCCCCACCAGAACATCGGGCTCAGCGCCACCGAGAGTCCGCCGAAGGCGAGGGCAGCCAAGACGAGGCCGAGCACTGCGCGCTGACGGAAGGTGTAGCGCGCCGCGCGCGCGATGGCGTCGGCTTCCGGGTCGAAGCCGCCGCGGCCGCGCCGGGTCGGCACGAAATCCGAATCGTCGGAGCCGGATTCGTCCAATCCAGCGGGCGCCGCCGTCCGGGCCGGGGGGATTCGGGCACCGGTCGATTCGGTGTGCTCTAAAGCCACCCGGTCATCATCGGCGCTCACCCGTTGCTTCGCAGCCGTTCGGGCCGTTGCGATTTCGGCATCATCGGAATCGGCGGCATCGAGTTCTTCGGCATCGTCGGCGAATTCAGCCTCCGCACTGTCGAATTCATCGCTTTCGGCATCGGATATCGCCGACTCGGCTTCGGGCGGGGTGTCCGCGGGATTGTCGTCCTCGGTGACCTGCTCGTCGGCCGGTGGGGCCATCCGGTCCTCCGCATCATCGCTGTGGGAAAGCTTTCTGTGCACTCGGGTCGGCCGGTAATCCGGATCACTGTCGTGTCCGGCGGCCGGGCCACTCTTCGTGCGCCGCTTGGAGCCTCCGCGGTGCAATACGCGGGTCGCCAACGCCGCGTCGGTCGTCTGCCTGATCCTGGGGTGCCGGTCGGCCAGGATTGGGAACAGCACGAAGACCCAGAGCACGACCAGGCCAATCCACAGGATCGAATTCGGCATCCCGCCTCTGCACCTCCGTCCCCACCGCATCGTCCGCTCGGCCTTTCGACCGGGTCGCACCGCGCCCCGTCGCGGTGCGTTCGCTCGCCGCAAAACGCCTCGGACGGACGGACGCCCGGCCGCCGTGAGGTGTATTCGGCACTGCCTCACAGGCTGGATGCCGGGGGCGCGCGACGCACCTCCGACGTCCGTAGGTTAATTCCGTGTCGCACCAAGTTCGGTCAGGCGCGCCGTGCACATACGCCACACCTGTCACAGTTCCACCATTTGCGCCGCGCGTCGAAAACAGCCGGGCGCGTCTAAAACAGCACGGACGCACAGGGAGTTCAGGGCAGCGTGACCCGCCCATCGCGGACAAGTCGATCGATGACGGTCCCCGCCAGCTCCTCGACGGTGATGCCGACCAGCAGGTGATCACGCCAGGCCCCGTCCACATCCAGGTACCGCTTCAGCAGCCCCTCCTCGCGAAACCCCACATTGCGCAGAACCGCTTGACTGGCCAGGTTTTCCGGCCGCACGGTCGCCTCGACCCGATGTAATCCGACCGGCCCGAAGCAGTGGTCCAGCCCGAGCGCCAACGCGGCCGTCGCCACACCCTTCCCACCGGAATCCTTGGCCACCCAATAGCCGATCCACGCCGAACGCAGTGCGCCGCGCACGATATTGCCGATGGTCAGCTGCCCGCTGAACGCGCCGTCGACCTCGATCACGAGCGGAATCATGGCCCCGCGCCTGGCCTCGGCCTTCAGACTCGACCACAGTGACGGCCAGTTCGACGTGTGGTTGCGCGCCTCCCACGCACCGCGCCCGGTCGGCTCCCATGGCTCCAGATGCGCCCTGTCGCGCAACCGGATCCGGCTCCATGCCGCCGCATCGCGCAACCGCACCGGACGCAATGTCACCTCCCCTGCCGCGACACGCACCGGTCCAAGATGCGCGGGCCAACCGGGATGCTGGGTGGCCCGGAACACATTCATCGTCTCCACGCCTCAGCCACGCTGTGCGAGAAATGCGACGCGGACCTCGTCACCGGTTCTGATCTCGGTGTCGTCCGGGTCGATCACGATCAGACTGTTCGCCTCGGCCAGCGTGGCGAGCAGATGCGACGAACCCCCGGTGCCGCCGCCCAGCGGCTGCACAAGGTAGTCGCCGGTGGCCTCGTCGCGCATGAGCTGGGCGCGCAGGTAACCCTTGCGTCCGGCCATCGAGGTGATCGGCGTGATCGTTCTGGCGCGAATGATCCGACGCATGGGATGTCTGCGACCCAATGCGATGCGGATCAACGGTCGCACCATGACCTCGAAAACCACCAGTGCCCCAATAGGGTTCGACGGCAGGAGAAAGGTCGGCACCTCGTCGCGCCCGAGTCGGCCGAAACCCTGGACGGAGCCGGGATGCATAGCGACCCTGGTGATTTCGAGTTCGCCGAGACCGTCGAGCGCCTCCCGCACCTGCTCCGAAGCCCACCCGCCGACGGCACCCGCGATCACCACGACCTCGGAGCGAACCAGCTGCCCCTCCACCACATCGCGCAGCCGCCGCGCATCCGAACTCACGATGCCGACGCGGTTCACATCCGCGCCCGCATCGCGCGCGGCGGCGGCCAGCGCATAGGAATTCACGTCGTAGACCTGGCCCGGTCCAGGCGTGCGATCGATATCGATCAGCTCGCCGCCCACCGAGATCACCGACAGTCGTGGACGCGGATGCACAAGCACTTTGTCCTGACCAACCGCGGCGAGCAGACCGACCTGCGGCGCACCGATGATGGTGCCCGCACGCACCGCGACATCGCCGGGCTGCACATCGTCACCGATGCGCCGGACATAGTCGCCGGATCGCACCGGCTCGTACACCTTGATCCTGGCCCGGCCGCCATCGGTGAAATCCAAGGGCAGCACGGCATCGGCCAGCGTCGGCAGCGGCGCACCGGTATCGACCCGCACGGTCTGGCGCGGCTGTAATCGGATCGGCTGCTTGGAACCGGCGACCACCTCACCGACCACGGGCAGCGTCAGATCGACCAATTCGCCGTCCTCGTCGCGGATATCGGTGCCCGCCGCGGACACATCGACGCTGCGCACCGCGTAGCCGTCGATGGCGGCCTGATCGAAGCCCGGCAGCGGCCGCTCGGTGACGACATCCTCAGCACACAGCAGGCCTTGCGCCTCGGAGATCGCGACCCGGACCGGCCGGGGCGCGACCGCCGCGGCCGTCACCTTGATCTGCTGATCCTCAACCGAGCGCATCCAGCCCTTCCTGATCTCTGTCGCACCGACCCGATTCCGCAACCGCACAACCGAACCCGCGCGACGAGGGTGAACCATCATTCGTACCCGACGGTCCACTATCGGCGAAACCCGACGCCCGCGCCTATCAGTCGTAGGTCGTCAGCTGTGGGTCCCAGTCCGCACTGAGCCGATGCTGGAGCCACTCCCGCAGGGCGGGGCCGTATTCCTCTCGTTCCAAAGCGAAATCGACCGCAGCACGAAGATAACCGCCCGGGTTGCCCAGATCGTGGCGCGACCCACGGTGGACGACCACGTGGACCGGATGGCCCTCCTCGATGAGCAGTGCGATCGCATCGGTGAGTTGTAGCTCGCCGCCGGTGCCCGGTTCGATCCGACGCAGCGCGTCGAAGATCGCGCGATCCAACAGGTATCGGCCCGCGGCCGCATAGGTCGACGGCGCGTCCGCGAGCGCGGGCTTTTCCACCATTCCGTTGACCCGCAGCACATTCGGGTTCACCGCATCCGGCACGGGCGCGACATCGAAGACACCGTAGGCGCTGACCTCATCCTTGGGAACGTCGATGGCGCACAACACAGTTCCGCCTCGCTTGCGCCGGACCCGGCTCATCACATCGAGCACGCCACACGGCAGCACCAAGTCGTCGGGCAGCAGTACGGCGATGGCATCCTCGTCGTCATCGAGGGCGCTCTCGGCCTGGGCGACGGCGTGGCCGAGGCCGAGCGGCTCGTCTTGGACCACCGAGGTGACATCCAGCAGCGCGGGCGCCTTGCGCACCTTCTCCAGGAGCTGGAACTTGCCGCGCTCGGCGAGCGTGCTCTCCAGCACCAAGTCCTCTACGAAGTGTGCGACCACGCCGTCTTTACCCGGCGAGGTCACGATGACCAGCCGCTGCGCACCTGAATCGGCGGCCTCCGTCGCGACCAGCTCGATGCCGGGAGTGTCCACCACCGGCAGCAACTCCTTGGGCACGGTCTTGGTCGCGGGCAGGAACCGCGTCCCGAGTCCGGCCGCGGGCACGACGGCTGTGCGGAAACACGACACGACCGCTCCGTTCGCGGATTGTCCGGCCTTTGCTGTCATACGCCTACCCTATCCATCCGTCACCGGCCCGAAGTCGCCATCACGCCGACTCGGGTCCCGGTGAGCTTAAGGTGATCACTGTGGAGATGCCCGGCGAGCGCGACAAACATGCCTGGCGGGCGGAAATAACTGCTCGACGGGCCGCGATGACCAGGACGGACCAGGAAACCGAGGCGCGTGAGCTAGCCCACAGTGTCGCTGGACTCGACGTGCCCGCATGGGTGTGTGCGTACGTGCCGATGCGCGACGAACCGGGATCGACCGCGATGCTGACGGCACTGCGCGCGGCTGGCGCGCGGGTACTGCTGCCGGTCACCGGGCCACCGGGCCCCCTGCAATGGGCCGAATTCGCCAGCACCGATGATCTGCGGAGCGCCAGATTCGGACTGCTGGAACCCGCGGGCGAGGTGCTCGCCGATGCGATCGCGCTGGCGGAGCTGATCCTGGTCCCGGCTCTGGCGGTCGATCGCCGCGGCGTTCGGCTCGGCCGCGGCGCGGGGTACTACGACCGGACCCTGCCCGCGGCGCGGTCGACAGCGCGGCTGATCGCGGTGGTCCGCGATGACGAACTGCTCGACCGGCTCCCCGAGGAACCACACGATCTGCGCATGGGCTGGGCACTCACCCCGCATGGCGGACTGCATCGTTTGGGCAGCGATGGGGCCGCGGAATGAAATACCGATTAGCGGTGTTGGCACTGTCGGCTGTAGAGTGCCAGGTTGACGAACCCTGCGGAGGATCCAGTGCCAACTTATTCATATGCGTGCACCCAGTGTGACAACCGCTTCGACATCGTTCAGTCCTTCACCGATGAGGCGCTGAGCGTCTGTTCGGAGTGCTCTGGCAAGCTGCGCAAGCTCTTCAACTCGGTCGGCATCGTGTTCAAGGGCAGCGGTTTCTACCGCACCGACAGCCGCGGCGGCTCCTCGACCGCCAGCGAGCCCGCGAAGTCGGACAGCGGTGCGGCGAGCAGCTCCACATCGAGTTCGGATTCCGGCTCGTCGAGCAGCTCCAGCAACACCAGCACGGCCATCGCCAGCTGAGTTCTGCCTGGGCAGCGGCAGCCCTGCGGGAGTTATCCCCAGGGCTGTCCTTATCCACAGGGCAGCCGTTTCTCGGGCGAGTCGCGGTGCTGGTGACCATAGGCTCCCGGCATGGCTCCCCTGGGCATCATTCCATCGGTCAGGACCCGATCGTTCGTCGATCTCGGCCGCGGCGACTCGCTTCGCTCGGCCAGCTGGAATAGGCCGCCATGGGCGGACGCGCTGCTCGCGCGACGCCTGCTCGCCGCCGCCCTGACCGCACTCGCGATCGCCCTGTTCCTGCGCGGTGATCCCGGTAGCGCACGCACACAAGTTGTGGTCGCCGGACGCGATCTGCCGCCGGGTCATCTGCTCGAAGCGACCGATCTGCGCTCGACACCTCTCGAATCCGGCACCCTGCCCGCGGGCGCGGTCGACGATATCGCCGTTCTGGTCGGCGCGACGCTGACCAGCGGAATGCGCACCGGCGAGGTCTTCACCGATCTGCGCATTGTCGGACCGCGACTGGCGGCGGTCGCCGCCGGTGCGGGCGATGCCCGCATTGTGCCCATTCGGCTGGCCGACACCGCGGTCGCGGAAATCCTGCGGGCGGGTGACCGGGTGGATGTCATCGGCGCCGAGGAGCAGAACGGCCCCGGCACACGGCCCGCCCGGCTGCTCGCGATCAATGCCGCGGTCGTGTTGGTCTCCGGTCCCGGCGATCGGCGCGGAGCGCCCGAGCGCGTGGTGTTGGTGGCGATGGATGCCGAACACGCCACCGCGGTGGCGGCCGCCTCGCTGCGCATCGCCCTGACCGTGGTTTTTCATTGAGCAATGTTGCCGAGCATTTGCCATCAAGGTCAACTAGCATCAGTCGATACGGCAGCCCGAACCGCCGAGCACAACTTGTCAGCTCCCACCCGAAGAGGAGATATCGGCAATGCTCAAGGGTTTCAAGGAATTCCTACTCCGCGGAAACGTCGTCGACCTGGCAGTAGCCGTGGTGATCGGTACCGCGTTCGTCGCGATCGTCACCGCGTTCACCAATGGCATCATCAATCCGATTCTCGCTGTCTTCGGCGAGCGGGACGACATCACCATCGGTTTCCGGTTGGTTGCCGATAAACCGGCGACCTTCGTGGAGGTGGGCCCGCTCATCACCGCGGCCATCAATTTCGTGATCATCGCATCGGTGCTGTATTTCGTGCTGGTACTCCCCGCACTGCACGCGAAGAAGCGGTTCGGCACCACCCCGGATACCAAACTCAGCGATTCCGAGGTGCTGATCGAGATCCGCGATCTGCTCGCCGACAGCCAGAGCAGCGGAGGCGGGCGTCACGAATTCTGAATCGAATTCCGCTGTCCGACAATATGAACTCCAAACTCGACTGCGCCACAATCGCATAGGGTAATCCCTGCGCCACAAGGCAAACGGGCCCGTCGCATGCGACGGGCCCGTTCACATATTCGAGTGGAAGACTCAGCCGAGACTGAACGGCTGGCCCCACAGGGTGGTCCAGGTGATGACATTGTCCGTCTCCACCTCGACGCTGACGAACGAACGCGCCTGCGCGTAGCCACCACAGCCGCTGAGACCGATCGTCTCATCGGCCCAGGTGACCGAGCCGCTTCCGCCCTTGAACTTATTGCGCTTCTTGTGTGCCTCATTGCCGAAGTCGTCGGCCTGCTCGAGGTCGAGCACGTAGAACGACTGCGCCTGGCCTGGCCCGAGACTCAGATTAGCGCCGCTGCTGGCGCTCACCTTTGGCTTGACGTTCTGGCTGTCGCTCCAATCCAAGCCGCCGGTGACGCCGCCTTCGGCACCGCCGCCGTCGATATTCACTTGGCAGGCAACGACATAGCCTGGGAAGATCGCGCCATTCCAGCCATCGGTCACCTCGACCTGCGCGCTACCGGACACCCACGCATTGCGATGCACCGGTGTCGCGCCCATGGATGGATTGATATTGGCCGATTCGCCGACCAGCCGGATGGTGAGAACCGTTCCGTCGGATAGCGTTTTGACTATTTGGCCGCCTGGCAGCGGAACGAAGGTGTCGGCATTGGCCGCACCGGTGGACAACAGGCCCAGCGCCAGCGCGGCGGCGCCGCCGAGCCCGGCCACGCGCGCCACAAACTTACGATCGATCATGATTGGTACTACCCCTAGCGATTGAGTTCGATGAATTCGATTCGGCGAGTGGAGATTCGATAGATCCCCGCGGCGTTGCCGTCAGGCCTGGAGGCGGCAGCATGCGCAACCACGTAGGGCCCAGGAACGCCGCAAGTCGGACACCCGGTCAGCCGATGCTGAACGGCGCTCCGTACAGGGTGACCTTGGAGTAGTTGTCGCCGATGATCTCGACAACGGTGTAGGCACGCGCCTGGGCATAACCCGCGCAGCCCTGGATCTCGATCTCCGCATCCTGATATTCGACCGAGTAGCGCCCCGGCTTCAGAATGTCCTTGTAATCGATTTGAACGAACTTGACATCGCCCGGGCCGAGATTGAGCCCGATCGACCCACCGAGCGAACCGCCCGAGAGGTTGATCCCGCCGGAAACACCGGCCGAGATGGCGTTATCGGCGATGCTGACCTGACAGCCGACGATATAGCCGGTGCTCAGCTGCGATGCGCCGTGCGTAGATGAGTTATTCGTACCCGGCGCCCCGGAGGCGCCGTTATTCGGGCCGATGGTGCCCTCGGGAGTGATGGATACATCGGCATTGGCGTTACCCGAGACCCACACGACTCGGCCCGCGCCATTGGCGGCCAAAGATGGTGAAATCAAGGCGTGTTCGCCCATCCGGCTGACGGTCACGCCCGGGCCCAGCTTCTGGCCGTCCGGCAACGGCACAAAAACATCGGCGTTGGCAGCGCCGGTCGAAAGCAGGCCCATCCCAGCAGCGGCGGCGACAACGGCGCCCGCGATGCGGACACCTCGACGCAGACCGCTGGTGCGGTTCTTGCTCATACTTCCCCTCATCGGATTCTAGCGGTCGTCCTCGGGGTACCGAGGCCGAAAACCCCTTTCATGCCGACACCACTGGCTGGAAAGACATTGGCCAGCAAGCGATTTTGCCGACAATCTCGTCGGTGGACGATCTTGGGTGCGCCCAATATTAGTGGTTTGCGCCGAATCCCTGTGAGATTTCGCACATGTTACCGTTCGATCCGCTACGATCTGCGAATTTCGCTGGATGCTAAGGGGTTTCACAACGAAAAACGGGCCCGTCGCGAATGCGACGAGCCCGCTCGGGTTTTCAGGGTTCGATGCCCCTGCCGATCAGCCGAGGCTGAACGGCTGGCCCCACAGGGTGGTCCAGGTGATGACGTTGTCGGTCTCCACCTCGACGCTGACGAAGGCGCGAGCCTGGGCGTAACCGGCGCAGCCGGTCAGACCGATGGTCTCATCGGCCCAGGTGACCGAGCCGCTGCCGTTCTTGAACTTGTTGCGCTTCTTGTGCGCCTCATTGCCGAAGTCGTCGGCCTGCTCGAGGTCGAGCACGTAGAACGACTGCGACTGGCCGGGGCCAAGGGTGAGATTGGCGCCACTGGTCGCGCCGACTCCACCGGTGACGGTGTCACCGCTCCAGTCCGCGGTGCCTTCGACACCACCGGTGGCGCCGCCACCGGAGATGTTCACCTGGCAGCCGACCGTGTAGCCCGGGAAGATCGAGCCGCCGCCGTCACCGGATACGGAGACCTGAGCGCTACCCGAAACCCACGCGTTGCGGTGCAGCGGGGTGGAGCCCATGGACGGGTTGATGTTGGCGGATTCGCCGGTCAGGCTGATGGTAACCACGGTGCCGTCGGACAGCGTCTTGGTGATCGAGCCACCCGGCAGCGGTACAAAGGTATCGGCGTTTGCGGCGCCGGTGGAGAACAGGCCAAGAGCGACAGTGGCAGCGGCGCCGACACCGGCCACCCGTGCCACGTTCTTACGGTTGATCATGCTGATAATCCCTCGAGGGTTGATTCGCTTGAGCGAGAAGAATATTCGTGGATTGACCGATGTCAGCCGATGCTGAACGGCTGCCCGTAGAGGGTGGTCTTCGAGTAGTGGTCACCGATGATCTCGACAACCGTGTAGGCACGCGCCTGGGCGTAGCCAGCGCAGCCCTGGATCTCGATCTCGGCATCCTGGTACTCGACCGAGTAGCGACCCGGCTTCAGAATGTCCTTGTAGTCGATCTGCACGAACTTGACCTCGCCCGGGCCGAGGTTCAGGCCGATCGAACCGCCGAGCGAACCGCCCGAGAGGTTGATGCCGCCGGAGAGACCGGCCGAGATGGCGTCGCTGGCGATGCTGACCTGGCAGCCGACGATGTAGCCGGTGCTCAGCTGCGATGCGCCGTGGGTCGAGGAGTTGTTGGTACCCGGGGCACCGGAGGCGCCATTGTTCGGGCCGACAGTGCCTTCCGGCGTGACGTTGACATCGGCGACGGCGTTACCCGAAACCCAGACCACACGGCCGGCACCGTTGGCCGCCAACGAAGGCGAAATCAGGGCGCGCTCACCGGTACGGGTGAGCGTCACATCGGGGCCGCTCTTCTGGCCGTCCGGCAACGGCACGAAGGTATCGGCATCGGCAGCACCGGTCGAAAGCAGGCCCATGGCCACGGCCGCGGCAGCGCCGACGCCCGCGATCCGGGCACCGCGGCGCAGGGTGCGGTTCTCGCTCATACTTCCCCTCATCAGGTTCTAACAGTCAACCTCGACCATCGAGGCTGGACGTTGGTCCTCTCAGGCCCAGCTCAGTTTGTGCCCCGATTGTTGCCGGTATGTAACCGGCTGTTATTTCGGCGCAACGGTCAGTGCTGGCATCGGAACCGAGCCGGGTTCCGCCGAGTCGGCAAACGTACGTGCCGCACCCGGGCCCGTGAGGTCCAGCAGCGTGGGTGGCTCGTGGCGAGATTAAACCGACCAGTAACGGTCTGGCAACGTAAGTTTTCGTTAAGATCAACGTGATCTAGATCACATCGCCTCAAATGCTCATATTGCTTGACGTGCATAAACGCGAAGCAAGCGCCACTCGAACGCACCCATAGTCGCAACCATGCCGTTGGTAACTACGGGTCAGCCCCGTACTTGAAGGTCAAGCAAACTTAAGCGTGAGGGATTCACAGTGGATGAAGGCGCGAGCCCGAGAGATCGTACGTGACGGGACCGTAGATGAATCATGACCCGTGATGGGGTGGCACCTGCGACCGGAGCCAGTCGTCGGATAACGATTCGGCATCGTCACCGCGCTCGTCACTGGTTGTCTCCGGGAGGACCTCACCGAAAATTTTTGCCAGACGCGCCGAGTCCCTCGCCCGGCGTGTCGCCGGACGAGGGTCGTCGGAAGGGTCCTTGGCGGTAATTTATTCCGCCAATCCGGACAGCTCGCCGATTACGCGGCTGGCGAGCGGACCGAGGGTTGCCATGCCGTCGCGGACCGCGGCCCGGCTGCCCGGCAGATTTACCACCAGTGTGCTGCCGGAGATGCCGGCCAGACCGCGCGAGAGACCGGCATCGAGCGAACCAGCGACGCGACCAGAGGAACGCAGCGCCTCGCTGATCCCGGGCAGTTCCCGGTCGAGCACCTGCGAGGTGGCCTCCGGGGTGACATCTCGCGGGGACATACCGGTGCCGCCGACGGAGATGACCAGGTCGACACCGCCGATCACCGCGGTGTTGAGCGCATTGCGGATCTCCACCTCATCGGCCTGGACCGATACCGAAGCGTCCACCAGGAAACCCGCCTCGGTGAGCAGCTCGGTGACCAGCGGCCCGAGCGAGTCCACACCTCCATGCGCCGTTCGATCGTCGACGACCACCACCAGAGCACGCCCCGCCACAGGAGCATCGATTTCCATGTTGGTAACCGTAGCGTCCAGATCGACGAGGTGGGCGTCGACTCCCGGTCGTGCCGACAATCCGCCGGGCAGCACCCGCATCATCGGCCACCGTCCGCGGCCGCACCGGAGAGCGTCACATCGACTGTCTTGGGGTTGTTGCCTTGTTCATCGGTGTAGGTGACCTTCACCTTGTCTCCTGGCTGATGGGAACGGACCGCGGCGATGAGTGCGTCACCCGAGTCGATGGCTCGGCTGTCCACCTTGGTGATGATGGCATTGGCCGGAATGCCCGCCTTGGCGGCCGGACCGTCCGGCGTCGCCTCTAGCACCCGTGCCGCGGAGTCTTGCGGGCGCAGTTTGATGCCGATCTGGGCGTAAGTGGCGTGACCGGTCTTGATCAGTTCGTCGGCGACCCGGCGGGCCTGATCGACCGGGATGGCGAAGCCGAGGCCGATGGAACCGCTCTGCTGACCGGTCGCCTCGCTGCCGCCGAGGCTGGCGATGGCGGTATTGATGCCGATGAGCTTGCCGTTGGCGTCGACCAGCGCGCCACCGGAGTTGCCAGGGTTGATCGCGGCGTCGGTCTGGATCGCGTCGATGACCGGCTGCACCTGGCTCGGGGTGCCCTCACCGTTGGTGGAAACCGGACGGTTGAGCGCCGAGACGATGCCCGTGGTCACCGTGCCCGCCAGCCCGAGCGGCGAGCCGATGGCGATGACCGGCTGGCCGACCGCGAGATTCGACGAGGTGCCCAGCTCGATCGGGGTCAGTCCGTCCTTGCCCTGCACCTTGATGACGGCCAGATCGGAGACCGGATCGGCGCCGACCAGGGTGGCCGGTGCGGTGCTGCCGTCGGCGAAGGCGACCTCCATCTTGGCGTTGGCGCCGCCGCCGGAGGCGACATGGTTATTGGTCAGGATCAGACCATCCGAGGACAGCACCACACCGGAGCCCTCGCCCTGTGCACGGTTGCTGGCGACCTTGATCATCACCACACTCGGCAGCACCTTCTGTGCCACCGCCTGGGTGGAGCCGGCCGGTGCGTTGGCGACATTGCTGACATTGGGCTTCGGTGCGTCCAGCGCATTGGTCACCGTGGCGTGCCCGTTATCGGTCCGGGTGACCAGCGAGCCGACCGCGCCACCGACGCCACCGCTGACGAGTGCGAGCGCGACCGCGCCGACGACCAGGCCGGTGCGGACCGGGCGGCGGGCGGGTTCGGGCTGGGGCTCGGCGGCGAATGCGGCGCCGGGATACGGCCCGCCGGGTGGGCGCGGCGGCGCGTAAGACGGCTGGGCGTATTCCGGGCCGGTTTCGGGACCCGGGAACTGCTGAGTCGAGTTCTGCGACATGCGTTGATGCCAGATCGTTGGATGTGGTGTCGGTTCCTGAGGTCGGTATCCGGACCGCGCGTAGGACTGCCCCGGCGCGACGACCGGGATGTCCTGGGTCGGATGCGGACCGGGCGCGGTATCGGCGTGATCCGGCTGCGGCGTCACGCCTTCCTTGGAATCCTCGGTCATTTTTCTCCTTACGTCTCCGACCAGCTTGGCGACGACGACTGAGAGCGAACTGAGACCCCGCTTTCAGTTTTCCGAGATATCGGCGAACGGACCGGAACCGGCCTTCCCACCTTCACTCGGCAATACCATACGGACCGAGGCGCCAACACGCATCGCGCTGCGGTATCACGGCCGGGTCTCGAAGGGCGTCAATCGGTTACGGAGTCGACGGCCCCGTCGAGCATGGTCGCCGCACCCGGCAACACGATCCGGACCAAGGCGCCGCCGCGCTCGGAGGTCTCGATGGTGATCGTGCCGCCGTGCTTGGTCACCACCTGTTTGACGATCGCCAGACCCAGCCCCGAACCAGGCATGGAACGCGATACCGTGGTCCGATAGAAACGGTCGAACACCAGCTCGCGCTCGGCGACCGGAATGCCGGGTCCGGCGTCGTCGACGTCGAGCTCGAGCAACCCGCGACCGGTTTCGCGCATGGTGACCTTCACCTGCGCGCCCGCCGGACTCCACTTGGCGGCATTGTCGAGGACATTCAGAATCGCTCGCTCCAGGCCCGCCTCGTGGCCGTATACGAACCAGGGCTGCAACTGCGCGGCGAATTCGATGGAACCGCGCCGGCGCCGAGCCCGCTCCAGCGCACGCTCGGCCACCTCGCCGAGATCCACTCGCTCGTAAACGGTTTCGGGTGCGTCCTCGCGGGCCAGATCGACCAGATCGCCGACCAGGGTCGACAGTTCCTCGATCTGAGCCATCACATCGGCACGCAGCTCGGCCATATCCTGCTCGGGAATCTGCGGCGCGCCAGGGCGACTGGAGGCGATAAGCAATTCCATATTGGTGCGCAGCGATGTCAGCGGGGTGCGCAATTCATGTCCGGCGTCGGCGACCAATCGACGTTGCCGATCACGCGATTCGGCGAGAGCGCGCAGCATTGTGTTGAAGCTCTCGGTGAGCCTTGCGAGTTCATCGTCACCCGTCACCGGAATAGGTGTCAGATCGTCGGTGCGGGCCACCCGCTCGGTCGCCGCGGTGAGTCGTCCGATCGGGCGCAACCCGGTGCGGCCGACCGCGGTACCCGCAGCCGCTGCCAGCACAACGCCACAACCGCCGACGACGAACAACAACCAGGCCAGCCGGTCCAATACCTCGCGGGTCGGTTGTAACCGCTGCGAGACGACCAGCGTCGCACCGGAATGTGTCGGCACCGCGAGTACACGCTGATTACTCACCGTGCGCAGTGATGACGGCAGCTCACCGTTGGCGACCGCGAGTTCCTGGGTGCCGACCGGTGGAATCGTTTGCTGTGGCGGCATATACGCCTTGTCTTTCGCGTATATCAGCGCAACTCCGACATCATTGGAGTACAGCCCCGCCAACACGATGGACTGAAAACCCAAACTGTCGAAGTTATTGTTGATCATGGTGTTCGCGCGCGCCTCGAGTTGCGCGTCCACATCGGCGTTCAGGGCGCGGGCCACCATGGCATAGGCGGCGATCGAGGTGACGGCCACCGCGATGGCGACCACCGAGGCCGCGAGCAGAGTGACCCGCCAGCGCAGGGAGACCGATCTGGTCAGGGGCATGGGCGGGCGCATATCCGGCGGTTCCGGGGGATATGCGCCGAGCGCCGCGACGACTTGTCGCTTGGGATTGGTTCTGGCCATGGGGTGTCGACTCGCCTACGGGGGTGTTTCGCGCAGCACGTAGCCGACACCGCGCACGGTGTGGATGAGCCTGGCCTCGCCTTCGGCCTCGGTCTTGCGACGCAGGTAGCCGATATAGACCTCCAGCGCATTGCCGGAGGTCGGGAAGTCGTAGCCCCAGACCTCCTCGAGGATGCGGCTGCGGGTCAGCACGCGGCGCGGATTCGCCATCAGCATTTCCAGCAGTGAGAACTCGGTGCGGGTGAGGCTGATCGACCGGTCCGCACGAGTCACCTCGCGGGTTACCGGATCCAGCGACAGATCGGCGAACTTCATGGTCTCGGAAACCTCGCCGGGATCGGCGGCCCGACGGCGCAACAACGCGCGCAATCGGGCCAGCAATTCCTCGAGTGCGAATGGTTTCGGCAAATAATCATCGGCGCCGGCATCGAGTCCGGCTACCCGTTCGGAAACCGAATCCCGCGCCGTCAAAACCAGAATCGGCAGATCGTCTCCGGTGCTGCGCAAGCGTCGGCAAACTTCGAGCCCATCCATCCGGGGCATCATCACATCGAGTACGAGTGCATCCGGTCGCTGCGTGGTTGCTTTCTCCAGCGCGTCCACACCGTCGACCGCGAGATCGACGGAGTAGCCGTTGAAGGTCAGTGACCGGCGCAGCGATTCCCGGACGGCACGATCGTCGTCGACCACCAGAATGCGCATGCCCCCAGTTTGACCGCATCGACTGAGAGTCGACTGAGAGCACGCCGTTCGACACGCCGCGCCAGCATCGATGCCGCCACTAGGGGCTGGACGAGCGACCAGCACTTTTGTGATCACGTACAGATCTCGATGGAAACCGGCAACCGATTTGGGCGCCGAAACCCGTTCTGAGTAGCCATATTCGAGTGAATTACAGAGCGACTGCCCCAGATTGCCGTTAGTCACTCTGCGCGGTATGTTCCCTGCGGTAAAAAGAAGACCTCTAGTTGGTTCTCAGCGGGTTGAATCAAAACCGAACAGCCACGCGCCATCCGGGGGCACACGTGCAAGCTCGTGAAGCGGAGGCAACGGAAGCGGATGGAAGCTGCACCGCGGTCCTGGCAATTCAGTCTGTCCAACTGGTCGGTCACTCGCAAGGTTGGCATCGTGCTGGTCCTGCCCGTGCTGCTGGCCACCGTCTTCGCCGTGCTCCGTATCAACAATGAACTGCGCACCATGTCCCAGTTGGACGCGGCGACCGAACAGGTCATCATCATTCGCCCGATCGTCAAGTTCGGAACGGCCACCGAACAACTCGCGGTCGCGGCGACCGCCTCCTGGGGTAACACCGCGGATCCGGCGACCGACGCGGCATTGACGAAATTCGATCAGGCACTCGCCGATCTCGAGGCCGGAATGCGCACGACCAAGGTGAGCACCCGGGTCACCTCCGAATTGGCCTCGGCGGTGGCCACTGGCACCACCATGCGCAATAGCCTGCGCAACGGATCGCCGATGATGGTCGGTGAGCAGGCCGATGAGATCGCGGTGCGCATCGGCAACGCCTACGCCCTCTCGCCCTCGGTCGAGGACCTCGTCATCCAACGCTACTTCCTGCAGATCGGCGCGATTCAGAACGCGCGACGCGTGCTCACCCAGCAGCGCATGATGATCGGCTCCCCCGATGCCGCCCGCAATCCGAGCGTGCGCGCGAAGGTGCTCACCTCCGCCGGCGCCGAGATGACCATGATCAATACCTACGGCATCATCCTGCCGGACAATGCGCCGAATATGCGGCCACTGCTGGACGCGGTCGGCGTCCGCCTCGGCGCATTCAGTCAAAACGGCGGGGATCCGACATCGAATCCGGCCGTACTGGATTCACTACAGGTCAGCTCGGACACCTACGAGAAGACAACCAATTCCCTCGCCGACACCATCGATAAGGCGCTGGCGCACCGGACCACCGAGGCGCAGACCGGTGCGCTGCGCGAGACCACGATCGTCATCGGCATGCTGCTGGCCGGTCTGGCGCTCGCCCTGGCCGTCGCGCGCACCCTGGTCGTCCCGGTGCGCAGGCTGCGTCGCGACGCGCTCGAGGTCGCGCACATCAAACTGCCCGACGAACTCGCGGTAGTGCGCAGCGGTGGGGCGACCCCGGAGATCACCCCGGTCGGCGTGCACACCACCGACGAGGTCGGCCAGCTGGCCCGCGCCGTCGACGAAATCCACGAGCAGGCGCTGAATCTCGCCGCCGATCAGGCCCGACTGCGATTGCAGATCGGGAATATGTTCGAAACCCTTTCCCGCCGTAGCCAATCCCTTGTCGAACAGCAGCTTTCGCTGATCGAGGATCTGGAACACGACGAGGACAACGCCGAACGGCTACAAAGCCTGTTCCGCCTCGACCACCTCGCCACCCGCATGCGCCGCAACGGCGATAACCTGCTGGTGCTCGCCGGTACCGCACTACGCCGCGGACAACTACATCCGGTACCGCTATCGGACATGCTCTGGAGTGCGGTCTCCCAGGTAGAGGACTACCAGCGGGTCGAAATCGGCGCGGTGCCCGACGGCATCGTCGCCGGTGAGCCTGCTGTCGATATCGAACATCTGCTGGCCGAACTGATCGATAACGCGCTGCGCTACTCCCCGCCGACCACACCGGTCGCGGTGATGGTGGCGCGCGCCGTCGACGGCGGCTATCTGATCGAGATCACCGATCGCGGCCTCGGCATGTCGCTGGAGGATCTGCAGCTCACCAATGACCGGCTGGCCTCCGGCGGTGAGGTCACCGTCGAAACCGCACGCCGCATGGGCCTTTTCGTCGTCGGCCGACTCGCCAAGCGGCACACCATCACGGTGAGCCTGCGCCGCACCTCGACCATGGCACAGCAGCCAGGCATCACCGCAAGCGTGCACCTGCCCGGCGCATTGGTCGCGCCTCCGCTCGATGCGACCGATCCGAACCAGCGAGCCATTATCGAGGCGCAGACCATGGCCTCGCTACCCACTCCCTCGCAACAACAGCCGCCGCGCACGCTGGTGCCGGTGCCGAGCCTGCCGCAGCGTGAGCCGTCCCGGTTCGCGGTCACCAGTTCCGGTCTGCCCCAACGTCGTCCGACCATGCGCGTCGCCGACGCGCCTGAGATACCGGTACCCGGCGACGATCACACCGAAACCTCGGTCGACGTATTCGCGGAGAATCCGAGCGGCCGTCGCGGCGCGGACGACCGGCCCCGCATCGCGCCGTTCGGGCCGCCGACTCCAGCGGATGATCCTGTCACCGGGCCGAATTCGGTCGTCGATGTGGAACCGCAGACGTCCGTCGGCGCGGTCACCGATCTGTGGGCCGAACAGCCCGACGAACCGATGCACACCGGATCGAACCCGATCGTCTCCCCCGAGCCCGCGCAACCGCATCAGACCGGGCAGCAGCCCGCCGTGCGGCCGCCGCTGCCGACCAGAAGGCCGGCCGCCGCAACCGAACCCGAGCCGACCTCGACTCGACTACAGCCGGTCTCGGCCGAATCCGCGAACAACACCTCGACCCGACTACAGCCCGTGCAGGGCGAAACGCCGACGCCGATCTATCAGCGGATGGTCTCGGAGTGGTTGGTCGAGCCCGCGACGTCGCAAACCTCGCCGTCGGCGTGGACCTCCCCCGCCGATGCGGGCTGGACGGCCGCCGAACAGGCGAGCCATCCGACCGCCGAGGCCCGAACCGTCGGCGGACTGCCGATCCGCAGGCCAGGAGCGCAATTGGTGCCCGGTGGCCTCGCGCCGGTCGAGGAACCCGGCATACGTGATCCGGAGGAGATCCGGAACAACCTGACCAGGCATCTCAGTGGGGTCCGCAGCGGGCGGGCCGAAGCGCAGTACAACGACGGAGGGCTTGTATGACCAACCCGAATGGCACCACGGACGAGAACCTCAACTGGCTGGTTGCCCGCTTCACCAAGGATGTGCCCGGAGTGTCGCATGCGGTGCTGGTGACGGCGGACGGGCTGCTGCAGGCGACCAGCCCGAATCTACCCGCGGACCGCGCCGAACAGCTTTCCGCGGTAACCGCGGGTCTGGCCAGCCTTTCCACCGGAGCGGCATCGCTGTTCGACGGCGGCAAGGTGATGCAGTCGATCGTGGAGATGCAGCGCGGCTACCTGTTGGTGATGAGCGTCGGCAACGGGTCGCACCTGGCCGTGCTCGCCAACAAGTCGCACGATATCGGCCGGATCGGCTACGAAATGGCCCTGCTCGTCGACCGGGTGGGCACGGTGGTCACGGCCACCGCCCGGACAGCCGTCTGATCCAACGATGTCGAGTCCATTCGGCCACGGACCGAACCGGCCGACCACCCGCGTAAGACCGTACGCCCTGACCTCCGGGCGTACCGAACCCGCGGTCGACCTACCGCTCGAAGCGGTGATCGAAACCCTGTCGTACACTGCGCATCTCGATTGGCCGGCGGGCGATCTACGCACCGAGATCCTGCGGCTGGGCACGCACCGGCTGTCGGTCGCCGAGATCGCCGCCCACCTGGATCGACCGCTCGGCATGGTCCGGGTCATGGTCGGTGACCTCGTCGTCGACGGCGCGCTGCGCGTGCATTCGACCCTGACCGACGAGGCGAGCTTCGACGAGCGCCGTTCCCTGATGGAGAGGACTTTGCGTGGACTCCGTGCCCTATAGGCAAGGCGGAAATTACGGGCAGCCCGGCAACTCCGGATCCGGCAATACCGGACCCGCCGAGGCCGACACTCGGGTCGCCTCGACCAAGATCGTGGTCGCGGGCGGCTTCGGCGCGGGTAAGACGACCTTCGTCGGCGCGGTCTCGGAGATCGTCCCACTACGCACCGAGGCCATGGTGACCCGCTTCTCCGATGGTATCGACGATCTCGCCGATACGCCGGATAAGGAAACCACCACGGTCGCTATGGATTTCGGCCGCATCATCCTGCCCGGCAACCTGGTGCTGTACCTGTTCGGCACGCCCGGCCAGCGCCGCTTCTGGTTCATGTGGGACGACCTGATCCGCGGCGCCATCGGCGCGGTGGTGCTCATCGACACGCGACGGCTGGAAGACAGCTTCGCCGCGGTCGACTTCTTCGAGGCACGCAAGCTGCCGTTCCTGATCGCGGTCAACCGTTTTCCGGACGCACCGCGTTTCCCGATCGCCGAACTGCGCGAGGCGCTTTCGGTGCGCGAGGGGGTGCCCATCGTGGATATCGACGCGCGCAATGCCATGGAGGTCCGCCAAGCGCTTGCGGCCGTCACCGAATACGCGATCGCCCAACTGAAGGCGCTCGAATTGGAAGGAACCGCCCGACATGCATGACGTCCGGTTGTTCGCTGCGGCGGACAACGGCGCTGCGGTGGACCAGTTCTCGATGGGGTACTGGGTCGCCGCACTTTCCTTCGGTGTTTCGGTGCTCGGCGCCGTGGTCGGGCTGGCCTGCGTACTGCACGCGGCGCGCTCATCCCGGTTCCGGTTGGTGTGGGTGACCTCGGCCGCGGTGGCGCTCGGCGGGGTGGGGGCCTGGCTGTCGACCTCGGTCGCGCTGCTCGGTCTCGATATTTCGGGTACCGCGGCGCGCTTCGATGGCGGCAAGATGATCTCGGCCATGGTGACATCGTTCGTGGCGGTATTCGTCGCGCTGATCATCATCGGCCGTCGGTTGCAATTGGCCAGACTCATCCCGGGCGGGCTGGTCATGGGCTTCGGCATCGGCCTGACCCTGTATCTGGGACTCGGGGCCATCCGCATCCAGGGTTCGGTCGATATCTCCCCGTGGCTCGCGGCGGTCGCGATGGTGGTCGCGCTGATCACCGGTGTGGGCACGCTGTGGTCGTTCCAGGCGCTGCACGGCTTCCTCGCGCGAGCGGCGACGGTGCTGCTGTTCGCCGCCGGTGTGGCGGGCATGTATTACGCGGGAATCGCGGCCCTCGACCCGACCATCGATTCCACCACGAAGGCACCGGACGGACTCACGCTGTTCGAATTCGTCTTCCCCATGTTCGTCATCGGATCGCTGGCGCTGACGATCCCGATCAGCGCGGTGCTGATCGCACCGGATCGGCGCGAGACCGCGGCGGCGCTCGAGGCCAAGCGCCGGGCCGAGCTGCGGTCGGACCGGCCGAGGTCCGAGCTCCAGTCGGTGCGCTGAACCGACCGGAGCTCGCTGGTCAGGCCTTGGGTGCGGGCATCTGCCCGACGGTCTTGCTCGGATCGATGATGCCGATCGCCTCGCCCTGCGGACCGGCGATGACAGCCGAGCGTCCGGCGGGTGAATCCGCGATCGCCTGCAGCACCCGGCCACCCAGTTCCGTGGCCTTCGCGACGCCCGCGTCCACATCGTCGTGCTGGAACCACACCAGCCAGTACGAGGGCATACCGTCGGCGGGCCTACCGGACTCGTCGGCGATACCACCGACGCCCTCGGTTCTGGTCGGCGGGGTGAACACCACGTACCCGGCGTCGCCGAAGTCGAATTCGGTGTAGCTGAAGCCGAATACGTCGCTGTAGAACTTCTTGGCCGCCTCGAAATCGCGGGTATGCAGTTCATTCCAGCCGTAGGCGCCGTGTTCGTTGTAGACGGCCGCGCCGTTGTGGCCGCTCGCCTGCCATACCGCGAAGACCGCGCCGACCGGATCGGTCGCGACGAACATCCGGCCGAATTCCATGACATCGAACGTCGGCACGATCACCTCGCCACCCGCTTGCTGCACCTTCACCGCGGTGGCATCGGCGTCTTCGACCGCGAAGTAGGTGGTCCAGACCGACGGCGTGCCTGGCATCGACACCGGTTTCGGACCGATTCCGGCCACCGGCGCGCCGGCCTTCAGTGCCATCAGATAGCCGCCCGAATCCGGTCCGGTGTCCTGGATCTCCCAGCCGAACAAACCCGCGTAGAACTGCGCTGCCTTACCCGGATCGTCGACCTGACAGTCGATCCAGGCCGGTGTTCCCTCGGGCCATGCCTCGTCGCGTATGGGCATCGGTCACCTCCGTTTCTAGTGAATAGGCACCTCCACGGACCCAGTCAACCACCGGGCACCGCCAGTTTTGGCGGGTTCGGCAATGCCGCCGATTTCGGCCGCCGACACCCCCTACAGTGAGAGATATGCGTTTGGGGCTGGACTACGCGGCGGGCCGTCCCGGCGGCGCGGCCATCCGAGCGGCCGGTTTCGATTTCGTCGTGCGCTACCTCTCCGAGGGCGGTCCGACCCTACCCGGCAAGCAGTTGACCCCGGCCGAGGCCGATGACCTGCGGGCCAACGGCATCTCCATCGTGTCGAACTGGGAGACGACCGCGGCCAGGATGCTGGACGGCTACGGCGCCGGAATCATCGATGCCCGTGCGGGTTTGACGCAGGTGCTGCGCTGCGGCGGGCGCAAGGATCGGCCGATCTACTTCTCCGCAGATTTCGATTCGACGCCGCAGGATCAGGTCGCGATCAATGGCTATCTCGAAGGCGCGGCTACCGTGCTCGGCGCCGCGAATGTGGGTATCTACGGCGGGTTCTGGTCGATCAGCAGGGCACTGGACGCGGGCGTCGCGAGCTGGTCGTGGCAGACCGATGCCTGGTCGGGCACCAATGTGGAGACCAGGCGCAATATCCGTCAGACATTGCGGCAGGTGGTCGTCGGCGGCGTGCTCTGCGATGTAAACGAATCCGAGACAGTAGATTTCGGCCAGTGGGACTTCGTACGGGAGGAACCGGATGTGACCCCGGAACAAGAGGCAGTGCTGCGCGATATCCAGATCCAGCTGCGCGGTCCGGAGCTGTCCGGTTGGCCGCAGCTCGGCACCGATGCGCAGGGCCGCTATCGCAGCCTGGTCGATGGTGTGGCGGCGGCACTGCAGCGGATCAAGGAGCTGGAGGACGAATCGGCCGATTTGCGTACGCAAGTCGGCGAATTGCGCACGGAGATCAGCGAACTCGAAGCGACCACCGCTGATCTGGTCGAGGAGGTCAAGCGGTTGGAAGGACCGCATTGGCCGTGGCCGCTCTCACTGATCGAGGGCCCGGCCGATTTCGTGGGCGAACAACTGGCCCGACTGGAGTCCGTTTTATCGGACTTGCCAGGTTTGCCCGGTAACCGGGAAGTGGGGAAATCGGCTTAGCTGCCGGAAGTTTGGCGATGAGCGGGTTCCCGGAGATCCGGTGAACCGGGGTTCCGAGAACCCGCCCTCCCGGATGAGGGTACCGGCGCGAGAGCACGAAATCATCACTGCGCCAGGACTTTTACGGACACGAAAAACCAACTCACAGTACGTAATTGAAGAAATAGCTATCGCAGCGCAATCGAAGTATTGCGAAATTGCCATGTTGCGCGCGCTAGCTAGATAGCCAACTAATTGCCACAGTGCCGAGCGGGTCGCGATCGAGACCGCAGCGATGGCGTCAACGCACCATTCCGGTCGATCAACCGTCGGTCCCCTACGTTCGGTCACACCTCAGCAGCGCACGAGTTATCGTCGGCTCGCACATTCCGGTTCGTTCGACGGAGTTCGCATCGCTTTGCGGCGGCCCGGCAGATACTTTCGGCCGGGCCGCCGTTCGTTCGAGCGCGTATCAGATCCGTTCCGGATCGATGAGTCCGCGCCGCACCGCCTGCACCAAACGGCGCGGCACCTTGTGTACGGCCCCACCGACAGTGACCGGCACCAAGTCCGGCGGGGTCGCCTTCCACTGCGAGCGGCGGGAGCGGGTATTCGACCGCGACATCCTGCGCTTGGGCACCGCCATATCAGCCCTCCCCTCGTGAGAGCCGGGACGAGGCCCGCTTGCCGTATTTGCGCTCGAACTTCTCCACCCGGCCCTGGGTATCCAGCACGCGGTGTGCGCCGGTCCAGAATGGGTGCGAATCGGAGGTGACGTCCACGACCAGCAGCGGGTAGGTATTGCCGTCCTCCCACTCGACGGTGCGCGCGCTGGTGGCGGTGGATCGGGTCAGGAACCGCTTTCCGGTACTCGAATCCTCGAATACCACCGGATGGTAGTCCGGATGTATGCCGACTTTCATATCGCTTCTCCTCTCGGGCTTTTCGCCTGGCCGTCGATCGGCAGGCCGGTAGGTTCGCAAGGGTCGGCATGCCATTCGCCGAACGGGTCCTCCCACTGCGCGACCCGCTCGGGCGCGCGTTCCACCAGGCGCAGTTCGTCGTCCTCGACCAGGGCCCAGTGCAGGGCTCGCCGGATCTCGGCCGGGTCCGCGTCGTGGGCCAGGATGACCAGCGAAATATCGCGGTCGCCGAACCGCTCGTCCCAGCGCAGCGCGGCCATGGCGCGGCGCGCGGGGTCGGCCTGTTCCAACTCGCTCGGACTCATCGCGGCCAACCACGGTCCCGCGCCGCCGACGCGTAATCCGCCGCCAGCCGATTCCAGCCACACCACTTCGTTCGGCTGGGTGGCCAGCCACATCCGGCCACGCGCGGTCACGACTCCGTCGAAGAGCACATCGAGGGCCTCGTGCAGGCGGGCCGGATGGAACGGGCGGCTCGCGGCGAATTCGATGAGTACGACACCATATTCGGCGCCCAGCGGCGGCTGGCCACGCAGCAGCGGCGCATGGGCATCGAAGACGCGACCGCGCCGCGCATCAGCCGGGATGCGCGCGAGCAATGCCTCGACATCGGCCGAGTCGAGCAGATCGATATCGTCGATCCAGGCCACCGGCGCTTCGGGTACGAGCCGGGAAAGCACCGCGGCGAGCCGCGCCCGATCCACCGGGTCACCGATATTACCCTGTGCCACAACGGCATCCGCGAATTCGGCTTGACCAACCGCAACCTGGGCCACAGTTCGGTCGTCATCGGCGTTCGCCAATCCGCGCTCGGCGAGGGTGTCCTCGCCGGTGGCATCGGCCAACCAGGTTCGCGCGTCCATACACGCGAGCACGGCCTCGACCCGCACGTCGCGACCGGCCGGGCCGTCGACGCGACCGACCACACCGGTGACGACAATATTCTCGATCGCCTGGCATACTGCTTCCGCCTCGAAGGCCGGATCCAGTTCCAGCACAATGCGTTCCACCGATTCTCGGGCGGCGAGCACGCACAGCAGCGGCAGCAGATCGATGCGCAACGTGCAGGAGACACAGCCGTGCGCTAATTCGAGCACGGTCGTGGTCTCCTGCTCGCCGATGCGCACCGAGCGATGCACGATGCCTTCACCGAGCCCGCTGAGGTCGTGGCGGATGGTGACGGTGCCCGGCGTCTCGCGCAGCGCGGCGGCCAGTCGTGCCACACCCGCCGCGGCTGCTCCGGAGCATCCGGCGAGCACCACGACGGGCGCTCTCCGGTCGGACTGCCTCCCGGGTGGGAGTAGGGCGGCGGGTTCCACGCGGCACCCCTTTCGGAATCCAGTTCGGCATGAGCAGCTGCCCGACCTCGTTATGCAGGCAGAACCGCTCAAATCGGAAACGATTTTCATTTGCTGTCGAGCAACGGTACATTGTCGAGCAGCTGTTGTCGAAAATGATTATCAAAACTGGAAGGAGTCCGCATGTCGGCACACTGCCAGGTCACCGGGCGCAAGCCGGGATTCGGCAAGTCCGTATCGCACTCGCACAAGCGGACGAGCCGGCGCTGGAATCCCAATATCCAGCGCAAGACCTACTACCTGCCCAGCGAGGACCGGCGCATCACGCTGACCGTCTCCACCAAGGGCATCAAGACCATCGACCGGGATGGGATCGAGGCCGTGGTGGCCCGGATCCGTGCCCGCGGCGACAAGATCTGACGGGAGCGCCATGGCCTCGAAATCGACCGAGATCCGGCCGATCATCAAGCTGAAATCCACTGCGGGAACCGGATATACGTACGTAACGCGGAAAAACCGGCGCAACGATCCGGACCGCATGGTGTTGCGCAAATACGATCCGGTGGTGCGCAGGCACGTCGAGTTCCGTGAGGAACGCTGATGGCCAAGAAGTCGAAAATCGCACGCAATGAGCAGCGCAAGGAGATCGTCGCCCGCCATGCGGTGCGGCGCGCGGAGCTCAAGGAGTTGATCCGCAAGCCGACCACCTCCGAGGAAGACCGCGCCGCGGCACGGTCGGCGCTACAGCGGCTGCCACGCGATGCCAGTCCGGTACGATTGCGCAATCGGGACGCCGCGGACGGACGCCCGCGCGGACATCTCCGGAAGTTCGGACTCTCTCGCGTACGTGTACGCGAGATGGCCCATCGGGGTGAGCTCCCCGGTGTGCACAAATCGAGCTGGTAGACAACCACCGATCTCGAGAAGGAACCGTCACATGGCAGTCAAGCGAGCACCCTCGAAGAAGGTTCGCGCCGAGCAGGCCCGTCGCCCGAAGAAGAACCCGCTGATCGCGGCGGGCGTCGAGACGGTCGATTACAAGGACGTCAACCTGCTGCGCACCTTTATCTCCGATCGCGGCAAGATCCGCAGCCGCCGGGTCACCGGACTCACCCCACAGCAGCAGCGCCAGGTCGCCGTCGCGGTGAAGAATGCCCGCGAGATGGCACTTTTGCCGTTCACCAGCCGGTAGCAACCACATGGAAGGGCCCCGAAGCTGAATCAGCCTCGGGGCCCTTCGTCGTCAGCACGTCACGGGATGGTGAGCACTTGCCCGGGGTTGATGGCATCCGGGTTGTCGATACCGCTCGCGTCGGCGATCTCCTGGTAGCGGTTGCCGTCGCCGTAGAAGCGCTCGGCAATGGCCCACAGCGTGTCGCCCGGCTCGACCGTGTAGTTCTGCATGGCCGGCGGCGGGGGCGCGGCCTCTTCGGCGGCGGGCTCGGCGACCTGCTCGGCAACCGGCTCGGGCTCCGGGGCGGGCAGCGGGTTGTCGGTTCGAGTGTCCGACGCCCACAGGGTGCTGCCGTCCGCGCCGTACAGCACCACATTGCGGTCGGCCTGTACGGTCAGCCGATCCGCTTCCCGGCCGTTGGTGTCGGTGGCCCAGGCGGCGCCCTCACCCTTGTAGAGCACGAAGTTGCCGTCCTCCTGCAGGACGGCCCGCTCGACACCCTGATCGTGAGTCAGGGTGGACCACACGACATTTCCATCCGGTTCCGACAGCACCAGATTGCCGTCGGGCTGCAGGGTAAGGGTGTACGCACCGCCGACCAGCGTCTGACCGAGCCCGAGTTCTTCACCAACGCGCAGCGTGTCGCCCACGTTCTTCCTTTCAAGGTTTACTGTGCCGAGCATTTCGACCCGATGCGTACCGCTCGCACGCATCGGCCCCCGAATCTACTGGGCGAGCGGGTGGTGCGTAGGTATTACGCGCAGGCTTAGCCGAATGTTCACTGTGTGGGCGCTATCGCTCTAACATCTTGTCGCACAATCTGACCGACGCTTCTTGGGATTTGCTGGTACGGCTCGCATCGAGGCGTCGTGGCGTCGTTTAGGGTGGTCGGTATGTATCGGATGTCGCGAGTTCGGCCCGCCGCAGTCGCCGTCGCATTGTTCGTCGGCCTCGCCGTCACCGCATGCGGTGGCTCCGATAGCGATGGGGCACAACAGAAGACGACCACCAGTGCGGTGAAGAGTACGCCGACCGAGGGTACACCGGCCGACGCGGGCCGGATATTCGTCGCCGATCCGACGATCGTTGGCGCGCACCCGATTCCGTTCACGTCGTGGTCCCGAGTCGCCGATGACCGGATCGCGGTCAACTTCGAGACCGGATCGCCGGAGTGCTACGGCGTGGATGCCAGCGTGACCGAGACCGATTCGACGGTCACCGTGGAACTTCGATCGGGCACGCGCGCCGACGCCGTCGGCCGAATGTGCACCATGATTGCTGTTTTCGGCACCCTCGAAGTGCCACTGAAAGCTCCCGTCGGAAGTCGACAGGTCCTCAGCGCGGTCTAGACGGGTTCGGCGATCGCGGCAGCGGGGGCGGCGAATCCAGTAGTCGACGATGATATCGCGGTGGGCGCTGATGGTTCCTGCGCGAGTGTGCGGTCCGGCGTTCCGGATGCGCGGACGTTTGCCTGTGCGCACGATTACGGCACCCCAGTTGATCAGGCCGAGGTAGGCGTCGACCGGTTGGCCTGACACGCGAAAAGGGCAGGACCCAGCGGGTCCCGCCCTCTTCGGCGGGTAACTCAGTGGGCGAAGTGGCGCGAGCCCGTCAGGTAGAGAGTGACTCCAGCCTCGCGGGCCAAGTCGATGGTGTCCTGGTCGCGCACCGAGCCGCCGGGCTGCACGATGGCTCGGATACCGGCCTGGATGAGTTGTTGGGGGCCGTCGGAGAACGGGAAGAACGCATCCGATGCGGCGACCGAGCCCTTGGCACGGTCACCGGCGCGCTGCACCGCCAGACCGACCGCATCGACCCGGTTGACCTGGCCCATGCCGACACCGACCGAGGCGCCGTCATGGGCGAGCAAGATCGCGTTGGACTTCACCGCACGGCAGGCGCGCCAAGCGAATTCGAGATCGGCGAGAGTTTCCGCATCGGCTGCCTCACCTGCGACCAGGGTCCAGTTCTCCGGGTTGTCGCCGGGGGCGTCGAGGATATCGCGGCTCTGCAGCAGCGCGCCGCCGCTGATCGGGCGCAGTTCCGCACCGGCGCGGCGCGGCGGCTCGGCGACCAGGATGCGCACATTCTTCTTGCGCTGCAGCACCTCGACGGCGCCGTCGGCATAGGACGGTGCGACGATCACCTCGGTGAAGATCTCGGCGACCTGTTCGGCCATCTCCACGGTGATCTCGCCATTGGCGGCGATCACACCGCCGTAGGCGCTCACCGGATCGCATGCGTGCGCCTTGCGGTGCGCCTCGGCGAGATCCGCGCCGATCGCGATGCCACAGGGGTTGGCGTGCTTGATGATCGCGACCGCTGGTGCCGAATGGTCGTAGGCGGCGCGCCATGCGGCGTCGGCATCGGTGTAGTTGTTGTACGACATTTCCTTGCCGTGCAACTGCTTTGCCTGCGCAAGCCCCCGGCTGCCGTCGTTCTGGGTGTACAGCGCGGCGGACTGGTGCGGGTTCTCGCCGTAGCGCAGTACCGAGGCACGTTCCCACGAGCCGCCGATCCAGCTCGGGAACTGCCGCGCGACAGTCTCATTCGGCTCGGACGCTGGAGCGAGCACGCTGGTCATCCAGCTCGCGACCGCGACGTCATAGCTTGCGGTGTGCTGGAAAGCCTTGGCCGCCAACGCGGTCCGCTGAGCCAGGGTGAACCCACCCGCCTGCACCGCGGCCAGTACATCGTCGTAGTCACCGCTGTCGACGACCACCGCGACCGACGGATGGTTCTTGGCGGCCGCGCGCACCATGGACGGACCGCCGATATCGATCTGCTCGACGCATTCGTCATTGCTCGCGCCGCTGGCCACGGTCTGGGTGAACGGGTACAGATTAACCACCACGAGCTGGAAGGCCTCGACACCGAGTTCGACCAGCTGGTCGACGTGTTCGGCCTTGCGGGTGTCGGCGAGGATGCCCGCGTGCACGCGCGGGTGCAGGGTCTTGACCCGGCCGTCCAGGGTCTCCGGAAATCCGGTCAGATCCTCGACCTTGGTCACCGGAATGCCCGCATCGGCGATCTTGCCCGCGGTCGACCCGGTGGAGACCAATTCGACGCCCGCGGCGTTCAGTCCAGTCGCGAGCTCGATGAGCCCTGTCTTGTCGTAGACGCTGATCAGCGCCCGGAGAATCCCCTTACGCTCAGCTGAGTCGATTGGCCGTTCGCTGCGCTCAGCTGGGTCGATTGGCCGTTCGCTGCGCTCACTCACCGAAGTACCCGCTCATCTGGAATAACTGCCTTTCGTCCGTCGGAGACAATGCCTCTGGTGGCGACGGCGGCGACAACCTCCGCCAGCAACCGTCGCTCGACAACCTTGATGCGCTCGTGCAGGGTGGCCTCGTCGTCATCGTCGAGCACCGGTACCGCCTCCTGAGCCAGGATCGGTCCGGTATCGATGCCGGAATCGACCAGGTGCACGGTCGAACCGGTGATCTTCACCCCGTAGGCGAGTGCGTCGCGGACCCCGTGCGCGCCCGGGAATGCGGGCAGCAGCGCGGGGTGGGTGTTGATGATCCGACCGCCGTAGCGGGCCAGGAAGACGGGGCCGAGGATCTTCATGAATCCGGCCGATACCACGAAATCGGGTTCGTAGGCGGCGACCGCATCGGTCAGCGCGACATCCCAGGCGGCGCGGTCGGGGAAGTCCGGCACTGCCATCCGGAAGGCCGGAATACCCGCTGCGGCCGCGTGTTCGGTGGCCTGGCAGACGCGATCGACCCCGACGGCGACGACGGTCGCCGGATACTCCGGAGCCGTGGTGGCCTCGATGAGGGCGCGCAACAGCGAACCGGTGCCGGAAGCCAGTACGACAACGGTGGCCGGGGTGGCGGTCGGCACCCACGGGGCATTCGAAGACGGCTGGGGGGCGGCAGCGGGCGGGGTGGGTGAGCTCAGCGGTCCACTCCTGCGGTTCGGTCGAAGGGCTGGGGCGGTGTTACGCCGCCGGGTAAAGCCTAACGACCGTCCACCCGGTCACTTTCCGGCAGGTCCGCCTCGACCACTTCGGCATCGACGATGTCGGGCACGGTATTGCCGCCCGCGGCGCGCGCGGTGGCGATGGCGGGCTGCTCCTCGACCAGTTCGCCGTCGACGAGTTCCGCCTCGAAGTCGGGACCGACGTAGTCCTCGTATTCGTCGTCGTATTCGTCGTATTCGTCTTCGTAATGATCGTCGTAGTGAGCACTGTCATCGTAGTAGTCGTCTTCGTAGTAGTGGTCGTCGTAATCGTCTTCGTGCGCGGTCATCGGTGCGCCGATCGGAATGACGAACCAGCGCGCGAACACCAGACCCACATATCCGGCTGTGGCCAAGCACACGAAGCTCACCACCACGAAGATCGGATCCAGCCCCAGGTGGCCGAAGCTCCCGAGGTCACCCCCCGCGACCACGCCGAGCAGCACAAACACCACAGTGGCCAGCGCCGCCGAGCACAACGTCGCCCACGGCGCGGCGGCCCGGTCGTGCGAGGTCCGTCCGATATCGAGCCCGCCGAGCACACCCACCGCGGCCGGAATCACCAGCAGCAACGGCCACCAGCCTTCGGCGGGACCGGTCGGCACCGCCGCCATGAGCGGAAGAGCCGGAATCGGGCCGCCGACAACGGAGAACACGCTGATCGATGCGTCCCCGAATTGTGCACAGGCGCCGACGAGCACACCGACCGTCGCGACCACCACATTCGGCAGATACGCCAGTGACAGCAGAATCAGCCCGAGCACCCCGGCCGCATTGCCCGCGGCGTGAAAAGTGTCACCGATGCGCGACCAGTGGGCGAAGAAAGACACGAGGACGACCGCGGCAGCGCAGACCAGCAGGCGAACCACCGTTCGGCCAGCACCGAAGATGCCCGCGACCGCCCAATCCGGCAGCCGTGCCGCGATGAACAGCCGACGCCGGTTCCGGCTCGCGATGCCGCCAGCGGCACCGACCAGATGTACGGCGCCCACCCAGCCGAAGGCGGCGAGCGTATTCGGCGGCTGCAATGCGACCACACCGGAGGCGTCCTCGGCGACCGCCAGACAGACGGCCGTGACCAGCAGCGGTCCGGCCAGCGCCGCGCCGACGAGCCAACCGAGATCCGCACGGGAACTGTCCGGTTCGACCGCGCGGGCACAATCGCGGGCCGTCAGCCAGACCAGCAGGCCGGTGGGCAGCAGCGGTAGGAGTTCGAGTGGGGTTTTGCCGATTACCAGCGGAACCTGGTGTGCCGCAAGCCAACCCGCGGCGATCGCACCCGAAGTACCGGCCAGGTTGCTGCCCGAGGACAACAGGGCGGCCAGCATGAGAACGACGACTGCGACGAGCGCGTAGGTCGTCGGCCTGGCCGCGACCAACAGCAGCACGCGGGCGCGCTCGGGGGTGAGCGATAGGAATCCGGCCTCGTCGAAAACGTCCGCGGATGTGCGCGGCGTCGATCGGTCGCTCCGTGCCGAACGTTGCGGCGCGCCGCGGGACTCAGTGGTCCGGCGACCAAGAGAGGATCTCGAGGAGCTCATGAAAATTCAGCGTGGCAGCTCCCCCGGCGCAACCGGGTCAGGCGCGCCGACCCGGTCTGGGACGCGCCGGGAGAGCCGAAGGATTACTTGTTCTCGTCCGGACGGAATGCGTGGGTGGCGTCCGAGGACGGGTCCGAACCGGTTTCACCGCCGAAGGGCTGGTTCTGGCCCTGATTGCCCTGCTGCCCCTGCTGGCTCTGGCCGAAACCCGGTGTGCCGTACTGCTGTCCGGACTGTGGGGTCCCGAAGTGCTGGGTGGCACTCTCATCCGGGCGCGGCTGCGCGGCAGGTGCGGAACCATAGGGCGAACCCTGTTGCGCCGCACCGTATCCGGGCTGCTGACCATAGGAAGGCGGCTGCTGCCCATAGGACGGCTGCTGGCCCTGACCGTAGGTCGGCTGGCTCGGCTGGCTCTGACCGTAGGGCTGCTGTGGCTGGTACTGCGGCCCGCCCTGGCCGAACTGACCCGGCTGGCTCTGGCCGAACTGACCCTGACCGTACTGGCCCGGCTGCCCCTGACCGAAGGCCGAGGGCTGCCCCTGACCGAACGCACCCTGCTGGCCGTAACCGCCGGCGCCGAAACCGCCCTGCGGGCCCTGCGGAGTCGCGGGCTTCGGCGCGGGCGGAGTCAGGACGCCGGTTTCGAACAGCACCGCGGCGACAGCGACGGCCGTCTGCACGAAAGCCAGGATGAGCAGCACGTACGCCCCCCACTTCAGCTCGACGTTCAGATCGTCGGGCGTAGTGAAAGAAAGGAACAGCGTGCCGAGGAACCCGGCGGCGGATGCCGCGGCCGCAGCGCCGGTCCAATTCTGCTTGGGCAGCAGGGTGAGTCCGGCGAGCAGACCGCCGAGCAGCAGGATCGCCAGCAGGCCGGCGGCACCGAAGTATTGGAAGAGGCTGAGCGTGTCGCTACCGTCGACCGAGGCACCCCTGCGCGGCTTCTGACCGAAGAACGGGAGGAAGCCGAGCAGGAAGTTGAGCACACCGAGCGCGGCGACACCGACCACCAGGAAGTACGGCAGGCCCTTCGCGGTGGACTCGGCACCGGTACCAGCCGATTGGCCGGAGCTGGAAGGTGCGGGCGGCGTCGCGGGTGCGTTGTACCCGGAGCCCCCGGTCGGGTATGACATGGTCGTCGTCTCCTAGGTCGAGTCGTACGTAATTCTGAACGGCTGGATCTCTACCCGACGCTACTGCACTCGCTGGCTCAGGTCATCCTTAACCAGCTGGCCTGGCGGCCGAAAAACCGCGTCTACGCTGGTCCTGTGTGGAACTGCGCCGACCGATAACAATTCGGCGCTACCACCTCCGATGGGAACGCACTTCCGCCGGGAGCAGGTCGTTGTGGGCCGAATCCCCTCCTGCGCTTCCCGAGCGTCAAATTCCAAAACGGACACAGGTCTGTTTCAGGGCGGTGTCGGGGCCGGGTTGGCGTGCCAAGCTGTCAGGCGATGCTCACTTATACCCAAGCCGTTGTTATCGGCGCACTGCAAGGCATAACCGAACTGTTCCCGATTTCCAGCCTCGGTCATTCCGTTTTGGTGCCCGCATGGCTGGGTGGGTCCTGGAGCGAACTGGTCAGCCAGGGCGATTCCGATTCCGGCACACCGTATCTCGCGTTCGTGGTCGGGTTGCATGTGGCGACCGCGATCGCACTGCTGGTGTTCTATCGGCGCGACTGGGTCGATATCGTGGTCGGCTTCCTCACCACGTTGCGTACTCGTCGGGTCGAGACTTCGACGCAGCGCCTGGCTTGGCTGGTGGTGCTGGCGACCGTGCCGGTCGGTGTGCTCGGGTTGCTGCTGGAGCATCCGCTGCGCACCTTCTTCGCGAACCCCCTTGCGGCAGGCATATTTCTGACGTTGAACGGAGTCGTGCTCGGCACCGGCGAGGTGATGCGTCGCCGCAGCCAGCCGACGCTATCGGATTACGGCCGCCGCTTCGCCGAGGCCGAGGCACGGGCCAAGGCCATCGAAGAGGGATATTTCGTCGCGACGGTGGAGGAGCCGACTGGCCTCGGGGACCTATCGATCAAAGACGCGTTGATCATCGGCGGCTCGCAGGCAGGCGCACTATTCGCGGGCATCAGCCGCTCCGGCATGACGATGATCGGCGGTCTGTTGCGCGGCTTGGACCATGAGGACGCGGCGAAATTCGCCTTCCTGCTTGCCACTCCGGTCATTCTGGCCGCTGGCGTGCTCGAGCTGCCCATGCTGGCCGGTCCGCAGGGCGACGGCATCCTCGGTCAGGTACTGGTCGGATCGATCGTCGCCGGTGGTGCCGCGTATCTGGCTGTCCGATTCCTAGAGCGCTACTTCAAATCGAATTCGCTACTGCCCTTCGCGGTGTACAGCCTCGTATTCGGGATCGCTTCGGTAGTCCACTTCCTCTGAACGGCAATACGGCGAAGGCCGCCACCCCAATGGGGACGGCGGCCTTCGTGTGAGTCAGCGAATCAGGCGGTGACGCTTGCCTTCTCCAGGATCTCCCGCGCCAGCGCGGCGGTCTCGGACGGCGTCTTGCCGACCTTCACACCGGCGGCCTCGAGCGCATCCTTCTTCGCCTGGGCGGTACCGGCCGAACCGGACACGATGGCGCCCGCGTGGCCCATGGTCTTGCCCTCGGGCGCGGTGAAGCCCGCGACGTAGCCGACGACCGGCTTGGTGACATTGGCCTTGATGTAGGCCGCGGCCCGCTCCTCGGCGTCGCCGCCGATCTCACCGATCATCACGATCAGCTTGGTCTCCGGGTCCTTCTCGAACGCCTCGATGGCGTCGATGTGGGTGGTGCCGATGACCGGGTCGCCACCGATGCCGATGGCGGTGGAGAAGCCGAAGTCACGCAGTTCGTACATCATCTGGTAGGTCAGGGTGCCGGACTTCGACACCAGCCCGACCGGGCCCTTGCCGGTGATGTTGGCCGGGGTGATGCCGACCAGCGACTCACCGGGGGTGATGATGCCGGGGCAGTTCGGGCCGATGATCCGGGTCTTGTTGCCCTTCTCCACGTTGTAGGCCCACGCGTAGGCGGTGTCCTGCACCGGGATGCCCTCGGTGATGACCACGAGCAGCGGGATCTCCGCGTCGATGGCCTCGATGATGGCGTCCTTGGAGAACTTCGGCGGCACGAAGGCGATGGAGACGTCGGCGCCGGTCTCCTTGATGGCCTCGGCGACGCTACCGAACACCGGCAGCTCGACCGCGTTGCCGTCCTTGTCGGTATGCGCGACGGTGGTGCCCGCCTTGCGCGCGTTGACCCCGCCCACGACCTGGGTGCCGGCCTTGAGCATCAGCGCGGTGTGCTTGGTGCCCTCACCGCCGGTGATGCCCTGGACGATGACCTTGGAATCCTTGTTGAGGAAGATAGACATTTCCGGTTTCCTTACTTGGCCGCTGCCAGTTCGGCGGCCTTGTCGGCGCCTTCGTCCATTGTCTGCGCAAGTGTGATCAGCGGATGCGCGGCATCGACGAGAATCTTGCGACCCTCATCCACCTTGTTGCCGTCGAGACGGACGACCAGCGGCTTGTTCGCCTCGGCGCCAAGGATTTCCAGTGCCTTCACGATGCCGTTGGCGACCGCGTCACAGGCGGTGATACCACCGAAAACATTGACGAACACGCTCTTGACCTGGGCATCACCCAGGATGACATCGAGGCCGGCGGCCATGACCTCGGCCGAGGCGCCACCACCGATGTCGAGGAAGTTGGCGGGCTTGACGCCGCCGTGGTTCTCACCCGCGTAGGCGACCACGTCGAGGGTGGACATGACCAGACCCGCGCCATTGCCGATGATGCCGACCTCGCCGTCGAGCTTGACGTAGTTGAGGTCGTTCTCCTTGGCCTTGAGCTCCAAGGGATCGGTGGCGTCCTTGTCCGCGAAGGCCTCGTGGTCCGCGTGGCGGAATTCGGCGTTCTCGTCCAGGGTCACCTTGCCGTCGAGCGCGAGGATCTCATTGTCGGGGGTGCGGACCAGCGGGTTGACCTCCACCAGGGTGGCGTCCTCGCCGATGAACACCTCCCAGAGCTTCTGGATGGTCACGGCCGCGGCATCGAGCACGTCGGCGGGCAGGTGGCCCTGCTCGGCGATCGAGCGGGCGAACGCGAGGTCGACACCCTTGACGGCGTCGACGGGCACCTTGGCGAGGCGCTCGGGCTTGGTCGCGGCGACCTCTTCGATCTCCATGCCGCCTTCGACCGAGCACATGGCCAGGTAGGTGCGGTTGGAGCGGTCGAGCAGGAAGGAGATGTAGTACTCCTCCGCGATGTCCTTGGCTTCGGCGACAAGGATCTTCTTGGTGATATGGCCCTTGATATCCAGGCCGATGATGTTCTGCGCGTGCGTGAACGCGTCGTCCGGAGTGGCGGCGAACTTGACGCCACCCGCCTTGCCGCGGCCACCGGCCTTCACCTGGGCCTTGATCATCACCGGCTTGCCGATTTCGTCCGCGATGGCGCGGGCGTCCTCGGCCGTGTCCGTGACGCGGCCCTCGGACGAAGGCACTCCGTGCTTAACGAAGAGCTCCTTCGCCTGATATTCGAAGAGATCCATGTACTCACCGTCTCGTCTGCGTTGTGATGACAACGTCTTTGTTGGCGGCCCGACGTCGGAAGCGGGTCGGGTCGGACTTTAACCAGTCACATGGAGGGCCAAACGGCCACATTCATCCTAAGTGGCGCAGGTCACGGGCTGTTGCCCAGGGCGGGAAAATGCCTGGCCAAGGCTACTCGCCAGTAGGTTGCTGACGGCGCGCCAGGTAGAGCCACCGAACCGGTTGACCGAAAGCCTTCTACTACGGTTCGTCGTCGCTCAGTCTCACCCGCGTGCCCCGATCGCAGTGAGTTATTCCGGTGCGTTACCGTGATCAATCTCACATGTTTGGATTGATCGCACGTAGCGCTTGCGGACCTCGCAATCGTTTCGTTACCGTCATTGCGGTCGATGTCACAACACGGTCACGACTAGGAGGACGGCAAGCTTTGACGCAGCACAGCGCTCCGCATACGGAGAGCCGTTCCTTAACGCCTCTGAGCAGGCAGTTCGACACCGTGATCGCTCACTCGACGATGATGATGTGGCACCACCGATGAACCATCGCTCTACCTTCGCAACCGAAAATCGCGCTCGCTCCGGACATCGTTACCGGCCCGATGAGGATGAGTCGTTCGGTGGACATTCCAATGCTGCGGTAAATCCTTTCGGAACTTCGTCACGGCGTGCCGGTGGACATCAGTACCCGGCCAGTGGACACGAGGACAGCTCGTTGAGTGCGAATGATTCTTGGGCACAGCCCGATTCCGCTTGGGGGCAGTCGCGGGCCGACTCGTCGCCGCAAGTTGATTCGTGGGAGCAGTCGCAGGCTTGGTCGCAAGGCGATTCCTGGTCCGACGGCGGTGCGTGGGCGTCCGAAAATTCTTGGACTCCCGAGGGCAACGAGACCTGGGACGCCGACTCCGAGGCGTCGTGGACGCCGGAGGCGGACGGGTCCTGGAACGCCGAGGAGTCCTGGGATGGCGACGGATCGTGGGACGGTCAGTGCTCTCCCTGGGAGTCCGAGGAGCCAGAAGGTCCGGTCCGCCCCACTGTGATCCCGGGCCGCCGCGCGAACCGCGGTAATGGTGGCGCACATCGGATGCCCGCGCCCCCCGCTTCGCTCAAGGGCCGCGCCGCGGTCGTCGCCGTTGCCGCTGGTGCGGTGGTCGCCGCCGGACAGGCAGCTTTCGCCTCGCCCGAACAGCCTTCGCAGTCCGTCGATTATGAGGCCGCCGGACAGATTCACGAAATCGCGGCGCAGTCGGTCAGTGTGGCCGATCCGAATACTTCGCCGGATTCGCCTCAGGTGCTGAATGTTTCGGCCCCGACGAATCTCAGTCAGTTCGGCGATATGCTGCAAAAAGGGCAGAAGTTCGCCGACGATATGGCGGCGCAGGAAGCCTCGAAACTCCGCCCGCTGTTCACCAAATTCGCCGCGGGTAATTTCACCTCCGGATTCGGTGCTCGCTGGGGTGTACAGCATCTCGGCATCGATATCGCGGGCCCGATCGGCACACCCATCTACGCCGTCGCCGACGCCACCGTGATCGAAGCTGGTCCGGCATCCGGTTTCGGCATGTGGGTGCGACTGCTGCACGACGACGGAACCATCACCATCTACGGCCACATCGACACCGCCACGGTGTCGGCGGGGCAGCGCGTGCTGGCCGGTGATCAGATCGCCACCATCGGCAACCGCGGTTTCTCTACCGGTCCGCACTGCCATTTCGAGGTGTGGTTGAACGGGGTCGACAAGGTCGATCCGTTGCCGTGGTTGGCTACTCGCGGTATCAGCTTGGGTCCGCAGCGCGACTGAGTGCTCCACCGCTGGACGGCGGGATATGGGCACGAACGCATCGCGGCTAGCGGCCGGCGGGGCGTAAAAAAAACCGGCGGCATTCGCTTCGATGCTTCTCCATGCGTTGTGCTCCAAATTCGAAGTGCAGCAATAGGATTCATTGAATGACTGGTTGCGGGACCGCAATCGATCCGTTACCGTCGGTGGAGCCGTTCCCCTTCACTAGTTGTGCCCTGAGGATGTAGATCTCGATGCGCGTTGCGAACACCACGAGCACCCTCCACGACACTCGAAGACCAGGAACTTTCGAACTTTCCTCGCTTTCAGGACAATTCGGGCGCACCAGTGGTTCAATGCGGTCGCAGCGATGACACGAGAGTGGCTATCGGGCTCCGATGAGCGAGGAGTGCCGGTTCAACAATATCTAGATAATTCTTGGCAATCTTCAGGACAGTCCAGCGGCGTCGAATCCCGGACGCCGAATGATCAAGGGTCGCAAGCGAATTCGCCGTTCGATAGTGGTAGTCAAGGCTACCACGTGGGCCGGAATTACGCTGCGGAGCAGGGCGACGCGTGGCAGAGCTACGGCGGCGGTCAGGATTACGGCTCGAGCCAGGATTACGGCTCGAGCCAGGGTTACGGCACAAGCCAGGCTTACGACACAGGCCAAGGTTACGGCTCGAGCCAGGCTTACAGCGCAAGCCACGATCAGAGTGCTGGCCAGATTTACGTCGCAAACCGGGATCATGACGATAGTGCGGTTTACAGCAGGGGCAACGGCAACTGGCACGGCTTCGGAAACTGGCATGGGTTCGGCGACGGCCGCGATGAGCGCTTGGACTGGAACGGCGCGGCTGTCCAGGAAAATGGCGAAGGCCCGGATTATGCCGCAGGCCAGGGCTACAACGCGGGCATGGATTACGGCGACAGCCTGATTTACAGCACGGACAATGCCGACTGGCACGCGTTGCCCAATGGCAGCGAACAAGGTCTGGACTGGCACGAATACGGGCAGAATCCGGCCGAAATCCACAGCGACGGCACACGCCGGGCTGCCTTCGACGCAAGCCAGGATTTCGGCCACAGCCTGGACCACAGCTCGGGCGCTCGGCGCGAGTTCGGCGACGGTCATGACGAGAGCCTGGGCTGGAACGGCGCCGCTAGCCAGGATTACGGCACAAGCCGGAGCTATGGCACAAGCCAAGAACACGACACACGCCCGAGCCACGACGCAAGCCACAATGACGGCCACAGCCTGATCGACGGCCCAGGCGATCGCAGCTGGCACGAACTCGGCGATGGCCGCGATCAAGACTTGAACCGGGACGGCGGTAGCAGCCGGAACTACGACGCAGGCCACGATTACAGCCACAGCCTGATCGACAGCCCAGGCGCTCGCAGCTGGCACGAACTCGGCGATGACCGCGATCAAGACTTGAACCGGGACGGCGGTAGCAGCCGGAACTACGACGCAGGCCAGGCTCACGGCACCGTCCTGAACCACCCAAACCAGGAATACAGCGCAAGCCGGAACGACAGCGCAAGCCGGAACGACAGCGCAAGCCGGAACGACGGCACAAGCCGGAACGACGGCACAAGCCGGAACGACGGCACAAGCCGGAACGACGGCACAAGCCAAGACCACGGCGCACGCCAGGATTACGACGACAGTCTGGAATACGACGTACGCCTGAGCTACGGCGCAAGCCTGGGGCACAGCACGACTTCCGAGCACGACGCACGCCCCGCCCACGACGCGCGCCCCGCCAACGACGCACACCCGAGCCGCGACGCACACCCGAGCCGCGACGCAGAGCAGAACTATGGCGTCGGCACCGATGACGGCGACAGTCTGGATTACGGCCGGGGCGATGGTCGTTGGTACGGGTTCGATGAGCGCGTGGGCTGGGGTGGTGTTGCGCACGAGAATCGCGAGGGTGCTCGCCGCGACAATGGTGGTGCGGCTTCAGGTGGTCGCGATTTCGGCGGTGCTCGGGATGTCGAGCGGTTGGCGGGGACAGGGCGGGTAGCTGCTGCTGTCGATTCGGTGGGACGGCCGAAGCGGCGAGGTGCGCATCGGGTGCCTGTGCCGCCGCGGGCGTTGAAGGGGCGGGCCGCGGTTATCGCGGTGGCGGCGGGGGCGATTGTTGCCGCTGGGCAGAATTTGGCGGCGGGTAGTGAGAAGTCGCCGCCGACAGCCGAATTGCAGGCCGTCGGTCAGCAGCAGGCGTTGCAGCCGGTGAGTGGTGAGCTGCCGACGACACCGGAGTTGCTCGATACCGCGACACCGACGAATCTCGGGCAGTTCTCCGATGTGCTGGAGAATGGCGATAAGTTCGCGCAGGACATGGAGGCGCAGGTGGAGGCGACGCTGCGGCCGCTGTTCACCAAGTTCGCCTCGGGCGCCTTCACTTCCGGATACGGCGCGCGCTGGGGCGTGCTGCATCCCGGTGTCGACATCGCCGCCCCGATCGGCACACCGATCTACGCGGTCGAGGACGGCACCGTCATCGACGCTGGACCGGCCGCCGGTTTCGGCATGTGGGTACGGATACGCGGCGACGACGGCACCGTCACGGTATACGGCCACGTCAACACCACACTGGTCTCGGTAGGCCAGCACGTTCTCGCGGGCGACGAGATCGCGACCGTCGGCAATCGCGGCGAATCCACCGGTCCGCACTGCCACTTCGAGGTCTGGCTCAATGGCACCGACCGCATCGACCCGCTCCCCTGGCTCGCCACCCGCGGCATCAGCCTCGGCTCCGAACGCGACTGACCCGCGCTACCCAACCCCACAGCTGCTCACCATGCGCTGGCTGCGGCATTGGTGGGCCCGAGAAGCCCACGCCAACAGCGCATGAGTGAACAGCTGACCAGTACGCCCGAACACTGCCATTCGCGTGTCCGCCTCGGCGGCGCCTCAGCCGTCGAACAGGCCGCCAACCCCCGGGCAGACAGCGCAATTGGGATTTATCGCTACGCGTGACAGCGACAAGCGCGGCGGTGCCAACGGCGGACGCATCCGCCTGCAGTTACGGCAGCACGGCGCTGGATGCTTCGCGCGGCGAACACAGCTACCGCTCCGGTGACGGCGAAGTGCTCGTCTGAGGCGGAACGGTCAGGCACTGAAGGCTGGGCTACGGCGCGGCGGAGATCGCCAGTCCGATCAAGCTCACGACCTTGACCACTTCCAAGCCCACATACCAGTAGTGCGCGTGGGAGCGCGGCACCTCAGCACCCGCGAGCACCCGATCCGAGCGACGAGTCAGCAGTGGACGGACCGCGAGGAGTTGGCTGGCAAGGATCGCGGCGGCGACACCGAGCCAGATCCGAACAGCACCACTGGGTGTGACTACCAGCGCCGCCACGACCAACAGCACGGCGAGGACAGTCTCCACGATATTCAGCGCACGAAATACCAGCCGTCCGATGCCGAGGCCGAGCGGCAGGGTGATTCCCGGTGCCCGGAATTTCAGCGGCGCTTCCAGAAACGAGATGGCCAGCACCATGCCGAGCCACAGCATCGGAAGCATCCACAGCAGATATCGCGCGACGGTTTCCATGTCGCGCACGCTACCGACGCCACCGACGATAGGTCAGGGTCGAAGGCCCCTATCAGAGCTTGACGAGGGTTCGGCTGTATTGCGGGATGAGCCGGATCTTGCCCGCGGTGCCGAAGTCGATGGTGACGGTCGCCAGGGGCCCGAAGCCTTCGGCGGCCACCACACGGCCGAGGCCGTACTTGTCATCGCTGACTCGATCGCCAACCGCCAGTACCAGATTGGCATTGTTGCGGCTGGCGCCGCCGGGTGCGGGACGGCGTGGCCCGCGATCGTTGACACCCGGCCGTTGATTCCAGCCGTCGCGGGTCCAGTCGTGTTCCAGGCCATCATCGTCACCGCGGCGGCGGATGCCGCGGGTGAGCGGCGAGCCCTTCGGCTCCAACCGCTTCCAGTCGACGAGGTGGGCCGGAATCTCTTGCAAAAATCGGGATTCCGGATTCGAGACCGGCTGTCCCCAACCGGAACGCACCACCGCGCGGGTGACGTAGAGCCGTTGCCGCGCCCTGGTGATGCCGACGTAGGCGAGTCGGCGTTCCTCGGCCAGTTCGGTGGGATCGCCGAGTGCGCGCATATGCGGGAACTGGCCGTCCTCCCAGCCCGTCACGAAGACCACCGGGAATTCCAGGCCCTTGGCGGTGTGCAACGTCATCATGGTGACCACGCCGGAGCCCTCCTCGGGCAGCTGGTCACTATCGGCCACCAGCGAAACACGCTCCAGGAAGGCGGCGAGTGAACCCGGATCGGGTTCGCCCTCGGCCACCTCCGGCACCAGCCCCTCTTGCCGGGCGGCCTCGGCATTGTTGTATGCCTCGGAGCTGAATTCCCGCGCGACGCTCACCAATTCGTTCAGGTTGTCGAGCCGCGCACCGTCCTGCGGATCGTCGGAGCCCTCCAACTCGGCCCGGTAGCCGGTGCGGTCGAGTACCGCTTCGACCATATTGCCGAGGTCGGGGAAGTCCTGATCCGCCTGCGCACCGGCCGCCCGCACCTCGTCGAGCAGGTCGAGGAATCCGGCGATCGCGCGGTGTGCTCGCGTATTGAGCAGCGCGACTTTGCCATCGGCCGCATCGCGCAGTGCCTGGGCGAAACCGATGCCGCGCTGTTCGGCATGCACCGCGACACAGGCCTCGGCCCGGTCGCCGATGCCGCGGCGTGGGGTGTTGAGGATGCGGCGCAGGCTCACCGTGTCATCCGGATTGTCGAGCACGCGCAGGTACGCGACGATATCGCGCACCTCCTTGCGCTCGTAGAAGCGCACGCCGCCGACCACTTTGTAGGGCAGTCCCATGCGAATGAAGATTTCTTCCAGCGCACGGGAGTTGTTGTTGGTGCGGTAGAAGACCGCGACATCGCTGTAGTTGGCATCGCCCGCGTCCACCAGCCGGTCGATCTCGCGCGCCACGAACGAGGCCTCGTCGTGCTCATTGTCGGCGACATAGCCGGTGATCAGATCGCCTTCGCCGGAATCGGTCCACAACCGCTTGTCCCGACGCTTCTCATTGCGCGATATCACCGCGTTGGCGGCGGACAGGATGTTCTGGGTGGAGCGGTAATTCTGTTCCAGCAGAATGGTTTCCGCATCCGGGAAGTCGCGCTCGAATTCCTCGATATTGCGGATGGTCGCGCCGCGGAAAGCATAGATGGACTGGTCCGCGTCACCGACCACGCACAGTTCGCTCGGCGCGACCGCGTCTTCGGCCTGCTCCTGCGCATGATGCCCGACCAACTCGCGGACCAGGATGTACTGGGCGTGGTTGGTGTCCTGGTACTCGTCGACCAGCACATGCCGGAACCGGCGGCGATAGTACTCGGCGACCTGCGGATGGTTCTGCAGCAGCGCTACCGTCTCGCCGATCAGGTCGTCGAAGTCGAGGGCGTTCGCCGACCGCAACCGGCGCTGATACTCGGTGTACACGCGGGCGACGAGTCCGGGCAGTTCGGTTTCGTCGGTTTCGGCATCGGCGGTGGCCTGCTCCGGGCCGATGAGCTCGTTCTTCAAATTCGAGATGGCGGTGGCCAGCAGTCGCGCCGAATATTTCTTGACGTCGATATCGAAGTCGCGGCTGATCATGGTGAGCAACCGCCGGGAATCGTCGGCGTCGTAGATGGAGAAATTGGAATTCAGACCGGGCAGCAGCGCGGCCTGCATGCGCAGGATGCGCACGCAGCTGGAGTGGAAGGTCGAGACCCACATGTTGTTCGCACGGGGTCCGACCAGCCCGCCCACCCGCTCACGCATTTCGGCGGCAGCCTTATTGGTGAAGGTGATGGCCAGAACCTGGCCGGGGGTCACACCGCGGGCGGCCAGCAAATAGGCGATGCGCCGGGTGAGCACGGCGGTCTTGCCCGAACCCGCGCCCGCGACGATCAGCAGCGGCGCACCGGTATGCACTACGGCGGCGCGCTGTTGCGGGTTGAGGCCGTCGAGCAGTCGTTCGGCCTCCTCGGCGCGACGTTGCTCACGTTCGGCGCGACGCTTTTCCTGTTCGACACGGTGCTTGTCGTCCACGACACGCCGCGACGCGTCATCGACCACCGAATGCGGGACCCCCGCCGCGGCGGGCACGGCAGAGTTGCCCATCTCCTCGGTGTGAGCAGCGTCGACCTGCGGTTTCTGGGCTGAATCCGGGTGCCGAGTCCGCCCGGCCTGCGTCTTGGGAGCCACCGTGATGTCCATCGCCCATCCACGCTACCGGCGGGCACCGACAGAGATGAAGTCCCGGTCGAGATCGGTGTCCATTCGGCCAACGGCTGATGAACCGCCCCGGGTCGACAGGGGCGTCGCATCGTGCGAGCCTTCTACGGAGATTCACAAAATGAAGTGTTTTGCATTGCTTCGGCCCCGTGGCAGACTGGCCAATATGACCTGCGCGACCGCCGCGAAGCATCCGATTCGGCTAACGGCCGGATACTGTGATCGCGGACTTTGTACCTGAGCGCGCTGCCTGGGGGAGGATTGCAATACCTACCAGGTTTGTTTTGCACGGTGAAAGAACCGATCGGTAACGAGCTCGGCTCAACGGCCGATCCATGTTCTGACACGAGGAGATGAATGATGAGCACCCCCGCCACGACGACCGGGTCCGATTCGGCTCTGCCCCACACCGAGGCCGAGATCGATAAGCTCCGCAAGGAGATCGACCAGCTCGACGCGGAAATCCTGGCCGCCATCAAGCGCCGCACTGAGATCTCGCGGATCATCGGTCGCACGCGCATGGCCTCCGGTGGCCCCCGCCTCGTGCACAGTCGTGAGATGAAGGTGCTCGAGCGCTTCAGCGAACTCGGCCAGGAGGGCCACACCCTCGCCATGTTGTTGCTGCGCCTCGGTCGCGGCCGACTCGGCCACTGACCGTCTTCCAGCCGCCACTGGCGGCCCAGCCGAACTGAGCGACGTTCGCAAGATCGCCGCATTCCACAGGACCGCCCCGGGTGTATTTCACCCCCGGGGCGGTCGTTTCATGTCTGCGGGTCAGGTGAGGGCGATGTACTTGGTGGACAGGTACTCCTCGATACCCTCGATACCGCCTTCACGACCGAAGCCGGAGGCCTTGACGCCGCCGAAAGGTGCTGCGGGATCGGAGATCACGCCGCGGTTGATGCCGACCATGCCGGATTCGATGCCCTCGGCAATGCGCAGGGCGCGGTCGAGATCACGGGTATAGACGTAACTGACCAGGCCGAATTCGGTGTTGTTCGCAGCGGCCAGCCCCTCTTCCTCGGTTTCGAAGCCGACGACGGGTGCGACGGGGCCGAAGACCTCCTCGCGCAGGATCCGAGCATTCGCCGGGACCTCGCTGAGGATGGTCGCCGGGTAGAACCAGCCTGGCCCACCGGGCGCCTTGCCGCCGAGACGGACCTGCGCGCCCACCGCCACCGCGTCGTCTACCAATTCGCTGACGGTATTGAGCTGCTCTTCGTTGATCAGCGGGCCGAGCGTGGTGTTCGGGTCGGTGCCCGGTCCGAGGGTGACCGTATTCGACATCGCCTCGACGAGTTTGGTGGTGAACTCCTCCAGCACACCGTTCTGCACGTGGAAGCGGTTGGCAGCCGTGCACGCCTCACCACCGTTGCGCAGTTTGGCCAGCATCGCGCCCTGTACAGCGGCGTCGATATCGGCATCGTCGAAGACCACGAACGGTGCGTTGCCGCCGAGCTCCATCGAGGTGCGCAACAGACCGTTCGCCGACTTCTCCACGAGCTTCTTGCCGACCTCGGTGGATCCTGTGAAGGTCAGCTTGCGCAGGCGCGGATCGTCGAGCAGCGGCTGAGTGACGGCGCCGGAACGGCTGGAGGTGATCACCGACAGCACCCCGTCCGGCAGGCCCGCTTCACTGCACAGCTTCGCCAGCGCCAACATGGTCAGTGGGGTCGCCGATGCGGGCTTGACGATCATCGTGCAGCCAGCGGCCAGCGCGGGTCCGATTTTGCGGGTGCCCATGGCGAGCGGGAAGTTCCACGGCGTAATGGCCAGACACGGCCCCACGGGCTGTTTGTGCACCATGATCCGCCCGGTGCCGGACGGCGCGTGCAGATAGCGTCCGTGTGCGCGCACCGCCTCCTCACTGAACCAGCGGAAGAATTCGGCCCCGTAGCGCACCTCATTGCGGCTCTCCGGCAGCGCCTTGCCCATCTCCAGGGTCATCAGCAGCGCGAATTCCTCGGCGCGCGCGGTCAGCTGTTCGAAGACGCGCCGCAGGATCTCGCCGCGTTCACGCGACGGTGTCGCCGCCCATTCGGTCTGCACCGCGACGGCCGCGTCGAGCGCACGCACGGCATCTTCCGGCGTGGCGTCGGCGACCTCGGTCAGCACCTGCCCGTCGGCCGGATTGTGCACCGGGAAGGTGGCGCCCCCGGTGGCGTCGACGGGACCGCCGATCCACAGCTGCGTCGGCACGGATTCGAGTAATTCACGTTCGGACACCATGTACCCCAGCCTAAGCCGCGCGCTCGCACATCACCCTCGACTCATCCATCCGAAATCACCGAGCTTTTCGACCGGTTCGCACGCGCTCGCCACCGCCCGGTTCGAGCGGCACGCGAACCATCGACACGGGTAACCGTCAGGACAACATGGGCGAAAGTAGGTCGTCCTTGCCTGCGCGCCCGAACGAGTGCTTGTAACCTCGCGGACGTGAGCAGCGACATCACCGCATCGGCGGCCTGGCGGAAACTGCACGAGCACCACAGCGCCGTCGCCGGACGACATCTGCGTGAGTTCTTCGCCGAGGATCCCGACCGCGGCCGCGAGTTGATCGTGCAAGTCGCAGACCTGCGCATCGACTACAGCAAGCATCGCGTCAGCCGGGAAACCCTGCATCTGCTGGTCGAATTGGCGCATGAGGCCGGGGTGACCGAGCGGCGTAATGCGATGTATCGCGGCGACCACATCAATACCTCGGAGAACCGTGCGGTCGAACATATCGCGCTGCGCCTGCCCGAGGGCGAGTCGCTCATCGTGGACGGTGCGGACGCGGGTGCCGAAGTACACGAGGTGCTGCGGCGGATGGGCGAATTCACCGACGCCGTGCGCTCGGGTGCCTGGCGCGGCGCGACCGGCGAACGCATCAAGACCGTGGTGAATATCGGCATCGGCGGTTCGGATCTCGGCCCGGATATGGTGCACCGCGCGCTGCGGCACTATGCCGATGCCGGGATCGGCGCCCGGTTCGTCTCGAATGTCGACCCGGCCGATCTGCTCGCGAAACTCGACGGACTCGATCCGGCCACCACACTGTTCATCATTGCCTCCAAGACGTTTTCGACGCTGGAGACGTTGACCAATGCCACCGCCGCCCGGCGCTGGCTGGTCGCCGCGCTCGGTGAAGACGCGGTCGCCAAGCATTTCGTGGCCGTTTCGACGAATGCCGAGCGGGTCGCCGAATTCGGCATCGACACCGCGAATATGTTCGGCTTCTGGGATTGGGTGGGCGGCCGCTACTCGGTGGATTCGGCCATCGGCCTTTCGGTGATGGCGACCATCGGCAAGGAGCGCTTCGCCGAATTTCTGGCCGGAATGCACGCCGTCGACCGACATTTCGCGACCGAGCCGCTGGACCGGAACGGGCCGGTACTGCTCGGTCTGCTCGGCATCTGGTATTCGAACTTCTTCGGCGCGGAATCGCGGGCGGTACTGCCGTATGCGAATGATCTGGCGCGCTTCCCGGCCTATCTGCAGCAGCTGACCATGGAATCCAACGGCAAATCGGTGCGCGCCGACGGCACCCCGGTCACCACCTCGACCGGCGAAATCTTCTGGGGCGAACCGGGAACCAACGGCCAGCACGCCTTCTACCAGTTGCTGCACCAAGGCACCCGGCTGATTCCGGCCGATTTCATCGGCTTCGCCCGTCCCACCGATGACCTGCCGACCCGCGACGGGACCGGCAGCATGCACGACATCCTGATGAGCAACCTGTTCGCGCAGACCAAGGTGCTCGCCTTCGGCAAAACCGCCGAGGAGATCGCGGCCGAGGGCGCCGATCCGAAGGTCGTGCCGCACAAGGTGATGCCGGGCAATCGGCCGAGCACGACGATTCTCGCGCCGCAACTGACACCGTCGGTGGTCGGCCAGTTGATCGCACTCTACGAACATCAGGTATTCGTCGAGGGCACCATCTGGGGCATCGACAGTTTCGACCAGTGGGGCGTGGAACTCGGCAAGCAGCAGGCACTGGAGCTGGCCCCCTTGCTGACGTCTCCGGACGAGCCGCAGCCGCAAGGGGACTCCTCCACCGACGCTCTGATCGGTTGGTATCGCGACAACCGGTGAGCGTCAGCCCAGCGCTTGCGCCGTCTTGATCAGTGGCCGCATTCCGCACGGCGTGCGCGCGACCGGCGATTCGCCGGGCCCCGTTCACGCTAAGCGGCGTAGTAGCGGCCACCGCGTTGGCGCAGCACGAGGTCGGCGCGGAGCCTGGTGTCGGCGATCAGGTCGGCATTGGGCAGATCGCTGTTGTGCACCTTGATCTTCGCGGCCTCGGGGGTGCGACCACCGCGAATGTGGCGGCGCAGCAGGCGTTGTTCGAGCACATCGCGGGTCACGTCCAGATACCAGACCTCGTCGAGGAGTTCGCGCGCGCCCGACCAGGCGCCGTCGGACAGCAGCAGATAGTTGCCCTCGGTAATGGCGATCTCCTGCCGATCGAAGACGACACCGGCCGGAGTCGGTTCCTCGATGGCGCGGTCGAAGGTCGGCCACGGCACCGGCTCGCCGAGTGGGGTATCACGCAGGCGGCGCAGGGTTTCCAGGAAGGCGGCGACGTCGAAGGTGTGCGGTTCGCCCTTGCGCTCCAGATTCGCCGTCGCGCGCAGTACCGCGTTGGGCAGATGGAAGCCGTCCATCGGTGCGATTTCGGCGATTCGGGCACCGGCTCGGTTGTTCAGATCCTCGCGAATGGCCTTGGACAGCGTGGATTTACCCGCACCCGGCGGGCCCGCGATACCTAGCACGTACCGTCGGGCGCAACCCGCCGCCCGGATCCGCAGGTGCTCGACCAGCGAGCGCAACGGCATTTCGACGGAAGTCCGTGTCATCGAAATCACAGTACTCAGCCTGAGTCGGTCCGCCGCGAATTTGGGCGTGTGGCTATGTAAGTCGGCTATCGAAGTCGGTGCCGGACTTCGGCGGCGAGGTCGGCGGCGGCGTCGCGAAGTGCCTCGATGAAGACCTGTCCGGCCGAGTCCGCGCCGCGATGGACGACAGCTGTCGGACGAATCGCGGCGGGATGGTCGATGCGGACCAGTGCGATGCCCGGCGGCAGCACCGGGACCGCGATTCCGGGTACCACGGTGCTGCCCATACCGGCCGCGACCAGCCCGAGCTTGGCGAACCAGTCGCGGGCGACGAAGGCGATCTCCGGTTCCCAAGTGGCATCGCGCCATGCGCCGAGCAGGGTGCTGCTCACCTCGGGGCTGCCCGCGATCCAGCGCTCACCGCGCAGCTGTGCGGGCGTGACGCTGCTGTGGCCAGCGAGGGCATGGTCCGGTGGGACCGCGACGAGCAGTGGGTCGTCCAGGAGTGGCTCGATTTCGGTATCGGCAGGCAGGTTTCGCGTCTCGGTCACCACCGCCAGATCCAGCTTGCCCCGCGCCACAGCGGACGCCAATCGCGGACTGGTTCCTTCGCGCAGCGGTACTCGCGCCAGTCGCGGGGCGGTGGCGGCGATAGCCCTCGGCACCAGTGCGGCCATGGCCGTCGAGAATGCGCCTACCCGGAGCGTGGCGGGCGGGCGCGCGGTGAGTTCGTCGAGTTCCTGCCGCGCGGAGCCGAGTCCGCCGAGCACCGTTTCGGCATGGCGCAGCAGGATCCGTCCAGCCTCGGTGGCCTGCACGCCGCGCGCATGCCGCTCGAACAAGGCCCGGCCAGCCGCCTGCTCCATGAGGGCGATTTGCCGGGATACCGCCGATTGCGTGTAGCCCAGATTCTCCGCGGCGGTCGAGAACGATCCGCTCCGTGCGGCCTCCCGGACCACCCGCAATCCGACGATCGTGAACTCACCCATGCTGTTTACTCATATCAAATATGCGAGACTCTCGCTTGTCGCATATGTCGGCCGTGCCTAGCGTCGTGGGTATGAGCAAGCGAAGCGAGCGAGTTATCAACACAACTGCCAATGCGGCCGAGCCGAGCGCCCGCGAGGTGTGGGCATGAGCGCAGCGGCGAACAAGAAACTGATCGAGCACATCTTCGACCAGATGGGCCAGGGCGATACCCGGGCGATGAGTGCGGCCATGGCCGAGGATTTCCGCTGGATCTTTCCGGGGAACTGGTCCTGGTCCGGCACCTGGGAGCCGAAAAAGGTGGTGTTGGACGAACTTCTGCGGCCCCTGATGGCCCAGTTCACCGAGTACCGCAGCGCGGCCGACTTCGTGATCGCCGAAGACGACCGGGTCGTCGCCCAGGTCCGCGGGCACGGCATCACCGCCGGGGGTGAGCCGTACGAGCAGACATACTGTTTCATCTTCCGGATCGCGAACGGTCGACTCACCGAGGTGATCGAACATTGCGATACCGCGCTGGTCGAGCGGGTGCTCCAGCGTGTCGGTGGCTAGTTCGGGCGCGTGCCGCGGTAGAAGGTGACACGACCGAGGCGACGATGGCGCTGCGAGGCGACCACTGCACACTCGAAGCCGACGGTGCGCAGGAGTTGAGGGATGCCGTCGCCGAGGTTGTCCTGGGTGTGGTGGGTGTGCAGCAGCATCCGGGCCATCAGGCCGTCGTCCGTGGTCACCTCGCCGCCGATATCGACGATGTGCAGGCTGCCGCCGGGGCGCAGTACGCGCAGCGCCTCGGCCAGTGCGGCGGTTTTGATGTCGGTATCGAGGTGGTGCAGCATCATCGATGACAGCACCCGGTCGAATTCATTGTCCGGATAGGGCAATTCCTGCGCGTAGGCGCGTTCGAAGCGGATTCCGTTCAACCCGTGTGCCTTTCGCTCGGCGCGGGCGAGTGCGAGCGGGTCGGGATCGGAGCCGATCACCTCAGCGGCAGGTTGGGTTCGTTTGGCCCTAAGGGTGAGATTGCCTGTGCCGCAGCCTATTTCCAGTACACGATGGCCGGGTGTCAGTTCGGCCTGCGCGATCAGGGTTTCGTGGAGTTTGTACATGCCGAGCAGGCGGGTGAGCAGATCGTAGGTGGGCAGCAGTGCGTCAAGACCCGCCGCGGGCAGGTAGTCGTGCCGATTGCCCATGGCTTTGACTACGGAATGTGGATGATCTTTGGTCATGATTCTCATGGTGCCCGCAGATCCGAACGGATAATTGGGTGATTCTCGGCAGGATTTGGACTATTTTCGGTGGCATGATCGAGGCTACCCGGATGGTCCGACACCGCCGTGGCGTTCCGGTGTACGACTACCGGAGCGATCAGGTCACGCCGCCGGTGTCACTGCTACGGTTCGATCGACATGCCGAACGCGGGCACCGTCCGCATATTCACAACTTTCCGGTGTTGCTGTATGTCCAGTCCGTCGGTGTGGTGTACGTCATCGCGGCAGGTCAGGTCATCGAGGCGGCGCCGCCGCATCGGTTCGAAGGTGCGGTCGGGGTGTTCTTCGATCCCGCGGCACTCGGTGATGCCGGGCGGGCGCCCTGGCCCGCGTGGCGGGCGCATCCGTTGTTGTTCCCGTTCTTGCACGAGCATTCGGGTGGGGTGCTGGAGTTGGCCGTGCCGGTGGACCGAAGACCCTTGTGGGACAGCGCGATTGCCGCTATCGAGGCCGAGCTGGCACAGCGGCAGGAAGGATATCGGCAGGCGGCGTCGGCACATCTGACGCTCCTGCTCATCGACCTCGCGCGGCTGGCCGCCGATGTGGTGGGTGATCTGCGGCGCAGCGGTGAGCCGTTGCTCGCCGAGGTCTTCGACGTGATAGACCAGCGGCACACCGCGCCGTTGTCGCTGCGCGACGTGGCGGATGCGGTCGGCATGACGCCGGGGCATCTGACCACTGTGGTGCGCCGCCGCACCGGACGCACCGTGCAGGCGTGGATTACCGAGCGGCGAATGACCGAGGCGCGCCGTCTTTTGGCCGAGACGGACCTGCCGGTGGGCGAGATTGCCCGACGGGTCGGAATTCCGGACGCGGGCTATTTCACCCGCTTGTTCCGACGCAACAATGACCTCTCACCGCGACAGTGGCGCGCCCAGCCCGCGTCCCTCGCGCGCTGACGCGGGGGGCCGCAGCGGGCTGGCGCGAGCGCAGGCACCCTGTAGGGACTGACGCGAGCGCCACAACGGCCGACACCAGCACTCACAGCCCGCTCACACGAGCACCGGCACCAGACTGACCCGAGCATCCACGCGCACTCACGCGAACAGCAGCAGCAAACTGACCCGAGCGCCGCCGCCCGCTGACGCAACCCCGGCAACAAGCCGACCCCAGCACCGCCGCACGCTGGGTCAGGTGAGGGCGCGGGCGATGATGTCGGTGGTGTTCACGCCGGTGGGGAGGGTGCCGAAGGCGATGCCCCAGTTGTCGCCGAGGCGGGTGGCGCAGAAGGCGTCCGCTACAGCGGGGTGGCCGTGGCGGACCAGTTGCGCGCCCTGCAAGACCAAGGCCATGAGTTCGACGACGCGGCGGGCGCGGTATTCGATTTCGTCGAGGTCGGATAGTTCCTTGCCGAGGCGGGCGATGGCATCGTCGAGGCGGGGGTCGGCACCTGCGGCGAGGGAGACTTCGTTGAAGAAGGCCTCCACGGTTTCGGGCTGTCGGCCCATGGCGCGCAAGGCATCCAGCGCCGCGACATTGCCGGAGCCTTCCCAGATGGACATGAGCGGGGCCTCGCGGTAGAGCCGTGGCATACCGGATTCCTCGGCATAACCATTGCCGCCGAAACATTCCAGGGCCTCGGCCGCATGCGCGGGGGCGCGCTTGCACACCCAATACTTGGTGACCGCCAAGGCGATTCGGCGCAGCGCGGCTTCGGCGGGATCGGTGCCCGCCCGGTCGGTCGCCCCGGCCAGACGCATCATGACCGTGGTGGCGGCGTCGGATTCGATCACCAGGTCGGCGAGCACATTGCACATCGCGGGTTGGTCGATCAGCTTGGCCCCGAACGCTTCTCGGTACCGCGCATGGTGGGCGGCGTAGACGGCACCGACGCGCATGCCGGTGGCGGAGCCGATGACGCAGTCCAGCCGGGTCATATTGACCATTTCGATGATGGTCTTGACGCCTGCCCCTTCCGCGCCGACCAGCCAGCCGGTGGCGTTCTCGTATTCGATCTCCGAGGACGCGTTCGACTTGTTGCCGAGCTTGTCCTTGAGGCGTTGGATCCGGATGGGATTTCGGGTGTCGTCCGGGAGGACGCGTGGCAGTAAGAAGCAGGACAGGCCGCCGGGTGCCTGGGCCAAGGTGAGGAACATATCCGACATGGGGGCCGAGGTGAACCACTTGTGGCCGACGATGCGGTAGCTGCCATCGGGTTGCGGTGTGGCGGTAGTGGTATTGGCGCGGACGTCGGAGCCGCCCTGCTTCTCCGTCATCGACATGCCCGCGATCAGACCCGCCTTGGTCGACGGTTCGCGCAGGCCGAAATCGTAAGTGCGGGAACCGAGTAGCGGTTCGTATTTGGCCGCGAGTTCCGGATTGTGGCGCAGCGCGGGCACGACGGCATAGGTCATCGAGATCGGACACATATGCCCGGCGTCGGCCACACCCCAGGTGTAGAACTTGGCCGCGCGAGCGACATGGGTGCCCGGCCGGTCGTCGAGCCAGGGCGAGCCGTGGAGTCCGTGCGCGACAGCGACTTTCATCAGCTCGTGCCAGTACGGATGGAATTCGACCTCGTCGATGCGATTGCCATAGCGGTCGTGCGTGTGCAGGACGGGCGGGTATTCGTTGGCGAGGCGGCCCCACTGCTGCGCTTCGAATCCGCCTGCGAGCGTGCCGAGTTCGCGCACTTCCGGTTCGGCCCAGCCCGCGCCTTCACGGTGCAGCCCCTCGAGCAGGGCCGGATTGCGTGCGACATCGAAGGGCACGATATCGGGAACCTGGTTGAAGACTTCATGCGTCGGCATCGGACACTCCTGAGTCGGATTCATCGCGCACACCGAGTGCGCGTAACGCGAAACTGATGAGTTCGGGCACAACGGCTTCGCTGTGCGGTGCGTCGGCCAGCGGGCCGACCAGGACCTCGCCGATCGCGCCGACGAGCGCGGCAGCGCTGGTCTTGGCATCCTGCGCGGGCAGTTCACCACGCGAAACACCTTCCGCGACAGCGGATTCGAAGGCTTCGGCGAAGGCACGACGGAAACGCAGACGCTCGGTGTCGACCACGGTATCGACGGGTTCGACGAGCAGGACGTAGGCGAGCTTCGGATTCTTCAGCGCCCGGCCCGCGAAGGTCTCCACCGCCGCGGTGACCCGCTCCACGGCGGTTCCGGCGGCGCTTGCGGAGACTACCGCCGCCACCTCGTGTGCGACCACCTTCCGGAATACCGCGCTCACCAGGTCTGCCTTGCCGCTGAAGTTCTTGTAGACCGTCCCGGTGGCCACGCCGGCCTCGGCGGCGACGGCGGCCATGGATAGTCCGGCATAGCCCGCGCGGGACAGCACCTTGGTCGCAGCCTGCACGATCAGACCCGCCTGGGCATCGAGGCGGGCCTGTACAGCAGGGGTTCTGCGGTAGGCCATACAAGAAGTGAACCACAAATTCATTTCTTCACACAAGGGTACTTCTGACGGCGTATGGTCGTGCTCGTGACTGTGCGAATCGAACGCAATGGGCCCGTGACCACTGTGATCCTGCACCGCCCCGAGGCACGCAATGCCGTCGATGGCCCGACCGCCGCGGCTCTGGCCGACGCATTCCGCGAATTCGACGCCGATCCGGATGCGGCGGTCGCTGTGCTGTGGGGCGAGGGCGGCACCTTCTGTGCGGGCGCGGACCTGAAGGGGCTGGGCACCGAGCGCTCCAATCAGGTCACCGAGGACGGTGACGGCCCGATGGGACCAACCCGAATGCGGCTGTCCAAACCGGTGATCGCCGCGGTCTCGGGATATGCGGTCGCGGGTGGACTGGAGCTGGCCCTGTGGTGCGATATGCGAGTTGCCGAGCAGGACAGCACGTTCGGCGTGTTCTGTCGCCGCTGGGGTGTGCCGCTGATCGACGGCGGCACGATTCGGTTGCCGCGCATTGTCGGCACCGGCCGTGCGATGGATATGGTGCTCACCGGTCGCGCCGTCGCCGCCACTGAGGCATTGCAGATCGGGCTGATCAATCGGGTCGTGCCGAATGGCGAATCCCGCAGCGCCGCCGAACAACTCGCCGCCGAACTGGCCGCGCTGCCGCAAACCTGTCTGCGCTCGGACCGCATGTCGCTGCTGGAGCAGGACGGTATGGACGAGGAGGCGGCACTGCTCAATGAATACCGACACGGTCTGAATGCTCTGGCCGACGGAGCCCTGGACGGCGCGCAACGGTTCGCCGCCGGTGCGGGCCGTCACGGTACACGTACCTGACAATGGTGCCTGCCCGACGCTCGAGCGTCGTCGACGAGATCTTCCTGCGCACGCATCGCGGGCTGGGCACCCCGATCGCGCTCCAGGGTCTGTGGCGCACCGCTGATCGCATCGATCCGGAGTTATTGCGGCAGGTGCACACCGCTTTGCGGGTTGGTCCGTTGGGGCGCAGGGTGATTCGTCCTCGGGTGCCGGGTGCACGTCGTAGTTGGCGAGCGAACATTCGGGCATATCCGCTCGAGTTCACCGACGGCACGATCGCCGCTGGCGACCTGCTCGATTGGGCCGACCAGCAGGGCGCGGACCTCGATCCGGAATACGGTCCGGGGTGGCGGTTGTCGACCGCGGCCTTGGACGACGGCGGATCGATTGTGTCGCTGACCTGCTCACACGCGCTCGCTGACGGGAGAGCCCTTGTGCTGGCGGTCGATGATGCGCTGGGCGGCTCGGGCTTGACCACATCGCCGGTGCGGGCAATGCGTCCTCCGGATAGCGATTCGGCCCCCGACGAACTGGCTTATCCGGAGCTGCCCGGCCGATCGAATGCGGGCGATTCGATGATGCTGCCGAGAGCTTGGTCGACATCCACCGCGCGGGGAGCAGACCGATCCGATGTACGCGTCAATGCCTGGCTGGGCCGGGCAGCCCGAGATCCGGTATCGGATTGGTCCGACGCTTGGCGACAGTGGTCGATTGTTGTGCGCGGCTCGTTCCGCGCGCTTCGTCAGGGGATTCCTGAACGTCCCGCTCGGACGGCATCGACTCGCGAAGCTGGGTTGTCGACCCGTGAACGCAGGTCGATCGCCGGACGCGAAAGTGTGGATAGCGCGTCGACCTTCGGCGTCGTACTGCAGTGTCCAGCTTCGGCGTGGGAGTCGGCAGCTGCGGCGCAGGGCGGTACTGCCAATAGTCTCTTCATCACGCTGATCGCGAAGATGTTGTGGGCCAGTGGGTTCCCCAGTGAAACGATCGATGCCAGCCTTCCGGTCGACACCCGCGCCGAGCCGCGCGTCGACAATGACCTCGCGATGACCGAGATCACCGTCGAGCGCGGCGATACTCCGGCCACCATTCGTGAGAAAGCCCGAATCGCCTACGAGCGGCGCATGTCCAGCCCCGGCGGGATGCCGGAGGAACTGCTGCAGGTGATTCCGGACCGCTGGGCCTATGCCTTGTCCAGGGGTGCCGGTGAACGAGACGTCTTGTGCTCCAACATCGGAACACTCCCCGACTCCCTGCGCACCCTCGGCCCACACCGCTGCATCGGCGTCGCCGCCCGCGCTATCCACCCAGGCCTCACGGCGGACCGCCTCCCCCGGACCCGACTATCCGGCTATCTGTGCCGCATCGCGGACACCTACACCCTCGCCATCGTCAGCCTGGCCCACATCGACAGCCCAGAAACCCTCCACACCCTGGTACACGAAACAGCAACCGCCCTCGGCCTCCCGATCACACTCTGGTGACCGCCGACCCCGAAGTCCCGCATATCCCTTGACTACCTCCAGCGTTCGAGAGTGATCCACGTCACTGGATAGTGCTGTCAGGAATTCGGGGGCTGTCTCGTTCAGGAAGCACGCGAACCAGACAGGAGCGAACCATGAAGCACCGCATCGTTGTCCTCGGGGCCGGATACGCCGGAGCCTTCTCCGCCGGGTACCTGGCCCGCCAACTCCACCGCGACGACTTCGAGATCACCGTGGTCAACGCCGAACCCGATTTCGTCGAGCGACTGCGCCTGCATCAGCTCGCCGCCGGGCGGGATCTGCGCCACCGGCCGCTGGCTGAGGTCTTCGCGGGCACCGGCATCCGGTTGCGACTGGCGCGGGTAACCAACGTCGACGTCGAGCACCGGACTGTCACAGTCGCCGACGACGAAGGGGTCGACCGGCTCGAATACGACACCCTCCTCTACGCGCTCGGCAGCACCGCCGCCGACCACGGCGTCGCGGGCGTCGACGAGCACGCCTTCCCCGTGGCGGCGCGGCCGTCCGCGCTGCGCCTACGCGCACGCCTGGATGAGCTGGGCGAGGGCGGGAAGGTGCTGGTAGTCGGCGGCAACCTGACCGCGATCGAGGCCGCCACCGAGATCGCCGAATTCCGTCCAGAACTTCGGGTCAGCCTCGCCACCAGCGGCGAACTGGGCGGCTGGCTGGGCACGAAGGCCCGCCGTCACCTTCTGCATGCCTTCGATCGTTTCGGTATCACTGTGCACGAGCACACCACCATCGAGCGCGTCGAGGAGGCGGCGGCGCTCGCCGCCGACGGCACCACTTTCGCCTCCGACGCGACCGTGTGGGCCGCCGGTTTCGCCGTCCACCCGATTGCCGCCGCCAGCGGCCTCGCGGTGGCACCCAACGGCCAGATCACGGTCGATCGTCAGATGCGGTCGATCTCGCATCCGGATGTCTACGTTGCCGGTGACAGCGCCTTCGTCATCGGCGACAACGGTCGGCCCCTGCCGATGTCCTGCGCTTCCGCGGGGTACACCGGCATGCAGGCGACAGCCGCGATCGTCGGGGACCGGACCGGACGCAAGATCAAGGCGACCGCGCTGACATACTTCGGCAACCACATCAGCCTCGGACGCGAGGACGGGATCTTCCAGCTGGTCGACGGTGACGCTCGGTCGAAGTCCGGGGCCCTGTGCGGACGGTCGGCGGCGCACGTCAAGTCGGCAATCGTGGCGGCCAGCGGCTGGGCCATCAGCCACCCGACCTTCGGCAGGCCGACTCACAAGTACCGCTTGGCCACCACCCGAGAACACTCGGCCGACGTGGTCGCCGCATAGAGTCGCGCTCATGGACACTGCCACCGTGGCGCGTTTCGAGGCCAGTCGGAATCGGCTGGCCTCGCTCGCCTACCGTCTCCTCGGCTCGGCCGCCGACGCCGAGGACACGGTGCAAGACGCGTTCCTGCGGTGGCAGTCCGCCGACCGGGAGTACGTCGAGGTGCCCGAGGCATGGCTGACCAAGATCGTCACCAACCTGGCGCTCGACCGGCTCCGTTCGGCGAAGGTGCGGCGCGAACGCGCGGTCGGCGCCTGGATGCCCGAACCGCTCCTCGACGGCGACCCGATGCTGGGCCCGGCCGATACCGTCGAGCAGCGCGAATCGGTGACCCTGGCGGTGCTGACGCTGATGGAGCGTTTGTCACCGGTCGAGCGGGCCGTTTATGTGCTGCGCGAGGCCTTTGCGTACAGCCACGCCGAGATAGCCGACATTCTCGGCATCACCGAGTCCGCGAGTCAGCAACATGCCCACCGAGCCCGGCGCCGAATCGCCGCCGCTGGCAACGGCACTCACATCGACCATGCCTCCGCGCGTCGAATTGTCGAGGCGTTCGTCGATGCCGCCTCCTCGGGCCGGACCGAACGGCTGGTCGCGCTGCTGACCGACGATGCGACCGGCGTTTCCGACAGCGCCGGGCTGGGGCTGGCCGGGAGGCTGATCCGGTACGCGACCCCGGAGCGGATCGCCAGCGCCGTGCGGGCCGGCTTCAAACCGTCTCCGGCCAAGCGGCGACTCGCCGGTGGCTCGCCCTCGATCCATGCCGTCGTGGTCAACGGCTGCCCGGCCATGCTCGCCACGCTCGACGACCGGGTCGCGGGCGTCGTGGTCCTGGAGATCCGTGACGACAAGATCGCAGGTGTGCGCGGCATCGCCGCCCCGGACCGTCTCGGTCGCCTCACCGAGGAATGGCAGCGGCGCGAGCATGATGCACCACTGATCGAATCGTGGTAACCGGCCGTCCGACAGTCGATCTCGGTTCGACGGTCAATTCTCGTCGAACTATTGGGCGAGCACCACGGCTTGGCGGTGAGCAAGGTGACGTGGTCCTCGCGCCAGTTCGCGGAGGTGACCAATCGAGGCCAGGGTTGTGTGGCGTTCGCCTCGGTTGTCGAGTCCGTACATCTGCCGGTCGAGCCATATGCCGAGTACGGGCGTCGGCATGCCGAATCGACCGAGTTCGTGCCGATTTCAGGTTGGTCAACGGGTAGGGACGGGGACCATATCGGTTCGATCGAGTACTTCCTGTGGTACCTCGATGCCCGGCTCGAGATCGTCCGAGGGGATCGGGGCATCCCAGACCTGACGCAAGGGCAGGACGCCTGCCCAGACGCCGCCGGTTTCGATATCGGCGGCGTCGTCCTTGGGGCCACCGGTTCGGACCTTCACCGATGCCTCGGTCAGGTCGAGAGCGAGGACCATGGTGGCGGCCATTTCCTTTTTGTTCGGCCGCCGCACGCGATCCCACGCACCCGGTGCTGAGTGTTCGACGATGACCCGTAGCGCGTGCATGCGCTCATCGGGGTCGGTGAGTTCCACGGCGCGGCCGCGCACCACGGCCGAGCGGAAGTTGGCGGAGAAGTGCATGGCCGAGCGGGCATAGACGAGGCCGTCGACCAGGGTGACGGCGATGGAGATATCGCCGGTCAGCGCCGCCCGCAGGTTTCCGGCGCCGGTTGACCCGTGCAGGTACAGCGTGTCGCCGTCGCGGCCGTAGACGGTCGGGAGCACCACCGGACTGTCGCCGAGCACCACGCCCAGATGGCAGACCAGTCCGGCGTCGAGGACCGCGTCCAATTCGGTCCGATCGGTCCGGCCGCGCTCCTTGGAACGTGTCAGGGTGGTACGTGGGGTAGGCGAAAGCGGCGGCCGAGAGTTCGTCATACCTTTAGCGTGGTGCCAGAAGTGGCATTCTAAAATAGCCAATTCACCGAAATTCCAACAGTCCAATTCGGGAGGGTGCGCGATGCTGGATGAACTTCCGCTCGTCCTCGACCGCGATGCTGACCAGCCATTATCGGTTCAAGTCGCGGAAGGCCTGCGCGCCGCGGCGAGCAATGGGCTGCTGCGCGCGGATGATCGACTCCCCTCGTCGCGAGCACTGGCCCAGCGCCTCGGCGTGAGTCGCACGGTGGTCGCCGCGGCCTACGACCAACTGCACGCCGAGGGCTGGATCGCGGGCCGCCGCGGCTCGGGCACCTACCTGACGACCGCCCCTGCCGAACCGCCCGCCCGACCGAGTACACACAGCACCGCCGAGCACGCGCCGGATCTGCTCGATCTCGGCCCCGGCGCGCCCTGCATCGAGGCCCTCGACCAGACAGCCTGGCGACGTGCCTGGCGCGCGGCCGCCGACGAACCGCCCATCATCCGCAAGGATCGCGGCGGCGAACCGGAATACCGCGCGGCGGTCGCCGAACACCTGCTGCGCCACCGCGGCCTCGGTGCGGGCAGCAAGTCCGTGGTGCTCGCGACGGCCGGAACCAGCTCGGCTGTCGGCGAACTCGCGGCCGCGCTACTGCGCCCCGGCGACGCCGTCGCCATGGAAGACCCTGGCTACCAGCGGGCCGCGGGCGCATTCGTCGCGGCCGGTGTCCGGGTACTACCGGTGCCGATCGATGCCGACGGCCTGTGCGTCGACCGGGCGCCCAATGGCATAAAGGCCGTGTATTGCACCCCGGCACATCAATTTCCACTCGGCACCCGCATGCAGGCGTCACGTCGCGTACAGCTCGTCGAATTCGCCAGGCGCGCCGGCCTACTCGTCATCGAGGACGACTACGACGGCGAATTGCGCTACGACACCGCCCCTTTGCCGCTGCTGGCCGCGATGGCTCCGGACGTCGTCATCCATCTCGGCACCACGAGCAAGATCCTGTCGCCGACCTTGGGGGTCGGCTGGCTCGTAGCCGCCCCGGATATCACCGAAGCCGTTGTCGCGCATCGTGAACGAACCGGCACCAGCCCGAGTCCGGCGGGCCAGCGCGTACTCGCCGAATTCGCCCGTCACGGCGATCTCGCCCGACACCTGCGCCGACTACGCCGCGCGGTCCCGCCACGTCGCGCCCTGGTCGTGAACGAGCTGCGCCGCCGTGGACTCGGAGTACTCGGCGACGACGCGGGTTCACACGTGGTGGTGCCACTGGATTCCGGCGAAGCCGAACAGCATGCCGTGGCAGTGGGCCGAAGGCGTGGTGTGGCACTGGATGGACTGTCGCGCCATCACCTTGTGGCACAACAACATCCACTCGCAGCGGCAGTTGGTCCGCACACCTTCGGTATCGCGCTCGGCTACACAGCACTGAACTGGGCTGAGCTGCGTACCGCGATTCCGATTGCCGGAGACTGCCTTACACAGCGATAGCGCCTCGCCCTGAGGTTGCAAACCCGGCCGTCCGGTGGTTTGCCCGTCCTCGGCACGAACCCCCAGCATTCACCGCCGGGCGTCTCCACCCCCGAACCCGGGACCGTGACCGTGCGAGCCGTCCGCCGCAGGCGCCCTACTGGCGCCGCGCAGCGATTCGCGCGCCGCGCACCGTATCTCCCGCGAATTCGTGCGTGGCGTGCGAAAAGGTGCGCGGCGCCGAGACGATCGCGGCCGGGGACGGCGCGGTGCTGGTGTACTGGGCGGCGGGTTGGGACCACACGAGCTGGGCGATCGGCGGGCGCTTAGTTTTCCCCGTAGTCGTTGGGCCATCCGTCTGGGGCGATTGCGAGAACCTTGCCGTCTGATGTGTGGAGTTTCGGTGCGCTGTCGGTCGGGGCCAGTTCAACCCAGCTGGCCCCGTACTTGTCTTCACCCCCAGCGAATGGGATGCCTTCACAGCAGGCGTGTCCGACGGCGAGTTCGACCGCGCGTAGTCCCGCGCGAACTAGAGCATCAGGCCCGGTCCGCAGCGTTCGGATCGGGCCTTTTTCGTGCCCGCAGAACCAGTCGCTGACGAGCCGATCGGGGTCGGGTCGATTCCCGAAGGACCGTGACCGCGCCGACGCGGTCGTAGCATGGTCCCCATGACCGAACAGGACATCCTGGCGCGTATCAAGAATCTGGTCGATCGTGAGCACGAGTTGCGGTCCAAGGCGACGGCCGGTGCGGTCGATCCGGTGAAGGAGCGGCAGCAGCTCGCCGAACTCGAGGTAATGCTCGATCAAGCCTGGGATCTGCTGCGCCAGCGCCGGGCGCGCATCGACGCCGGTGCCACGCCCGAGGAGGCGCAGGAGAACCCGGCCCGTCAGGTCGAGGGTTATCTGCAGTGACCTCGAATTCCGCCGCCGAATACGACGTCATCGTGATCGGTGGTGGGCCGGCGGGCGAGAACGCCGCCGCCTACGCCATCGCGGACAGCGAGCGCACGGCCGTGATCGTGGAGCGGGAACTGGTCGGCGGTGAATGTTCGTATTGGGCGTGCATGCCGAGCAAGGCGCTGCTGCGACCAGCCCACGTGCTCTCCGGGGCACAGGCCATGGCCGGAATCACCGCGAGCGGGCTCGACGTCGACGCGGTATTGAAGCGGCGCGACGTCTTCACGCATAAGCACGATGACAGCTCGCAGGTCGACTGGGCCGGCGACAATCGCATCGAGGTCGTCCGCGGGACGGGACGCCTCGCGGGCGAGCGACTCGTCGAGGTCGACGGCCGACAGCTGCGCGCGCGCCACGCGGTGGTGCTGGCCACCGGTACCAAGGCCGCGGTTCCCGATGTGCCCGGATTGCGCGATGCGCTGCCGTGGACTTCCCGGGATGCGACCAATCTGCGCGAGGTTCCGAACCGGGTGGTGATCATCGGCGGCGGCGTGGTCGCGTGTGAGGCGGCCACCTGGCTCGCCGCACTCGGCGCGAATGAGATCACCATGTTGGTCCGCGGCAATGCTTTGCTCGGCAATGCCGAGCCCTTCGCGGGGGAACGTGTGGCCGCCGCGCTGTCCGATTCCGGTGTTCGGGTTCGGTTCGGCACCCAACCCACACGGGTGACGCGCCCCGACGCGAAGGACTCCGGTGAAGGCTGGATTCACGGCGGTGTGGTGAGCGTCGAGATCGGTGATAGCGAGATCGAGGCCGACGAGATCGTGGTCGCCGCCGGGCGCGGGCCGGCGACGACAGAACTCGGACTGGCTTCCGTCGGGCTCGCGGACGGCTATGTCGAGGTGGACGACCGATTGACGGTGCGCGGTGTCGACGGCGACTGGTTGTATGCGGTCGGCGATGTGAATCACCGTGCGGCACTTACGCATATGGGGAAATACCAGGCCAGGGTGTGCGGTGATGTGATTGCCGCACGGGCCGACGGGCGTGCGTTGACGGATGCCCGATACGCGGCGACGGCCGACCACGGGCAGGTGCCGCAGGTGGTATTCACCGCACCGGAAGTCGCGTCCGTCGGACAGACCGAGGCGGCGGCGCGTAAAGCGGGCTATGCGGTCGAAACCGTGGAACTCGATATCGCGGTCGCCGGATCGTCGCTGGCACGTGACGATTACGCGGGACGGGCGAAAATCGTCATCGATACCGTGACCGACACGCTGCTCGGGGCCACGTTCGTCGGACCGGAGGTTGGCGAGTTGATCCACGCGGCGACCGTTGCCGTGGTCGGCAAGGTCCCGCTGTCGACGCTGTGGCATGCGGTGCCCGCCTATCCGACGGTGAGCGAGCTCTGGTTGCGTCTGTTGGAGGCCCGCCGCTCGTAGTTACCATCGGAAAGATGTCCGATATCACGACCGCCGACGGAGTTGTCCGCGGTTACCGCGGCCGTCATGTACTGCGCTGGCGCTCCCTGCCCTATGCCGCGCCACCGGTCGGCGACTTGCGATTTCGAGCGCCGCAGCCGGTGGCGCCGTGGGCTGGCGTGCGCGAGGCCACCACGTTCGGGTTCGCCGCGATGCAGCATCGCTCCGGTGCCAGGATCGGTCCGCGCCGGTATCAGCCGACCAGTGAAGACGCCCTGACACTCAATGTCGTCGCACCGATCGAACCATCCTCGACACCCCGGCCGGTGCTGGTGTTCATCCACGGCGGCGGATATCTGATCGGCACCTCGGCGCTCGGTCTGTATTCCGGTGCGCGACTGGTGATCGGCGGCGATGTGATCGTGGTATCGCTGAACTACCGGCTCGGCGCGTTCGGCTATGTCGATTTCAGCGAATTCGGCACGCCCGAGCGACCTTTCGACAGCAATCTGGGCCTGCGCGATCAGGTCGCGGCGCTGGAGTGGGTGCAGCGCAATATCGCCGCGTTCGGCGGAGACCCCGGCAATGTCACCATTTTCGGCGAATCCGCCGGTGCTCATGCGGTACTCGCGCTGTTGGCTACGCCCGCGGCCAAGGGGCTGTTCCATCGCGGCATCGCACAGAGTCCGCCCGCCGATTGGGGTATGAGCGCCGAGGACGGTCGCGCTTTCGCCCGCCGATGTATCGACGCCCTGGGCGCCACACCGGATACCGCGGCCAAAGCGCTGATCACCGCCGGTGCCAACGACATTCGACGTGCGGTCGACAAGACCAGCGATCAGGTCTTGCGGGAGCGCCCGGGACTGTTCCCCATCGCGCCGGTCGTGGACGGTGAGTATCTGCGGCAGTCCCCGATCGATGCGATTACCAGCGGTGCCGCACATCAGGTTCCGCTCATCATCGGCACCAATCGCGATGAAGGCACCCTGTTCGCCAAGTTCGCCGATGAACTGCCGACCACCCCGGGCCGCCTGCATGCCCTGCTCACCCGAGACGGCGGCGCGGAACTCGAATCCCGGGTCATCGCGGCCTATCCCGGCTATCCGGATGCGAAGGCCGCGGTTCGTGCCGGTGGTGATTATGTGTTCTGGCGGCCATCGGTCACCGTCGCGGCGGGGCACAGTCGCTACGCACCGACCTATTCCTACCGTTACGACTTCGCCCCGCGCGCACTGCGTCTCGCGGGGGTCGGCGCGACCCATGCCACGGAACTCATCCCCGTATTCGGCGCGGCCAATTCGCCGATCGGCCGGACCTTCACCGCGGCGGGCGGGCGACGTGGGATGCTCTCGGTCACCCGGCAGTTCCAGGACAATTGGCTCGCATTCGCGCGGACCGGGCGACCACTCCCCTCCTGGCCCGCCTACACCGAGGACCGGCGCACCACGCTGATCATCGATGAGATCACCCGGCTGGAGAACGATCCGGACATGGCCAAACGTATCGCCTGGCAAGGAATCCGGGTACCGACGTTGATCTGACCTACTTCAGCAGCCGCGACATGCGGCGGTCGGCGAGTACCTTCCCGCCGGTCTGGCAGGTCGGACAGTACTGGAACGAACGCTCGGCGTAGGAGACCTCGCGGACGGTATCGCCACACACCGGGCACGGCAGGCCGGTGCGAGCGTGTACCCGCATGCCGGAGCGCTTTTCGCCCTTGAGGCGAGCGGCGTCCTGTCCTACCGAGCGCTGTACGGCGTCGGTGAGCACTGAGCGCATGGCGTCGTACAGCACCGAAATGGTCTGCGCCGACATGGTTTTGGTATTGGCGAAGGGTGAGATCTTGGCGGTGTGCAGGATCTCGTCGGAGTAAGCATTGCCGATTCCGGCCAGCAGCGACTGGTCCACGATCGCGGTCTTGATGCGTTGTGATGCGCCGTGCAGGATCTCGCCGAATTGCTCCTCGGTCACCTCGAGCGCGTCCGGGCCGAGGCGCGCGATGCCGGGGACGAGTTTCGGATCGTCGACGATGTACACCGCGAGCCGTTTCTTGGTGCCCGCCTCGGTCAGGTCGAATGCGGGCGTCATCCCCTCGGGGGTGAAGAAGTGCACCCGCAGTGCGAGCGGGCTCTTGCCGCCTGGTTTGGGTGGTGTCTGGCTGGGCTCATCGACCCACCGCAACCACCCGCCGCGCGACAGATGGGTGATCAACCAGAGCCCGTCGCATTCCATCCCCAGAAATTTCCCCCACCGACCAGCCCCGCTCACATCCCGCCCGGACAGCGCCGTAACCGGCGGATCGAACGTCTTGACCGCACTCAATGCCGCCACATCGACACGCCCCACCACCGCGCCGACCGCATGCTCCCGCAGGAACTGCGCCAACGCCTCCACCTCCGGTAGCTCAGGCACGCCCCTCAGGCTACCTCCCCCCACCGACATCGGCGCAGTTCAGGATCAAGATCAGGTGGACATGGCGGCGGGGGCGTCTCGGCCGATGCCTGCATAGAGTCCACATGATCTTGATTGCCGGGAGCTCGATGCCGGGCAGCGAGCAGTCCGGCGCGCCTGGGCTGGCGCACGACAGCAGGCGGCCCGCGAGGGCAGCTGCACGCAGTAGGCAGCGGCGACAGCGACAGCGACAGCAGCGACAGCAGCAGCGGCAGCAGCAGCGGCGGCGACAGCGGCGGCAGCGGCGGCAGCGGCGGCAGCGGCGGCGACAGCAGCGGCGGGGACGCTCGCCCGTGCAGCAGGGGGCTAGGGGGCGGGGGTGAAGTGGGGGCTGTGGTTTTCGGCCCAGGTACGGAAGGGGCGGGGTGGGGTTCCGGTGATGCGCTCGACGGTGGGGTGGACGACCGAGGTGAACGCCTCCAAGGCGGTAGCGCGTAGGGCCATGATCGCGTCGGCCATCTCGTCGGGCACGCCGTGGTCGATGATCGACTGGCGGGCGGCGGCGGGTTCCACTTCGACGTAGCGCAGCGGGCGGCCCAGTACGTCGGCGAGGATTTGGGTTTGTTCGCCGGGGGACAACGGCTGTGGGCCGCTCAATGTGTAGATCTGGCCCTCGTGGCCTTCGGTGGTGAGTGCTGTCGCGGCGACGGCGGCGATGTCGTGCGGGTCGACAACGGCGATGCGGCCCTGGCCGAACGGCGCGTATACCGCGCCGTGATCGCGAATCGAACCGGCCCAGTGCAGCGCATTGGCCATGAATCCCAAGGGGCGCACCATCGTCCACGGGACTCCGCTGTCCCGGACCGCCTGTTCACCGGCGCGATGCCAGGTGGGAATCGGATCTGTCGCGGTGTCGTCACCGGTGCGGCCGGATGACAGCTTGACGATGTGCCGGACGCCCGCACGTGCTGCCGCCTGTCCGAGATTCGCGTCATGAGTGGGGATTTCGGGGCCGCTGGACAAGAGGAACACCCGATCGACACCTCGCACCGCATCGGTGAGGCTGTCCGGATCACTCAGGTCCGCACGCACCACCTCGATGCCGTCGGGCAGTCCGGCGAGTTCGGGCCGCCGCGTCACGGCCCGCATCGGAACCCCTTGTGCCAGCAACCGGCCGACCAACTCGCGGCCTACGGTCCCGGTCGCTCCGGTCACCAGAATCATCAACTTCTCCTTCGTCGAGCTGCCGGGCCGAGCGGCCCGAGGCGAAATCCACCTTCGGCAGGCCTGCCTAAATGCACCATCAATCGACAAAGATCAGCGGATACTTTCCATATCCAGCGTCAAGTTGAAATATATTTCCATGCTCGATGACGTTGATCGCGGACTGATCCATGCACTGCACATCGACGGCCGTGCACCGTTCAGCAAGATCGCGACGGTTCTGGACGTCTCGACGCAAACCGTCACCCGCCGCTACCAACGCCTGCGTGCCGCCGCCGGACTGCGCGTGGTCGGCCTCGCCGATCCGAGCCATGCCGGACACACCCAGTGGCTCGTGCGCCTCACCACCACCACGGCCAGCGGCCAGAATCTCGCGAATTCGCTGGCCCGCCGCCCCGACACGTCATGGGTGAAAATAATCTCCGGTGGCACGGAAATCCTTCTGGTGGTGAGCATTCCACGCGGCGAGACCTCTCGCTCGATACTGCTGCGGGACCTCCCCCGAGCCGCAGGCATCACTGCCGTCTCCGCGCATTACGTGCTGCACACCTACCTCGGCGGACCGACCGCATGGCGCGGACACATCACCGCACTGCACGAACAGCAGCGAAAACAACTGGAGCCGAACCGCTTCGGGCCCACACCCCGTCGCGCCCTCGCGGATACCGATGCCGCGCTACTGAATGCCCTGCAACAAGACGGCCGCGCGAGCTCGGCCCAACTCGCCACGGCGACCGGCTGGTCCCAAGCCACCGTCACCCGACGGCTCGCGGAACTGCGAGCGGCACAGGCGATCTTCTTCGATGTCGAACTCGATGACACTGTCTTCGGCGCGACTACCCAAGCGCTGCTGTGGATGTCGGTGGCACCGTCACAGCTCGACCGTGTCGCGACCGCGCTGGCCGAGCACGAGGAATTGGCTTTCGTTGCGGCCACCACGGGCCCGAAAAACCTTGTCGCCCAAGCCTTGTGCTCGGACCCCGAGGCTCTGCACCACTATCTGACCCAGCGACTCGGCCCATTCGAGGCCATCCATACCTTGGAGACCACACCCGTCCTCGTCACCGTGAAGGCGGTCGCACGTCACGCGCCTGGACGCAGGAGATAGACGTCGAAGATCCAACCCTTTTCGGCGCGCAACCGAGTGCGCCGCTCGACGATCTCCTGCTCGACCGCACGCAGCGGCCCCTCGATCAACGTCTCATCGGGCATTCCCAGATACGCCCCCCACCAGATGTGCACGTCGTCGCTGGGCACCTCCGTGAACGAACAGTCACCATCCAGCATCACTACGGTCGAGCCGCTGAGCCCGTCCTCGCGCAGCCGACGCCCGGTGGTGATGTGCACCGGCTCACCGATGCGATGCACCACCATCCGATGCCGAGCGGCCAAGGCCTGCACACTGGTGACGCCAGGGATCACCTCGTAATCGAAGCTCTGGCCGCCACGAGCGAGCACCCGTTCGATCATGCGCAGTGTGCTGTCGTAGAGCGACGGATCACCCCAGACGAGAATGCCACCGACCCCGTCGACCTGCGCGAACGCATCCTCGAGCAGCGCCGAACGGCGATCGTGCCAGTCCTCGACAACGCCCTGGTAATCGGCGGGATCCCGGTCGCGCGGCGGATCGGCGATCTCCACGATGCGGTACGGGTGATCGAGGTGTTCGGTGAGAATCGACGTGCGCACGTCGACCAGTTCCTGCTTCTCGGCACCCTTGCCGATCACGAAAAACACCTCGACCTGCCGCATTGCCTTGATCGCCTGGACCGTCACCTGGTCCGGATCCCCGGCACCGATGCCGATCACGTAGAGCTTGCGCATGGCTCGAGCTTGCCATTGCACGCATGGGTAAGCTCGCCAGACGTGGCCAACAATGCTGATACCCAGTACGAGGACCTGCTGCGACTGGTCCTGGAGTCCGGTACCGCGAAGGCGGATCGCACCGGCACCGGCACCCGCAGTATCTTCGGCCATCAGCTGCGCTACGACCTCGGCGCGGGCTTTCCGCTGATCACCACCAAAAAGGTGCATCTGAAGTCGATCGTCTACGAATTGCTGTGGTTCCTGCGCGGTGATTCCAATGTGGCCTGGCTGCACGAACACGGCGTCACCATCTGGGACGAATGGGCCGATCGGCACGGCGAACTCGGCCCGGTCTACGGCGTGCAGTGGCGATCATGGCCCACCCCCAACGGCACCCATATCGACCAGATCGCCGAAGTACTGCACACCCTGCGCACCAATCCGGATTCCCGGCGCATCATCGTCTCGGCCTGGAATGTGGCCGACCTCGACAAGATGGCATTGGCGCCGTGTCACGCGTTCTTCCAGTTCTATGTGGCCGATGGCAAGCTGTCGTGTCAGCTCTACCAGCGCAGTGCGGATCTGTTCCTCGGCGTGCCGTTCAATATCGCCAGTTATGCCCTGCTGACGCACATGATCGCGCAGCAGACCGAGCTCGAACCCGGTGATTTCATCTGGACCGGCGGCGATTGCCATATCTACGACAACCATCTCGCGCAGGTCACCGAGCAGCTGAGCAGGCAGCCCTACCCGTTCCCGATGCTGAACCTGCGGCCCGCGCCGACGCTGTTCGATTACGTCTACGAAGATGTGGAAGTGGTCGGCTACCAACACCATCCGGCGATCAAGGCGCCGGTGGCGGTATGAACGCAGCTTCGCGTAGCGATTCGGTGCGGGATGGCGACGCGGCGACGGGAGCGGGTGAGCGCATCATCGGTCTGATCTGGGCGCAGACTCCGGACGGGGTGATCGGCTTCGAGAACACCATCCCCTGGCGCGTGCCCGAGGATATGGCGAATTTCAAGGCCGTCACCATGGGGCATCCGGTCATCATGGGCCGTCGCACCTGGGATTCCCTGCCGCCTCGATTCCGCCCGCTCGATGGCCGCCGCAACGTCGTGGTCACCCGGCAGCCCGACTGGTCGGGCACGGGCGCCGAACGCGCCGCATCGCTGTCCGACGCACTCGCCGCGACCGCACCGGAGGACGTCTGGATCATCGGTGGCGGCGAAATCTACCGAGCCGCTATGGATTTCGCGACCGACCTGCTGGTAACCGAGGTGCAAACAACCGTCGACGGTGATGCTTACGCACCCGTTGTCGGCCCCGAATGGCATACCGACGATACCGAGCCATGGGACGAGTCGAAATCGGGCCTGCGCTTCCGGATTCGTCGCTACACCCGTCAGTAGGCCGGCCCTCCGCATCACACATTCGGGACTGCGCAGCCCCCGGAGCGCACCGACCGGGGGCGAACACGCCGCATACCGGCGCGGCGACCAAACCGGACACACGTCACCCGCCGGTCGGGCATACTCCTGGATATCAGCCCGTGTCACCAGCCCTGATCCGGCTGATTGCATCTGCGGAAGGTGGTCCATGGACAAGAAATCGCTGACTGCGGTCGCGCGCCAACAGCTCAAGTTGGCCAGCACCGCCACGAGCGGGCGCAGTTCGCAAACCATCTACGGCGGTCATGCCAATGCGCTGCGGCAGACCGTGGTCGGTCTGTCGGCGGGCCAGAGCCTGGCCGAACACGACAATGCGGGCGAGTCCACCCTGCTGGTGCTCAGTGGCACACTCACCTTGATCAGCGGCGCCAACGAATGGAAGGGATCGGCGGGAGACCTGCTGGTCGTGCCGAAGGCACGGCACAGCGTCAAGGCCGTCGACGACGTCGCCTTCCTGCTGACAGTCGCCAAGTCGTAGCCGAGGGGACGTACCACTCGGCCGGTTTGTCGGCGCCGCCCTTTAGGGTGGAGCGCATGGGTGAGCCGCAGCCGATCCTCGAACCGCTCACACCGTCCGCGATCTTCCTCGTCGCCACGATCGACGAGGGTGGCGAGGCGGTGGTGCGCGAGCTGCTCGCCGATCTCGCCGGATTACGTCGTTCGGTCGGTTTTCGCCTGCCCGGCGCCGGGCTCACCTGCGTCGCATCGATCGGTTCCGAGGCGTGGGATCGCCTTTTCACGGGCCCGCGACCAGCCGAACTGCATGTGCTGCCCGAATTCGTCGGCGAACACCACAGCGCCCCGAGCACGCCGGGTGATCTGCTGTTCCACATCAAGTCCGAATTCCAGGACGCCTGCTTCGAATTGGCGATGACGCTCGCCGACCGGCTCGACGGCGCGGTCACCATCGTCGACCAGACCGTCGGATTCCGGTATTTCGAGCAGCGCGATCTGCTCGGCTTCGTGGACGGCACGGAGAATCCGGAGGGCACCACGGCCTACAGCGCGGCGTTCGTCGGCGATGAGGATCCGGACTTCACCGGCGGCAGTTATGTCATCGTGCAGAAGTATCTGCACACCATGGCGCAGTGGCGAGCGCTGTCGGTCGAGGAGCAGGAGCGGGTGATCGGACGAACCAAACTCGACGATTTCGAGCTCTCCGATGCGGATAAGCCCGCGAATTCGCATGTCGCGGTGAACACCGTCACCGATGACGAGGGCAACGAGCGAAAGATCCTGCGCGCCAATATGCCCTTCGGCAGCATCAAGGACGGCGAATTCGGCACCTATTACGTCGCCTACGCGGCCACGCCGAGCGTCACCGAAACCATGCTGTCCCGGATGTTCATCGGGACGGACGAGGCGGCCTATGACCGGATCCTGGACTTCTCCATCGCGGTGACCGGCACGCTGTTCTTCGCACCGTCACTCGACTTCTTCGACGACCTCCCCGACGCACCGGAGGCGGCGGCGACAGCGCTCGAGGAATCTTTATCGCCGAATGGTGTTGGCAGTAGCGGTTCTCTGGGTATCGGCACGTTGAAAAGGAGCATGCAATCATGAACAACCTCCATCGCGAACTCGCGCCGATCACCGCCGAGGCATGGACCGCCATCGAGCAAGAGGCGACGCGCACCTTCAAGCGTCATATCGCCGGTCGCCGGGTGGTCGATCTGTCCGGGCCGCACGGCACCGATTACTCCGCGGTCGGTCTCGGTCGCACCACAGTCATCACCGCACCGGATGAGGGTGTGCAGGCCCGGCAGCGGGTGGTCGCGCCGCTGGTCGAGTTGCGGGTGCCGTTCACGTTGTCGCGCGAGGAACTCGACGATGTCGAGCGCGGCGCGCAGGACACCGATCTGGATGCGGTCAAGGAAGCCGCGCGCAAGATCGCGTTCGCCGAGGACCGGGCCATCTTCGAGGGCTATCAGGCCGCGAATATCACCGGCATTCGGGCGAGTTCGTCCAATTCCCCGATCACACTGCCCAGCGATCCGCGGCTGGTGCCCGAGTCCGTCGCGCAGGCGTTGAGCGCGCTGCGGTTGGCGGGCGTCGACGGCCCGTATTCGGTGCTGTTGAGTGCGGATCTGTACACGGCGGTCAGCGAGACCTCCGATCACGGTCACCCGATCCGCACCCATATCGAGCGCCTCATCCCGGAAGGCGAGATCATCTGGGCACCGGCCATCGACGGTGCGTTCGTGCTGACTACGCGCGGCGGCGACTTCGATTTGCAGCTCGGCCAGGACCTGTCCATCGGCTACCTGACCCATGATGCGCAATCAGTGCAGCTGTATTTCCAGCAGAGTCTGCAATTCCTCGTCTACACCGGCGAGGCGGCCGTGGCGCTGGCGTCCTGATCGTCGACTCGCCCGCATCGGGAAGCCAGCGGTAAACCGACCGACTAGGTTGAGGTGCGGTATGCAGGAGGTCGAGATGACGATGGTGCGCGCGGGTGTGGTGCCGACCGGGCGGGCAATGCTGTACGGGATACTCGGGATCGCGGCCACCGTGCTGGTCTGCGGTGCGATCGTGGCCGGATTCGGGGTCAATCGGGTCTTCACCGGACTGCTGGCCGGTGCGGTCGCCGGAATCGCATTGCTTATCGCGCTATTCGGGCGCGATGTCGTCGTGCTCACCGAGGGCGCGATCTACCAGCGCACGCCGTGGCGGGAATCCAGTATCGACTGGGAGCGGGTAGTGGCCGGACGGTTCGCACTCGACGAGCGGGCCCGCTGGTCACTCGCACTAGACCTGATCGGCGGCGACGAGCGGCACGGCGAACTCGTGCTGCTGTCCATCCCGCCGGTGCGACGCCCCGTCGCCGGGGCTTACGACATGCGCAAACGCGAGCAGGTCAACGAGATTCGGGCGATGTTGCGGCGCAAGCGCGTGCCCGTCACGGTGCTGCCGGAGATCGCCGGTGCGCTGCAACAACATTGGCAGATAGCGCCGCCCACCCGCTGACAGCCGGGGCCTCGCGGTGACCGAGACAGGGCGCGCTCAGGTCGTATACCTTGGCAGATGTGTCGATGATGAAGGGCGCCAATGTCGCGGTGCCGATGTCTTCAGTCCGCGTCGAGCTGGGGTGGCAGTCAGGTCCAGGGGTTCCGGATGCGGATGCCTCCGCGCTGCTACTCGTCTCCGGGAAAGTGCGGTCGGATAACGACTTCGTCTTCTACAACCAGCCGAATCATCCCTCCGGTGCGGTGCGACACGAAGGTAAGCGGCCGGGACCGACGGTCATCGACACGTTGTCGGTGGATCTGGCGCAGGTCGAAGCTCAGATCGACACGATTGTTATCGCGGCGTCCGCGGATGGTGGCACGTTCGGGCAGTTCCGTGGGCTCTATGTGCGGGTGCTCGATGCGGTGAGTGGTGCGGAGGCCGCGCGATTCGACAGCACCGGTGCGACTACCGAAACCGCGTTCGTCCTCGGGGAGTTGTATCGACGGCAGGGGGCGTGGAAGTTCCGGGCGGTCGGCCAGGGGTATGCGACCGGGCTGGCCGGGCTGGCCACCGATTTCGGGATCTCCGTTGATGATCCGGGGGCTGGGCAGACGCCTGCGGCGCAGGCGCAGCAGAACGCGCAATCGGCTTACACTCCGACGCCAGCACAGCCATATACGCCACCGCAGCAGCAGTACACACCTCCCACGCCACAGCAGTACACGCCAGCGCCCACGCCACAGCAGTTCACGCCAGCGCCCACACCACAGCAGCACACACCATCGCCCACGTCGGAGCAACACACACCATCACCAGCGCCACAGCACTTCACGCCGCCGCCCGTGCCACAGCAGTTCACGCCGCCGCAGCAGTACGCACCTCCCACGCCACAGCAGTACACGCCAGCGCCAGCGCCGCAGCAGCACACACCATCGCCCACGCCGGAGCAGCACACACCCTCACCAGCGGCGCAGCAGTACTCACCACTCGCGCCGCAGCAATACACAACACCGCCCACGCCACCCCAGCTCGGGGCACCGCCCGCACCGCAGCAGCACACGCCGCCACCCGCGCCCCAGCAATTCGGGGCACCTCCGCCCTATCCGCCTGCGGCACCGCCTGGGTTTCCGCCGAATCCGGCGCAGCCGTACCCGGCGAGCCCGACGTCGCAGAACCCTTATCCGCCGAATCGGCCAGCGCAACCTTATGCGCCGCCGAATCAACCGCCGCAGTCTTCTGCGCCGCCGACCGGGTCCAACCAATTCGCGCCGCCTGCTGCCGGTCCTGGCGCGCCGGTTGATCTCCGCAAGGTTTCGCTGACGAAGGAAGCACCCACGGTCTCGCTGACCAAGCACGGCGCCACCTCGGGAACCATGCGGGTCAATCTGAATTGGACGACCCCGCAGAGCGGCGGTGGTGGCCTGTTCGGCCGCAAACGCGCCAATACAGTCGACCTCGATCTGTGCTGCTTCTTCGAACTGGCCGACGGGCGGATCGGATCCGTTCGCGCCCTGGACCGTTCGTTCGGCGCGCTGGACCACCCGCCGTTCATCCGGCTCGACCAGGACGACCGCACCGGTAGCAGCACGACCGGTGAGAATCTGGATATCAATCTCGACTACACCGCGCAGTTCCGCCGGATTCTGGTCTTCGCCTCGATCTACGAGGGCGCGAGCAACTTCCAGGGCGTGCAGTCCACCGCCACGCTGTATCCGGTGAACTCGCCGCCGATCGAAATGATCATCAGCGGCTGCCAGGACAATTCGCGCGATGTGATCCTCGCCCATATCGAGAATGTCAACGGCGAGTTCATCGTTCGTCGCGACGGCACCTTCGTCCGGCCGCCCTCGGGGCAACCCGGTGGCGGAGTCCGCGAAATCGCACGCATGTACAACTGGGGCTTCGAATTCAAAGCCACCCGCGGCAAAGGCTAGGTGATTGATTTCATCCCGGACGTGCTGCGCCGAGGATCGATTCCGCCACACCATCGGGCACCGGCCCTGGTTACCCACCGCCACTACGTACGCGCGGGCAGGCGGATTCAGGTCGGATGGACGGTCCGGGTGGCAATCGCCTGCAGCTTGTCGGGATTGGCGACATTGTGGATCGCGGTGATCCGGCCCGTGGCGTCGACATCGAGGGTGACGGTGGCGATGACGCGCCCGCCGCCACTGAACACGACCCCGAGCCCGCCGTTGATCTCGACCATCTCTGCGGTCATGTCGGCTGGCTCGACGCCCTGGTAGGTGCGCGTGCCCATGGACGCGAACCAAGATGCGACCGTATCCGCGCCGATGACGGGGAGCAACGCCTGGCGCACCTTGCCGCCGCCGTCGGTCCACAGCGTCACGTCCGGCGCGAGCAGCTGCATCAAGGTGTTGATGTCACCGCCCATCGCGGCGGCGAAGAACCGCGCACTGACCTCGCGTTGGCGTTCGCGATCGGCCTGGAACCGAGGCCGCCGCGCCTGCACATGGCTCCGCGCTCGCTGCGCGGCTTGGCGCACCGTAGCTTCGGAACGCTCTACGGCATCGGCGATTTCGACGTAGCTGAACCCGAACGCCTCCTTCAAGACGAAGACGGCCCGTTCGAGCGGGGTCAACGTCTCCAGCACCACCAGCAGGGCCATCGACACCGATTCGGCGGCGGTCGCGTCGTCGACGGTGCCGGTGAGGATCGGTTCGGGAAGCCAAGGGCCGACGTAGGTCTCGCGACGGCTGGTGGCCGACCGCAGCCGATCCATCGCCAGGTTCGACACGATTCGTACCAGGTAGGCCTTCGGGTCGCTCACCTGGGAACGATCGGCAGCGGACCATTTGATCCAGGCGTCCTGCACCGCGTCCTCGGCGTCGGCTGCGGTGCCGAGGATGCGGTACGCGACGGAGAACAGCAGGTTGCGGTGCTCGGTGAACACCGCAACCGTGGCGGACGCAGTGGTCACCGGGTGTACCGCCCGCCCTGCGGCCACACCGCACCGGAAGTGGGGAACTCGAGAATCCGACCGAAGGTCGGCCAGGGCGCTGCACTCACCGTCTCCTTGTACCAGACGGCGCGCCGGCCGGTCAGCCGCAGCCTGCGGGGGCTGTTGTCCGGCTTGGTGAACTGGACCACCGCGTCGTGGCGGCCCAGGCTCACCGGGGTGTGGTAGTAGCCGAACCGGAATGGTTTGGGCTGCTTGCCTTTCAGCTCCCGCACGATCGATACCGCCGCGTGCACGCCGGTCGGCATACCGCTCTGGCAGGTGCCGTGCATCACGCCGTAGCCCTGTTCGACCGCGGCCGCGTCCCCGATGGCGTAGACGTTCGGATGCGACACCGACCGCAGCGCGGCGTCGGTGACGATCCGGCCGTGCTCGTCGACGGCAAGCCCCGCCGCAGCCGCCATCGGCGACACCCGCACCCCGCTCGTCCACAGCACGGCGTCGACCGCAATGCTCTCTCCGCCGGCGAGTTCCACAGTGTCCGGCAGCACCTTGACAATCTCCACACCGCAGCGCACCTGTACCCCGAGCCGCGCCAGAGCGTCGTTCACATACGCCTTGGCCCGCGCGCCCAGCGCCGATCCCGGCTCGTGGCGACCCAGCAATACAACGTCCAGATCCGGGTACCGCTCGGCGAGCTCGGCGGCGGTCTCCACGCCGGTCAAGCCGCTGCCGCAGACCGCAACGGTCCCGGTGCCGAGCCCGGCCAGTCGCTGCGCCAACAACTCGGCGTCGTGCACGCTGTTCAGTGTGTAGGCGTTGTCGTCGACGCCAGGGACCGCGGTGGTGTCGGCGACCCCGCCCAACCCGTAGACCAGCGTGTCGTACTCGAGCACCCGTTCGTCGTCGATGCGGACGGTGCGCGCGGCCGCGTCGATGCCGGTGACCCAGCCACCTACGAACTCCACGCCGGTGCCCTCGAGCAATGCCGGAATATCGAACTCGGCCAGGTTCTGTCCGGACGCCGTCTGGTGCAACCGCAGCCGCTCGGTGAACCGCTCGGTCGCATTGACGAGGACGATCTGCACATCGTCGCGTCGCTTGGTGCGCGCCGCCAAGCTCGTGGCCGCCGACATGCCCGCGTATCCCGCACCCAGGATCACCATCTTGTGCATTTGCCTATCCCTTCTCGCAATCACTGTCGACCACAAGACGAGACAGCCCTTGCGCACCGTGAAGCGAGGTGACGCAGGTCACAATCCATACCGGATTGCCGCTGATCAGCCCCGCCGTTCCGGCAGAGCACGGGGCCGCGGCGTGCGGGCCACCACAACGCTGTATCCGGTGGATGCTCCACCGATCGAGATGAGTGTCGACGGTTGCACTAATGATTCGCGGCGCGTGGCGCTCGAGAACCTCGATGGTGAGCTGGTGGTGCGACCTGAGGGGTATTCCTGCCGCGTCCAACCGATCCGTCGATCTTCCTCAACCAGGGCGTCGAGCTGGGGTATGGAATGGGTGGCCGTCGACGAAAAGTCCTGACGCGCAGGCGATTCAGAAGGTCAGACGCTGGAGGAGGGCAGTCGCGTCGGCGCGGAGGCCGTCCAGATCACCGTGCCAGCCGAGCATTCGCATAATCGCGTCCGGAATGGCGCGTTCGGCGTGGGCGGGTGCGCTGCCCTCGTCCGAGCGGATATTGATCACCGTCTCCACGAGCCGGAACGGCAGGCCCTCCGCTCCCGGCACCCCCGCATCGGCCGCGACTGTCGCGGCCAAAGTTTCGTAGTGCCCGCGTAATTCGTCGCGGCGTAATCGAAAGGCGGCGAAGCGTTCGGTGCGTAGTTCCGGAAGCAAATACAGCGCACCGAGATTCCGCTGCGATGCGCACAGCTGGCGCACATCGAACCAGGCCAGCGCGTATAGCCGGATGTGGGCGGGCTCCGGCACCTCGCGGAGGCGCTCGGCGAGATCCAAGGGGCCTGCGATGGTTTCGGCGAGCAGAGCGTCGAGGATGTCGTCCTTGGACGCGAAGTGGTGGTAAAGCGAGGCCTGGCGGATACCGACCGCATCCGCTACCGCACGCGTCGAGGTATTGGCATAGCCATTGGTGGTGAACAGTTCTCCGGCGGCGTCGAGGATCTCGGCGCGTGGCGTCCGACCACGCCGGGGGCGCTGGTCGAGACGGGGACGGCCGGGACCGAGATTTGCCACGACGTCATTCTGACACCGCGTCCGGTACGGCCGACCGCCGCCACAGCGACCAGACCGGTCTGATGTTTCCAGCACGATTGCCTAGGCGTGAGGTTTCTGTCATTCGATAGAAATCCAGGCAACGCAGAAGTTACCGGCGATCGCGGAAGCGATACACCAGGGACACCGAAAGTGCGATCGCGAACGCAAAACTGTCATTCGATAGGTATTGGCCGCTCGCGAAGGAACCCCCATGGCCACCAAACTCGATTCCCCCGCCCACGTCCTCCCGCCGCCAGACAACCAGGACAACGCTGACCTGGCCGGCTTCGGCTATCAGCCGGTGCTACACCGCAAACTCGGTCGCTATGCCTCATTCGCGGCCGGATTCTCCTTCGTCTCCATCCTCACCACGATCTTCCAGTTCTTCGGCTTCGGCTATTCGTTCGGTGCGGCCGCGTTCTTCTGGACCTGGCCGATCGTGTTCGTCGGCCAGTTCCTGGTCGCGCTGAACTTCGCCGAACTGGCCGCGCGCTACCCGATTTCGGGCTGCATCTACCAGTGGTCGCGTCGGCTCGGCGGCGAGGTCGTCGGTTGGTTCGCGGGGTGGATGATGATCATCGCGCAGATCGTGACGGCCGCCGCGGCGGCGATCGCGCTGCAAGTGGTGCTGCCATCGATCTGGAGCGGATTCCAGATCGTCGGCGAGGACACCGCACTCACCTCGACCTCCGGCGCCACCAATGCGGTACTGCTCGGCAGCATCCTGCTGGCGCTCACCACGGTGATCAATGTGATCGGCATCGACCTGATGGCACGAATCAATTCGATCGGCGTCACCGTGGAGATCATCGGCGTGCTGGCAATCATCGCGCTGTTCTTCACCCACGCCGAGCGCGGACCGGGCGTGGTGCTGCACACCGATCAGGCCGCGCCCGGACCGTATTGGGCCGCGTTCCTCGTCTCCGGTTTGATGGCGGCCTACGTGATGGTCGGATTCGATTCCGCCGGAGAACTTTCCGAGGAAACCAAGGACCCGCGCCGGGTGGCGCCGCGCACCATTCTGACCGCACTCACTGTCTCCGCACTAGGCGGTGGACTGCTGCTGCTCGGTGCGCTGATGGCGGCACCGAGTCTGGATGACGGTTCATTGGGCACCGAGGGCCTGGCCTATGTACTCACCTCGAAGCTGGACAGCCCCGCGGGCACGGTGCTGCTCGGCTGTGTCGCGGTGGCGATTACGGTGTGCACCTTGGCAATTCAGACCGCGGGCTCGCGGCTGATGTTTTCGATGGCGCGAGACGGCAAGTTGCCCTTCGCCCGTCGTCTGGCCGTGGTGCATCCGCGCTTCGGCACACCGGTGCTGCCCGCAGTGATCATCGGTGTACTCGGGATCGGTCTGCTGCTGCTCAATCTCGGCAATGCGGCGATCTTCGCCACCCTGGCCAGTGTTTGCATCGTGACGCTCTACCTGGCATATCTGCTGGTCACCGTGCCGCTGCTGATCCGGCGGATCAGGGGCTGGGACAGCGGTGACGCCAGGTTGTTCAGCTTGGGGCGCTTCGGAATCCCGATCAACGCACTCGCCGTCGTCTGGGGCATCGCGATGGCGGTGAATCTGGCCTGGCCGCGTGCCGAAGTCTATACGCCGAATGGCGGCAGCTGGTGGATGCTCTGGGCCGCACCGCTTTTCGTGGTGATCGTGGTCGCCGTCGGTGTTGTCGTGCATCGAATCGTCAATGCGAAGCCGAGCACTGAAAGCCTCGAACCCGCGGTCCAACCCGCCTGATGAGGGGTGCGGTGGTGGTCTCGACACCACCACCGCACACCGACCGGCCGAGTGGCGTACCTGCAGCACCAGCACCCAGACACCTACGATCTTAGGAACCACCGATGACCAGCACCGCTTCCGCTCTCGGAGCTCGCGCGCACGCGAGGTCCCAAGCGGCCACCGCGACCATCGCCGGACCGGAGTTACCCGATGACGTCGCGGCGGCGAGAATAACCTTCGCTCAACGCATTCCGGCCGGTGGTTACGCGAATGTCGTACTCGGTCGCGGGACCAGACTGCGTTTGCGCGATCCCGCCGGAGCCGCATGCGCGCACATCTTGCTGCTGCGTGCCGACGCACCGTGGGAGCGGCTCAATGTGGCCGATACCGTGAAAGTGCCGTGGCAGGCGTATCTGGGCATCGGACATCCACTGCTGTCGGATCAGGGCCGGGTGCTGGCCGCGATTGTCGCCGACACGTCCGGCCAGCACGACGCCCTGTGCGGGCCGACGCCCGAAGGCCGTGCACTGCTGCGACTCGCGGGCGCGAAGCAGGGTCTCGAGCCACGGGATATCGGGCCGACCGTGTCCTTCTTCCGCGGCGTCCGCGTCGAATCCGATGGTGCGCTGAGCGCCACCGGCAGCGCCGCGGCGGGTTCCTCGGTCGACCTGCTCATCCATCTGCCGGTGATCCTGCTCGTCGCTGACACCACACACCCGCTCGACGATCGGCCCGCATCGGATCTCGACATCGTCGCCTGGGCCGCGCCGGACGAGCTTGCCGGGCAGCACAACTCCGACCCGGAATATCTGCGAGCCGTCGAGAACACCGAACAGGCCTGGACGGCCGCGACTCTGGAGGTAGGGGCATGATCTCGGCACCGACCCGCACCATCGTGCTCGACGAAACCGTGCCAGCATGCGCGCCGTGGTCGACCGTGGTCCGCGCGGGCGAACAACTCGAAATCATCGACCTGCACGGCAATCAGGCGGTGGACTGTCTACTGTATTCGGCCGCCGACCACACCGACCGCTACAGCGCGCAGGCCACCATTACCGCACAGCGCAATATCTTCCTCGGCACCGGAAGTGTGCTGCGCACCGATGCGGGCACCGCGCTGATGACCGTACTCGCCGACGATGTCGGCAACCACGACACCATCGCGGGGGCTTGCTCCCAGGAGTCCAATACGCTGCGCTACGGCCACCACACCCGCCACCAGCACGCGTGTGTGGAGAACTTCCTCACCGAGGCGCTGAAATGGGGGCTGGGCAAACGCGATCTGGTGTCGAATATCAACTGGTTCATGAATGTCCCGGTCGAGGCCGACGGCACCCTCGGCATTGTCGACGGATTATCGGCTCCGGGAAAGAAAGTCACGTTGCGCGCCGAGGTCGACACGTTGGTGCTGGTATCGAATTGTCCGCAGATCAATAACCCCTGCAACGGATTCGATCCGACTCCCGTGCGGATGGTGGTGACCCGATGACCGTTGCCGACCTAGCGGTTGTCGCGAGCTCCAACGGGGGCGCGATCGCCGAGAGTACGCGCGCCCTCGGTCCCGAACAGATGGTGCAGGTGGTACGGCCGGGAATGCTCACCACGGTGCAGGATTGGCCGGGTCGCATCGGATATTGGCACGTTGGAGTTCCGCCTTCGGGCCCGATGGACGATCTGTCGTTCCGACTCGGCAACCGGGTGCTCGGCAATCCCGAGGGCGCGGCGGGCCTCGAATGCACACTCGCCGGTCCCGCGCTGAAGTTCTCCGTGCCTACCTGGGTGTGTGTCACCGGCGCTCCGGCCGAGGTGACCGTGAACGGAAGCCGCGTCCAGCAGTGGCGAACGGTGCTGGTTCCGGCGGACGCGACGCTGGATATCGGTGCGGTACATGGACCGGGCATGCGCTGCTATGTGCTGATCGCCGGCGGTATTCAGCTGCCCGAATATCTGGGCAGCGCATCGACATTCACGCTCGGACGGTTCGGCGGGAGCACGGGGAACGCGTTGCGTGCCGGTGAAATGCTTCCCCTCGGCGCACAGCGAGGCCGGGTGGCGGCCGCGGTGCCGATGGAGCAGCAGCCGGTCCTGACGCGTCGGTGGGAATTGGCCGTCACCGAAGGTCCGCACGGCGCACCGGAGTTCTTCACTCGCCATGACTTCGACACGATTCTCGGCACCGACTATGAGGTGCATTTCAATTCCGATCGCACCGGAGTGCGGCTGATCGGCCCGAAACCCGAATGGGCCAGAACCGATGGCGGCGAGGCGGGACTACACCCGTCCAACATCCATGACACTGCGTACTCGATGGGGGCACTGGACTTTACCGGCGATACGCCCATCCTGCTCGGTCCCGACGGACCCAGCCTCGGCGGATTCGTCTGCCCGGTGACGGTGGTCGCCGCCGACCGATGGAAACTCGGCCAGCTGACCCCCGGCGATACCGTGCGCTTCATCCCGATCCGCAGTGAGCGCGCCGCTTCGGTTCGCGAACTCGGTCCGGCTCGCCGCGCCGCCTGGCCCACGGTCCTCTCCCCTGGCGGCGACGGGGATGACGGTGTACTGCGCCGCACCGATGTCGACGACGAGACCGGGGTGACCTACCGCCGTCAAGGTGACGACGGCGTACTCGTCGAATACGGCTCCATGACACTGGATCTCGGTCTGCGTGCCCGCGTGCACGCATTGCATCAGCACCTGCTCGCGGCCGGTGTGCGCGGCGTGACGGAACTGACGCCCGGTGTCCGTTCGCTGCAGATCCGAGTCGATCCGACGGTGCTGCCGGTCCCCGTCCTGCTCGATCTGCTGACCGAGGCCGAACAGCAGATCCCCGCCGCCGACCAACTCGTGGTGCCGAGCCGCACCGTGCGCCTACCGCTGTCCTGGGATGATCCGGCCACGCGGGAGGCGATCACCCGCTATATGCACGGTGTGCGTGCGGACGCGCCCTGGTGCCCGTGGAATATCGAATTCATCCGGCGCATGAACGGTTTGGCTTCGGTACAGGAGGTCTATGACACCGTCTTCGGTGCCGAATACCTGGTCCTCGGTCTCGGAGATGTCTACCTCGGCGCACCGGTCGCGACCCCGACCGATCCGCGCCACCGGCTGGTCACCACGAAGTACAACCCGGCCCGCACCTGGACTCCCGAAAATGCCGTCGGCATCGGCGGAGCCTACCTGTGCATCTACGGGATGGAAGGTCCCGGCGGTTACCAATTCGTCGGCCGCACAACCCAAGTCTGGGACCACAGTAGCGTCAGCGACGAATCCCCCTGGTTACTGCGCTATTTCGACCGGATCCGCTGGTATCCGGTCGAAGCCGATGAACTCCTCGACCTACGTGCGGATTTCGCGGCGGGCAAGGTCGAGGTGCGGGCCGAGGACGGTGAGTTCGCGCTCGCCGACTATCGGAAGTTCCTATCCGACAATGCCGAATCCATCAAGGAATTCCGCGGGGTACAAGCCGAAGCATTCGCCGCCGAACGCGACTCGTGGCGGCAGGCAGGTGAACTCACCGCCTGATCTACCAGCCGAACAACTCCGCCATATCGATGGACTCGTCATCCCAGTGTTCCTCGATATGGCGTCGTTCGGCCTCGGGCAGATCCGGTGACCAGCCGCAGCGCCGCCAGAACTCTTCCCGATATTCCTGAGTAATCCTTCTCGGCTCACTCATGGCGCTCACCTCTGCATTGCCACTGTCCTGCTGCCATTGATTGTGAGCCTGTCCCCGCCGCGACATGCCGGAACCGGCCCACGTTTTCAGCGCAGGTCGCGGAAGAACTCGCGGATGTCGTTCAGCAGCAGCACGGGCTCCTCCAGCGCCGCGAAATGTCCGCCGCGGTCCACATCGACCCAGCGAGTCATGGTGTGCTGGGTCTGGCAATAGCGTCGAATTCCGACGTCCTGCGCGAAAACGATTGCCGCGGTAGGCACTCCGGAATTCGACTTGTTCGTACCCCAGCCGGCGCGCTGCGCGTAGCCGACGAAGGCGGCCGAACCCGCGGTACCGTTGAGCCAGTACAGCATCACATTGGTCAGCAGCCGGTCGCGGTCGATGATCTTGTCCGGGTCCACGTTTCGCGGATAGGTCCATTCCCGGAATTTGTCCATGATCCAGGAGAGCTGACCGATCGGCGAATCGACCAGTCCGTAGGCCACGGTCTGCGGTCGGGTGGATTGAATCGCGATATAGCCCATCTCCTCGCGCAGGAATGCCTGGATGCGATCGATCCGGTCGCGCTCGAGGTCGGTCAAGCTGGCCAACTCGTCCTCGGAAAGTTGATGGGTCGCAATCGGATCCGGGCCGCCGTTGGTGTGCACACCCACCACATTCTTCGGCGCGCTCCTGGCCACCTCCGGACTCACCGCAGCGCCGATATCGCCGCCCTGTGTGCCATAGCGCTCGTAGCCGAGTCGGCGCATGAGTTCGGCCCAGGTGTCGCCGATCTTCGCGCTGGTCCAGCCCGCTTCGCTGACGGGTCCGGAGAAGCCGAATCCGGGCAGCGATGGAATAACAAGGTGGAAGGCATCGCCGGGATCGCCGCCGTGGGCGCGCGGGTCGGTGAGCGGTCCGATCACGTCGAGGAATTCGACGACCGAACCCGGCCAACCGTGCGTCATCAGCAGTGGCAGCGCATCGGACTCGGGTGAGCGGACGTGCAGGAAGTGGATGCGCTGTCCGTCGATCTGGGTGGTGAATTGCGGATAGGCGTTGAGCTGGGCCTCGGCGGCGCGCCAGTCGTAGCCGGTACGCCAGTAGTCGACCAGATCGCGCAGCCAGGTGGTCGGCACGCCGGTGTCCCAGCCGTCGCCGGGCAGCGGTGCGGGCCAGCGCGCATTATCGAGACGATGGCGCAGGTCATCGAGCTGCTGCTGCGGGATTTCGATGCGGAACGGAGTGATTTCTGTGTTCATGAAAACCACGCTATGAGCCGCTTAGGACAGTTTCTGCCCTAGCGTTGGGGCAAACTTTTCATCATGTTGGAAACCTCCGCGCGCCTGCTGCGATTGCTGTCGCTCTTGCAGACGCCTCGGGACTGGACCGGTACCGAACTCGCCGAACGCCTCGAGGTCGATGTGCGCACGGTGCGCCGCGATATCGACAAGTTGCGCAACCTCGGCTATCCGGTCGACGCGACCGCCGGTGTCGCGGGGTACCGCCTCGGGGCGGGTGCGAAACTGCCGCCGCTGCTGCTCGACGATGATGAGGCGGTGGCCGTTGCCGTCGGACTGCGTACCGCGGCGGGTGGCACCATCGCGGGCATCGAGGACAGTTCGTTGCGCGCGCTCACCAAACTGGAGCAGGTGCTGCCGTCGCGGCTGCGGCATCGGGTCAGTCTGCTGCAATCAGTGACTGTCACCGTGCCTTCCGCTGGACCGACCGTCGATCCCGATGTGCTGACCGCGGTCGCGGGTGCTATCCGCGACAATCACCGCCTGCGCTTCGACTACCGAACCCACAGTGGCACAACATCATTGCGTACCGTCGAACCGCATCGTTTGGCGCACACCGGTCGGCACTGGTATCTCATCGCCTGGGATATCGACCGCGCGGACTGGCGCACCTACCGCGTCGACCGCCTACAACCTCGCGTTCCCACCGGTCCGCGCTTCACCCCGCGCGAGCCACCCGAAACCGACCTGGCGCACTACATCACCAGCGGCACAACAACTTCCCCCTATCGCTATGCCGCCCGCGTGACGCTGTATGTACCGGCCCAGGTCGCCGCCGAACGCATTGCCCCGACCGTCGGCGTCATCGAGGCCATCGACGATCGAAGCTGCCTACTCCGCACGGGGTCCAACTCCCTGGACGAACTCGCCGTCTACATAGCGACTTTCGGCTTCGCCTGCCGAATCCACGAACCTCCCGAGTTGATCGCCCACGTCCGCGAACTCACCAATCGCCTCACCGCGGCGATCGACTAGCTGTTGCGGGGCGCGACGTTGGTGACAGTCCCCAACGCCGGGCAGCGCTGCGCGTCGCGCACGCGTCGTTTCGCCGGGCTTGCGCCTACCCAGTGTGGAGCGGTCCGAATCGCGTCGGCGACGACCTGGCACCCGGTGACAACTCTCAGGATGACTCTGCGTAGCGAGTGGCAATCGCGGCGGCGCGGTTGTGCAGGGATGTGCGCAACGACTGCGGGGCAAGGGCTTCCGCTTCCGTGGCGAGCTGCCACAGCGCCCATTCGGCGTGTCGTGAATCTTGAAAGGTCACCTCCAACCGCAGCCAGCCGTTTGCGTCGGGTTCCTCGGTGTGGACGGCCAGTGCGGTGCTCACCAGGTCCTCCCGCCCCGCCGGGCTCACCTGTACCAGCACGGCGATCTGATCGCCGCTAGTGCGAAACTGTTTGCTGCGTTCCTGCCAGGCCCGGTCCAGATCGACCCGAGCTGGTCGCTGTGCCGGTTCTGGGAGTGCCTCTGCGGCCAACACCCGCGACAGCCGATAGGTACGGTCCGCGCCAGATCTCGTGGCCAGCAAGTAGCCCTGCTCGCGAACGATGACCAGGCCGATCGGGTCCACCGTGCGCCACTTCGGGGTCTGGTCGACAGCCGCGTAGTGGATGCGCAGCTTGCTTCCGGCGAATACCGCGCGCCGGATCTCGGCCAATATGGTGCCGGGCACTTCCTCAGCGACCAGCCGACGCGACAGCAGATCGGTCTCCGGATCGATGAGCAATCGCTCGGCCACATCAGCCGCGGTGTTCCGATAGCTTTCGGGTAGCGCGTCAACCACCTTGAGCATCGCCGAAGCAAGCGCCGAGCCGAGGCCGAATGCCTGCGCGCCGCGCCGCGATCCGGCGACCAGTAAGGCAAGCGCCTCGTCGTGGTTCAGCCCGGTGAGTTCAGTCCGAAACCCAGGTAACAACGCGAAACCGCCGTGCCGGCCGCGTTCGGCGAAGACCGGGACACCGGCCGCGGACAGCGCCTCGATGTCGCGTAACACCGTGCGGGTGGATACCTCGAGTTCGTCGGCCAGCTCGGTCGCAGTCAGCCGACCGCGCTGGCGCAGCAGCAGCACCAGCGACACCAATCGGTCGGCGCGCATACGGAAAACTTAACCGAATACACGACACAGGATGTCGTGATTGGTTGGGAGGCTTACCACCACGGCGTCACAGACAGCGGCTAGCGCCGCCGGGCGTACGTACTTCAACGAATCGAATGGAGCTGATGTGGTCGTGGAACGAACGGCAGTCAACCCGGTGACGTGGTCGGTGGGGATGGGATTCAACCAGGGTGAGGTCGTCTCAGGTCACACCCGGACCCTGTACTGCTCCGGGCAGACCGCGATGAGCGGCGACGGCAAGCCCCAGCATGCCGGTGACATGGCTGCGCAGTTGGCGCTGAGCCTCGACAACCTCGAGGCCGTACTCGGAAAGGCTGGCATGTCTCTGGCGAACCTGGTCCGGCTCAACGTCTACACCACCGACGTCGATCTGCTTTTCCAGCACTACGGCGTGCTGGCGTCGCGGTTGGGCGCTGCCGGGGTGGCACCGCCTACCACGATGCTCGGGATCACCCGGCTGGCGATCCCCGGCCAGATGGTCGAGCTCGAGGGAACCGCCGTCGAGTGATGCCACCTCGCCGCCTCCGGTAGGGCTGCCGGAAGCGGCGAGTCCGTCGCCTCGGCGACGGTGATGTCGTGCGATTCGGTGCAGGGTGTTCTAGTCGGCTTCGCGCGCAGTGGCCTCCGGGTTCACCTGATCGCGAATGGTGCGCAGACCGGCGACGAAGGCATCGAGTTGGTCGGGCGGCAGCAGACCGGTGAACCAGCGCTCGATGACCTCGAGGTAGTCGGGGAGTACGCGGGCCAAGCGGGTCGCACCGGCGGCGGTGAGCACGGCGTAGGAACTGCGGCGGTCCACCGAGTCGAGTTCGCGGCGCACGAAGCCGTTGCGCTGCAGACGGTCGACCAGTCTGGTGACACCGCTGGTGGACAGGTTGGTCTGGGCGGCGAGATCGGTCATGCGCAGGCGACGGTCCGGTGAGCGGCTCAGGCGCATGAGTGCGTTGACATCGAGGCCGGACAGACCGTGTTTCTTCCAGGTCGGTTCCAACTTGCGGGTCAGGCCGTCGTACGCCTCGTAGAGCAGGCCCATGGTGGTGAGCCTGGGATCGTCGAAGAGTTCTGCGTCCACGGTGGCGAGCTTAGCCCAGATAGTTGCGGCGGGGATAGTTGACATGCGGAACATATGCGCTAAGTTGTTGTCATCGCAATATTCCTCACCGCAACTAAATGGAGATTCCGATGACTACCTCTTCGCGCTGGGTCGCTGGCTTCCGTTCCCCGCTGGTCGACCCCGCCGAGCGGATTCGTTTGGCCGAGCCGCGCGGCTTCGCCGATGAGACGGTGCGTCAGGTGCTGCACCTGGTCGGGAGCGGCGAGCAGCTGCGGGTGCGGCTGACAAACCGCTATGGTTCGACGCCGGTGACCATCGGCGCGGCACGGATCGCGGTGCGCAAGTCCGGGGCCGAGATCATCGCGGAGACCGATACCGAGCTGCGTTTCGACGGCGAGGCTTCGGTTTCCATTCCAGCGGGAGCCGATATCATCAGTGACCCCGTCGATTTCGCGACGACTGCCGATACCGATCTGGTGCTGAGTATCTACTTGCCGAAAAAGAGCGGCCTGGCACCCTTTTCGCACCTGCCGATGGAATCCGGTTTCGTGGCCGCCGGTGATCAGGTCACCGCACTCGCGCTATCCGGAGCCGAGGAGACGACCTCGCGCTTCTATGTGACCGGTGTCGACGTGCTCACCCCGACGGATGGGCCGATCATCGTCGCGTTCGGCGACTCCTGGTTCGAAGGCGTCGGGTCCACACCCGGCGCGAACCATCGTTCCGTCGACGTCCTCAACGAACGTCTCACCAGCGGTTGGGTGCTCAATCAGGGCATCGGCGGGACCCGTTTGCTGACCGACCAGATCGGCGAACATGGTCTGGCCCGTTTCGACCGCGATGTACTCGGGGTGCCCGGCGTCACCCATGTTGTCCTGAACTTCGGTATCAACGATCTGATCCTCGACAACAGCACCTCATCGGCCGATGCACTCATCGCCGGTTTCCGGCAATTGGCCGGGCGGGCGCATGCGGCCGGACTCGCGGTGTATGCCAACACCATCGGCCCCTTCGCCGGTGTCATCTATCCGGACCTCAATGTCGAAGAGGGCCGAGTAGTACGCCGCGCGGTCAACGAATGGCTGCGCACCACCCGCGTTTTCGATGCCGTGTTCGACGTGGCCGCCGCTGTCGAAGACCCCAACGATCCCGACTTCATCCGCCCCGACCTGGACAGCGGCGACGGCCTGCACTTGAACGACGCGGGCCACCACATCATGGGAACGACCATGTCCATCCCCGGCCTCACCAACTAGCACCCAACGACGCGCACCTTTTCTCGCGCCGCGCACGAATTCGCCGGGCGAAAACGTGCGCGGCGCGCGAATCGATGCGCAGCAACAACCCTTGGGAGTGTTGGCGGGGCTCAGGGGGACAGGCCGCGCAGAACGATTTCGATACCGAGGCGGAATTCGGTGGGGGCGTCGACATTTCGGGCCTCGGTGGCGGTTTCGACGAGGAGCGGATAGTCGCCTGGGGGGAGGCGGGTCATGGCGGCGGTGCCTGCGCCGGAGAGTGGGCCGTAGTGCTCGTTCTGGAGGTGGCCGAGCAGGAAGGCCATGAGAGTGCGTTGGGCCAGGACTCGGCCGATGCCGGTGAAGCCCGCATCGGTGAGGACGGTCAGCATCGCCTCGATCCAGCGCAGGCTGTTGGGGGCGGACTGGCGGTGGCGCACGACCAGCGGGACCGTTGCCGGATGGGCGGATACCGTCGTGCGCATGCGGTCGAGTAGGGCCGCGGCGCGATCGCGCCAGTCCGGGGCGGTCGGTGGCGTGAGGTCGATATCGGCCAGGAGATGGTCTACGACCAGCAGCTCGAGTTCGTCGCGGTCGGCGACGTAGCGGTAGAGGCCCATGGTGGCGATGCGGAGTTCCTTCGCGACCGCGCGCATGGTCAAGCCGGACAGACCGTCGCGGTCGAGCACCGCGACGGCGGCGGCCGCGATGGCGGGGCTGGTCAGCGAGCGAGGGCGGGGCACGGGTTGACAGCGTACAAGGTACGCGCATACTGGCTGTAGGCGTACCTTGTACACCTACGAGAAGGGAGTCCCCATGCCATTGCCGCGCACCGTCACCGACCGAACGCTGCTCACCATTGCCGACGCCGAGATTCCGGTCCCCGATCCGGATTGCCTGATACACCTGCAGTTTCGACGTTTCGCGGGCTGTCCGGTGTGCAATCTGCACCTGCGCTCGTTCGCCGTACGACACGCCGAAATCTTGGCCGCGAATATCCGTGAGGTCGTCGTATTCCATTCCAGTGCAGCCGAATTGCGCACCTATGAGGGCGATCTGCCCTTCGACCTGGTCGGCGATCCCGACCGAATCCTGTACCGCGAGTTCGGCATCGAATCGGCACCGCGCGCCCTGCTCGACGCGCGCGCCTGGCCGACCATCGTCCGCGCCGCGACCCGGGCCACGGTGGCCGCACTGCGCAAGCAGAAGCCCGCTCCCCCGGGCAAACCCGAGGGTGGACGCCTCGGTCTGCCCGGCGACTTCCTCATCGCGTCCGATGGCCGCATCCTGGCAAGCAAACTCGGCAAGCACGCCGACGATCAGTGGTCGGTCGACGAACTTCTCGCCCTGGCCTCCGCCGACGCGTCGATGAACCTGCCGAAGGAATCCCGATCATGATGACCATCGAGTTGTTCGTCTCCGAGGAGACGATGAGCGTCGAACGGCAGCAACAGCTGGCCGACCGGGTACTACACGAGCTGACCACCGGCGAATCCGCGCCGGACTCGGTGCTCGATATGGCGCGTGAATTGACGCATGTAGTAGTGCACAAGCCGCAGGTCTGGGCCACCGGCGGCCCGAACATCACGGCCGAACCTCGCTATCTCGTGCGGATCACGGTTCCCGGCTCATGGAGCAACAACCGCGAATTCGGCGACCACATCATCCCGATGGTCACCCGCGCGATCGCCGATACCGAAGCGGATCCGGACCGGCTCCTGCGTCGTCCGCATTGCATCGTGCAGATCGTCGGCATCCGCGAACACGCGATCGGTGCGCTGGGCCGCTCGATGACCGCCACCGACATCACCCGGTTGATGACACAGGACTTCCGGGACTCCGGCGTGCGACCCGAAGCACCGAAGGGTTACACGATCGATCCGGTCTGCGGCATGACTGTCGAATGGGCCACCGCCCAGATCACCCTGACCCACGACGGCACCGACTACGCCTTCTGTGCCCCGGTCTGCCGCAAGGTCTTCGCCGAGGAGCATGCGATCGCCGCACGATAAAGGCGGCTCAGCGCATCAGTGACGCCGGATCCACGGTGAATTCGAAGGGACTGCGCAGGGTGACGGACTCCCCAGCCGCCACCCGGTGCGTCCGTTCGTAGGCGCCCTCCGGCCCGAGCGTATGCGCGAACAGGACCGGCAATTTTTCGTCAGTGAGCTGGCCTTTGAACGGGTTGATCTCGACGCGCCAGTAGTTCGGAATTCCGGCTGCGGCATAGAGCACGGGCTTGACCATGCGGTCCTGCATAGTCGTCGATTTGGAGACAACTTCGACGACCAGCTTCACCTGTTCGGCGGCGATCCCGCGGTCGTCCCAGTCGATCGCGCCAGCCGCCACCATGAGGTCGGGAATGGGCTCGTCGTCGCCGATCAGCACTCCCACCCCTTCCAGCACTACGTATCCGGGAGGCAGTACGTCGTCGAGAGCGCGCACCAGCCATTTGATCAGCCACTGATGCCGCGGCTTAGGAGCAGCGTTCACGACGAGCTGGCCATTCAGCACCTCGTACCGTAATCCGTCTTCGGGAATGTGATCGAGGTCCGCGGCCGTCCAATGGTCGGACCGAGGAGCGGGCATTGCCAATGGAACCACCTCCAACCTCATCGAACGGGAGCGAACGACGTCCGCTCGGTCCCGTCCGAGTCTAGCCCGCCAAAGCGGCGAGGTTCCGTCCGGTGATTCCGGCGCGGCAGACTGTCTGCCGATCCGCCCTCGTCTGAGCCGGTGAACGCAGCGTTCGTCTCATCTCGAACAGCGATCATGTCAAGACCGCGCCGTCGCAATTGCCCCGAAACACCTGCAACAGATGCTCTTATGCGAACGTGGCAGTGGTCAGGGTCGCCGCACTGTCGTCCGGCAGCCTGGAAGCATTCCTGGATCGCCGATCTGGCTGCGGCGACGGCCACGATCTGTGCGTCGTCCAAAGTCTCGGGATGGCAGCCTGCGTGGAGCTGAGCCGTGTCCGACTCGGCAGTTCCTTCCCGCCGCGACCGAACGCACCGTGCGCGTGACGCTTTGGACTATCCCGGGGCTATGCACGCGCAAGAGCCCCGCACGTTCAACTGTTCGAGGTTCGGGGCCCTTGCCTTCGTGTACCGCGCAGAGCGGTCTCGGTTATTCGATGACCACGATCCGCACGTCCTCGTCCGCCGCCTCGGTCGACTCGCCCACGGTGACGAACCAGTGGCTGACCTCACCGTCGGCCAGGTCGTCCGCGATGTCGTCCGCGCCGGGCAGCACTGACAGTGCACCGGATATTGCCGCGGTCAGGAACTCGAGCAGGGCGGCTCGGCCGGAGATGGCGGTGGTGAAGGTTGTCGATTCGTAGTCGATGTCGTATTCCGAGCGGACCTGTTCGGCCTGCTCGAGTGCCTCGGTTTGGCTGAACGCACGGGTGGTGCCGTCGGCCGCGAGGACTACGAAGGCCGGGTGTTCCTCGGCGAGCGGGCGGACCCGATCGGCGTAGGAGACCGGGTGCGATGCGGCCGCGGCCAGTTCGGCTCGGATTGTCGGATCGCTCGGTACCAGCCAGTTGATCGGGCCGTCGGTCGGTTCCAGGGTGATACCGAAAACGGCTCCGGCGGTGGCCATTTCGGTGGTGGACAGGTCACCGGCGAACAGGCATGCGGCACCGGCCTTTTGGATAGCCCAGACCGCGACCACCGCATCGACCGAACGCGGCAGCGCCAGGGCCACCACATCGCCTGGTCCGGCACCGTGTGCGATGAGCACCCGGGCCAGTTGCGAGGAACGGCGATCCAGGACGTGGTAGGCGATTTCGTCACCGTCCGCCAGCAGCGCGGGCGCCTCGGGATCCGCCTCGACCACCTCGGCGAGCACCTTCGACACCGTGCGCGCACCGACCCGGCCCACCGGTTCCGGTGCGGGCGCCGTTGCCGCGATACCGGATTCGACGAGCAGGCGGGCCCGCTCATCGGTATCGAGGATATCGATATCGCCGACCAGCCCGGCCGGATCGCCGGTCAGGGCTTCCAGCACCCGAATCAGCCTGGTGGACAGGGTTTCCACCTCATCGGCGCTGAACCGGCTGATGAGGTACTCGAACGTGAATTCGAGGGTGGACTCCGCGGTCACCTGCAGGGTGAGCGGATAGTGCGTCGCACTGTCCACACCGACATCGGTCACCGCCATGCCGTCGATCGAACTCGCCGCGGCGATCGCCTCCCGATCGATCGGGTAGGACTCGAATACCAGCAGGGTGTCGAAGTGCGAGGCGATTCCGGCGGCCCGCTGGATATCGGACAGACCGACGTAGTGGTGGTCGAGCAGCTCGGCCTGATCGCGTTGCAGCTTCGCGAGCTGATCGTCGATGGTCGCGCGGTCATCGATGCGCACCCGCACCGGGAGCGTATTGATGAACAGACCGACCATCGACTCCACGCCGGTGAGTTCGGCGGGCCGACCCGACACGGTGGCGCCGAACACCACATCGGCGCGGCCGGTGAGCCTGCCGAGCAGGATGCCCCAGGCCGCCTGCACCAGAGTGTTGACCGTGATGCCGAGTTCGGCACAGTGCTTGGTCAGCTGGCGGGTCCGGTCGGCGTCGATCTGGGTGATCAGTTTGGCGGTCTCGTAGGTCTCGACCGTCCGTGCGGGCGCGGCCAATTCGGTCGGTTCGGTCGCACCGTCGAAGGCATCGGCCCAGACCCGCAACGACGCGTCCTGATCGCGGGTGGCGAGCCAGTCCAGGAAGTCGCGGTAGGAGGAGACCTGCGGCAGTGCCGATTGATCGCCACGCGTCGCGTAGAGCACCAGCAGATCCCGCATCAGCAGCGGCATCGACCAACCGTCGAGCAGCACATGGTGCGTGGTGATCGCCAGCGACCATTCCTCGGCCGCGGTGCGCAACAGCGTGTAGCGCACCAGCGGCGGGGTGGCCATGTCGAAGCGCTCGGCGTGGTCGGCCTCGATCCGGCGACGCAGTTCCTCGGCCCGCTCCGCCTCCGGCAGTTCGGTGAGATCGACGACGCGCCATGGCACTTCGACCCGATCGAGCACGACCTGCCGCACCTGTCCGGTGGAGTCGGTGACGAATGCGGTGCGCAGATTCGGGTACCGATCCAGGATCGCCTGCGCGGCCGCGTTCAGCCGTGCCACATCCACCGTTCCGCCCAGTCGCACCACCGCCTGAATGGTGTAGACGTCCAGGGTGGCCGTGGTCATCAGCGCGTGGAAGAGCAGACCGGACTGCAGCGGCGAGACCGGCCAGACATCGTCGAGGCCCGGGTAGGTCTGCTCCCACAGTTCGATGTCGGCCTGGCCGACCTGCACCAGTGGCAGATCCGATGGCGTATGGCCACCGGCATTCGGCCGCTGCGCGTGCTCGGCCAGCGCGGTGAGCGCGGCAACCCACAGCTCCGCCAACTCCTGCACCTGCTCCGGGGACAGCAGCCCGACCGGGAACTCGAAGGTGGCGAGCAGCCGCGGACCATCATCCTCATCGCCGACGGTGACCGCGATATCGAGCGCCCCGTTCGCGGGCATGGTGGCATCCCGCTCGGTCTTGATCGCCGCTTCCTGGTACCGGAAGCCCACCTGACCCGCCGGCGGCAGTTGTGCACCCACCCCGTCGGCTCCGCCGGCTGCCACCCCCCCGAGCAGCAGACCGTGGCCGACGCCCTGATCGGGCACCGCGAGCAGCTGTTCCTTCACCGACTTGATGAGCGCACCCGCGGCAGCGCCGCCGTCGAACGCCTCGGCCAGATCGATCCCGCCCAGCGCGAGCCGGGCCGGGTAGACGGCTGTGAAAGCACCGACGGTGCGTGACAATTCGGCACCGCGGACCGCGGCCCGACCGTCACCGTCGAGCCGGATCACCACATCCGATCCGTGCTCTTCGCCGCGCCAGCGCACCAGTGCCATGGCCAATGCCGACAGCAGCCCGTCCGGCACCCGGCCGTGGAACCGCGCCGGAACCGTGGTGAGCAGTACCTCGGAGATATCCGTCGGCACCTCGATGCGCACCCGTCGCGTGGTGGCGACGGTATCCAGCGCAGGATCGAAGGCCCGCGCGCCGAGCAGCGGCTCGGGTGTGGCCGAAACCTCCTGCCAGAACGGCAGTTCAGCGGCGTGGCTATTCGCCTGCTCGGTCAGGCCGTAGGCCCAGCGCCGCAGCGAGGTACCGACCTCCGGCAGGGCGACCTGCTCGTCGGCGATCAGATCGAGCAGATCGCCGGTCAGAATGCCGAGGGACTTCGGATCGGCCGCGAATCCGTGCACCACGACCAACATGAAGTTGCCGCCGTCGAGCCGCTCGGCGGTGCAGCGCACGAACTGCGCCATCACACCGTTGGCCGGATCGAGGCGATCCGCGGCGGCCGCGCGTTCGTTGTCGGCGCGCCGCATGAGCTCGTCATAGCCGTAGTCGTCATCGAGGTCGGTATCGAAAGCGACCTCGTGCACCAGCGCATCGATATCGACGGCACCGCGCTCGAGCGCTTCGAATTCCCAGACCTGCTCGACCCGGCGCAACCGAGTGCGCAGCGCATCGTGCCGGTCCACCAGTGCGGCGATCGCCGCACGCAGCCGATCTCCGTCGAGTTCGCTCGGCAGTGCCACCGCCGTCTCATAGGAGAAGCGCTGGTAGGCAGGGCCGCTCGCCAGCACCGCGGCGATGCTCGGCGGCAGCGGGATCTCACCGATCCCCCCGCCGGGCAGCTCCGCCATGGTCGCCTGCCGCAGATCCGCGGCCGAGGTCGCGATGGCGGCGAGGCCGGCGACGCTGCGCTGGTCGAAGACGTCGCGCACGGAGAACACCACTCCGGCCGTCTTGGCCCGCGATACCAGCTGGATCGACAGGATGCTGTTACCGCCGAGTGCGAAGAAGTCGTCGTCGGCGCCGATTCGTTCGATACCGAGCACATCGGCGAACACACCGGCCACGATCTGCTCGACCGGGGTGACCGGCGCGCGGAATGCGGCCTGTTCGAAGGTGGGCTGCGGCAAGGCGTTTCGATCGAGCTTGCCGTTCGCGTTGAGCGGCAAGGCGTCCAGCGCCAGGAAGACGCTCGGCACCATGTACGACGGCAGCTCCGCGGCCAACGCCGACTGCAGCGCGTCCTTATCGAGTTCACCGGTGGTCGCAACCACATAGGCGACCAGGCGGTCACCGAGTGCCGGATCGGTATGCGCGAGCACCGCGGCCGAGCTGATCGAGGTCTGGCGAAGCAGCGCCGCCTCGATCTCGCCGAGTTCGATGCGGAAACCGCGGATCTTCACCTGGAAATCGGTACGACCGCGGTACTCCAGCTCACCGGCGGCGTTCCATGCCACCAGGTCACCGGTGCGGTACATCCGAGCACCGGATTCGAACGGATCGGCCACGAACCGCTCCGCGGTCAGATCCACGCGCCCGAAGTAACCGCGTGCCAATTGCGCACCGGCCAGATACAACTCACCCGAAACACCCACCGGCACCGGACGCAACCGCGAATCCAGCACATACACCCGGCTGTTCCACTCCGGGGCACCGATCGACACCGAGCCGGTATCGGCATCGGTCACCTCGTGGTTGGTGATCGAGACCGCGGCCTCGGTCGGACCGTAGAGGTTGAACAGAGTAGCCGCGTTCGACTCACGGAACCGCTGCGCCGTCGCGGCGGGCAGCGCCTCACCGATGGCGAGTACCCGACGCAACGACTCGGGCAGCTGCCCGTCCGATTCGATCAGCAGGGCATCCAACATCGACGGCACCACATGCAAGGTGGTGACGGTGGTATCGCGCATCAGCGTATTGAGGTAGGTCGGATCGCGATGTCCGTCGGCGGACGCGATGACCAGTCGGCCACCGGAAACCGCCGCCGACCAGAACTCCCACACCGAGAGGTCGAAGGTGGCCGCGGTCTTGAGCAGGACCGCGTCATCAGCACCGAGACCGAATTCGCTCGTCTTCCACAGCAACTGGTTGACGATTGCCGCATGCGGCACCGCGACACCCTTGGGACGACCGGTCGAACCCGAGGTGAAGATCACGTATGCCGTATTCGCCGGACGCAGTGGCGCGATCCGCTCCACGTCGGCGATCGGCGCGTCCGCGAGGTCGGCGAGTGCGTCCATCCGAACGACGTCGGTCACCGAGCTCTGGAAATCGGTGTCGGCGTTGGTCAGCACACACAGTGGCCGAGCGGTGTCGAGAATGTAATCGGTCCGCTCACCGATCTGATCCGGATCCAGCGGCACATACGCGCCACCGGCCTGGGTCACCGCGTACATCGCGACCACCAGGTCCACCGAGCGGCGCAGTGCCAGCGCCACCCGTGCCTCCGGTCCGACACCCAGCGAAATCAAGTGCCGGGCAAGCTGATTCACCCGAGAGCCGAGCTCGCCATAGGTTATGGCGGTGCCGTCGTCGCCGACCAGCGCCACCGCGTCCGGCGTGGTCGCCACGGTTCGATCCAGCAGCGAGGCCAGCGTCGCGGACGAATCCACCTGCCGCGCCGTCGCATTCCAACCGGAGACCAGTTCGCGGCGCTCGTCCACGGCCATGATCTCGAGATCACCGACGGCCGCGCGCGGCGCCGCGATGATCTCGGCGAGCACGCGTGCGAAGCGGTCGGCGAAGCCACGGACGGTATCCGGGTCGAACAGGTCGGTGGCGTAGGTGAAGTACCCACCGATACCGGACGGAATTCCGTCCTCGTCGTAGCTGTCCGCGACGATCAGATGCAGATCGAACTGCGAGAGCTGGGTGTCGATATCGAATCCGGCCACGGTGAGTCCGGGCAGTTCCAGCGTGGTACGCGCCAGGTTCTGGAACGACAGACCCACCTGGAACAGCGGATGGCGCGCCTGCGACCGGACCGGGTTCAGCACCTCGACCAACCGCTCGAACGGCACATCCGCATGCGCGAACGCCTGGATATCCGTCTCGCGCTGGCGTCCGAGCAGCTCGGTGAACGGCTCGCCGCGATCCAGCTGGGTACGGAACACCAACGTGTTGACGAACATGCCGATCAGATCGTCGAGCACGGCCTCACCGCGGCCTGCCATCGGTGTACCGATCGCGATGTCATCGGTGCCCGAGAGCCGCGAGAGCAGTACCGCGAACGCGGTGTGCACAACCATGAACAGCGTCGCACCCTCGGCCCGGGCCAGCGCGACCAGCTCACGATGGGTTTGCGCGTCGATGCTCAGTTCGACCTTGCCGCCCGTGAAGGACTGCACGGCCGGACGCGGGCGATCCGAGGGCAGATCCAGCTGATCCGGCACATCCGCCAACGCCGACTGCCAGTAGGCGATCTGCTTGGCGGCCAGCGACTCCGGATCGTCCTCGCTGCCGAGCAGCTCACGCTGCCAGATGGAGTAATCCGCGTACTGCACCGGCAGCGGCGTCCACGTCGGGGCTTCGCCGACCGAGCGGGCAGCGTACGCCGTCATCAGATCCCGGGTCAGCGGGCCCATCGACGAACCGTCACCGGCGATATGGTGCACGACCAGCACCAGCACGAACTCATTCGGGGCAGGAGCCGAGCCTGCGGAGCGACCCGAGGACACAGCGGTGGATGCGTCGGTCACCTGGAACAGCTCGACCCGCACCGGCACCTCGGCGGTGACGTCGAACGGCGCCGCCATCACCGCGATCACCGTGGATTCCAGCTCCGCGGCCGCGATCGGCCGCAGCGCCAGCGCCGGAACAGCCTGCGCCACCGGCAGAATCACCTGTGCCGGGGCACCCGCGGTCTCCGGGTACACCGTCCGCAGGATCTCGTGCCTGCCGACCAGATCCGCCATGGCCGCCCGCAGCGCGTCGACATCCAGCGCACCGGTCAACCGGACCGCGATGGGCAGGTTGTAGGCCGCCGACTCGGTGTCGAAGCGGTTGAGGAACCACATCCGCTGCTGTGCCAGCGACAACGGCACCGGATCCGGCCGAGGACCGGCGACCAGCGGCCGCCGCTCGCCAACGCCGGACAGCTGCTCCAGCTTCACCGCCAGGGCCGCCACGGTCGGCGCCTCGAACAGCGCGCGCACCGGCACCCGGCCGCCGATCGCGGCACTCAGGCGGCCGACCACCTGGGTGGCCACCAGCGAGTTGCCGCCGAGGGCGAAGAAGTCGTCGTCGGCGCCCACGCGCTCGATACCGAGCACATCGCCGAAGACGCCCGCCACGATCTCCTCCACCGGCGTTGCCGGGGCACGGAATTCGCGAGTGGTGAACGTCGGTTCGGGCAGCGCCTTGCGGTCGAGCTTGCCGCTGGAATTCAGCGGGAAGGCATCGAGCACGACGATGGCCGCCGGAACCATATAGCCCGGAAGCACATCCGAGACCTCGGCCAGCAGTGTGCGCTGGTCGATCGACTGACCCGGTGCGGGCACCACGTACGCGACCAACTGGTCGCCGAGTGCCGACGCGGCCACCAGCGCCACCGCCTGGCTCACCGCGGCATGTGCCAGCAGTGCCGTCTCGATCTCGCCGAGCTCGATCCGCTGACCGCGGAACTTCACCTGGAAGTCGGTGCGCCCCAGGTATTCCAGGCGATGACCCGCATCGGCGGGTTCGCGCCAGACCACCAGGTCGCCGGTGCGGTACATCCGCGCACCGGGCGCGAACGGGTTGGCCACGAAGCGATCCGAGGTCAGATCCGGACGCGCGACATAACCGCGGGCCAGCTGATCGCCAGCGAGGTACAGCTCACCTGCCACACCGGCGGGCACCGGACGCAGCCGCGAATCCAGTACGAACACCTGGGTGTTCCACTGTGGCAAGCCGATCGGCACGGTGCGCACATCGGTCTCGCCCGCGGGCCAGTAGGTCACCGACACCGCGGCCTCGGTCGGGCCGTACAGGTTGTGCAGCACCGCATCCGACACGGCGCGCCACGCCGTCACCGTTTCCGGCGGCAGTGCCTCACCGATCACGAACACGTCCCGCAGCGTCGGCAGCGAGCCCGCGGCCAGCTGTGCGGTGAATACCGTCAGCATGGACGGCACGAAGTCGGTGACCGTAACCCCATGCGCGGCAATCGCATCCGCCACGTAGGCGGGGTCGCGATGGCCGTCGTGGGTGGCGACTACCAGCTTCGCGCCCGCGCGCAGCGGCATGAAGTAGCCCCACAGCGACACGTCGAACGTGGTCGCGGTCTTCTGCAGGTACACGTCATCCGGGCCGAGCGGGTACTGCGCGAGCATCCACTCGATCTGGTTGTTGATCGCCGCGTGCGATACCGCGACGCCCTTGGGACGACCGGTCGAACCCGATGTGAAGATGACGTAAGCCGGGTTGTCCCGGGTGACCGGGCGCAGCAACTCACCGGGTTCGATCGGAGCGGAGGAGAACCCGCCCAGCTCCAGCGAATCCAGTTGCAGCACCGGAATGTCCGCGGGCACCGGCACGGCGTCGGACGCGGTAGTCACCACACACGTGGGCTGGGCGGTGTCCAGGATGTGCGCGATCCGCTCCGCCGGATGATCCGGATCCAACGGCACATACGCGCCACCGGCCGCGACGATCGCGTACATGCCGACAACCAGATCCAGCGACCGCCGAACGGCGAGGCCGACCAGCGACTCGGCACCGACGCCCTGCGAAATCAACAGGCGGGCAAGCCTGTTCACCCGCTCGTCGAATTCGCGATATGTCAGCGACGCGGAGCGACTCGATGCGGGGTCGTGCTCGGGCGACGGGTGGGCCAGTTCGGCACCTTCGAACACCACCGCGACGGCGTCCGGATGCGCCGCGGCGGCGCGCCGGTACCCGTCGAGCAGCAGCTCGGGCCGCACCGAATGCGCGGTGGCGTTCCAGCCATCCAGCATCCGTTCCCGCTCGACCGTGGTGAGCAGCTCGAGATCGCCCACCGCCGCACGCGGCGCGTTGATGATCTCGCCGAGCAGTCTGGTGAACCGGTCCGCGAACCCTTCGACCGTGCTCCGGTCGAAGAGGTCGGTGGCGTAGGTGAAGACGCCAGCGATGCCGGCGGGCGCCCCGGACTCGTCGTACAGGTCGGAAAGAATCAGGTGCAGATCGAACTGGGAGATGTGGGTATCGAAATCCACACCCGAGACCGTGAGATCCGGCAATTCCAAGGTCGTCTGCGCCAGGTTCTGGAACGACAGGCCCACCTGGAACAGCGGATGGCGCGCCTGCGACCGCGCCGGGTTCAGCACCTCGACCAACCGCTCGAACGGCACATCGGCATTGGCGAACGCCTGGATGTCTGTTTCGCGCTGCCGCCTGAGCAGGTCCGCGAACGGCTCGGCCGAATCCAGCCGGGTACGGAACACCAACGTGTTGATGAACGTGCCGATCAGATCGTTCAGCGCCGCCTCACCCCGGCCCGCCATCGGCGTACCGATCGCGATGTCGTCCGTGCCGGACAGTCGAGACAACAGCACGGCCAGTGCCGTGTGCACGATCATGAACAGCGTCGCACCCTCGGCCTGTGCCACACCGCTGAGCCCGCGGTGGGTATCGGCGTCGATGCGCACCTCGACGGTGCCACCGGCGAAGGACTGCACCGCGGGCCGCGGACGATCGGCGGGCAGATCCAGCTGCTCCGGCAGATCGGCCAGCGCGCCGCGCCAGTAGGCGACCTGCTTGGACATCAGCGAATCCGGATCGTCCTCGCTGCCGAGCAGCTCGCGCTGCCAGATGCTGTAATCCGCGTACTGGACCTCCAGCGGCGCCCAGTTGGGTGCCACACCGGCCGAGCGCGCCGCGTACGCCGTCATCAGATCACGCGTCAACGGTCCCATCGAGGAACCGTCACCGGCGATGTGGTGCACGACCATCGCGATCACGTATTCGGGAGCCGAACTTTCGGTGTCGATCTCGAACAACCGCACCCGCACCGGCACCTCGGCGGTGACATCGAACGGCGCCGAAATCAACTCGACAACGGCGGATTCGACCTGATCGGGCGTGACCGTCCGGACGTCGAGCTCCGGAATCGCCTGTCCCACCGGCAGAATCAGCTGCACCGCACCCGACTCGGTCTCGGGGTAGATGGTGCGCAGCACCTCGTGCCTGCGCACCAGATCCGCGATGGCGGCGCGCAGTGCGGCCACATCGAGCGCGCCGGTCAACCGCACCGCGATCGGGACGTTGTAGGCGGCGGACTGGGTGTCGAAGCGGTTGAGGAACCACATCCGCTGCTGCGCCAGCGACAGCGGAATACGTTCCGGCCGTGGACCGGCGACCAACGCATGCCGTCCGCGCCCGTCGGCCTGCTGTTCCACCCGGATGGCCAGTGCGCCGACGGTCGGGGCCTCGAACAGCAGTCGAACTGGAACACGGGTATTCAGCGCCGCGCCGAGGCGGGCCGCGACCTGCGTCGCGAGCAGTGAGTTGCCGCCCCAGGCGAAGAAGTCGTCATCGAGACCGAGCCGCTGTGCCTGCTCTCCGGAACCGAGGTGCAGCACCTCGGCGAAGGTGTTCGCGACGATCTCCTCGATCGGGGTCACCGGCGCGCGGAAGACCGCCTTCTCGAAGGTAGGCTCCGGCAAGGCCTTTCGATCCAGCTTGCCGTTGGCATTCAACGGCAGCGCATCGAGGGTGAGGAAGACCGACGGCACCATATAGGACGGCAGCTCGGCGGCCAATGCCGCTTGCAGCCGCACGTTGTCGAGCTCATCGACTTCGGGCACCACATAGGCGACCAACCGGTCACCCAGGTTCGGATCGGTGTGTGCGAGCACCGCGGTGGCCGAAACCTCGGGCTGGCGCAGCAGCGCCGCCTCGATCTCACCGAGCTCGATCCGGAAACCGCGGATCTTCACCTGGAAGTCGGTGCGACCGCGATACTCCAGTCCGCCGTCGCTGTTCCAGGCGACCAGGTCACCGGTGCGGTACATGCGCTCACCGGTCCGGTACGGGTTGGCCACGAAGCGATCCGCGGTCAGGTCAACGCGTCCGAAGTAACCGCGCGCCAACTGCGCACCGGCCAGATACAACTCACCGGAGACACCGACCGGAACCGGACGCAGCCGCGAATCCAGCACGTACACCTGGCTGTTCCACTCCGGCGCACCGATCGGCACCGAAACGGTGTCGGCATCGGTGACGGTGTGCGCGGTGATCGACACCGCGGCTTCGGTGGGGCCGTACAGGTTGAACAGCTCGGCCGCGTTGTCCCGCCGGAATCGCTGCGCCGTCGTCGCTGGCAGCGCCTCACCGATCGCCAGCACCCGCCGCAACGACTGCGGCAGACGGCGAGCGGATTCGGTGAGCAGCGCGTCCAGCATCGACGGCACCACGTGCAGCGTCGTGACGCCGGTGGAGCGCATCAGCTCGTTGAGATATGCGGGATCACGGTGACCATCGGCATCGGCGATGACCAACCGGCCACCGCAGACGGCGGCCGACCAGAACTCCCACACCGACAGGTCGAAGGTTGCCGCGGTCTTGAGCAGCACGGCGTCGTCGGTACCGAGGCCGAATTCCGCCGTCTTCCACAGCAGCTGGTTGACGATCGCCGCATGCGGCACCGCAACGCCCTTCGGCTGGCCGGTGGAGCCCGACGTGAAGATCACGTACGCGGTATTGGCCGCCGCCAGCGGCCGCAGCCGGTCACCGTCGGAGATCGGACCGTCCGCGACGCCGGACAGATCCAGCTCGTCGATCGACACCACTTCGGCAACGGTGCTGCCGAAATCATCGCGACCGGTGGTCAGCACGCAGACCGGTGCCGCGGTGCGCAGGATGTACTCGGTGCGCTCGGCGGGCTGATCGGGATCGATCGGCACATACGCCGCACCCGACTTCGCCACCGCGTACATCGCGACCACGAGATCCACCGAGCGTCGAATGGCCAGCGCCACCCGGTCCTCCGCGCCGACACCGAGCGTGATCAGGTGCCGCGCCAGGCGGTTGACCCGGTTGTCCAACTCGGCGTAGGTGAGCGTCGTGTCCTCGGCCACCAGCGCCACCGCATCCGGGTTCGCCGCAACCGTGACGTCCAGCAGCGACGTCAGCGTGGTCGAGGCGTCGATGTCGAGCGCGTGCGCGGTGTCGTTCCAGGCACGCAGAATTCGCGTGCTCTCGGCGGGCGAGAGCAGATCGATCTCGCCGACCGGCACGTCCGGATCGGCCAGTACGGCATCGAGCACCAAGACGAAGCGGTCGGCGAAGCCCTGCACCGTCGCCTCGTCGAACAGGTCGGTCGCGTAACCGAATTCGGCGACGATCTGGGCGGGCGTACCGTCCTCGGCGTAGCGGTCGTACAGCGTGACGTGCAGATCGGTCTTGGCCAGCTGCGAATCGAAGTTCACCGCGCTCACCGACAGGCCGGGCAGCGTGAAGGTGGTCTCGGCCAGGTTCTGGAACGAGAGTCCGACCTGGAACAGCGGGTTGCGCGCCGTCGAACGCTCCGGGTTGAGCACCTCGACCAGTCGCTCGAACGGCACATCGGCGTTCGCGAATGCCTCCAGGTCCCGCTCGCGCACATCGGTGAGCAGGTCGGCGAAGGTATCACCGGGCTCGATGATGGTCCGGAACACCAGGGTGTTGACGAACATACCGATCAGATCGTCGAGTTCGCGTTCACCACGACCCGCGATCGGGGTGCCGACCGCGATGTCGTCGGTACCCGACAGTCGCGAAAGCAGTACGGCCAGCGCCGCATGGGTGACCATGAACAGCGAGGCGTTATTGGCCCGCGCCAGCTCGTGCAGTTTGGCGTGCTTATCCGGTGCGATCTCGAAGCGAATCGCCTTGCCCTGGAACGACTGCGCGCGCGGGCGCGGCCGGTCGGCGGGCAACTCCAGTTGATCGGGCATGCCCGCGAGCGCGGACTGCCAGTAGGCGACCTGCTGTGCCGCGAGCGATTCCGGATCCTCCTCGGAGCCGAGCACCGCACGCTGCCACAGCGCGTAGTCGGCGTACTGCACCGGCAGCGGCTGCCACTGCGGGATCTCACTCTGGGCCCGTGCCACATACGCCGCCATGACATCGCGGGCCAGCGGACCCATCGACGAACCGTCGGCCGCGACATGATGCACCGTGAAGGCCAGCACATGCTCCTGTTCGGCGAGCCGGAAGAGCCCCACCTTCAACGGCACCTGCACGGTGACATCGAAGGTGGTGAGCGCGAATTCGATCACCGCGGCGACCAGGTCCGACTCCGAGATATCGGTGACGGTCAGCTCCGGCACGGCCTGGTCGGCGGGCAGGATCACCTGGTGTGGGCCACTGGCCGAACTCGGGTAGGTGGTGCGCAGCACCTCGTGCCTGGCGAACACATCGCCGAGCGCCTGCTCCAGCGCCGCCACATCCAGCGCACCGGACAACCGCACGGCGAGCGGGATGTTGTCCACGGCCGAGGTGGTGGTATCGAACTGGTTGAGGAACCAGTAGCGCTGCTGCGCGGGCGAGAGCGGAATCCGGGCCGGGCGCTCCCCCGCGACCAGCCGCGGCCGACTGCGGCCGGATCCGGCATTGTGTTCGGCCTTGGCCGCCAGCGCGGCGACCGTCGACGCCTCGAACAGGTCACGGACCGCGAGCTGGGTATCCAGCGCCGCGCCGATGCGCGCGGTCACCTGGGTGGCCAGCAGCGAGTTGCCGCCGAGTTGGAAGAAGTCGTCGTCCAGGCCGACCCGCGCGACGCCGAGCACGTCGCTGAACACGCCCGCCACGATCTCCTCGATCGGAGTGGACGGTGCGCGGAACACCTTCGCCTCGAATACCGGCGCGGGCAGCGCCTTGCGATCCAACTTGCCGGAGGCATTGAGCGGGAAGGCATCCAGGACGACGAAGGCCGTCGGCACCATGTACGCGGGCAACTCGCCAGCGAGTTCGGCGCGCACCTGGTCGATATCGATCGAACGATCCGCCGCCGCGATCACATACCCGACCAGCTGATCGCCGAGGCGGTCGTCGGAGCGGACCACAACGGTGGCCTGCGCGATCGGTTCCAGCGCGGTGAGCGCCGATTCGATCTCGCCGAGTTCGATGCGCAGACCGCGCAGCTTCACTTGGAAGTCGGTGCGGCCCAAGTATTCCAGCTCACCATTCGCGGGCCCGCCCGCCACCCGGCCACCACCCCCCATCGAATCGCTTCGCGATGCAGGCACCCATCGGACGAGGTCACCGGTGCGGTACATGCGCTCGCCGGTGCCGAACGGGTTGGCCACGAAGCGATCCGCGGTCAGATCCGGACGCGCCACATACCCGCGCGCCAACTGGGCACCCGCGAGATACAGCTCACCCGCGACACCGACCGGAACCGGGTGCAGGCGCGAATCCAGGACGTACACCTGGGTGTTGAATACCGGCGCACCGATCGGCACGGAGACCGTATCGGCGTCGGTCACCTCGTGATAGGTGACGTCGACCGCGGCCTCGGTCGGGCCGTACAGGTTGTGCAGCCAGACACCGGTCAGCTCGCGCAACCGCTGCGCGGTCACCGCGGGCAGCGCCTCACCGGAGGCGAAGACATTGCGCAGATCGAAGCATTCGCCCGCCCGGTCGTCGGCCACGAACACCGACAGCATGGACGGCACGAAGTGCACCGTGGTGACCTGCTCCTGCGCAATGGTCTGGACCAGGTAGGCCGGATCGCGATGGCCGTCCGGCTTCGCGATGACCAAGCGCGCGCCGACCTGCAGCGGCCACCAGAATTCCCATACCGACACATCGAAGGTGGCGGGCGTCTTCTGCAGCACCACATCGCCGCGATCGAGCCCGTATTCGGCCTGCATCCAGACCAGACGGTTGACGATCGCGGCATGGCTGACCGCGACGCCCTTCGGACGGCCGGTCGAACCCGAGGTGAAGATGACGTATGCGGTATGCGAAGGCCGCAGCGGCGCAAGGCGTTCGGCATCGATCAGCGGCTCACCGGAGTATGCCGCGAGATCCAGTGCCGAGATATCCAGCGTCGGCGTCATGCCCGCGTCGAACTCGTCGGCGGCCGTGGTCAGGACACAGACCGGATCGGCGGTGTCGAGCACATACCGAGTGCGCTCGGCCGGATGATCCGGATCCAGCGGCACATACGCGCCACCGGCCACGCTCACCGCGTACATGCCGATCACCAGCTCGAAGGAGCGACGCATGCCGAGCGCGACCATCGAATCGGGGCCGACACCCAGCGAAACCAGGTGCCGGGCAAGGCGATTCACCCGAGCGGTGAATTCGCCGTAGGAAAGACTCGTCCCCTCGAATGTCAGCGCGGTCGACTTCGGGCTCCGGGCGGCCTGCTCCTCGAACATCGAGACAAGGGTGGCCTGGGCATCGACGACATAGGCCGTCTCGTTCCACTTTTCGAGCACCAAGGTGCGCTCGGCGGCATCGAGCAGCTCGACATCACCAACGGCGACGGCCGGATCCGCGACCACCGCATGCAGCAGGCGGACCAGGCGCTGCGCGACACCGGCGATCGTCTTCGCGTCGAACATATCCGTCGCGTAGGCGAATTCGGCGGTCATGCCGTTCGCATTCCCGGCCGCGTCGAGCCGGTCGGCGAGGTTCAGGTGCAGATCGAACTTCGCGGTCACCACATCGAGCGGCACACCGGCCACCTCGAGACCGGGCAGCTCGAACGATGCCTCACCGGTGTTCTGGAACGACAACATCACCTGGAACAGGGGATGGCGCGCCTGCGAACGGGCCGGGTTGAGGATGTCGACCAGGCGCTCGAACGGCAGGTCGGCGTGGCCGAAGGCGGCCAGATCGGTTTCGCGTGCCCGCGCGACCAACGCGGCGAAGGACGCACCCGCTTCGACCGGCGTGCGCAGCACGAGCGTATTGACGAACATGCCGATCGCATCGTCGAGCACGGCCTCGCCACGACCCGCGACCGCGGTGCCGATCGCGATATCCTCGCTGCCCGACAGGCGCGCGAGCAGTGCCGCGAACGCCGCGTGCACCACCATGAACAGGCTCGCACCGTTCGCACGGGCCAGTGCGTTGAGCTCGGCCAGCAACTGCGCGTCGATGCCGAATTCGTAGACATCACCGCGGTTGGACGCGACGGCCGGACGGGAGCGATCCGAGGGCAGATCCAGCTGATCGGGCAGTCCGGCCAGATTCCGCGACCAGTACGCGACCTGCTGGGCGATCAGCGATTCCGGATCGTCCTCGGAGCCGAGGGTGTCGCGCTGCCAGAGCGCGAAGTCGGCGTACTGCACCGGCAGCGGCGCCCATGCGGGCGATTCGCCGCGGTTGCGGGCCGCGTAGGCGACCATCACATCGCGGGCCAGCGGGCGCACCGACCAGCCGTCACCGGAGATGTGGTGCACCACGAAGACCAGGACGTGGGTTTCATCTGGTCGCTGCGCAGGCTCCGCTCCCGCATTTTCTGGTCGCTGCGCAGGCTCCGCTCCCGCCGGCGCCTCGAGCCGGAACAGCTTGGCGCGCACTGGAACCGCCGCGGTCACGTCGAAGCCGGTCAGCACCAGTTCGCTGATGCGATCGCGAATATCGGCCTCCGACACCACGGCCGGGGTCAGGTCGAGGTGGACCTGGCCGGTGGGCAGCACGACCTGCACGCCCTGACCGTCTGTGGTCTCCGGGTACACGGTGCGCAGCACCTCGTGCCGGTCCATCACATCGGCGACGGCCATGCGCAGCGCATCGGTGTCGAGTGCGCCGGTGAGCCGGACCGCCAGCGGGATGTTGTTGACCGCGGTCTGGTTGTCGAAGCGGTTGAGGAACCACATCCGCTGCTGGGCCAGCGAGAGCGGAATCTGTTCCGGCCGTGGTCCTGCGGTCAGTTCCCGACGTCCGCCGGTGCCCTGCTGCACCTCCATCCGCGCAGCGAGCGCGGCCACATTCGGCGCCTCGAACAGCAGCCGCACCGGAACGCGGGTGTCGAGTGCGGCGCCGAGGCGGGCGACCACCTGGGTGGCGATCAGCGAGTTGCCGCCGAGGTCGAAGAAGTCGTCGTCGAGTCCGACCGGACGCGCGCCGTCCGCACTCGACAGACCGAGCACCTCGGCGAAGGTATCGGCCACGATCTGCTCGATCGGGGTCGACGGTGCGCGGAATTCCTTGGCCTCGAAGGCGGGTTCGGGCAGCGCGCGGCGATCGAGCTTGCCGTTGGGATTCAACGGCATGGCGTCGAGCACCACGATCGCGGCGGGGACCATGTAGGACGGCAGTTGTGCGCTCAGGTGCCTGCGCAGCTCGTCGACGTCGACGGTCGCGCCGTTCGCGGGTACCACGTAGCCGACCAGCTGGTCGCCGGTTCTGACATCCGAACGCACCAGTGCCACGGCCTGCGCCACCGAGTCGTGTGCGGTGAGCGCGGTTTCGATCTCCCCCAGCTCGATGCGCAGACCACGCAGTTTGACCTGGAAGTCGGTCCGGCCGAGGTATTCGATCGAACCGTCAGCCTTGCGGGTGACCAGGTCGCCGGTGCGGTACATGCGAGCGCCAGGCGCGCCGAACGGGTTGGCCACGAAGCGATCCGCGGTCAGATCGGTACGCCCGAAGTAGCCGCGCGCCAACTGCGCACCGGCCAGATACAACTCACCCGCGACACCCGGTGCGACCGGATGCAGCCGCGAATCCAGCACATACGCCTGTGAATTCCACACCGGCAGGCCGATCGGCACCGCGCCGTCGACCTTGTCGGCCACCGGGCCGTGCGTCGCGTGGACGGTGAATTCGGTCGGGCCGTACAGGTTGTAGAGCTCGGCCGAGCTGACCCGGCGAATGGCGGTCGCGGCATCGGCGGTGAAGGCCTCACCCGCGATGAGCAGTGCGCGCAGCGATACCAATGCCGCGCTGCCGACGGCCGCGTCCACGCTGCCAGCGAAGACGCTCAGCATCGATGGCACGAACGAGGTCATGGTCACCCGCTCGGCCGCGATCACATCGGCCAGGTACTGCGGGTCACGATGGCCGTCGGGGCTGGCTACCACGATCCGGCCACCGGTCGAGAGCGGGCCGAACAGTTCCCACACCGACACGTCGAATGTCGCCGGAGTCTTGAACAACACGACATCATCGGCACCGATACCGTATTGACCGGTGATCCAACGGATCTGGTTGACGACGGCAGCGTGCGGCACCGCCACACCCTTCGGCCGACCCGTCGAACCGGACGTGAAGATGACGTACGCGGGATTGCTCGGCCGCAGCGGTGCGATCCGCTCCGCATCGGTAACCGGCTCGTCCGAGTACTCGGACAGGTCCAGGTCATCAATAACGAGTGTGGACAGACCGGTGCCGTCGAAGTCGTCGCGCGAGGTGGTCAGCACGCACACCGGCGCGGCCGAGTCGAGCACATAGCCGATCCGCTCGGCGGGCTGATCGAGGTCCAGCGGCACATAACCGCCACCGGCCTCCTGCACGGCGTAGGCCGCGACAACGAGGTCGACCGAGCGCCGGAGACCGAGGGCCACCAGGCTCTCCGGGCCGACTCCGTCCGCGATGAGGCGTCGTGCCAACCGGTGCACGCGAGCACCGAATTCGGCATACGTGAGCGAATCACCCGTCGCCGGATTCACGATCGCGACCGCATCCGGCGTCGCCGCCGCCTGCCTGGCGAATTCGTCGACCAGCGTCGCGACCGTACCGAGATCGCGCTCGGTGTCGTTCCAACCACGCAGTGCCAGTTCGGCTTCGGACGCATCGAGCAGATCGATATCGCCGATGGCCCGATCCGGTTCGGTCGCAACGGCCTGCAGCAGTCGGTTGAACCGCTGTCCGAATGCCGTCATGGTGTCGGCGTCGAAAAGATCAGTGGCGTAGATCAATTCGGCCGTGATGCCCGATGGTGCGACCGCGGTGTTGGCGCCGGCACCGTTCGAGGTGCTGATCGGGGTCGCGGTCTGTTCGGAAAGGACCAGCTGCAGATCGAATTTGGCCACATCGATCGGCAGCTCGACACCGCTGACCGTGAGTCCGGGCAGTTCCAGGCTGTTCTGGCCGGTGTTCTGGAACGACAGCATCACCTGGAACAGCGGATGGCGCGCCTGCGAACGGACCGGGTTCAGGATCTCCACCAACCGCTCGAATGGCAGGTCGGCATGTCCGAACGCGCCGATATCGATGGCGCGCACGGTGCGCAGCAGTTCGGTGAAGGTGGCCTCGCCGTCGATCGGCGTGCGCAGCACCAGGGTGTTGACGAACATGCCGATCAGATCGTCGAGCGCGCGCTCACCACGTCCGGCGATCGGCGTACCGATCGCGATGTCTTCCTCGCCGGACAAACGTGCCAACAGCACGGCCAGCGCGGTGTGCGCGACCATGAACAGCGTCGTCCCCCTGGTGCGCGCGAGTTCGGTGAGCTTGCCGTGGGTTTCGGCATCGATCTCGAACACATGCGTGGCACCACGGCCCGATGCCACCGCCGGACGCGGCCGGTCGGCGGGCAGGTCGAGCTGTTCGGGCAGCCCGCGCAGGGTCTTGGACCAGAACTCGATCTGCGCCGAGATCACCGATTCCGGATCGGATTCGGCGCCGAGTACCGCGCGCTGCCACAGCGCGAAGTCGGCGTACTGCACCTCGAGCGGACGCCACGAGGGCTCGCCGCCCTCGACGCGGGCGGCGTAGGCCGTCATGACGTCGCGGGTGAGTGGGCCCATCGAGAAGCCGTCGGCCGAAATGTGGTGCACCACCAGGGCGAGCACATGTTCGGTCGGGCTGATCTCGAACAGCTTGGCCCGGAACGGAACTTCGGCGGTGACGTCGAAGCCGGTCAGGATGACATCGGCAACCCGCTGCGGCAGTTCGGCTTCGGTGACATCGATCGGCGTCAGATCCGGGATGACCCGTGCCGTGGAGACGGTCTGCTGGTAGGCGGTGCCGTCGTACTCCGGGTAGTAGGTGCGCAGCGACTCGTGGCGGGCCAGCACATCGGCGACCGCGATCTGCAGTGCCTGCCGGTCGAGCAGACCCGACAGGCGCACCGCGGCCGGGATATTGTCCACGGCCGATTCCGGATCGAAGCGGTTGAGGAACCACATGCGCTGCTGGGCCAGCGACAGCGGCACCCGCTCGGGGCGCGGCTGCGGAACCAGGGCGGTGCGCCCACCGGCACCCGCACGGGACTCCGCGCGGGCCGCGAGTGCGGCCACCGAGGATGCCTCGAACAGTTCACGGACACCGAGATCGGTATCCAATGCGGCCGAGAGCCGGGCGGCGACCTGGGTGGCGCTCAGCGAGTTGCCGCCGAGTGCGAAGAAGTCGTCGTCGAGTCCGACGCGCTCCAAGCCGAGGACATCGGCGTAGGTGGCCGCGATGATCTCCTCGACCGGCGTGGTCGGCGCGCGGAATACCGCGGCCTCGAATACCGGTGCGGGCAATGCCTTGCGATCCAGCTTGCCGGAGGCGTTGAGCGGGAAGGCGTCGAGCACGATGACCACCGACGGGACCATGTACGCGGGCAACTGCCGCGCCAGATCCTCGCGCACCGTCTCGATATCGAGCCGCAGGTTCGGCGTCGCGATGACATACGCGACGAGCTGATCGCCGGTGTGCTGATCACCGCGCACCACGACGACGGCTTGGGCGATCTCGTCCAGCGCGGTGAGCGCCTGCTCGATCTCGCCGAGCTCGATGCGCAGACCACGCAGCTTCACCTGGAAGTCGGTGCGGCCCAGGTAATCCAGCTCACCCTCGGCCGTCCAGGCGACCAGGTCGCCGGTGCGGTACATGCGCGCGCCATCGGCGGCGAACGGATTCGCCACGAAACGATCGCTGGTCAGATCCGGACGTGCGACATAGCCGCGCGCCAACTGGGTGCCCGCGAGGTACAGCTCACCCGCGACACCGACCGGAACCGGGCGCAGTCGCGAATCCAGCACGTAAACCTGGGTATTGAAGACCGGCGCACCGATCGGCACGGTGTCGGTGTCGGTCGCGACTACCTCGTGGAAGGTGACGTCGACCGCGGCCTCGGTCGGGCCGTACAGGTTGTGCAGCGCCGCACCGGTCAACTCGCGCAGGCGATGCGCGGGCTTGGGCGGCAGCGCCTCACCGGAGGCGAAGACCAGCCGCAGCGAATCACACCGCGCCGCGGCGGCATCGGCCACGAAGACCGACAGCATGGACGGCACGAAGTGGGTGACGGTGACCCGCTCCGCGGTAATGATCTCGGCGAGGTAGGCCGGATCGCGATGCCCGTCCGGCTTCGCGATGACCAGCCGCGCACCGATCTGCAAGGGCCAGAAGAATTCCCACACCGAAACGTCGAAGGTGGCAGGCGTCTTCTGCAGGACGGCGTCGGCGCTGGTCAGCCCGTAGGCCGACTGCATCCACACCAGCCGGTTCACGATCGCGGCATGACTGACCGCCACACCCTTCGGACGACCGGTCGAACCCGAGGTGAAGATCACGTACGCGGTATTCGACGGGCGCAGCGGCGCACGCCGTTCCGCCTCGGTCACCGGCTCATCCGGAAGACCGAACAGATCGAGCAGGTCGATGCGCACCTGGGCGGTATCGATCTTCAGATCGTCACCGGAGGTCAGCACGCAGACCGGATCGGCGGTGGCGAGGATGTATTCGGTGCGCTCGGCCGGATGATCCGGATCCAGCGGCACATACGCGCCACCGGCGACGGCCACCGCGTACATGCCGACCACCAGATCAATGGAGCGGCGCATACCGAGGGCCACATACGATTCCGGGCCCACACCGCGTTCGATGAGCCAGCGCGCCAGACTGTAGACCCGGGCGCCGAACTCGGCGTAGGTCAGACTTGTCCCCTCGAACGTCAGCGCGGTCGCGTCCGGAGTCGCGGCGAGCTGGGCCTCGAACATCGAGACCAGCGTGGCCGCCTCGTCCACCTGGTGCGCGGTGTCGTTCCAGCCCGACACCACGAGCTCGCGCTCGGCGGTATCGAGCAGTTCGATATCGCCGACCGGCGCGGCCGGTTCGGTGGTGATCGCCGCGAGCACCCGCACCAGGCGATCGGCGATGCGGCGCACCGTCGGCTCGTCGAACAGGTCGCGCAGGTAGCCCGCGCGAATCCGCAGCTGGGAGTCCAGTTGCGCGATCAGCGTCAACGGATAGTGCGTGGCATCGGCGGCCTGCATATCGACCACGGCCATGCCATCGATATCGGCGGCCTGCGCCCGGATGCCCTCGGCATCGACCGGGTAGGACTCGAAGACCACCAGCGTGTCGAACAGACCGCCGATTCCGGCGGCGGACTGGATATCAGCGAGACCGACGTAATGGTGATCGAGCAGATCCGCCTGCTCGCCCTGGGTCCGGGTGAGCAACTGCTGTACCGATTCCGACGGATCGAAGCGCACCCGCACCGGGACGGTGTTGATGAACAGACCGACCATCGATTCGACGCCGGACAGCTGTGCCGGACGGCCGGACACCGTGGTACCGAAGAGCACATCGTCACGGCTGGTCATCCGGCCGATGAGAATGCCCCAGGCGACCTGCAGCACGGTATTCGGTGTGACGCCGAGCGAGGCCGCCAGTGCGGTGAGGCGCGCGGTCGCCTGCTCGTCCAGCTCGAAGGAGTACTCGCCGGACAGCGCGGTGATCTCGCGCCCGGCATCAGGACGCGACAGCAGCGTCGGTTCGCTGACACCGCGCAGTGCGGTGCTCCACGCGGCCACCGAGGCCGCATGATCCTGCTGCCGGGTCCATTCCAGGAAGTGCCGGTAGGAGCGCGCCGCGGGCAGCACATTGGCATCCGCGTGCGCCGCGTACAGCACCAGCAGATCCCGCATGAGCAGTGGCATGGACCAGCCGTCGAGCAGGATGTGATGGTTCGCGACCACGAACTGCCAACGGTCTGTGTCGATCTGGATCAGCGTGAAGCGGACCAGCGGCGGCTCGGTCAGATCGAAGCGCTGCATGCGATCGGCGGCGATGATATCGGCCGCCTCGCCGGATTCCGTCCGGTCGTGCTCGGCCCAGGCCACCCGGGCGCTGTCGAGAACGACCTGCACCGGGTTGCCGTCGTTATCGGTGACGAATGCGGTGCGCAGGTTCTCATAGCGATCCACCAGAGCCTGTGCGGCCGAACGCAATCGGGTCGCATCCACCCGGCCGGTGAGCGTCAGCACGGCCTGCGCGGTGTAGACGTCCACCGAGGTGGCGGCCAGGCGCGCGTGGAACAGCAGACCGGCCTGCAGTGCCGACAGCGGCCAGATATCGGCCAGTGCCGGGTAGCGCTGCTCCCAGTTGTCGATATCGCGCTGGGTCGAGCGCACCAGGGAGAAGTCGGACGGGGTGTGCCCACCAGCGCCATTCGAATTGGCGTGCCGGGCAACCGCTTCCAGTGCGGTGGTCCACAGTTCGCCGAATTCGCGGACCTGCGCGGCATCGAGCAGGGTGCTCGGGTAGCCGATATTGGCGGTCAGCTTGTCGCCGACCACGATGGCATTGATATCCAGCGGCGCCATCGCGGGCATATCCGCGTCGTAGGCGCCACCGAGCGCACCGAGTTCGGCGGCCGGGATCCAGCCGAAGCCGCGCAGCGCCTCGGGCACATCGCCCTCGGAGACGCGGCCCAGGTAGTTGAAGCTCACCTGGCCCGGCTGTTCGACGGGCAGTTCCGAGCCGGTTGCTTCGTTCATGTAGCGCAGCAGGCCGTAGCCGATGCCCTTGTCCGGTACCGCGAGCAACTGCTCCTTGACCGCCTTGACGGCCTTGCCGAGCGCCGGACCACCAGCCAGCGCGGCATCGATATCGATGCCGGACAGGTCGAAGCGGACCGGGAAGATCGCGGTGAACCAGCCGACGGTGCGCGAGAGATCCGCACCGGGCACGATGCCCTCTTCGCGGCCGTGGCCCTCCAGGCGGATCAGCAGCGGGTCGTCGGTGCGAGCGGTGGTGCGACCCGCGCGCCACTTCGCGGTCGCCAGGGCGAGCGCGGTGAGCAAGCCGTCGTTGACGCCGCCGTGGAACAGCGCGGGCACGGTGGTCAACAGCGCCTTGGTGACCTCGGCGGACACCTCGACCTGCAGCTTCTCGATGCCGCCCGAGGTATCCACGGTCGGATCCAGCGCACGCTCGGTCAGCAGCGGATCCGCCGTAGCGACCACCGAACGCCAGTAGTCGAGTTCGGCCACCCGCTCGGCGCTTTCGGCCTCGCGCCGCAATGCGTGCGCCCAGGCCCGCATCGAGGTCGCGGGCGCGACGAGCTGCGGTTCCTGACCCGCGGTGAGCTGGCCCCAGGCGGCGACGAAGTCCGGTACCAGGATACGCCAGGAAACACCATCCACCACGAGGTGATGGGCGGCCACGATGAGGCGGCCGCCGCGGCTGCCGTCCGAGGGTTCCAGCCAGACGAACCGAATCACCACGCCCGCAGCCGGATCGAGTCGATCCAGCGTGGCATCCACTGCGGCGGAAGCCACTTCGAACAGTCCGGCATCGTCGATATTCGCATCGAATTCGGTGCGATCGATCAGCGCGTCGACATCGACGGTGCCCGGTTCGGCGGTTTCGAGGGCCCAGTCGTCATCCGCGCGGTACAGCCGTGCGCGCAGCATGTCGTGGCGGTCGACCACCGCGGCAACGGTTTTCCCGATGCCAGCGCGATCGATGCCGACCGGCAATTCGAGTGCCATGGTCTGGTTGAACCGGCCGAACGAACCCTGCCGCTGCGCCATGAACCGGACCACCGGAGTCAGCGGCATGGCGCCGATGCCGCCACCGGGCAGCTCGGCCAGCGCCGCGACGGCGGTTTCGGTGCTGTCCGCGGTTTCGGCGACCGCGGCGAGTCCGGCAACGGTGCGCTGCTCGAAGACGTGCCGCGGGCTGAAGACCACACCGCGTGCCTTGGCCCGCGAAACCAGCTGGATGGACACGATGCTGTCGCCGCCGAGCGCGAAGAACGAATCGTCGACACCGACGCGCTCGACGCCGAGCACCTCGGCGAAGACCTCGGCAATGGTGTGTTCGATCGGCGTACGCGGTGCGCGGAAGACCACCTCGGTCGCGAAGACCGGCTCCGGCAGGGCCTTACGGTCCAGCTTGCCGACCGGGGTCAGCGGGATATGGTCGATCACCATCACCGAGGACGGCACCATGTACGCGGGCAGGCGTTGCTCGACGTGCGCGGTCAGCTCGGCGACATCGATCGAATGCCCCGGTGCCGCAACCACATACGACACCAGCGAGGTCGCACCCGCCGCGCCCCTGTGGCCGATGGTGACCGCGAAATCGACGGTCCGGTGCGATGCCAGCGCCGCGTCGATCTCACCGAGTTCGATGCGGAAGCCGCGCACCTTGACCTGGAAGTCGGAGCGGCCCACATACTCGACCTCACCGGTGCGCGTCCAGCGGACCACGTCACCGGTGCGGTACATGCGCGCACCCGCGACATACGGGTTGGCCACGAAGCGTTCGGCGCTCAGTCCGGCGCGGGCGTGATAACCGCGCGCCAACTGGATGCCCGACAGATACAGCTCACCCGCGACACCCACCGGCACCGGCCGCAGCTGGGCGTCCAGGATCAGCGACTGCATGCCGCGGATCGGCGCACCGATCACCACTGTGTCACCGGCCACCAGCGGATCGCTGATATTGGTCATGATGGTGGTCTCGGTCGGACCGTAACCATTGTGGAAGCTGCGGACGGACCCGTTCTCCAGCGGCACCGCCCACTTCGCGACCAGATCCGCCGGAACCGCCTCACCGCCGGCGACCAGTACGCGCAGCGAGTCCAGGCCGGTCGGATCGAAGGTGGCCAGCGCGGCGGGGGTGATGAACGCGTGCGTGACCCGCTCGGAGCGGATCAGCTCGGACAGTTCCTCACCGCCGTACACGCCGGGCGGCGTCACCACCAGCGCACCGCCCGCGCCGACCGCGAGCAGCAGTTCCAGGATCGAGGCATCGAAGCTGGGCGAGGCGAAATGCAGTGCGCGCGAACCGGAGTCGAGGTCGTAGCGCACGATCTGCTCGACGCTGAAGTTCGCGAGACCGGCATGGGTGACCACCACGCCCTTGGGCACACCGGTGGAGCCCGAGGTGTAGATGACGTAGGCCGGATGCGCCGGGCGCAGCGGGCGGACCCGGTCGGCGTCGGTGATCGCACCGCCGTCGAATCCGTCCAGGTCGAGTTCGTCGAGCACCAGCCAGCGCACCGAATCCGGCAGGCCGTCGCGGACCGCCGCGACGGTGAGGCCGACCGGTGAACCGGAATCGGTGACCATGTGCGCGATGCGCTCGGCCGGGTAGTTCGGGTCGACGGGCACGAATGCCGCACCCGTCTTCGATACCGCCCAAGCGGCGAACACCGAATCCGCGGACCGCGGCACGCCGACGGCGACCAGATCCTCGGTACCGATGCCCTCGGCAATGAGCAAGCGCGCCAACCGGTTCGACCGCTCATCGAGGTCGCCATAGGAGACACGTGTCCCCTGGAACACCACGGCGGTCGCGTTCGGATCCATCGCGGCGGCCTCGGCCAGCAGCTCGGGCAGGGTGCGCGCGGGCACCGCGGGCGCGCCGGTGCGAGCGATCAGATCGGTGCGCTCCTGCGCGTCGAGCACATCGATGGCACCGACCGTGACGGTCGGGTCGGCGGCGATGGCCTCTAGCACCCGCCGCCAACGCTGCGTGATCAGCTCGGCGGTCGCCTCGTCGAACAGCTCGGTGGCGTAGGTGAGCGCCAAAGTCATTCCGGCGGAACCGGTTTCCGACAGCGTGAACTGCAGGTCGAAGCGGGCCACATTCTCGTCGAGGTCCAGTGCGGACACCGAGAGCCCCGGCAATTCGAGTGCGGTGCGCTCCAGGTTCTGGAATGCGAGCATCACCTGGAACAGCGGGTTGCGCGCCTGCGAGCGTTCTGGGGCGAGCAGTTCCACCAGCCGTTCGAACGGCACGTCGGCATTGCCGAAGGCATCCAGGTCGGTCGAGCGCACCCGGTCCAGCAGCGCCGTGAACGGCTCCGACTGATCGATGCCGGTGCGCAGCACGAGGGTGTTGACGAACATGCCGACCAGATCGTCGAGCGCCTGCTCACCGCGCCCCGCGATCGGCGAACCGACGGCGATATCGTCGGTGCCCGACAGTCGGGCCAGCAGCACCGTGAGCGCGCTGTGCATAACCATGAACAGCGAGGCGCCGCGTTGGCGCGCGATACCTTCCAGCGCCGCGATGAGTTCGGCGGACAGTTCGGTCTGCACCGTCGCACCGCGGTACGAGGCGATCGCGGGCCGCGGCCGGTCGGTGGGCAGCGGCAGTTCGTCCGGGACACCGTCGAGCGCGCGCTTCCAGTGCGCCACCTGACGCGCCATCAGCGAAGTCGGATCATCCTCGCTGCCGAGGACTTCGCGCTGCCAGATGGCGAAGTCCGCGTACTGCACCGGCAGTGGCGCCCAGCCGGGCGCGGCGTCCTGAGCGCGCGCCGTGTAGGCCAGCATCACGTCGCGGGTCAGCGGGCCGATGGAGAAGCCGTCGGCCGCGATGTGGTGCACCACGACGACCAGCACATGCTCGTCGGCACCGGCGGCGAAGAGCCTGGTCCGCAGCGGAACCTGTTCGGACACATCGAAGCCGGTGGTCACGAATTCGGTGACCACCGCGGTCAGCTCGGCCGGATCGACCGAAACCGGCTGCAGGTCGAGCGCGATCGCGTCGGCGGGCACGATCACCTGGACCGGGGTGCCGCCGTGCTCCGGGTAGCGGGTGCGCAGCGATTCGTGCCTGCGCACCACATCCGCCACCGCAAGCCGCAGCGCTTCGATATCGAGCGCACCGGTCAACCGGATGGCGACGGGAAGGTTGTAGGCCGCGGATGCGGTGTCGTACTTGTTCAGGAACCACATGCGCTGCTGTGCGAACGAGAGCGGCACGAGTTCGTCGGCCTTGCGCGGACGGGCGACCAGCCGGGCGCGCGCGGCGCCGTCGGCATGCGATTCCACCCGAGCCGCGAGCGCTTCCACGGTGGATGCCTCGAACAGCGCGCGCACCGGGACGGTGGCGCCCAGTGCCGCGCCGATACGGGCGACGACCCTGGTCGCGATGAGCGAGTTGCCGCCGAGGTCGAAGAAGTCGTCGTCGACACCGACCCTCGGCAGGTCGAGCACATCGGCGAAGACCGCGGCGACGGTCTCCTGGACCGGTGTCACCGGGGCGCGGAAGGCCTTGGCCTGCACCGCGGGTGCGGGCAGTGCGCGGCGGTCCAGCTTGCCGTTGACGGTCAACGGAATCCACTCGAGCCGCACCAGCGCGGCGGGCACCATGTAGGACGGCAGTCGTTGCGCCGCACCGCTGCGCACCACGTCCAGGTCCGGGATCACATCCGGTTCGGCGACCACATAGGCCACGATCCGCTGATCGCCGGGCTGATCCTCGCGCACGATGACCGCGGCCTGGGCAATGCCCGGCTGGGCCAGGATGGCGGATTCGATCTCGCCGAGTTCGATGCGGAAGCCGCGCACCTTGACCTGGTCGTCGGCGCGGCCGAGGTATTCGAGTTCGCCGAAGCGGTTCCAGCGCGCGAGGTCGCCGGAGCGGTACAGGCGGGTGCCCGCGGCCTCCGCGTCGGCGAGCGGGTTCGCGACGAAGCGGGTGGTGGTCAGGTCCGCGCGCCCGAGGTAGCCGCGGGCCAATTGCGGTCCGGCGACATACATTTCGCCCGCGACGCCGACCGGAACCGGCCGCAGCCGGTTATCGAGGACGTACACGCGCAGACCCGCGATGGCACGCCCGACCACGCTGCCGGAGGTGGCGGCGATGGTCGCGGCGTCCAGCGCACGGTAGGACACGTGCACCGTGGTCTCGGTGATGCCGTACATATTGACCAGCAGCGGAGCGGAGCGTCGATCGGCACCGTCGCCGTGTCGGGCGACCCAATCCGAGAGTCGACGCAGTTCCAGGGCTTCACCGCCGAACACGACGTAGCGCAAGGCCAGCGGGTCGGCATCCGGTGCGGCATTGCGATCCGCCTCGGCCAGTTGGTAGAACGCGGACGGCGTCTGGTTGAGCACCGTCACCTGTTCCACCCGCAGCAGTTCCAGGAACTGTTCGGGCGAGCGCGAGGTGTAGTAGTCGACGACCACCAGGGTGCCGCCGAACAGCAGCGGACCCCACAGCTCCCACACCGAGAAGTCGAAGGCGTAGGAGTGGAACAGCGTCCACACATCGCGGGGGCCGAAGCCGAAGTCGCGATCGGTATTGGCGAACAGGCGCACCACATTCCGGTGCGCGACCGCCACACCCTTCGGGCGTCCGGTCGAACCGGAGGTGTAGATCACATACGCGACATTGTCCGGGGTGAGCGCCGCGATACGGTCGGCGTCGGTGATCGGGGCGTCGTCGGCGTCCTCGACATTGCCGGTCTCCACCGCGAATCCGTCGAGCACCACGGTCGGCAGCTCGTCGGGCACCGTCACCTGGACCGTGGAATCGAGGATCACGCTGGTCGGACGTGAATCCGTGAGCACGTAGGCGATGCGGTCGGCCGGGTAGGTCGGATCGACCGGCACATAGCCCGCACCGGTCTTCACCACCGCGAGCAGCGCGACCACGAGGTCGAGCGAGCGCGGCAGGATCACCGCGACCAGCGACTCGGGACCAGCACCGTCGGCGATCAGCCTGCGCGCCAAGACATTCGCGCGCCGGTCCAGCTCCGCGTACGTCAGCGATTCGATGCCGAATTTGGCCGCGGTATTGTCCGGATGCGCCGCCACCGCCTGCTCGAACAGATCGACCAGGGTGGCACCGGGGGCATTGAATCGCGCTGTGCTGTGCCGATTCCCGCCGCCCTGCGTGGTCACGCGGGCTGCCGCTTCCTGGCCCGTCGCGCGCGTCAGGCTGTCGAATCCGGATGACACCCAGCGCTGCGACACATTGAGCCGCTCGGCCTCACCGAGCAGATCGATATCGCCGATGACGACCTCGGGATCCTCGACCACACTCTTCAGAATCCGGACCAGGCGATCGGCGAACGACGCCACCGTCTCTGGATCGAACAGTTCGGTGGCGTAATTCCACGACAGGCCGAGTGCACCTTCGGCGGTCTCACCGACGGTCAGCTGCACATCGAATTTGGCTGTGCCAGGGTCGAATTCGACCACCGACAGGTCCACACCCGGCAGCGCGACGGTGCCCATTTCCGCGGCCGAGGCGGCCTCGAAGGTCAATGCCACCTGGAACAGCGGGTGGTGCGCCTGCGATCGCGCCGGGCTGATGACGTCGACGAGCCGCTCGAACGGCACGTCGGCATTGGCGAAGGCGGCCAGATCGGTGCGGCGCACCTGCGCGAGCAGTTCGCTGAACTTGGCGCTCGGCTCGACCTCATTGCGCAACACCAGCGTATTGACGAACATGCCGACCAGATCGTCGAGCGCGCGTTCACCGCGGCCCGCGATCGGGGTGCCGATGGCGATATCGGTGCTATTGGACAGCCGGGCCGCCCAGGCCGCCAGTGCCGCGTGCATGACCATGAAGAGCGTGACGCCGCGGGCGCGCGCGAGTTCGGCCAGTGCGGCATGCAATTCGGCATCGATCGAGAAGCCATGGGTGCCACCGGCATTGGAGGCGACCTCGGGCCGCGAGCGATCGGCGGGCAGCTCGATCTGATCGGGCAGATCGGCCAGCTGCTCGGTCCAGTACGCGAGCTGCTGTGCCGCGACCGATTCCGGATCGTCCTCGCTGCCGAGCACCGCGCGCTGCCACAGCGCGTAGTCGGCGTACTGGACTTCCAGCGGCGCCCACGTGGGCACCGCACCGCGACTGCGCTCGGTGTAGGCCAGCACCACGTCACGCAGCAGCGGACGCAGCGAGAAACCGTCACCACTGATGTGATGCATGACGAGCACCGCGACATGGGTGTGCTCATCGATGCTGAGCAGGTTGGCCCGGAACGGCACCTCGCTGGTCACATCGAAGTACACACTGGCCAGCTCGACGATGCGCGCTGGCACCGCGCCGGGGGCGATGGTCTCGGTCGCCAGCTCGAAGCGCACCTCGTCGGTGTGCAGCACCTGCTGGTAACCGGTGCCTTCGACCTCCGGGTAGATGGTGCGCAACGCCTCGTGCCTGGCCAGCACATCGCCGATGGCGGCATTCAGCGCGACGATATCGACCTCGCCGGTGAGCCGCACGGCGACCGGAATGTTGTTGACCGCGGTGCGATTGTCGAAGCGGTTGAGGAACCACATCCGCTGCTGGGCCAGCGATAGCGGGACCAGGTCGGGGCGCGGCTGCGGGGTCAGCGGTGCCCGACCACCTTCACCGGCGGCCGATTCCACCAGCGCGGCCAGTGCCGCGACATTCGAGGCCTCGAACAGCGCGCGCACCGGGATCTGGGTGTCCAGCGCCGCGCCGAGTCGTGCCGCCACCTGGGTGGCGATCAGCGAGTTGCCGCCGAGTTCGAAGAAGTCGTCGTCCAGGCCGACGCCGTGTCCGACGCCCTGCAGACCGAGTACTTCCGCGAAGGTGCCCGCGACGATCTCCTCCACCGGGGTGGTCGGCGCGCGGAATACCTTGGCCGCGAAGGTCGGCGCGGGCAGCGCCTTGCGATCGAGCTTGCCGGAGGCGTTGAGCGGGAGCTCGTCGAGCACCAGGTAGGCCGCGGGCACCATGTAGGCGGGCAACTGCACGCCGAGGGTGTTCTTGACGGTCTCGATATCGATGGCCCGGTCCGGATTCGCGACCAGGTAGGCGACCAGCTGATCGCCGGTCCGCTCATCGGAGTGCACCAGCACCACCGCCTGCGCCACCGCGTCCTGGGCGGTGAGCGCCGATTCGATCTCACCGAGTTCGATGCGCAGACCGCGCAGCTTCACCTGGAAGTCGGTGCGGCCCAGGTACTCCAGTTCACCACGTGGTGTCCACATCACGAGGTCACCGGTGCGGTACATGCGCGCCGCGGTACCGAACGGGTTCGCGATGAATCGTTCGGTGGTCAGGTCCGGGCGGCCGACATAGCCGTGCGCCAACTGCGCACCCGCCAGATACAGCTCACCCGGGACGCCCGCCGGCACCGGACGCAACCGCGAATCCAGCACGTAGACCTGGGTGTTGAATACCGGGGCGCCGATCGGCACCGAGCTGATATCGGCATCGGTCACCTCGTGGAAGGTGACGTCGACCGCGGCCTCGGTCGGGCCGTACAGATTGTGCAAACGCGCGCCGGTCAGCTGCCGAAGGCGCTGCGCGGCCCCGGCGGGCAGCGCCTCACCGGAGGCGAAAACATTACGCAGACTGGTGCATTCGGCCGCGCGTTCCTCGGCGATGAACACCGAGAGCATGGACGGCACGAAGTGCACCGTGGTGACCTGCTCGTCGACGATGAGCCGCGCCATATAGGCCGGATCGCGGTGGCCGTCCGGCTTGGCGACGACCAGGCGTGCGCCGACCTGCAGCGGCCAGAAGAACTCCCACACCGATACGTCGAAGGTCGCCGGAGTCTTCTGCAGCACAACGTCTTCGGCGGACAGACCGTATTCGGCGTGCATCCACACCAGGCGGTTGACGATCGCGGCGTGCGAGACCGCGACGCCCTTGGGCCGACCGGTCGAACCCGAGGTGAAGATCACGTACGCGGTATTGCCCGGCCGCAGCGGCCGATGCCGATCCGCGTCGGTCAGCGGTTCATCCGAGAACTCCGACAGGTCGAGTTCATCGATGCGGACCTGGCGCGACACCGTGGTCTCCAGATCGGTGCCCGCGGTCAGCACACAGACCGGCCGCGCGGTCTCCAGGATGTAATCGATGCGCTCGGCCGGATGATCCGGATCCAGCGGCACGTAGGCGCCACCGGCGGCATTGATCGCGTACATACCGACGACCAGCTCGATCGAGCGCCGCATGCCAAGGGCCACATACGATTCCGGGCCGACGCCGTTCTGCTTCAGCCAGCGCGCCAGCCGGTGCGCCCGGGCGGCGAACTCGGCATAGGACAGGGTTGTCCCCTCGTAGCTGACCGCGTAGGCGTCCGGCGTGCGCAGCACCTGCGCCTCGAACAGCGAAACCAAGGTGGCGGCCGCATCGCCGACCGGGGAGGTCAGCGCCGCGTCCACCGGGAATTCGGTCTCGTTCCACCGGTCGAGCACCTGGGCCCGCTCGGTATCGTCGAGCAGGTCGATATCGCCGACCACGATCGCCGGCGCGGCGGTGATTCCGTGCAGCACCCGGACGAACCGCTCGGCGAAAGCCTGCGCGAACCGATCGTCGAAAAGATCGGTGGCATAGACGAGTTCGGCGGCCAGCTCCGATTCCTCGCCCTCGCTCAGCGTGAGCTGCAGGTCGACCTTGGCCGTCGGCGGATCGATGCCGAGTTCGGAAACCGCGAGTCCGGGCAGCTCCAGCGAGGTGCGCCCGAGGTTCTGGAACGACAGCATCACCTGGAACAGCGGATGCCGCGCCTGCGAACGGGCCGGGTTGAGCACCTCGACCAGCCGCTCGAACGGCACATCGGCATGTGCGAAGGCCTGCAGATCGCGTTCGCGCACCTGGGCGAGCAGATCGGTGAACGCTTGGGTCGGGTCGATCTGGGTGCGCAACACCAAGGTGTTGACGAACATGCCGACCAGGTCGTCGAGGACCTGCTCACCACGACCGGCCACCGGGATGCCGATGGCGATGTCATCTGAACCGCTCAGCCGCGCGAGCAGGGTCGCGAATGCGCTGTGCACCACCATGAACAGCGTGGTGTTGTGCTCGTGCGCGACGCGGTTCAGCGCCTCCACGAGTGCACCGGGCAGCTGGAATCGGTGCGTGCGCGCTTGATACGACGCGACGACCGGCCGCGGCTTGGGCGACAGGCGCAGTTCCTCCGGCAGTCCGGCCAGGGTTTCGCGCCAGTAGCCGAGCTGTTCGGAGATCAGCGAGGTCGGATCGTCCTCGGAGCCGAGGGTTTCGCGCTGCCACAGTGCGTAATCCACGTACTGCACCGCCAATGGCGGCCACGCCGGCGCGGATTCGGAACTGCGCGCGATATAGGCCGACATCAGATCGCGGACCAGCGGACGCATCGAGAAGCCGTCGGCAGCGATGTGATGCACCACGACCGCGAGCACATGGTTCTGCGTGTTGTCGCGCCACTTCTTGCTACTCAGCGGCGCACGCTCTACCTGGTAGAGCCGAATCCGCACCACGGATTCGGTGGTGATATCGAAACCGCGACCGATGAATTCGTAAAGGGCACTGCCCAATTCGCTTTCGGCGACGGGGACGATCTCCAGCTCCGGAATCGCCTGCGCGGCCGCAAGCACCTGCTGGTAGGCGACGCCCTCATGGGACGGGTAGATCGTGCGCAGCGATTCGTGCCGGGTGATCACATCGGCGATGGCGCCACGCAGGGCGGGCAGATCCAGATGCCCGTGCAGGCGCACCGCCGCCGGAATATTGTCGGCGGCCGAATCGGCGTCGAAACGGTTGAGGAACCACATCCGCTGCTGGGCCAGCGACAGCGGCGGGTACTCCGGTCGCGGGCGCACCGTCAGCGCTTGACGGGCGCCGGCCCCGGCACTGGCCTCCACGCGCGCGGCGAGTGCGGCGACGGTCGGCGCCTCGAACAGCAGTCGCACCGGAACCTGGGTATTCAGTGCCGCACCGAGCCGCGCCACTACCTGGGTCGCGACCAGCGAGTTGCCACCGAGATCGAAGAAGTTGTCGTCGATGCCGATGCGCTCGTGGCTGAGCACATCGCTGAAGATGTCGACGACGATCTCTTCGATCGGGGTCGACGGTGCGCGGAATTCCTTGGCCTCGAAGACCGGCTCGGGCAGCGCGCGGCGATCCAGCTTGCCGTTGGGGTTCAACGGCATCGCGTCGAGCACCACGATCGCGGCGGGGACCATATAGGACGGCAGCTGCTCGGTCAGGTGCGCGCGCAGCTCGTCCAGGTCGACCGCGCCCCCGCTGGCGGGCACCACATAGGCGACCAGCTGATCACCGGTCCGCGCATCCGCGCGCACCAGCGCGACCGCCTGGGCCACCGAATCGTGTGCGGTGAGCGCGGTTTCGATCTCACCGAGCTCGATGCGCAGACCACGCAGTTTCACCTGGAAGTCGGTACGGCCGAGGTACACGATCGCGCCGTCGGCATTGCGGGTCACCAGGTCGCCGGTGCGGTACATCCGGGATCCGGAGACGCCGAACGGGTTGGCCACGAAACGATCCGCGGTCAGATCGGTACGCCCGAAGTAGCCGCGCGCCAACTGCGCACCGGCCAGATACAACTCACCCGCGACACCCGGCGCGACCGGATGCAGCCGAGCATCGAGCACATACGCCTGGGCGTTCCAGACCGGCAGACCGATCGGCACCGCGCCGACCAGCCCCTGCGCCACCGGACCGTGCGTCGCGTGCACCGCGAATTCGGTCGGGCCGTAGAGGTTGTAGAGCTCAGCGGAGCTGACCTTGCGAATCGCGGCGACGGCGTCACCGGTGAAAGCTTCACCCGCGACGAGCAATGCGCGCAACGACTCCAATGCCGCACCACCGGCGGCATCCACACTGCCCGCGAAGACGGTCAGCATCGATGGCACGAAGGAGGTCATCGTGACCCGTTCGGCCGCAATGACTTCCATGAGGTACTGCGGGTCGCGATGACCATCCGGGCTCGCGACAACGATCCGGCCACCGGTGCTCAACGGGCCGAACAGTTCCCACACCGACACGTCGAATGTCGCAGGGGTCTTGAACAACACGACATCATCGGCACCGATACCGTATTGACCGGTGATCCAACGAATCTGGTTGACGACGGCAGCGTGCGGCACCGCCACACCCTTCGGCCGACCCGTCGAACCCGACGTGAAGATCACATAGGCGGTGTTCTCCGGCCGCAGTGGCGCAATCCGCTGCTCATCGGTAACCGGCGCATCCGAGTACTCGGAGAGCTCGAGCTCATCGATGGAAAGCGTCGGCAGCCCGCCGCTTTCGAAGTCGTCGCGCGAGGTCGTCAGCACACAGACCGGTGCCGCCGACTCGAGCACATAGCTGATCCGCTCCGTGGGCTGATCCAGGTCCAGCGGCACATAGCCACCACCGGCCTCCTGCACGGCATAGGCCGCGACTACGAGGTCGACCGAACGCCGCAGACCGAGGGCGACAAGCTTTTCCGGCCCGACACCGGCCTCGATCAGCCGCCGCGCCAACCGGTGCACGCGCGCACCGAATTCGGCATAGGTCAGGGCGGTTCCGGTCGCCGGGTCCACGATCGCGACCGCATCCGGTGTGGCCGCGGCCTGCGCGGCGAACTCGCCGACCAGAGTGAGACCACCAGTTTGGTGAGCACCGGAACGACGCGGGGTGCGACCGGGCTGACGGCGCGGCAGCAAATCGTGCTCGGTGTCGTTCCAGCCGAGCACCGCCAGTGCGGTTTCCTCATCGTCGAGCAGCTGGATATCGCCGACCGGCACAGTCGGATCGGCGATGATGGCCGCCAGAATTCGATCCAGGCGGCGCGCGAAGGCTGCTACCGTGTCTTCATCGAAAAGATCGAGGGCATAGGAGATTTCGGCCGACATACCGGCGGCCTCGCCGGATTCCTGGGTCTCCTGCAGGGTCAGCTGCAGATCGAATTTGGCCAGCCGCGCGTCGTAATCGATGCCGTTGACCGAGAGCCCGGGCAGTTCGAGGTTGGCCTGCTTGACGTTCTGGAACGCCAGCATCACCTGGAACAGCGGATTGCGCGCCTGCGAGCGGGCCGGGTTGAGAATTTCGACCAAGCGCTCGAACGGCAGATCCGCATGCGCGAACGCCTGCAGGTCGGTTTCCCGCGCCAGGGCGAGCAGATCGGCGAAACTCGCCGAACCCGCGACATCGGTGCGCAATACGAGCGTATTGACGAACATGCCGATCAGGTCGTCCAACGCGGCCTCACCACGACCGGCCGCCGGAGTGCCGATGGCGATATCGCTGGTACCGCTGGCGCGCGCCAGCAACACCGCGAGCGCACTGTGCATGACCATGAACAGCGACGAATTGTGCTTGCGACCCAGATCGATGAGCGCACGCTGGGTCTCGGCGGAGATCACGAACGCGTAGGTACCGCCCCGGTAGGAGGCAATCGCCGGACGCGGGCGGTCCGACGGCAGCACCAGTTCGTCGGGCAGATCCGCGAGTTGTTCGGTCCAGTACCGGATCTGGCTGGAAATCAGCGAATTCGGATCGTCCTCGGAGCCGAGCACCTCACGCTGCCACAGCGCATAGTCCGCGTACTGCACCGGCAGCGCCGCCCAAGCGGGCGACTCCCACGAGGTGCGTGCCGCGTACGCCACCATGACATCGCGCGCCAGCGGCCCCATCGACCAACCGTCGGCCGAAATATGGTGTACCACCATGCCGAGTACGAACTCGGATTCGCTGATCTCGAAAAGCCTTGCGTGCAAGGGCACTTCGTCGGTGACGTCGAAGGCCATGGAGGCCAGGTCGATCAGATGCTCGACCAGGGTCTCCTCGGTGACCCGGTACGGCGTCAGATCGGGCACGATCTGCGCGGCGTCGAGCACGACCTGAACCGGACCGCTCTTGGTCTCCGGGAAGACGGTGCGCAGCGATTCGTGCCGGTCGATCACGTCGATGACCGCGACCTGCAATGCGGCGACATCGAGATCACCGGAGAGCCGGATGGCGACCGGAATGTTATTGACCGCGGAGGCGGTATCGAAGCGGTTGAGGAACCACATCCGCTGCTGCGCGAGCGACAGCGGCACTGCTTCCGGGCGTTCCCGGGCGACCAACGCACTGCGGGCACCCGCACCGGCATGTGATTCCACCCGAGCCGCCAGCGCGGCCACGGTGGAGGCCTCGAACACCATCCGCACCGGCACCCGGGTATCGAGTGCGGTGCCGATGCGGGAGGCGACCTGGGTGGCGATCAGCGAGTTGCCGCCGAGGTCGAAGAAGTCGTCGTCCACGCCAACGCGCGGCAGGTCGAGCACCTCGCCGAAGATCTGGGCGACGATCTCCTCGATCGGTGTGCTCGGCGCACGGAAGGTGTGCACCTCGAAGACCGGCTTGGGCAGGGCGCGCCGATCGAGTTTGCCGTTCGCATTGAGCGGCATGGCCTCGAGCGTCACGAAAGCCGCGGGCACCATATAGGTGGGCACCATGGCGGACAGATGCGTGCGCAGCGCGACATCGAATCCGGCTTCCGGCTCGGCCTCGGTCGGCACCACATAGGCGACCAACTGGTCGCCGAGCCTGCTGTCGGAACGGACCAGCGCGACTGCCTGCGCCACCGAAGGATGGGCGCGCAAGGCGGCTTCGATCTCGCCGAGCTCGATCCGGACACCGCGCAGTTTCACCTGGAAGTCGGTGCGACCGCTGTAGACGATCTGTCCCGCCGCATCGCGGGTCACCAGGTCACCGGTGCGGTACATGCGAGAACCGCTGGGGCCGAATGGATTCGCGACGAAGCGATCGGCCGTCATATCCGCACGTGTGAGGTACCCGCGCGCCAGCTGGGGTCCCGACAGGTACAGCTCACCCGCGACACCCGGCGGCACCGGATGCAGCCGCGCGTCCAGGATGTATGCCTGGGTGTTCCAGACCGGCGCACCGATCGGCACCGCGCCGCGCACCACCTCGCGGACGACCGCGTGGGTGGCGTTGACGGTGAATTCCGTTGGGCCGTAAAGGTTGATCAGGGTGATATCGGGGCGACCGAGCTTGCGGAACGCCTCTACCGCCTCGCCGGTGAATGCCTCACCACCGACCAGCAGCATGCGCACCGAGCTCAGTGCCGCCGGATCGACGGTACCGGCGAAGACGGTCAGCAATGACGGCACGAACGAGGTGATGGTGACCTGTTCGGCGGCGATGACCTCGGTCAGATATTGGGTGTCGCGGTAGCCGTCGTGGGTGGCGATGACGGTCCGGCCACCGGTCAGCAAGGGCGCCAACGGCTCCCACACCGACGCGTCGAAGGTGGCGGGCGTCTTGTACAGTGCGACGTCGTCGGCGTCGATCCCGAATTCGCTGATGAGCCAGCGCATCTGGTGCACCAGCGCGGCATGCGATACGCCGACGCCCTTCGGACGCCCGGTGGAGCCCGAGGTGAAGATCGCGTACGCCAAATGCTCTGGGCGCAATGGCGAGACGCGCTCGGCATCGGTCACCGGGGTATCGGAGATCCCGGACAGATCGAGCTCGTCGACAACGAGCGACTCCAGGCCTTCCGGCGCGAAGCGGTCACGGGAATTGGTCAGCACATAGGCCGGGGCCGCGGTATCGAGCACATGGGCGATGCGTTCGGCCGGCTGATCGAGATCGAGCGGCACGTAGGTGCCACCGGCCTCGAGCACCGCGTGGATCGCGATCATCAGCTCGAGCGAGCGCCGCATACCGAGCGCGACCGGTACATCCGGACCGACGCCCGCCTGGATCAGCCAGCGCGCGAGCGCGTGCACCCGAGACCCGAACTCGGCGTAGGTTAGCGAAGCGCCGACGGCCGGGGTGAAGCCGTCCACGGAGCGGTCGACAACGGCGACCGCATCCGGTGTCGCGGCCGCCTGACGGACGAACAGATCGCTGACCGTCCCGGCCGCCTCGATCGCACGCGGTGTGCCGTGCCAGCCGTCACGGGCCAGCTCGATCTCGCGCTCGTCGAGCAGATCGATATCGCCGACAATCGCCGCCGGATCCACGGTCACACCGCGCAGGATCCGCACCAGCCGATCGGCGAACGAGGATACCGTCGCCTGGTCGAACAGGTCGGTGGCGTAGGAGACGGCGACCGAAACGCCCGCGGGCTCGCCCTGGTTGCCGCGATGTTCGGTCAGTGTCCAGAGCAGATCGAATTTGGCGATATTGACTTCGACCTCAGCGGCCGACACCGACAGTCCGGGCAGTTCCAGCGTGCCGTGCGACATCTCCTGGAACGACAGCATCACCTGGAACAGCGGATGCCGCGCCTGCGACCGAGTCGGGTTGACCACCTCGACGAGACGCTCGAACGGAACATCGCTGTACGCGAACGCCGCGAGGTCGATTTCCCTGGTGCGCGCGAGGAATTCGGTGAAGGACCGACCCGGATCGACCTCCGAGCGCAGCACGAGCGTGTTGGCGAACATGCCGATCAGGTCGTCGAGGGCCTGTTCGCCGCGTCCGGCGATGGGGGTGCCGATGGCGATATCGGTGGTGCCGGACAGCCGGGCCAGCAGCACCGCGAGCGCGGCGTGCAGCACCATGAACGGGGTCGCGCCCTCGGCGCGGGCCAATGCGCTAAGCCGGGTGTGCAGTTCGGCATCGATATCGAAATTGAACTGTGCGCCGCGGAAGCTCTGCACCGGCGGACGCTGCCGATCGGTGGGCAGATCCAGCTGATCCGGCAGCCCGGCCAGCGCGTCCCGCCAGTAGGCGATCTCGCGGGCGGCCATGGAGTCGGGATCGCTTTCGGCACCGAGCAATTCGCGCTGCCACAGGGTGTAGTCGCGGTACTGCACCGGCAGGGGTGCCCAGGCTGGCGCTTGCCCGGCCGCGCGGGCCAGATACGCGGTCGTGACATCGCGTGCGAGCGGTCCGAACGAGACGCCGTCCGCCGCGATGTGGTGCACGACGAATGCGAGCGCGTAGTCGGCGGTGTGATCGGAGGACGCATCGGTGATCTGATACAGGCGCACCCGGATGGGCAGTTCGGTGGAGACATCGAAGCCAGCGGAGGCGAATTCGGTCAGCACGTCGAGGAGTTCGGCCGCCTCGATCGGCTGCACGGTGATACTGAGGTCGACCTCTTGGATCGGCAGCACCTGCTGATAGGCACCGTCGCCCGAGTTGGGGAAAATGGTGCGCAGCGATTCCTGACGGGTCAGCACATCGGTGAGCGCGGCCCGCATCGCGTCGAGATCGACGCGACCGCCCAGCCGCACCACGAACGGCAGGTTATAGGTCGGCAGCGTGGAGTCGAATTGGTTGATGAACCACATGCGCTGCTGAGCCATCGACAGCGGCACCTGCTCGGGCAGCTCCTGGGCCACCAGGGCCGGACGTGGCCGCTCGGTGGGCGGGGCCGATTCGGCGCGTGCGGCCAGACCTGCCACGGTCGGGGTTTCGAACAGCGCGCGCACCCCGATGCGGGTGCCGAACGCCGCGCCGATCCGCGCCACCACCTGGGTGGCGACCAGCGAGTTGCCGCCCAGATCGAAGAAGTTGTCATCGATACCGATGCGTTCCTGGCTGAGCACGTCGGCGAAGATGGCCGCCACGATCTGCTCGGCCGGGGTGCGCGGCGCGCGGAAGACGGCCGCGTCGGCACTGAATACCGGCTCCGGCAGGGCCTTGCGGTCCAGCTTGCCGGAGGTGTTGAGCGGGAACGCGTCCAGCACCATGATCGCCGCCGGCACCATGTAGCTGGGCAGTTTTTCCGCGACGAACCGGGTGAGCTCGATCGGTTCGATCGACTGCCCCGGCGCGGGTACGACATAGGCGACCAGCTGCTGACCGGTCGCGGTATCGACCACAAGCACCGCGGCCTGGCTGACGGCAGGGTGGGCGAGCAGATCGGTTTCGATCTCACCGAGCTCGATGCGCTGACCACGGAATTTGACCTGGAAGTCGGTGCGGCCGATGTATTCCAGGGTGCCCGCGACACTCCAGCGCACCAGGTCACCGGTGCGGTACATGCGCTCGCCATCGGTACCGAACGGGTTGGCGACGAATCGATCCGAGGTCAGATCCGGACGACCACGGTAACCGCGCGCCAGCTGACGTCCACCCAGATAAAGCTCACCCGGTGCGCCAACGGCCGCCGGACGCAGCCGCGAATCCAGTACGTAGACCTGGACATTCCACTCCGGAATGCCGATCGGCACCGTGACGGTGTCGGCGGCGGTGGCCTCCCAGTAGGTGACCGAGACCGCGGCCTCGGTGGGGCCGTAGAGATTGTGCAGGCCGGCGGAGGTGATCGCGCGGAAACCAGCGGCGGTCTCCGGCGGCAGCGCCTCACCGATCACGAAAACCGCACGCAGCGTGGCACATTGGGCGGCGGTGGCGTGGGCGACGAAGACCGTCAGCATGGACGGCACGAAGTCGGTGACGGTGACCTTGTGCCGCTCGATCATCTCGGCGACATACAGTGGATCGCGGTGCCCGTCCGGGGTCGCGACAACAAGTTTCGCGCCGACCATCAGCGGCAGGAAGTAACCCCACAGCGATACGTCGAAGGTGGTCGCGGTCTTCTGCAGGTACACATCGTCAGCGGTCAGCCGGTACTCATCGAGCATCCACAGCTGCTGGTTGACGATCGCATGATGGGTTACCGCAACACCTTTCGGGCGTCCGGTCGAACCCGAGGTGTAGATCACATAGGCGGTGTTCTCCGGCCGCAGCGGTGCGAGCCGCTCCGAATCCGCCACCGGCGCAGCGTCGTACGTCGATACATCGAGAGTGTCGATCTCGACTCGGCGCACCGATTCCGGCAGCTCGAGTTCGTCGGTAGAGACGGTCAGCACACAGACCGGTGCCGCGGACTCGAGGATGTAGGCGGTGCGATCGGCGGGATGATCGGGATCGATCGGCACATACGCGCCACCGGCCTTGAGCACCGCGTGCATGCCGACGACGAGTTCGAGCGAACGTCGCATGCCAAGTGCGACAAGGGATTCCGGGCCGACACCGTCGGCGATCAGGAAGCGGGCCAGCCGGTTGACCCGCGCGGCGAATTCCGCATAGGTCAGCGTGGCGTCCTCGAAATCGAGGGCAACGTTGTCCGGGGTCAGCTCTATCTGCGCATCCAGCAGGGCCGCCAGGGTGGTTGCCGGGACGTCCTGCTCGGAGTCGTTCCACTCCGCGACGGTCAGCTCCCGCTCCGCGGCCGTGGTCAGCTCGAGGCCCCAGACCGGCGCATCCGCCTCGGCCCGCAGGAAGCGGTCGAAGAATTCGAGGAAGCGTTCGTGCTGACGCCGCGTTTCCGCCTCGGAGTACAGGTTCGGGTTCGTCTCGAAGTCGATGCGCGCGCGCGAACCGCCCTCGGACTGATAGAAGTTGACGCCGAGATCCTCGATGCTGCCGGTGGACAGCACCACCATGGTGCCCACCATGGAGCCCATGCTGATCTTGTCCTGGAACAGCATGATGTTGATCCAAGGACCGAAGAACTCCCTGGTCACCACTCCGTCACCGGCCGCGTCGCGGCGGATGTCCTCATGCCGGTAGCGCTGGTGCCGCAGTGCGCCGGTCACCTCGACCTGGACCTGCTTGAGCACGTCGGCCACGGTGGTCTCGTGCCCGATCCGCAGCCGCAGCGGCACGATATTGGACGAGACGCCACCGGAGCGGCGCATCACGGCGGTGGTCCGCGCGGTCACCGGCAGACTCAGGATCACGTCCTCGGAACTGGTCCACTGCGCCAGATATCCGGCGAACGCGGCGAGCAGCAACCCGGCCGGCGACGAATCATGGCGCGTCACAGCCGCTTCGAGCACCGCGTTCTGCTCGTCCGAGAGCAGCACACTGCTGAGGGTGTTGATCGGCGCAGGCCCCGCGGACCGGCCAACCAGACTGGTGCCGTCCTCGACACCGGCGACCCGCTCGGCCCAGTACTTCTTGTCCGACTGGAACCGGGAGCTGTCCCGGTAGGCCATCTCCTGCTCGAGGAGCGTGCGCAGGTGCGCGGCATTGGCCGGTGCGGGCTCGGTGCCGTTCAACAGGGCGGTGTACCACTCGGCCACTCTGGACAGGTTGGTCACCGCGCCGAAGCCGTCCAGCACGATGTGGTGCGCGCGCAGGTACAGGTACCAGTGGTGATCGCCCACCTGCAGGCCCGCGAAGCGCAGCAGCCGATCCTCGAGCAGGTTCAGCGGTGCGCTGTACTCGGCGCGCATCCACGCCATGGCGGCGGCCTCGGGATCGTCCTCACCGCGGAAGTCGACGTAGTAGACCTTGTCCCGGTCCGGAATCGTGTAGTCGATCCACTGATACGGCTGGCCATCGATCTCGGTAATGCAGAGCATGCCGGAGCCACGCTCCTGCCCGGAGCTGATCAGCGCCTCGCGCAGGACCTCGAGGTCGAGGTCGCCGTGCAGGTCGACGTACTGCGCGATGTTGATCGGCACCTGCGGGTCGACGTGCTGGGCGTACCAGATACCCAGCTGCGCCGGAGACAGCGGGAACGGCTCACTCGACTCCCTCGAGGCAGCGTGCGCTCGTTCGCCACCAGTTTCGCCGTTTCCGCCGAAATCCAGCCGGTCCAACCGTAACCTCGCTTCCGGAACACCACACGAGCGCTCCCCGATGAACACCGGGATGTGGACGCGCACCTAGGCCAGCGTGGCGTCTGTGTTCCCGCGTTCAGTTCTCATCAATCAAGCAAAAAATGTTCATTGGCACTATCTGCCCGCCAGGCCGACCTTGTTACATGGGCGCGACCATGCCCGCCACCCACCGACCGGCTCCGCCGGGAAGTTCAATGCAGATCACCGAAACAATCTACCGTCGTCGTCGCCACCCGACCAATCAGCTCCCATAGCTGGAAAACATCACCCCTGGCAGCGCGATCATCGCAAGTTTGCTGGGCACCTGTCACCGATCTCACACTGCTTGCGAAGGTCGGTGACGGTCACGGGCGGGGTCATAGAGATGGGACTGGGTGCAGGGCAGATTCGGAGTGAGGGCGCGGCCGACGAGAATGACGGCGGCTTGCCGCAGACCCGCGGATTCGACCTGGTCAGCGATATCGGTGAGGGTACCGCGCAGGACCAGTTGGTCGGGTTGGCTGGCTCGATAGACCACGGCGGTCGGGCAATCGGCGCCGTAGGCCGCGGTCAGCTCGGCCGCCAGGGGACGGATTCGGGTAATGGCCAGATGCAGCACCAGCGTGGCCTGGGTCCGCGCGAAGTTCGTCAGTGCCTCGGATTCGGGCATGGCGGTCGATCGGGCCCGGGTGCGGGTGAGCACCACCGACTGGACCACCTCCGGGACGGTCAACTCGGTACCCAGCAGGGCGGCCGCGGCGGCATAGGCGGGGACGCCGGGGGTGATGTCCCACGGCACGTCCGCGGCGTCGAGGCGGCGGGTTTGTTCGGTGAGGGCCGAATATATGGAGGGGTCGCCGGAGCACAGGCGGGCGACATCGTTTCCGCAGCGGTGCGCGCGCACCAGATGCTCGGTGATCTGGTCGATGTCCAGGTGTTGGGTGTCGATCAGTTCGGTACCGGGGGCGCAGTGCGCGAGCACCTCGGGATCCAGGTAGGTGCCCGGGTAGAGGCAGACCGCAGCGGTGCGCAGCAACTCGACCGCGCGGACGGTCAGCAGGTCCGCGGCGCCCGGCCCGGCCCCGATGAAGTGCACGGTCATACTGGTGAGTTTAGGGCTAGGCCGTCGCGTCGAAGTGGGCGATCACCTTTTCCGGGCGCACCCGCACCACCAGTTCGCCCGGGACGCCGTTTCGCTTGCCGAATTCCTCGGCGCGATCCGCGCCCATATAGCGACCGGCGATCTCGGTCGCGGTACGCAGGAGTTCGTCGGGATCCTCGGACAGGGTCACCGTGCCCTGGATCTGAATGGAGGAGTACGGCTCCTCCTCGAGGTCGACCACCACCGCGACGCGCGGATCGCGAGCAAAGGCCCTCCCCTTACTCGTGGCCTTACCGGTATTGAACACCAGCTCGTCCCCCTCGAGCACAAACCACACCGGCGTCACCACCGGCCGCCCATCGGCAGCCACAAACGCCACCTTCCCAGTCCGCTTCCCATAACTCAAAAACTCCCGCACCTTGGAATCCAAACCTGAGCCCATCCCCCCACCCTAGGCACTGGGCCGATGATCATGGGGAAACTATGGCGGCAAAACGCGAGAAGTCTCCGCCCCCAGTGCCACCTGATCTTGATCGGTGGCTAGATGGCGCCTTGTTCGCGGGCGCGGGCGACGGCGGAGGTGCGGGAGCGGACGCCGAGTTTGGCGTAGATGTGGACCAGGTGGGATTTGATGGTGGTTTCGCTGAGGAACAGGTCCTTGGCGATCTCTCGGTTCGAGCTGCCGTTGGCGACCAGGCGCAGGACCTCGATTTCGCGGGGACTCAGGGTGGTGTCGGCCCGGCGCACGCGGATCATCAGCTTGGAGGCCACCGCGGGCGAGAGCACACTCTCCCCGGCGGCCGCCGAACGCACCGCCGCGAGCAGTTCGGTCGGTGGGGTGTCCTTGAGGATGTACCCGCAGGCCCCGGCCTCGATGGCGCTGAGGATGTCGGCGTCGGTGTCGTAATTGGTGACGACCAGAACATTGGGCGGCTTGTCGAGCGCACGCAATTGGGCGGTCGCGTCGACGCCGGAGCGGCCGGGGCCGAAACTCAGATCCATCAGCACCAGATCGACCGGGGTGGTGGTGCAGAACGCGACGGCGGCCTCGGCGGTCGGTGCGTCACCGACGACGGCGATATCCGGATTGCTCTCCAGTAGTGCGCGCAGGCCCGCGCGCACGATGGCGTGGTCGTCGGCCAGGAGCAGACGGATCATGTGCGGGTCTCCCGGTCGGTTGCCTTTGGTATGCCAGGAGCGGGTTCGCCTGACCGCGAACCGGAATCCGCTGCGTGCCTAGTGGTTTCGTTCTGCGCAGTCTCGGATCTCGCCGCACGCCACACCAGGGCGGGCAGTTCCGATTCGCTCGGCATGGCGACCGGTTCCGACGTTGTCTGCCTCGCCGCGGACGCGCCGCAGTCATTCGGCGCAGTCTCGGATTCCGCCGCACGCCGCACCACTGCGGACAGTTCGGAATCGCTCGGCGCGGCGACGGGCTCCGTTGCACGCCGCACCACTGCGGACAGTTCGGAATCGCTCGGCGCGGCGACGGGCTCCGTTGCACGCTGCGCCAGGGCGGGCAGTTGGGGGTAGTTCCGCGGAGGTTCGGATTTCGCAGGGCTCGTTTCCGCGGCGGGTAGGCCCGAAACAAGGCCGAAATCAGAGCGGGATTCCGGGGACGCGGTCTCCAGTGGAAAGGAGACGGTGACCGCGGTGTGGCCGGGTTCGGACTCGACCGCCATCGTGCCGCCCTGCTGTTCGACGCGACTGCGCATGGCGGCTAGCCCGAAGGTGCCCGCTGGGGCGCGGTCGAGCACCGATGGATCGATGCCCGTGCCGTCGTCTACCACGTCGAGGTACACATCGGTATCGGCGTAGGTCAGCGTCAATCGCATTCGGCTGGCGCCGGCGTGGCGCACCACGTTCGAGACCGCCCCCTGCGCGATCCGAACCAGTGCCGCCTCGACGGGCATCGGCAGGCGCTCCGGCGTGCCCTCGACGGCCATCTGGGTGAACAGTCCCGGCGCCTCGGCGCGTTGACAGATGCGTGCCAGCGCCTGCGCGAGGCTCTGTGCCTCCAGGGCGGCAGGGGTCAATTCCGCTATCAGCCTTCGCGTCTCGGCCAGACTCTCCGCCGCGGTCTCGCGGGCAAGTCGAATCTGTTGCAGCGCAGGATGCTTCGGCGCAGACCGTTCCGCGGCGTGCAGCAGCAACTGGATGCTGCTCAAACCCTGCGCGACGGTGTCGTGGATCTCCTGCGCCAGCCGTTCACGCTCGGCCAACTTGCCCGCCGTTCGCTCCTGTTCGGCGAGAGTCGCTCGGGTATCGAGCAATTCGTCGATCAGGCGCTGACGTTGCGCGGATTCACGGAAAAGCGCCTGGTAGCCGAGCCCGATCCCCACCGCAACGCCCGCGCCGAGCACCGGCCCGATCACCCCCGGCACGGACCAGCCGCGGTGCATCCCGAAACCGATCACCGCCACCGCCGTGGCCGCACCAACCGCGAGCAGACTCCACGGTCGCGGCAGCAGGTGCAGGTAGAGGAAGTACACGCCGAACGCGAGGTATCCGGCATCGGGCGCGAGCACCACGAGGCCGAGCCACAGCAGCGTCAGCGCCGCCAGCCAGATGCGGATCCCCGCCGGATGGCGACCGACCAGCGCACCGGCGAAGTACACGGCCAACAACGCCACGGTCAGCGTGACGACGCCGAGCGGATGTCCGGCGCCCGGTAGCAGTGCACGCACCGCGACCACCACGGCCAGCGCCGTCACCAGCACATGCAGCCCCAACCGCAGTGCGGTGACGACCGGGGTGAACGGCGACGAATGCACGTTGTCAGCTTATGTGCGGCTATCCGGGCGGCATCCATCGAAAGGCGTAAAACACCGACCAACCTTCGATCGGGGCGCATACCTTCGCATGCGCGATGGCGGGGGCATCGCCACGCGGCAGGGTGGTGGCATGTTCGTCGCACTCCGGGATCTGCGGGCCGCACGCGGCCGTTTTCTGCTCATCACCCTGGTCGTCACGCTGGTGGCGTTGCTGGTGAGTTTCCTGAGCGGTCTCACCGCCGGACTCGCGCACCAGAACATCTCAGCCATCGAGGCGATCCACGCCGATGCCATTGTCTTCGCCGATAACAACTCGGATCCGTCCTTCGACACTTCCGCACTGACCGAGCGGCAGGTCGAGGCCTGGCAGGCGGGCGCGGGCGCGGTGCACCCGATCGGCATCAGCCGGGCGCAGGGTGCGGTATCGGGGCGGGGTGCGACCAAACCCGCCCAGGTCGCGCTGTTCGGCACCGCCGGAACCGCATTCGGCAACCGCATCGCAACCGATTCCGGCGCCGTCGTGCTCAGCACCGGCGCGGCCAAGGCCCTCGATGCCGTCATCGGTGACACCGTCACGCTCGGCGCGCAAACCTTCCGAGTCGCCACAATCGAGGGCGACGACTGGTACAGCCACACCCCCGTCGTCTGGATGTCACTCGCCGACTGGCAATCGGTGAGCCCACGCGGCGGCGCCGCCACGGTGCTCGCGGTATCCGATATCCTGAATGCCGCCTCCACCAACGCATCTGCGGACACGACCTCGACCAGCGTCGCCGGATCACTGTCGGCATTGAGTTCCTACCAAGCCGAAAACGGTTCGCTGACTCTGATGACGGTGCTGCTCTTCGCCATCTCCGCCCTGGTGATCGGCGCATTCTTCACCGTGTGGACGGTGCAGCGCATGCCCGATATCGCGACCCTGAAGGCACTCGGCGCGACATCGGGATCATTGGTCCGCGACGCCATCGCCCAAGCGGCGATCGTGTTGGCCGCCGGTGTCGCAGCGGGACTCGGAATCACCATCGCCGCAGCGACATTCATCGGTGACGCGCTGCCCTTCGTGCTCGATCTTTCGACAACCCTGTTCCCCGCAGCGGCCCTCATACTGCTCGGCCTGCTGGGAGCGGCCTTCGCCCTGCGCTTCCTGTTCACCACCGACCCGCTGACCGCACTGGGTGCGACCCGCTGACCTCCGGAGATCCGCATGACCACCGCAACCACTACGAAAACCGCTCTCACCGTGAGCGAAACATCCCTCACCTACCCGGACGGCACTGGCCGCCTCACCGCACTGAATCAGGTGAACCTGCACGTCAGGGGTGGCACCATCGCCGCGATCACCGGCCCCTCCGGCTCGGGCAAATCAAGCCTCCTCGCCGTAGTCTCCACCCTGATCCGCCCCGACTCCGGCCGCATAACCCTCCAAACACCCGACGACACAGTAGATCTCGCCACCCTCACCCGTCGCGAAGCCGCCGCCCTGCGCCGCTCATCCATCGGCATCGTCTTCCAACAGCCCAACCTCATCCCCGCCCTGACCGCCGTCGAACAACTAGTGGCCATGTCCCACCTCGGCCAGCACCTGTTCACCTCACCTACCCGACGCCGCGAAACCCACACCAAGGCAATGGAATTACTCGACGCCGTTGGCCTAGCCGACCAGCACGCCAAACGCCCCGCGCAACTCTCCGGCGGCCAACGCCAACGCGTCAACATAGCCCGCGCCCTGATGAACGAGCCGTCCCTCCTGGTCATCGACGAACCAACCAGCGCCCTCGATACCGAACGCGGCACCGCCATAATCGACCTGATCCTCACCGTAGCCCGCGCCCAAAACGCGGCCACCCTGCTGGTAACCCACGACCGAACCCACCTACATCAGATGAACTCCGTCTACCGCATGACCGACGGCACGCTCACTCTGAGCACCTGAAACCCCTATCCTGCAAGTCCTGTGTCCGAATCATCGGACCGCAGAACATCGCCGCAAACGGTCGCCCGTGCTCACTCTCAGCCCCTGATACCGAGCCCGAAAGAACAGCCGGAAACACGTCGGTGGCTCAGCACACGGGTTCTGAGCCACCGATCTTGTTGATCCGATCAGGCTATGGCTGGCCGCTGAAGTAGGCGACGCCTGCGTCGATCAACGGCTGTCCACCTACGGCGAGGAAGCCGATGGCTGCGCCGATGGCGGTGGTGGCCATGGGGATCGGGAAGAGGATGATGCCGCCGAGGGGCAGGCCGATGATCAGGCCGATACCCGCGCCGATCAGCGCTCCGAAGGAGGCGCGCTGCACTTCCTGGTTCCAGCGCTCCGCCGATGTGGTCGGCTGGGATTCCGCCGCCGGGTCATCGATGGGGCGCAAGGTCAATGCCTTGCCGTCGTGATCAATGGTGGGTTGCAAGGCGATATCGCGATTCTTCGCCGGAAAGACCAGTGGCACAGTGGAAATCAGCTGACCGTCTCGATCCGCGATAGCGATTCCGGTCGAGGTTGCGGTGAACGTTCCCGAATCGAGGGTTGTCGTCACGGTCTTCGCATCCGTGCCGAACTGCATGGTGTATCCGATGCCGTGGTCGGTACCTCGAGTGATTACGCCGATAAGCCGAGCAGAACATTCCGCTGTTCCCGCACCCGAACCTGAATCGCATCGACCACCGCCGCCACCTCGGGCCTGCGCAATGTCTCGGTCCGAGTAACCAGCCAATAGGTGAGCCGAACGGAGACTTCCTTGCGAAGCACTCGGATCAAGTCGTCGTGACGATCGGCCATGAAGCATGGCAGCAAGCCGATACCCGCGGCCGCGCGGGTCGCTTCGACGTGCACGAAAACATTGGTGGAAGTGACTGATTCACGCATGGCGGGGGCGAAGCTGGAAGCCAGGTCCAAGTCGTCCACTTGCAACATGGAATCGATGAAGTAGACCAACGAGTGGCGCGCGAGATCCCCTACGGTCGTCGGCGTTCCGTGTTCACGAAGATACTCGCGCGAACCGTAGAGCCCGAGACAGTAGTCGGCCAACCGCACAGCCCTGGCGCGATGCACCTGCGGCTCACCCACCACAACTTCGATATCCAGACCCGAGCGTTGCTGGGACGCCCGCCGGGTCGCCGCGACGATCTCCACCGAGATCTTCGGATGCCGCCGCTGCACCTCCGCGGCGGCCGGTGCCGCCACGTAGGCGCTGAATCCGTCGGTCGCCGAAATCCGGACCACGCCCTCTAGCACCCGCATGCCATCGGCGTCGGTAGCCAATGACTTGACCGCCGATTCCACCGCTTCGGCCGCCGCCAACGCCTCGCGCCCGAGATCGGTCAACTCCCAACCACCGGTCGCCCTGGTGAGTACCCGCCCACCCAGCGTCTGCTCCAGCGCGGCAATGCGGCGCGAGATGGTGGTGTGGTTGATCCCGAGCTCCTCGGCAGCCGACACGAAGCGCCCCGAGCGCCCCACGGCGAGCAGAACCAGCAGATCATCCGCGCTGGGGCGGCTGGCACCCGAGGCGGCCGAACTCATATCTGCATTCTTGCAGATGCGCACTGCACAACTGGTCATTGCGGCCCAAGATGTGTGCACGAATACTCGTCCTGACCACGAAATGTGGGGGCCGTCACATCTTCGTGCCAGATGTGCCCCCGGTCATGAAGGAGATGTTCGATGAGCGTGCGCGATGCAATGCGGCCGATGGGAAACAATCCAGGCGGGGTACCGGCCGGGCTGAGGCGGGTGGTGGCCGCGTCCATGGCGGGCACCGTCGTCGAGTGGTACGAGTTCTTCCTCTACGGCACGGCCGCGACGCTCGTCTTCAGCAAGGTCTTCTTCGCCAAGGGCACCAGCGATCTCGACGCGATCCTCGCCGCCTTCATCACCTACGCCGTCGGTTTCGCCGCACGCCCGTTGGGCGGTGTCGTCTTCGGACATTTCGGTGACAAATACGGCCGCAAGAAGCTGCTGCAATTCAGTCTGGTGCTGGTCGGCAGCGCGACCTTCCTGATGGGCTGTCTACCGACCTTCGCCCAAATCGGTTACTGGGCACCGACATTGCTGGTCGTCCTGCGATTCATCCAGGGCTTCGCGGTCGGTGGCGAATGGGGTGGTGCGGTGCTGCTCGTGGCCGAACACAGTCCGAACCGCAGTCGCGGCTTCTGGGCGAGCTGGCCACAGGCCGGGGTGCCGGTGGGCAATATGTTGGCGACGGTCGCGCTGCTGGCATTGACCTCCACGCTGTCCGACGCCGCCTTCCTGAGCTGGGGTTGGCGCGTGGCATTCTGGTTGTCCGCGGTGGTCGTGCTGGTCGGCTACTACATTCGCACCAAGGTCACCGACGCGCCCATTTTCGTTGCGGCACAGCAGGAAATCGAGCAGATCAAGGCCAATTCCCTCAGCGTGGTCGAGGTGCTGCGGCGCTACCCGCGCGGCGTATTCACCGCGATGGGGCTGCGTTTCGGCGAGAACATCCTCTACTACCTGGTGGTCACCTTCACCATCACCTATCTCAAGGTGCATGTGCACGTCGACACCAAGGTCATCCTCTGGTGGCTGCTGGCCGCACATGCGGTGCACTTGTTCATGATCCCGTTGGCGGGCAACCTTTCCGACCGCTTCGGCCGGCGACCGGTGTATCTGGTCGGCGCGCTCACCGCGGGCACCTGGGGTTTCTTCGCCTTTCCCATGATGGACAGTGGCCACAACGCGATCATCATGTCCGCGATCATTATCGGTCTGATATTCCACGCCTTCATGTATGCGGGCCAGCCCGCGATCATGGCCGAGATGTTCCCGACCCGGATGCGGTATTCCGGTGTCTCCCTCGGTTATCAGGTCACCTCGATCGTGGCCGGATCGCTCGCCCCGATCATCGCCGTGCGCTTGCTCAATACCTATGGGTCTGCGGTACCGATCGCCGTGTATTTGGCCGCGGCCGCGGCGATTACCGCGATCGCCGTCCTATTCGCCCGCGAAACCAAGGGCATAACACTGGAGAGCATCGACACCGCCGACGCGCAAACCCTTGCCGCACAAGCTCCTGCGGCGCCGGGTCCGAGCGCCAGCGAGGTGCGGGCATGAGTGACCTGACCGGACGTTCGGCCATGATCACCGGGGGCGCCAGCGGCATCGGCGCCGCCTGCGCCAGAGAACTCGCCGCGCGCGGCGCTACCGTCACCATCGCCGATATCGATGACGTCGGTGCGAAGGCACTCGCCAGCGAGATCGACGGAAAAGCCTGGGCCATAGACCTTCTCGACGTCACGGCACTGGAACAACTCACCCTGGACGTGGACATCCTGGTGAACAACGCCGGTGTGCAGAGCATCAACCCGATCGAGGATTTTCCACCGGAGCGATTCCGGAACCTGATGACCCTCATGGTCGAAGCGCCGTTCCTGCTGATCCGCGCGGCACTGCCGCAGATGTATCGGCGCGGCTTCGGCCGGATCATCAATCTGTCCTCGGTACATGGATTGCGCGCGTCCGAATACAAGGTCGCATACGTGACGGCCAAGCATGCGCTCGAGGGTCTGTCCAAGGTGACCGCACTCGAAGGCGGCCGTCACGGCGTCACCAGCAATTGCGTCAATCCCGGATATGTTCGAACCCCCTTGGTGGACAAGCAGATTGCCGATCAGGCCAAGGCACACGGGATAGCCGAGCAAGAGGTGCTGGAACGGGTGCTGCTCACCGAGAGTGCGATCAAACGCCTCGTGGAGCCGCAAGAGGTTGCCTCGCTGGTGGGTTGGCTCGCCTCGCCGAATGCGGGCATGGTCACGGGCGCGTCCTACACCATGGATGGCGGGTGGACCGCACGGTGATTCCGGCGGGCCTAGCCCAATGCCGACAGCGCCATCTGTCGCAGCACGGGCCGGGCCCGAGTGGCGGTGGCATCGGTGGCGCTGTGCGGCGTGGAGTTCATCAAGCCGAAGCCCGCGTGGGCCTGCACCCGCGCGGTCTCCTCCGGCAATTCCGGATGCAACTCCCGCAGCACCGTCACCCAGATCTCGACGTACTGACGCTGGGTGCGCCGCAGTTCGCGTCTGGGGCCGGCCGGAACGTTGTCGAGGTCGCGGTCCTGGATCCGGATGAGCTCGGGCTCGCCGAGCGCGAAGTCCAGATGGAAATCGACCAGCCCGTCCAGCGCCTCTCGCGCCGACCCGGTCCGCGCCACCACCGCCTTCCCGCCGTCGAGCAACCGCTGACTGACCCCGACCAGCAGCTCAACCAGCAGCGCGTCCTTATTCGGGAAGTGCCGGTAGACCGCGGGCCCGCTGATCCCGACGGCCGCGCCGAGGTCTTCCAGGCGCATGCCGAGGAACCCACGGTCGGCGATGAGCCGGGCACCCGCATCGAGCAGCTGCGCCCTTCGCTGCATCTTCAGTTGTTCCCTGCGGGTGAGCGTGGCGGTGTCGGCGCTGGTCACACGCGCTCCTTTCAGCACACCTGGACATCTCGGTTAATCAATATTAACCTGAATTCCAGTTATCGGCGACTAACTGGATGGCAGGACGGCGTGATGACGGTGACCGAACAGGTCGGGGTCGACAACCGCGCGGCACATGAGGCGCTACTGGAGGATCTGCGCGCCCGGCTGGCCGCCGCGGCGCTCGGCGGCCCCGCGAAGGCGCGCGAGCGGCATGTGGCCCGCGGCAAGCTGCTCCCCCGGCAGCGGGTGGATCAGCTGCTCGACCCGGGCAGCCCGTTCCTCGAGCTCTCGCCGCTGGCCGCGACCGGCATGTACGACGACGAATGTCCCGGTGCCGGGATCATCACCGGCATCGGCCGGATCTCCGGGCGGGAATGCGTGATCGTGGCCAATGACGCCACGGTCAAGGGCGGCACCTACTACCCGATGACGGTGAAGAAGCATCTGCGCGCCCAAGAGGTCGCAGTGCAGAATCAGCTGCCGTGCGTGTACCTCGTCGACTCCGGCGGCGCGTTCCTGCCGCGCCAGGACGAGGTGTTCCCGGACCGAGAGCATTTCGGGCGCATCTTCTACAACCAGGCGACCATGAGCGCCAAGGGAATTCCACAGATCGCCGCGGTACTCGGTTCCTGCACCGCCGGTGGCGCGTACGTGCCGGCGATGAGCGACGAGGCGGTGATCGTGCGCAATCAGGGCACGATCTTCCTCGGCGGACCACCGCTGGTGAAGGCCGCGACCGGTGAGGTGGTCACCGCCGAGGAGCTGGGCGGCGGCGAATTGCATTCGCGCACGTCGGGAGTGACCGATCATCTGGCCGAGGACGACCAGGACGCGCTGCGCATTGTGCGCCGCATCGTGGCCACGCTCGGCCCGCGTCCGGCCAGCCCGTGGGAAGTGACGCCGACCGTCGCGACCGCGAAGCCGGAGTCCGACCTGTACGACGTTGTTCCGGTCGATCTGCGCACGCCGTATGACGTCCGCGAGGTCATCCACCGGCTGGTCGACGGTGGCGATGGATTCCACGAATTCAAGGCCGAATACGGCAAGACGCTCGTCACCGGATTCGCCCGCATCCACGGCCATCCGGTCGGCATCATCGCCAATAACGGTGTGCTGTTCAGTGAATCCGCCATGAAGGGTGCGCATTTCATCGAACTGTGCGATAAGCGCAAGATTCCGCTGCTGTTCCTGCAGAACATCACCGGTTTCATGGTCGGGCGCGATTACGAGGCGGGCGGTATCGCCAAGCACGGCGCCAAGATGGTGACAGCGGTGGCGTGCGCGCGGGTGCCGAAACTCACGGTGGTGATCGGCGGATCGTACGGCGCGGGCAATTATTCGATGTGCGGGCGCGCGTATTCACCGCGTTTTTTGTGGATGTGGCCCAATGCGCGAATTTCGGTAATGGGTGGCGAGCAGGCCGCCTCGGTCCTGTCGACGGTGCGCGGGGATCAACTCGATAGCAGCGGAGCACCGTGGTCGCCCGCGGATGAGGAGGCATTCAAAGCGCCGATTCGGGAACAGTACGAACATCAGGGCAACCCGTACTACTCGACCGCGCGGCTCTGGGACGACGGTGTGATCGACCCCGCCGATACCAGAACCGTACTCGGACTTGCCCTTTCGGTGTGTGCGCAGGCACCTCTCGAACCCGTTTCCTACGGCGTCTTCCGGATGTGATCGCGATGATGAACAAATCCCATCCCATCGATTTCGACACCGTGCTCGTCGCCAATCGCGGCGAGATCGCGGTGCGGGTCATTCGTACCTTGCGCGCCATGGGAATTCGCTCGGTCGCGGTGTACAGCGACGCGGACGCGCAGGCCAGGCATGTGCGCGAGGCCGATACCGCAGTGCGCCTCGGCCCGGCTCCGGCCCGGGAGAGCTATCTCGACATCGAGAAAGTGGTCGACGCGGCGGTGCGCACCGGCGCGAAGGCGGTGCATCCCGGTTACGGATTCCTTTCCGAGAATGCGGCTTTCGCTTCAGCACTGGCCGAGGCGGGCATCGTATTCCTCGGACCGCCCGCCAAGGCGATCGAGATCATGGGCGACAAGATCGCGGCGAAGAACACCGTCGCCGCGTTCGACGTGCCCGTCGTCCCCGGTATCGCTCGGCCCGGCCTCACCGATGCCGAATTGATCGACGCCGCAGCCGATATCGGCTATCCGGTACTGGTCAAGCCATCGGCTGGTGGCGGTGGTAAGGGTATGCGACTCGTCGAGGAGCCGTCGGCATTGCCCGCCGCACTGGCCAGTGCTCGGCGTGAGGCGGGCGCGGCCTTCGGTGACGACACGCTGTTCCTGGAACGATTCGTCACCCGGCCACGCCATATCGAGGTGCAGATTCTCGCCGATCAATTCGGCCACGTGATCCACCTCGGTGAACGCGAATGCAGCCTGCAGCGGCGGCATCAGAAGGTCATCGAAGAGGCGCCCTCGCCGCTGCTGGATGCCGCGACCAGGGCGCGCATCGGCGCCGCCGCCTGCAATACCGCACGCAGTGTCGACTATGTCGGTGCGGGCACGGTCGAATTCATCGTGTCCGCCGATCGGCCGGACGAGTTCTTCTTCATGGAGATGAATACCCGGCTGCAAGTTGAGCATCCGGTCACCGAGTTGGTCACCGGGGTCGACCTGGTGGAGTGCCAGGTGCGCGTCGCGGCCGGACAGAAGCTCGCGGTGGACCAGGATGAGCTGCGGCTGGTCGGACATGCGATCGAGGCACGCGTTTATGCCGAGGACCCGGGTCGCGGCTTCCTGCCCACCGGCGGCACGGTGCTCGACCTGTCCGAGCCGGAAGGTGCTGGCGTGCGCGTGGATTCGGGCCTGCGCATCGGCACCGTCGTCGGCAGCGATTACGATCCGATGCTCTCGAAGGTCATCGTGCACGCGGCCGATCGCCCTACCGCGCTCGCGAAACTCGATCGGGCGCTCAGCGATACCGTCCTGCTCGGCGTCACCAGCAATATCGAGTTCCTGCGCTTCCTGCTGACCGACCAGGATGTGGCCGCGGGCAAGCTCGATACCGGACTGCTGGATCGTCGCGTCGGCGACTTCCGACCCGCCACCGTCGGGGCCGAGGAGTTCATCGCCGCGGCCGCCTATCACTGGCTGCGGCGCTGGCCTGCGGCGGCGAGCGATCCGTGGGATGTCCCGTCCGGGTGGCGCATCGGCGCACCCGCGCCGACCACCATCAGGCTCGCCAACGGCGACCGCACCGAGCACGTCTACCTGACCGGCTCGCCCGACGCCGCCGAAGTACACCTCAACAGCAGTGAATCAGCTTCGCTCACTGCTGATTTCACCGACGGCAGGCTGGTCGTGACGCTGGACGGGCTGCGCCGGGATTACCGCGTCGCCGAGCACGACGGACAGCTCTGGGTGGCCGGACCGTCCGGCGTCGCGGTGCTGCGCGAAGTGGCCGAGGTGAATGTCCGCGGCGGCGCCGAACACGTTGGTGATGCCGAAATCCGTAGTCCCATGCCCGGTTCGGTGATCGCGGTCCCGGTCGCGAACGGTGCCACCGTCGCCGTTGGCACGCCGGTCGTCGTGGTCGAGGCCATGAAGATGGAGCACACGCTCACCGCACCGGTTGCGGGCAGCGTCGAAGTCATGGTCGAACCGGGCGCCCAGGTCCGCCTCGACCAGCCGCTCGTACGCATCACCGCCGCTCCCGCCGCGCCCGAAACCGCTGAACGAGAAGGAATTTCCGGATGACCGACTACCTGTCCACCGGCACACTGCCCGAGGACTATCGCGACCTCGCACTGACGGTGCGCGATTTCGCCAAGTCGGTGGTCGCCCCCGTAGCCGCCGAACACGATGCGAACCATACGTTTCCCTACAAGGTCGTCGCGGGCATGGCCGATATGGGCCTGTTCGGCCTGCCGTTCCCGGAGGAGTACGGCGGTATGGGCGGCGACTACTTCGCGCTGTGTCTGGCGCTGGAGGAACTCGGCAAGGTCGATCAGAGTGTGGCGATCACGCTCGAGGCCGGTGTCTCGCTGGGGGCGATGCCCATCTATCGCTTCGGCAACGATAAGCAGAAGCAGGAATGGCTGCCGCAATTGACGAGTGGCCGCAATCTCGCCGCTTTCGGCCTCACCGAACCAGGTGCGGGCAGCGACGCGGGCGGCACCAGAACCACCGCCGTCGCCGATGGCGATGAATGGGTCATCAATGGCAGCAAGCAGTTCATCACCAACTCCGGCACCGATATCACCACACTGGTGACGGTGACCGCGGTGACCGGGCAGTCGGGTGGCAAGAAGGAGATCTCGACCATCCTCGTGCCCACCGACACCCCCGGTTTCGTGGCCGAGCCCGCCTATAACAAGGTCGGCTGGAATGCCTCGGATACCCATCCGCTGAGCTTCACCGACGTCCGGGTGCCGCAGGAGAATCTGCTCGGCGAGCGCGGTCGTGGCTACGCCAACTTCCTACGCATTCTCGACGAGGGCCGCATCGCCATCGCGGCGCTGTCGGTCGGCGCGGCCCAGGGCTGCGTCGACGAGAGTGTGCGCTATGCCAAGGAGCGCGAGGCCTTCGGTCAGGCCATCGGCCGCAACCAGGCCGTCGCCTTCAAGATCGCCCGCATGGAGGCGCGCGCCCACGCCGCGCGCACCGCCTACTACGACGCCGCCGCACTCATGCTCGCGGGCAAACCATTCAAGAAGGAAGCCTCCATCGCGAAGCTGGTGGCCAGCGAGGCGGCCATGGACAATGCCCGCGACGCCACCCAGATCTTCGGCGGCTACGGCTTCATGAACGAATACGCTGTGGCCAGGCACTATCGCGACAGCAAGATCCTGGAGATCGGCGAGGGCACAACGGAGGTGCAGTTGATGCTGATCGGACGGGAGCTGGGCTTGTGAGCGAGACAGACGCGCCACGGCGGGTGGTGCAGCGCGGACTGTGGTTCGAGGAGTTCGAGATCGGTGTGGTGTACGAGCACCGGCCGGGCCGAACCATTACCGAGGCCGATAACGTCCTGTTCACCACGCTGACCATGAATACCCAGGCACTGCACCTGGACGCGGCCTTCAGCGATCAGCTGCCGCCGTTCCACCAGCGCCTGGTGAATTCGATGTTCACCCTGTCCACCCTGATCGGTCTGTCGGTCGCGCAACTGACGCAGGGCACGATCGTGGCCAACTTGGGCTTCTCCGAGGTCGCCTTTCCGAAGCCGCTGTTCCACGGCGACACCATGTATGCCGAGACGACGGTCACCGATAAGCGCGAATCCAAGAGCCGCCCTGGCGAGGGCATCCTCACCTTCGCGCACACCGCTCGCAATCAGCATGGCGATATCGTGGCGACTGCGGTACGCAAGACATTGGTACGCAAGGAGCCCACATGAGTTGGCACATGCCGGGACCGGCCTGGCTGTTCTGCCCCGCCGACCGCCCCGAACGCTACGAGAAGGCGGCCGCGGCAGCCGATGTGGTGATCATCGATCTCGAGGACGGAGTCGCGGCCGGGGATAAAGCGTCCGCGCGCAAGGCACTCGTGGAGACCCCACTGGATCCCGCGACCACCGTGGTGCGGATCAATGCTGTCGGCACCGATGAGCACGAACCGGATCTCGCTGCCTTGGCGCGGACCGCGTATCGGCGGATCATGCTGCCGAAGGCCGAATCCGCCGAACAGCTCGACTCACTCGCCGACTACGAGGTGATCGCGCTGATCGAATCGCCGCTCGGCGCGATATCGATTGGGCAAGCGGTATCGGCGCGCAATGCCATCGGGGCCATGTGGGGTGCGGAGGATCTGGTCGCCGGGCTCGGCGGCAATTCCAGTCGGCATGCCGATGGCGGCTATCGCGATGTGGCACGCCATGTTCGATCGACCACGCTGCTCGCGGCCAAGGCGTACGGCAAGTTCGCGCTCGACTCGGTGTATCTGAATATCCGCGACCTCGACGGGTTGCGCACCGAAGCGGTGGACGCGGTCGCGAGCGGCTTCGACGCCAAGGTGGCGATCCATCCGAGCCAGGTGCCGGTCATCCGGGCGGCCTACGCGCCGTCGGATGACGACATCGATTGGGCTCGCAGGGTACTCGCCGAAGTCGCGCACCATCGGGGCGTCTTCGCATTCGAGGGTCGCATGGTCGATGCCCCGGTACTGCGCCATGCCGAGCAGATCGTGCGGCGCGCGAACCAGACCTGATTTCCGAAGATCATCCCCAGGAGGTAATGCGGTGCAACCACAGTGGGTGCCGACCGAATCCGATATCGCCGAGGCGCGCATCACCGACTTCGCCCGGTTCGTAGCCGCACGCACCGGGCAGTCCGCGCCGGATTACCGGACGCTGTGGCAGTGGTCGGTCGATGACCTGCCCGGCTTCTGGGGTGCGCTGTGGGATTACTTCGAGCTCGGTCCGATCGCGGGCGAGGTGCTGGCAAGCGCCGAAATGCCTGGCGCGCAGTGGTTTCCTGGCACCCGGCTGAACTATGTCGATCAGGTGGTACGACAGTTCCGTACCGACCGACCCGCCATCATCGGCGTTGCCGAGGACGCACCGGTGCGGGACGTGTCCTGGAGCGAATTGATCGACAGCACTGCGGCATTCGCGCGCACGCTGCGTTCGCTCGGCGTACAGCCGGGTGATCGCGTCGCCGGATACCTGCCGAATATTCCGGAGGCGGTGATCGCCTTTCTGGCGACCGCGAGCATTGGCGCGGTGTGGAGCGCCTGCGGTCAGGACTATTCGCCGAAGGCAGCGTTGGACCGGCTCGGCCAGCTCGAACCCGCCGTGCTGATAACAGCCGACGGCTACCGGTTCGGCGGCAAGACCCATGACAAGCGCGACGACATCGCGGCACTGCGGGCCGGACTCGACACCGTGCGGACGACGGTCGCCGTCTCGCAGCTGGGCCTGCCGGTTCCGGACGCACTGACCTGGACCGAGGCGGCCACCAATACCGAGGCCGTTGTGATCGAAACCGAGACGGTCGATTTCGACCATCCGCTGTGGATCGTCTTCTCCTCCGGCACAACGGGTCTACCCAAGGGCATTGTGCACGGGCACGGTGGCGTCGTGCTCGAACATCTCAAAGCCGTTGCGCTGCAAGCTGATATCGGTTCCGATGACACCTTCTTGTGGTACACCAGCCCGAGTTGGATGATGTGGAACTTCCAGGTCGCCGGACTGCTGGTCGGTGCGACCATCGTCTGCTACGACGGCAGTCCCACCTATCCAGCTCCGGATGCGCTGTGGCACATCGCATCTCAGGTCGGCGCGACCGTCCTCGGCACCAGTCCGGGCTATGTGCTCGCCTGCATCAAGGCGGCTGCGGTGCCGCGCACCGACCACGATCTCACCGCGCTGCGACAGGTCGGCATCACCGGCTCGTCCTTGCCGCCCGCATCGGCGGTGTGGTTGGGCGAGAATGTCGGTGACCATGTGCAGGTCGCCTCGATCAGCGGCGGCACCGATGTGGTCTCCGCCTTCATCGGCGGCGCACGGACCGTGCCGACCTGGCCGGGTGAGCTTTCCGCGCCGTACTTGGGTGTCGCGCTGGAAGCCTTCGACGCCGACGGCAAGCCGGTCCGCGACGAGGTCGGCGAACTCGTCATCACCAAACCCATGCCGTCCATGCCGGTACGCTTCTGGAACGATCCGGACGGAAGCCGTTACCACGACGCCTATTTCGACATGTTCCCCGGGATCTGGCGGCACGGCGACTGGATCACCATCACCGAACGGGGCAGCATCGTGGTGCACGGCCGCTCCGACTCCACCCTCAACCGGCACGGCATCCGCATGGGCAGCGCCGATATCTACCAATCGGTCGAACGCCTTCCCGAAATCACCGAGGCCCTCGTCATCGGCGCCGAACAACCCGACGGCGGCTACTGGATGCCGCTATTCGTCACCCTCACCCCCGGCACCGACCTCACCGACGACCTGAAGACCCGCATCGAAACCACCATCCGCACCGAGGTCTCCCCCCGCCACGTCCCCGACGAAATCATCGTCGCGCCCGGCATCCCGCACACCCGCACCGGCAAAAAACTCGAGGTCCCGATCAAAAAACTCTTCCAAGGCGCCGACCCGACGCGCGTCGTCGAACGCAGCGCCGTCGACAACCCGGACCTGCTCGATTGGTACGCCGCCGTCCGCCCGGCCCAGCACTGAACCGACTGGCAGCCGCCAACGCCATCGGGCTCGCCTTCGCCCTGCCAGTCCCCAACACCCCGCCGACAAGACGCTGAGCCGGAGCTGACGGGGAGTCCGTCGGTATGTGGCTACAATGCCATCAAGAGAAATAGCCACGTTAGGGAGAGCAGCATGGACGTCGGCATTCGAGAACTGCGCGATAACCTCAGTCGCCATCTGGCCGAGGTTCGCTCCGGACGCACGGTGACCGTCACAGACCACGGCCGACCGGTCGCCCGCCTCGTGCCTGTCGGGCAGCCGACGCGGCTGGAGCAACTTCGCGCCGAAGGGCGTGTGCAGCCCGCCCGCAAGAAGAAGCAGCCCGCGCCCGAGCCGATTCGTGGCGAGGGCATAGTCAGCGAGCTCATCGAGGAGCAGCGGCGGTGATCGGCTATCTCGATACGTCGGCGTTCGTACCGCTGCTGGTCAGCGAGCCGAGCAGTGAAGCGTGTCGCCGATTCTGGGATGACGCGGACGCCGTTGTGTCGAGCAGACTGCTGTATGTGGAGACCGCGGCCGCACTCGCACAGGCGCACCGTATGGTGCGCCTGGACGACAATGCGTATACGTCATGCCGACGGCTGCTGGACCAGCTCTGGCCACAGCTCGAGATCACCGAAGTGGATGAGGCACTCGTCCGGCGGGCGGCGGAGCTCACCGACCTGCTCGCATTGCGCGGGTACGACGCCATCCACTGCGCTTCGGCAGAACAATTGGAGGACACCGATCTTGTCGTCGCATCCGGCGACAAGCGCCTCCTCGATGCGTGGAAATCGTTGGGGTTGGCCACCTTCGACACGAATGCGCCCGATGAAACCGCCTGAATGCGGGCGCTGACCCCAAAATAGGGCCGAACTCCCCCACCTGGGCAAATCAGACCGACCTGGACAGCTGACGGTGGCGAAGTTGTCGATACCATGGCGGCATGAGTGTCGACAATCGCCGTACGGCGCGCAAGGCGGTCAGCGGCGACTCGGCACCGCGCGAGATTCGGCGCAGGCCGAAGAATCGGCGGGCCCAGATCGCGGCGGCGTCGGCGGCCGCCTTCGGCGCGCTGGGCTATCACGGCGTGAGCATGGAGGACATCGCGGCCGGGCTCGGGATCAGCTCGGCGGCGCTGTATCGGCACTATCCGAGCAAGTACGCGCTGTTCCGGGAGGAATTGCTGCGGGTGGGCCGGGCCATGACGGAATCGGTGGAGCTGCCGGAGGCGGCGCAGGGCCCGGGGATGGCAGCCGACGAAATCGGCGGGGTGGGTGAACGCAGGACTCCCGAGCAGCGGTTGCGCCGGGTGCTCGACGCTCTGATCGGCGTCACGATCGAGAATCGGCCGACCGTCACCCTGGTGCGCTGGGAGGGTCGCTATCTCGAACCGGAGGACCTGACGGTTCTCACCGACCAACAGCTCGCCGTCGTGGGTGCGATCGGTGCGCAATTGGCCGCATTGCGACCGGAACTCGCCGAGGACGAATTGCGGGTGCTGCGCGCCGCCCTGCTCAGCGCGGTCACCAGCATTGCCGATCACCATGCCAGCCTGCCGGCGAAATCTCTTGCTCGGCTGTTGAGTTCGGCCTGCTGGTCGCTCGTGCGCGCCGAGCTGCCCGCGCTGGAAGCGGATGCCGAACTGCCAGTGGCGGCGGAGATTCCGGATTCGTTCAAGCACGAGCTGTTGCTGCGCAAGGCCGTCGAACTCTTTCACGATCGCGGCTATCCGAATGTCAGCGTCGAGGAAATCGCTACTGCCGCAGGACTTTCCGCCGCGTCGGCGGTGTACCGGTTCTATCGGGGCAAGAGTGATCTGCTCGCGGCCGCGTTCCGACGGGCCGCCGATCGGGTTTCGGGTGCGATCGGCCCGGCGGTGGCGGCGGCAGCCGACGCCGAAGCGGCGCTGATCATACTGATCGAACAGTACGTCGCGGGTTCGTTCTCCGAGCGCGCGTTGACCTTTGTGTATTACACGGAGTTCCAGCATGTTCCGAGCGATGAGCGCACGGTGCTGCGAAATATCCAGCGGCTCAGTGTGGAGGAGTGGGCGCGGCTGCTGCGCGAGGTGCGACCGGAGCTCTCACCTGCCGAGGCCCGGTTCCTGATCCACGCGGCCTTCGCGTTAGTGGTCGATCTGGGGCGCACCTTCAGCACCGAACCGATCGCGTCCCCCGCCCGGGTTCGATTGCTCATGCAGTTGGTCCTGTTCGGCCGTCCTGCCCGCTCGTAATCTGCGCACCCGCGCTTGGGCAGGCCGCCCTTTACTGAACCATGTATGTTAATGACAATTTCGCGCAAACACATAGTGGCGGCCCACGTAAATGCCGCTTTTTGTAATCAATCGTTCATCCTCATTTCAGCCCTGGGAAGAGACGTCGAGCAAGCGTCCGTTTGGGCTAACATCGCGGGATGGATGCCGAGGATCCTCGCGCGACGGAGGACGCGACCGCGGGCCGCACCGCGCAACCGCGCGCGGTGCGACGCCGCCCCCGCAACCGACGGGCGCAGATCGCCGCTGCCTCAGCGGAGGCCTTCGGCGCATTCGGCTACCACGGCGTGAGCATGGAGGACATCGCCTCGCGCCTAGATATCAGCTCCACCGCGCTGTATCGCCACTATCCGAGCAAATACGCCCTGTTCCGCGAGGAGGCGCTGCGGCTGGCCGGGCTGAGCACCGAGGCCGTGCGCCTGCCCGAACAACTACGCGACCGGCCCGCCGCCGAACGCCTCGACCACATCCTCGATGCGCTGATCGCGGCCTCCATCGCGAATCGCCGCAGCGCCGCCCTGCTGCGCTGGCAGAACCGCTATCTGGAGGATGCCGATCGTCAGATCCTCATCGATAACCTGATCGCCACCGATTCGGTCGCCCGCGAACTGCTCACCGAGACTCGCCCTGAACTGCCCGACGAGGATCGATCGGTGCTCTCGGCCGCCGCGATGAGCGTTATCGGCAGCATCTCCGATCATCATGTCGCAGTGCCCGCGCGCGCCTTGGCGGCCTTGCTTCGCTCGGCCTGTCATGCGGTGACCGCATGTGATCTGCCCGCACCGGGTGATGCGACCGAATCCCTTGGTGCGAAGGAGGTTCCGCTGACCTTCAAGCACGAGCTGTTGCTGGTGCGGGCCATCGAACTGTTTCACGAGCACGGGTATCCGAATGTGAGCGTGGAGGAGATCGCCAATGCGGCGGGCCTGCCCGCCTCCTCGGCGGTGTACCGCTTCTACCGCAGCAAGGGCGACCTGCTCGCGGCCGCGTTTCGCCGTGCGGCGGACCGAGTTTCGGCGGCCATCGGACCCGCCATCGCCGCATCGGATACGCCGGAACAGGCGCTGAGCACTCTGATCGAGCTGTACGTGCAGGGATCTTTCGCCGAGCGTGAGCTGACCTTCGTGTACTACGCGGAGATCAGCAATGTGCCGCCGGAGAGCCGCACCGTACTGCGAAATATCCAGCGGCTCAATGTCGAAGAGTGGGCCAAGCTGCTCATCGGGGTCCGACCGGAGCTCTCCGTTGCCGAGGCGCGGGTGCTGGTGCATGCCGCACTGGCATTGGTAGTCGACCTCGGTCAGTGGCTGGGCCCCGATAACCCTCTCTGCTCACAGCAGCGCATCGCACACCTGATGCGAGTCATCCTATTCGGCCGCTGATCGCGGTTCAGTTGCCGAGGTCCATCTCAGCAGGCCACCGGCGCGGGCTCACCGCGCATCCGGCCCTCGAGCCACTGCTGTACCTCGGGGGCACCCTGTACCCCCGCGGACAAATGCTCGGGCGCCGACACCTCCATCGTCCGCAACCGCACCCCGGCACTGCACCACCGGCGGTCGGTGTTGCCGATGGAGCCGACCGGAACAAGCGGGTCGGACGGCGAATGCCATTCGAATATCGGGATTTCCGGCACCCCGGGATAGAGTTCCAGACTGTTCTCCTCCACCACCGACCGCGCCTCACGACTATCGATGAACGACGTACTGGTGACGAACTCGCGAGCGCTGCCGTTGGCGCCCATGGCGAGAATTTCGTTGGTGCAGCTGTTGGCCATGGCGCCACGGAGCGCGAGGCCACGTGGGTTGAGATATGCGCCGGTATGTATTTGATCCGGGTACTCTCGCTCCAGACCGATCGCCGCTGCCATGGCCAGTCCGAAGCCCGGGTGCGGCTCGAGGCCCAGCTGCTGCGCCATGGTCACCAGGTTCTCCGGGACACCACCGATGGCCGCGCCCTGCAGCTGCAGCTCGGATGCGTACGACGGCTGCAGCACGGCCGCCCATCCGGTGGCCAATCCGCCACCGGAGTAGCCGGCCAGCGCTACCGGGCTGTGCTGGACGGCGAATTCGGGCTGCCGTTTCACCGCCCGGATGCTGTCCAATACGATCTGGCCACCCAAACGCCCCGCTCCGAGGGCGAACTGCGGTCCGAGATGATCCGGCAGCGAGATACTCCAACCCCGCTGCAGCACCGCATTCAACATCGACACCGTCGCGCCCAGATTCAGATCGCCGCTGTACAGCGTGTGCGATACCCCGCAGTGCGTACCGAGTGCATTGATGAAGTGCTGATACGACAGCAACGGCGCGTCGGGCTGATGGAAAGGCGGGGTGATAACAGTGGTGGTCGCCGCGATCGGCCCACCGTGCGAGTCGGTGGACCGGAACTTGACCAGTGTGGCCGTGGCTCCGGGGAAGAGGGGCACCGGCGGCAATGCCCGCACATCGAGCACGTCACCGGGGCCGTGCGCGCCCAGATCCACCGGGGCGGCGTAGAACGGATCGGGATCGGGCAGTGGATACAGCGGTTCCGCAGCTGCCATCGGCGCCAGTGACAGCGCGAGTGCCACACCGCCGAATGCACTGAGGACACGGGACCAGCGGCGTCTCCTGCCGCGGAGAAAGGGAAGAAATAGACGAGTCACGATCTCTACCTCCACGAGTTGTGCGGGGCATCCATCGACTAGTCGGTGCCGTCAAGCGCCAACGGTTGGCAAATTTACAGCGACATTCCGCGAGGTGAGCACAATACATCGAAAATGGCACCGCCACCCGAGCAGCATCGGTCGAATCGGGCGCACTGCGACACCTGTGGCAAATATCTAGATATCACCGCTGCTCGATGCAACGGAACAGGTCCACATCGTCGGATGCGCGGGGTCGGCTAGGCCCGGGGTGGGGGGAGTTCACCTTGTTTACCAGCCAGCGGGCATCCACCTTTTCCAGGCGCATCACCATGGACAGTTGGCTGGGGCGGCTTGCCCTGGGTGCCCATACTCGTGCTGGTTCGGCCGATTACCACCGGACCGATGGCCGCGCCGCGCCGCATCCGCAGGAACGCGATCCGAGCCCGAGACACCCTAGTCCGAGTAGGCGTGCCACATCTGCTCGACGATCGCATCGATATCGGAATGCTCTGGCACCCAACCCAATTGAGCCAAGGCCTTGGACGGATCGCCGACCAGCGAACTGAGCTCCGGCACCGCGGGGCGATGGGTGAGCACCATACGACGTCCGGATATGTTTTCGACGCAGGCAACTACCTGACCGACGCTCGTGCCCCGTCCGCTACCGATGACGTACCTCTCGATCGCGCCCGGCGACGGCAGGTGTTCGAGCCCGGCTACGAACGCGTTCGCGGCATCGGAAACGTGCACATAGTCACGGACCGCTGTGCCGTCACCATTGATCTCCAACGGTTCATTCCGTACCGCGGCACTGAGCACCCGGGGCATGAGCCGGGTGGGGTCCGGATCGCGGCCCCCGGCCACATTCAACAGTCGAAGTACAACAGCGGCGACGTCGTGGGCTTCGAGGGCCGATTCGGCCGCCAGCTTGCTGCTCGCGTACGGATGGGGCGGGTTATCGCGCAGATCCTCGGCGATCGGCCGTCCGCTGACATCGCCGTAGATCGCCCCGGTCGAGGCGAATACGAGCCGGGGCACCCCGGCGGTCGCCATTGCATCGAGCAGGGCGATGGTCCCGACGGTGTTGACCCCGAAATACCGGAGCGGGTCGGCCATAGACTCGCGCACCCGGGTCCGCCCGGCCAGGTGACACACCGCATCCACGCCGTCCACGGCCCGTCGCAGTGCGACGGAGTCGAACAAATCGGCACAGCGAATCTCTTTCGCCTGCACGATGTTCGGTCGCGCAATGTGCACCATGGCGACAGCGTCGTGACCGGCCTCCGTCAAGGCCGAAACGACAGCTCGGCCGAGGTAACCCGCCGCTCCCGTGACAAGTACGCGCATCGCGCGAGCCTATGGAAGGTCCTGGTCGGCAATCGGATCGGGTAGCAGATCGGGCATGGTTTTCGGCGACTTCGTGTAGGCGTAAGTCACCGCCCGACCATCCGGTGTCGCGCCGGAGACCGTTCGCGCACATCGAATGCATACCTCGCATACGTTGCGACTTGTGTGCGGTGGTCACTGGTTGTGCGACAGCCTTCGACCCCGAGACCCGGCCACGCGGTTGCGCCTGTGTCACGGCTCATGGGGGGATCAGTGCTTGCGTTGGAGCACACTCCAACTTCTAGAGTTCGGGGCATGACCAACACACAGGCCTCTGCCAGCAATGATCGTTTCGAGCGTGGACTGGAACTGCTTCGGCAGGTCGGTGGGCAGGAGCGGCCCGCGGTGCTGGACAGTCTCGCGGATATCGCACCGGACCTCGGGCGGCTGACCGTCGAATTCGGGTACGGCGACATTCTTTCGCGGCCGGGGTTGACGTTGCGGCAGCGGCAGTTGGCGACGGTGTCGGCGCTGGCCGTGATGGGAAATGCCGCTCCACAGTTGCGGTTCCATATCGACGGGGCGCTGAATGTCGGGTGCACGCGGGAGGAGATCGTGGAGACGCTGATCCACGTCAGCGTGTATGCCGGGTTCCCTGCCGCGCTGAACGGGCTGGGTGCGGCGCGCGAAGTGTTCGAAGCCCGTACCGATCTCCCCGCACCGGCCGAACCGGCACCGGCACCGACCGGTGACCGGTTCGAGCGCGGGAGCGCCAAGCTCGCCGAGATCGACGGGCACGTAGGCGAACAGGTCATCGCCTCGCTGCGCGATATCGCACCGGATCTGGGGCGCTACATCATCGAATACTCCTTCGGCGATGTGTATTCGCGTCCCGGCCTTGATCTGAAGACTCGTGAAATGGTCACCGTCGCCATGTGCACCGCACTCGGCACCGTGGCGCCGCAACTGGGTGTACACATCCACGGCCTGCTGAATGTCGGCGGCACCGAGACCGAGGTCGTCGAAATCATCACGCAGATGGCGGGTTATGCCGGGTTCCCGGCCGCGCTCAACGCAATCACCGTGGCACGCAACGTTTTCGCTGAGCGTGCGCGGCACTGAACGCTCGAACCCGGTGTGATGCTGGGTAACCGAGCGTCGCACCGAGACCCCTCATCCGAGCGGTGGCTACTTTTCGGCGGTGCGCCGGAAGCAGTGCGCGGAGGCGGCCAGATACTGTCGGCAGTGGGCGCCGTGGCCGGCGTGAACGGACAGTATGAAACGCGCTCGGTCATCGGTCAGACCCACCGGCTCTTGATTGCAGTCGCGGCTCTGCACGAGCCACAATTCCCGTATATCCGAATGCAAAACGTCCATTGTTCACCTCCGCTGAAGAGATAAGTGCACCCAGCACCGGCGGCCCCACCGGAACCCGCCTGCAACGCTGTGGATCGGACAGCGTCGGGACCGTGAGTCGAGCTCCGCCGGAGCCGGCACCCCCGAAAGGGTTTGGGGCACAAACCCGGTGCCGGGTACCGCTTCAGCGTGCACGTTGCGATTCGGTGGATAACAGAGCCGAATGCGATAAATGCGAGTAATTTCCGATTGATTCAGCCTGGTACAAGGGAGCGGGGACCTATGGTTGAGGTCGACTGGACCGGCGAAGACGTACTTGCTCTTCGCGTGGCGATGAAGCGAAGTCGCTATGAGTTCGCACGCCTGGTGGGCGTCACCCCGCGCACCGTGATCTTGTGGGAGAACGGCCGGACAACCCGGATGCATGCCGCAAGCAGGCGTTTGCTCGATCGAGTGCTATCGGAGGCCGATTCGGTCGTCGTCGCGCGATTCGAGCGCGCGATCACGGGCCCGACGGCGGCCCGCGATACCGAAGATACGAGCGCGGCGCTCGATCGGATACAGCTCGGTAGGGACATCGGGCTCGACAAGGAAGTCGAGGATGACGACGTGAGAAGGCGATTGTTATTGGCCTGCATCGGCGCGGGCGTGGCCGGTCAGGCGGCCGAGATGGTCGCGAGCGAACCGGAGAAGATGCTCGCCACCCTGGATGCGGGTTCGATGAGCGAACGACGGCTCGGCCTGCTCGAGCAATCCGTCGAGGCGCTCGGCACCCGCGTCGTGCAGGTCCCGCCGCACGAGTTGCTGCATACCACGCTCGACCAATTCCGCGCAGTGCGCGGCTGTCTCGCGGAGCGACAGGCGACCCATCATCAAATCCGACTGGTCCGTACGGCCGGGCGACTGGCGAATGTGGTCGGCGAAATTCTGTTCAACGAGGGACATTTCGGTCAGGCCCGATTGTGGTACACCACCGCAATTCATGCCGCCCAGGACATCGGAGATCGCTATTCGGAGGACATCGCACTGGCGGGATTGGCATATTTACCCACCTATAGCGATAACCCGAAGGAAGTTTTGAACCTACTCAGCCCGCGCCTCGAAGAAAATCCGGGCCACGGCCCGGCAGCGGCGTGGTTATGGGGAATGGCCGCCCGTGCGCACGCCAGCCTCGGCAATTTCGAAGGCTTCACCCGCTGCATCTTCAAATCCGAGCAGGCGCTGGAAAATGTGCCCGCGGAACAACTTTCGATCGGCATCTTTTCCTTCCGGCCGGAGAAGCTCGCCTTCTATCAGGCGATCGGGTACTCCCGCTTGGGCCGCCCCGAGCAGACCGCCCTGGCATCCGAGCGAGCTATCGGGCTCTACGACCCCAGCGAGACCATGGAACCCGCGCTGGTCCGGTTCGAACACGCCACCGCGTTGCTGGCCTCGGGCGAGGTGGACGAGGCGTGCGCGGTGGCGACCCGGGCGATCACCAATGGCCACACCTACGTCGGCCTCACCGTCACCAAGCGCGCCAAACAGTTCGATACCGCGCTGTCGGGTTTCCGGGGGCGTGCCGTCGCCGATTGGCGCGAGCAGGCTCGGATGGTCGTCGATACGCCACGCACCAGGGCATGAGGCGATAGGGCGCGCCGGTCGGCAGGGGGTGTACGAACCGGCGCGCCCTACCTATTCAGTTGGCTTCGGGCCGCGTCGCGGCGATGAGCGAATTGGGACGCATATCCAGCCAGTTGGATTCGACGTACTTCAGGCAGGAGCGGCGCGTGGCCGCGCCGTAGGCGACGGTCCAGCCGCCGGGGACGGCAGCGAAGATCGGCCACAGGGAATGCTGGCCCTCGGCATTGATCAGGACGTAGAACTGAGCGTCATCGTCATCGAATGGGTTGGTCATTGATCGGCCTTCCTGGTTGGGGCGTTCAGGCACGCTCGGTGTGCGTCAAGAGATTGGTCAGGACGTGGCCGATGCGGGCGAGGGCGGATTCGGAGGTCATGCGCCAGTGCGTGGCCTGGACAGCGTGGTTGTGCACCGTGCCGTCGACCGCGTCGGCCCAGCTGGCCGCACCGGTGGCCCCGGTGGGGTCGTCGAGCGCGGCGGTGAAGTAGACGATGCTGCCCTTATAGGGCCGCGGGTGGTAGCGGGTGATGAGCTCCAGTGCGTGTGTGCCCGCGTCCAGCAGACGGGCGAGCCGGTCGAATCCGAAGGATGTCAACGGTTCCGGAAGTTCGGCGATGCGGCGGGCGAGTTGGGTGCGGTCCAGTTCGGTATCGATATCGTCGGCTTGTTCGCCGAGCAGGCCGCCGAGCAGATCCGCCACCGGGACGGTCGCCCTATCGTCCACCGTTGTGTGCAGCGGGCTGTCCATCATGGCCAGCAGCGCGACATGTTGGCCCTGATCTTGCAATCGGTTCGCGATGGCGTGTGCGAGTACACCGGTATGCGGGTGATCCGAACACCGGTTGCGGCAGTGCACGCCGGTCGAGCTTGCCATTGGCGTTGATCGGCATTTCGTCGAGGACAACCACCAGCGACGGCACCATGTAGTCGGTAGGTCCCGGGGCGTGGATTCCAGCACGGTGGCCGGATCGACGGTGCCACCATGAGGGGCGACCACATATGCGACCAGGTGATCACCGCCCGCGTGCCGGTGCAGCAGCACCGCGGCCTGCGCCACCTGTTCATTGCGCAGCAGTGCCGCCTCGACCTCGCCGAGTTCGATGCGCAGCCCACGCAGTTCGACCTGGAAATCGATGCGGCCGAGATATTCCAGTTCGTCCGGGCCGCCATCACCATCGGTACGCCACCGGACCAGGTCGCCAGTGCGATACATGCGGTCGCCAGGCGCGCCCTCGGGATTGGCCACGAACCGGTCAGCCGTCAAGCCAGGACGGGCCACATAACCGCGGGCCAACTGCACACCGGCGAGATACAGCTCACCGACGACGCCACGGGCCACCGGACGCAGATTGTCGTCCAGCACCAGCAGATCGGTGTCATCGGCGGGCGCACCGATCGGCACGGTAGTGCTGTCGGCGGCGGTTACTTCGTGCGCGGTGACATCGACGGCGGCCTCGGTGGGGCCGTACAGATTGTGCAGCGTCGCGCCACTGATTGCGCGGAAGGCGGCTGCGGTAGCCGCTGGTAGCGCCTCGCCGGAGGCGAATACCAGGCGTAGTGCCCGTGCCGCACTTTCGATCTCCGGTTCGGCCACGAATACCGCGAGCATCGAGGGCACGAAATGTGCGACCGTGACGCCGCGTTCGGCGATCGTACGCGCCAGATATGCCGGATCACGATGACCATCCGGTGCCGCGATCACCAGCCGTGCACCGACCTGCAACGGCCAGAAGAACTCCCACACCGAGACGTCGAAGGTGAACGGCGTCTTCTGCAGCACCCGATCGTCGACGTGTAGTCGATACATCCGCTGTCGCCACCGCAGGTTGGCCAGGATCGAACGATGCGATACCGCAACGCCTTTCGGACGGCCGGTCGAGCCGGAGGTGAAGATGACGTAGGCCGTATTGTCCGCCGACAGCCGGGGGCGATCCTCGACCGACGACTCCGCCTCGACATAGTCGAATTCGTCGATCCGCAGCACCCGGATATTCGGCGCGAGCGCGGGCTGGTCGTGGCTCGTGGTCAGCACCAGGACCGGTGCGGCGACCTCGAGCACATAACCGATGCGTTCGGCCGGATGCTCCGGATCGATCGGCACATACGCACCGCCCGCCTTCAAGATCGCATACATGCCGACCAGCAGATCGAACGAACGTCGCACGGCAAGCCCCACCAGGCTGTCCGGACCGACACCAAGCTCGACCAACCGCCGGGCGAGGGCATTCACCCGGCCATCGAACTCCGCATATGTCAGCGTCGCGTGGTGACGCGATGCGGGGTGGTGCTCGGGCGACCAATGGGCCGGCGTCGCACCCGCGAATTCCAGGGCGACCGCGTCCGGCGTCCGGCGCACCTGCTCCTCGAATACGCTGACCAGGGTCTCGATCGGCGCGAATATCGACGGCAGCACATGGGCTGCCGCCGTCAGGGCATCGTCGAGCAGTAGCTCGAGCACCCTGCCGAGTGCACCGTCCCCGGACTCGAGCAGGGCGGGCAGTTGACCGGAGACCACGACCGAAACCAGCGCGTCGGCACTCAGACCGCCGCCCATCGCCTCGTCCAGCACCATGATCTCGGTGGCCAGCGCAGCGTAGGTGATGGTGGTCCCGTCGTGCCGCAGGGCGATCCGCTCCGGGTCCACTTCGGCGACCTTATCGATCAGGATGGGCAAATCGTCGGTTCTGTACGCCCGACGCAGTGCCGAATGATCGTAGGCGGCAATGTGATTGTCGAGTTTGCTGGATGCGACCGATTCGGCCTGGGACATCAGCTAATTCCTTCCGAATCGATTTCCGAACCAGAGTTGGCGAGCACCGCGAGCGCTTCGGTGCGCAGGGTCCGCAGGACTGCGGCGAGACCACTGCCGCCGAGGGCGGCCAAGAGGCCGGGCACCAGCCCGGCGAGGGCGACATTGATGAGTGCTTCCGGTTTCGCCGTCGCGCCCATGGCCTTGGCGACCGTCGCGAGCTTGGTTGCCAGCTCGCCGAAGGTCACCGTGTGCGCATCGTGGGTGAAAGCAACGGCACCGGGATTGATTTCGGCGGCAGCGGTAATCAGCGCGGACAGATCCGCTGGACTGACCGACCGTTCGCCACCTGACCGTTCGCCGATACCGCGAATGTCGATGGCACGGATCGCGACGTTCGGGTCTTGCGCGACTACCTCGAATATGCGCAGTAGCCGCTCGGCGAACAGCCGAATCGTTGTGGCGTCGAAAATGTCGGTCGGGTAATCGAATCGCATATCCAATCCGGCCGGGTCACCGGCCGCATCGAACAACTCGATGCCGGTGAGCTGCAGGTCGTATTTGGCCTCGGCAAGCGCGAGATCGAGCACCTCGACCTCGAGCCCGGGCAGCGTCACTCGACCGGACGGCATGTTCTGGAAGGTCAACATCACCTGGAACAGCGGCGTATAGGCACTCGACCTGGTCCGGCCAACGGCATCGACGACTCGCTCGAACGGCACATCGGCATGTGACATGGCCGCGATATCGCGGTCCCTGGCCTGCCGAAGCAGATCCGCGAAGCCGGTGCGCGGGTCGATCTCCGTCCGCAGCACAACGGTATTGACGAACATGCCGATCAGATCATCGAGCGCGGTTTCGCCGCGTCCCGCGACCGGTGCGCCGATGGCAATATCCGGTGTGCCGGACAGCTTTGCGAGCAGGACTGCGAACGCACTGTGGATGAGGGTGAACAGCGTTGTGCCGTGCGCACGGGCGACCGCCGCCAACCGAGCGGTAAGTACCGCATCGACTTCGAAACCGACTGTGGCACCGCGCATATCCCGGCGCGCCGGGCGCGGTCTATCGGTCGGCAATGGCAGCACCTCGGGCAGACCCGCCAATTCCGTTGTCCAATAGCCGAGTTGCCGGGACAGCACACTGCTCGGATCGCGGTCGGAGCCGAGCACCGCACGTTGCCACACGCTGTAATCGGTGTACTGGATCGACAACGGCTCCCAGTCGGGTGCATTGGCCGCAATCCGGCTGACGTAGGCTTCGAGCCCGGCCAGTTCCAGGCTGGTCTGCCTGCGCATAGTCGGCGATGGTGGATTCATCGAATAGATCGGTGGCGTAGGTGAACTCCGCCCGAATCCCCGCCGGTGCCGGACCTTCCCCGAGTCCGGCACCGGCGAAGCCTTCAGTGACCGTGAGCTGGAGATCGAATTTGGTCACTCCGGTGTCCAGCCTACTGGTGCGGGCCGACAAATCGGGGAGTTCGAAGGCGATGTCCGCGGCATTGTCGAAAGCGAGCAATACCTGGAACAGCGGGTGCCGCGCCTGCGAGCGCGGCGGGTTGATGGCATCGACCAGCTGCTCGAATGGCAATTCGGCATGACCGAAGGCGGCCAGATCGGCCTCGCGCACCCGTGCGAGCAGCGTGGAAAACGCAGCGGCCGCATCGATTACGGTGCGCAACACCAGAGTGTTGACGAACATGCCGATGAGGTCGTCCAGCGCCCGTTCACCACGCCCGGCCACCGGCGTGCCGATCACAATGTCGTCGCTGCCCGACACCCGCGACAGCAGCACGGCGAGCGCGGCATGCAACACCATGAAGTTCGAAACACCCTGGTCACGGGCAAGTTTCACGACCTCGGCGTGCACCTCGCCGGGAATTTCGAAACCGAAGACCGCACCCCGTCCGGATGCGATGGCGGGCCGGGATCGATCGGCGGGCAGTTCGATCAGATCGGGCGCACCGGCGAGCGTGGCCGTCCAGAACCCCAGTTGCCGGGCCAACGCGGCGTTCGGATCCGACGCGGAGCCGAGCAATGTATGCTGCCAGAGGCTGTAATCCGCGTACTGGACCGACAGCGGCAGCCAGTTCGGCACATCGCCCGCATGCCGTGATCCGTACGCGGACATCACATCTCTGGCCAATACTCGCAGCGAAAAGCCGTCCGCGGCAATGTGGTGCAGCACCAGCGCCAGCGCGCAGCTGTCGTCATCGACCAGCAAGATCCGTGCCCGAATGGGTATTTCGCGCTCCAGGTCGAATCCGTGCGCCGCGAACCGAGCCAGCTCGTCGTCCAGTTCGTCCGCACCGAGCGATTCCGGCTCGCCCACGACGACAACCGCGTCGGTGGACAACACCACCTGCTTGGCCGCCACGCCATCCGATACCGCGGGAAAGATCGTGCGCAGCACCTCATGCCGATCGACCAGATCGGCCAGGGCCTGTCGCAGCGCCGAAATATCGACCGCCCCGCGCAACCGCACCACGAACGGCATGTTGTAACCGGCGCCGGAAGGGTCGAACCGGTTCAGGAACCAGATCCGCTGCTGCGCCGGAGATAGCGGAACCAGCGGCGGCCGGTGTCGCGCCCGCAGCTGCGCGAGCACCGGCACGCCACTGGATCCACCCGCCCGCTCGATGAGTTCAGCGAGTGCGGACACCGTGGTAGCGGTGAACAAGTCGCGAACCCCGAGCCGGCAGCCCAGTTCGGCGCCCACACGCGCCGCGACCTGGGTGGCCACCAAACTATTGCCGCCGAGTGCGAAGAAATCATCATCGCGCCCGACTCGATCGTGTCCGAGCACCGCACCGAATACCCGCGCGACCGCAGCCTCCACCGGCGTCGTGACCTCGGCGTATTCGAGCCGCTCAGGCGCGGGCAGCGCCGTACGATCCAATTTGCCCGATGCGTTCACCGGCAGCGCATCCAGCACCACGAACGCGGCGGGCTCGGACTCGACCACATACCCGACCAACTGTTCGCCCACCCCGGCGTCATCGCGCAGTACGACCACCGCGCGCACCACCGAATCGACGGTCCCGAGCACGGCTTCGATCTCACCGAGCTCGATCCGTAGCCCACGCAACTTGACCTGGAAATCGGTGCGGCCCAGGTACTCGAGCTCACCATGGGTGGTCCAGCGCACCAGGTCACCGGTGCGATACATCCGGGTAGCCGACCCGCTGGGGTCAGCGACGAACCGCTCCGCGGTGAGTCCGGGGCGGCCGATATAACCACGGGCGAGCTGTACCCCCGACAGATACAGCTCGCCCGCAGCCCCGACTGGTACCGGCCGCAGCCGCGAATCGAGCACAGAGAGCCGGGTATTGAAGACCGGCGCGCCGATCGGCACCGAGAGGGTATCGGTATCGGTCACTTCATGGAAGGTGACGTCGACCGCCGCCTCCGTGGGACCGTACAGGTTGTGCAGCCGCACACCGGTCAGCGCCCGCAGCCGCTGCGCCAGCGCGGCGGACAGTGCCTCGCCGGAGGCGAAGACGGTTCGCAGTGTGGGACAACCGTCGAATTCCGGCTGCGCCAGAAAGACTTCCAGCATCGACGGCACGAAATGTGCTGTTGTCACGCCATACTCGGCGATCACCGTCCGCAGATAGGTGGGATCACGATGACCGTCGTGCTCGGCCACCACCAACCGCGCACCGATCTGCAACGGCCAGAAGAGCTCCCACACCGACACATCGAAGGTGGCGGGCGTCTTCTGCAGCACCACATCATCGGCCGACAACCGATACTGCCGCTGCATCCAAACCAGCCGATTCACGATCGCCTCGTGGGTGACCGCGACCCCCTTCGGCAGTCCGGTCGACCCCGAGGTGAAGATCACGTAGGCGGGCTGGCCCGGCCGCAGCGCGGCGGTGCGTTCCCGGTCCCAGACCGGACCATCGGGATAGTCGGCGAGATCGAGCCCATCCAGACGGATCACCGGCACTCCGGAAAGGTCTGTGGCCTCAGTCGTCAGCGCGCATGCCGGTCGCGCGGTCGCCAGAATGTGCGCGGTCTGCTCGGCCGGATGCTCCGGATCCAGCGGCACATACGCCGCCCCCGCGGCGAGCACGGCGTAAATGGCGATCACCAGTTCCGGCGACCGACGGATATCGAGTGCGACCAGCGTCTCCGGTCCGACGCCGAGGCCTATCAAATGCCGTGCCAGCCGATTGCTGAGTGCCGCGAGTTCCCGATATGTCAGGTCCGGCACACCCGCGAATCGCACCGCGACCGCATCCGGCGTCCGTGCGACCTGCGCCTCGAACATCGAAACCAGTGTCGGCGCACCGGCGACCGCCGCGGGCACATCGAAGCCGGTCGCATTCCAGATCCGGGTGCTGACCTCGAGTTCCAGTTCGGTCGCCACCGCCACCGCCGCCATCGGTGTATCGACCTCGGTAGCCACCAACCGCTCCAGATACCGCACGAACCGCCGCTGATGGCGCGCAATGTCGTCGGGGCCATAGAGATTGGGATTGGCCTCGAAATCGACGTGCACGCTGTCACGCTCGCCGTAATAGACATTGAGGCTCAAATCCTCCACCGGTCCGGTGGATAAAACGTGGTACCGCCCGACCGTATCGCCCAGCGTCAAATCGCTGCCGAACAACATGATGTTGACCAGCGGACCGAACAGCGCACGGCGCGCGGGCCGCCCGTCGTGTTCGGCATCGCGGCGGATGTCCTCGTGCCGATACCGCTGGTGCCGCAGCGCACCCGCCACTTCCACCCGCGTGGCACGCAGCAGATCCCCCCAGGAGCCGTGGACCGGGAGCCGCAGCGGCACAATATTGGACAGCATCGCGGCCGACCGCCGCATGAGCGCATTGGTGCGCGCCGTCACCGGCAGACTCAACACCGCCTCGCTCCGATCGGTGAACCGCCCGAGATATCCGGCGAAGGCCGCGACCAGCACCACCGCGAGCGTCGAATCCTGGTTCTCAGCAAGCGAATTCATCCGCTCGACCAGCGCGTCCGGCAACACCCGGCCAGCGATCAGATTGGTCGCCGAACGCGGCGCGCTCCGCCCGTCCAGGCTGGTCGCGCCGTCGAGCCCGGTGACCCGCTCGGCCCAGTGCGCCCGGTCGGTTTCGAAGCGCGGGCTGTCCCGATAGTCGAGTTCACCATCGACCAGCTCGGTCAGTGTTCCCGGCTGCACCGCCCGCGGCTCGCTGCCGAGCACCCTGGCCGTATACAACTGCGCAACTCGCTGCGTATTGGTCAGCGCCCCGTATCCGTCGAGCACGATGTGATGCGCCCGCAAATACCAGAAACACCGCTGATCGGCGACTCGCAGCACGGCACCGGCGAGCAGCCGATCGGTCAGCAGATCGACCGGCGCGCTTGCATCCGCGCGCATCCAATCGTGCGCCGTGGCCACCGGATCGGGGTAGTCACGCAGGTCGACCATCTGGATATCCACGGAATTCGCCGGATCGACGCACTGGTACGGCACACCGTCGGATTCGCCGAGGCGCAGCAGCACCGATTCGTATTCCCGCGCCGCGATGACCGTCACTTCCTGCAGGATCGCGGGATCCAGCACGCCAGGCACATCGACGTATTGGGCCACATTGATCGGCACGTCGGGTTCGAGCAATTGCGCATACCAGACCCCCAACTGCGCTGGTGCTAGCGGAAACGGCTGGTTGTCCGAAGCCTCCGGTAGGCAGTCACTCGCCAAGCGCGCGGCCCCGTCCGGTCGCGCCCCACCCAACTCCGTACCGTGCACCAGAGCCTCCTTGTTCGGCGTAAAACAGCTGGCCGAACGATTCCAGGCAGCACGAATAAGCCGCTGCGGCAACACGGTTCAGCGTTGTCACATGGCTTGGACGCCACCACAAGACGATTCGGCGAATGCGCGGGGCAAGACGACACCCGCGCGGGATCGAAACAGATTGCGCCCCGCTCGCGCCTAGCTCTTGATCGCTCCTCCAACGTCGCTGCCGCGGTGCGGGCGCCGCGGCGGTGTCAGCTACATCACACGGATGTGATCCGCATTGCGAAGACTAGGCGCTTCGTTAATAAAAAGGAACTTTTTGCACTAAAAAAAGTTGGTCGGCTGTCCAACGCCCTCAGCTGCGCCGACGCAGCTGGACAAAGCTGCGTTCGCGACCACAACGAGATCGCGAATGTGAGCCACAGCACTATCGGATGTGCAGACTATGAGCGCGAACGTTGCATCCGCGTTGCATCGGCGCCCAGCCGCCGATCGAGCACCCGAATCTTGGCCTCGATCTGCGCATAGAGCGGCGAATCGCGATCTACGGTCGCCCGATACGCGACCCAGGCCGCCGCATCATCGCGCCCCTCCGCACATGCGGTCCACCGGCGCAACACCGCGGCTTCACCGGAACCGAGCACCGCGGCACGCAACCGGACCCGAAGTTCATCGCGAATATCAACAATTCCCGGCGCGGTCGAGCGCGGCAGCACCGGACCCGCGTACAGCCGTAATGCGGCATCGACATCACCGGAATCGAGTGCGGCGCGTAGGGCCTCGATATCGGTTGCGATATGCACCCGCAATCGATATGGGCGCGAACCGAATACGGTCGGGCCGACCACCGCACGCAACCGCGACATGGCGGCGCGGATGGTGCCGTTGTCCAGATCCGTGTCATCGAGCAGCAGGGCCAGATGATCCGCGCCCAGCCCCTCCGGATGTTCGGCGAGCAGCAGCAGTATCTCGGCGTGCCGCTGCGACAACGGAACTCGATCACCCGCGACGGTCAGCAGCGGTTGTCCGAGCCCGAGTACATCAAGACCCAATCGCGCCGCCGCGATGTCATCGGTCGAACTCACCGTCGGGCGCTGACCCGCACGCATCGCGGTGAGCAGCAAATCCATTTCCGCGGCAGTCGATGTCGCCTTCACCAATGCCAGAATCTCCGGCTTGGCCACCCGCACGCCCCCGGCGATCATCAGCACCCCGACCAATCTGCCGTCGGGATCGTGCACCGGCGCGGCGGCACCGGTGATCTGATGCATCCGGTGCAGAAAGTGTTCGGGCCCATGGATCCACGCGGCCCGCCCGGTGCGCACCACCAGGCCGACGGCATTCGTGCCGATGCGGCGTTCGCTCAGATCATCGCCCGCGCGCAGCCCGATTTCGGCCGCGGCATCGATCTGATCGGAATTGCCGTGCACCCACAGCACCCGGCCGAACTGATCAGCGATCGCGACGATCAAACTCGTTCTGGCCGTGTCCTGTACGAGCAATTTGTCGATCAGCGGCATCAATGCGGCAATCGGATGCGCGTCGCGGTAGCGCTGCAGATCCGCACCACGCAGCCCGCGCCCGTCGAGCGGATCCATCGGATCGACGCCGCCACGCACACTGCGCAACCAGGATTCGAGCACGACGGGACGCAGCAGACCGGCAAGCTGCGACAGCTGCTCGCCACCCGCGCTAAGATATCCGTGTGCTTGTGCGGCATAGGCTTCCAGTGCGCCGAGCTGAGTGCCGGGTTCGACGCCGTGCCGTGGGGGCCGCCCACCTGCAAGATTGCTGACCATTTGCCTTTCTTTCCGCCCCAAACTGTACCGGCGCTCACAACCCGGGCACGGGCGTTGCCTGCGTTTGTCCGCCAGCTCACATCACGTTCAGACCTCGTACAAATGTGACCCACTCATCTTCGGAGATCACCGCGCGAGGTATTCGGCGACGCGTTCGGCAATCAGTACCGTCGTCGCCTGCGGACCGCGACTGAGCGGCACCGGAACAACGGAAAGATCCACCACGGATAAACCGCTCGTGCCGTGCACCCGACACTGCTCATCGACCACCGCACGCTCATCATCGGCACGGCCCATTCGGCAGGTTCCCGACAGATGTTGCGAGGTAGCCAGATTCGCGAACTGCCACCCGTCATCCGGTATCGAATCCAGCGGGCGCACCGTCGGTATCGCATGCAATATCTCGCGCGCCGAGCCAACCCCTTCCTGTAATCGAATCCGATCCGCCGCCTCCGATAAGTAGCGGTAATCGATGTGCGGCGGCACGGTCGGATCAGCGGAGCGAAGTCGGAGCACGCCTTCGGAATGCGGGCGCATGAGCGCCACACCCAGACGTCGGGTATACGGGGTAAACGTTACGGCGTACGGACGGATTTCGACATCGCCGAGTTCCAGCACATATTCCAGCGGGATGCCCCCGGGAGTCGGGTCCGACGGCTCGAAGCGGTAGTCGATGCCGATTTCGGGATGATCGCTGAACCCGGCGCCGACGGGCGCGGGATGCACCACCGGAATATCCAGCGCCCGAAGCTGTTCCGGATCGCCGATACCCGAGCGCAGCAGCAGCGCGGCAGATTCGATCGCGCCCGCGCACAACACGATGCGATCCGCATCGAGTGCGCCCGCCTTACCTTCGTGCACGTAGTCCACTCCCGTGGCGCGCGTGCCGTGGAAACGGATGCGGGTCACCAGCATTGCAGCGGTCACGGTGAGATTCGGACGCGCGAGCGCGGGCGCGAGATACGCCGTTGCGGTGTCGACCCGCCTGCCGTCTTCGATATTGCACGGCACCGGCCCGAACCCATCGGCCGAACCCGCGTCGGGCAGTGCGTTCAGATCAGGTATCAGCGGAAGGCCGAGCGCCGTGCAGGCCGAAGCGAATTCGCAGCTCACAGGAGCGGGCACAGTGACACGACGCACCGGTATCGGACCCGTCGCGCCGTGTCCAGGCTGGTCGCCGAAATTGTGGTCGCGCTCGAGTCGACGGTAGGTGGACAGGACCGCATCGTAGGACCAGCCGTCGAGTTCCTTGCTCCACGCGGCGAAATCCGGGGCCGTCGCCCGCACGAAGTAGCCGCCGTTGACCGCACCCGATCCGCCGATCACCTTGCCGCGCACGATATTCCCGGTGACCGCACCGGCCAATGTCACGGCATACCGCCACACCCACGGCGATTCGGGTCCGATCGGCATCCGCGTCGCATCGAGTAGTACCGCCGGATCGGTCGACACCGGACCCGCCTCCACCAGCCGCACTCGATGGTCCGGATCCGCACTCAGCCGGGCCGCCAGTACACACCCGGCCGTACCACCACCGATGATCAGCGTGTCGATCATCTACATCAGCTCATCGGGTGGTACAGCCATTACACGTTCGATTCAGCTCCGGGGCGTACTCGGCTTGAGCGATTCCAGGCTGCGCGCGCGGAATGCGCCCAGCCACAAGCCGGTTCCGTAGGCGATATCGTCCATCCGCTTATAGGCCACGTAGCGGAACGGGTCGAGCCCGCCCGCGTCACGATGAGTGAACCAGTCGGCCAGACCGTCCGCGACCGCCATGGTGATCGCGATGCGCCGTACCCGCCGGGACAGAATCATCGCCAACATGGTGACCGGCCAATAGTGTCGGCACATCGCCGAGGCCAGCCGCCAGATACCCGCGAAATAGCCACGCGCCAGATAGATCGCCGCGATCCTGGTGGAATTGTCAAGCCCGGTGAACACCCGGCGTAGTCGGGCCAGCGCGGTCACCAGGGTGATGAGTCCGCCGAGCAGTCCCCACTTCGTCAGCGTGGCGAACAGTATGGTCGCGACCACCGTCCAGAAGGGCACCGACAGCGGCGTCACCATGCCAGCGTGCCGCTCGCCCAGCGGCGCGGCACCGGTGCCGTAGAACAGCTTGCGACCGAACCACGCGCGGAATGAGATTCGATGATCGTGTGCGACGTGCGCCGCAGGCTCATAGCGCAGCCGCCAGCCCGCCTGCTCCAGCCGCCAGCACAGATCGACGTCCTCGGCCACCTGCATCGTCTCGTCGAACCCGTCCTGCGCGAGCAGCGCCCTGCGCCGCACCAGCATGGCCGCGCTCGGCACATAGGAGACCAGTCCGCGCGACTGCACGGCCGATTCGCGCCGTCCGAGATCGAGCGAGGAGCGGGTGTGTTCATAGCGCGCCAGCGCGTTGGACTCCGGATCCAGCGCGACGATCCGCGGCGCGACCAGCGCGACCTCCGGATCGCTGAAATGTCCGAGCATCACCTCGAGCCACCCGCTGCGCGGGACGACATCGGAGTCCAGAAAGGCGACGAAGTCGGTTGTCGCGGCTCGCAACCCGGCATTGCGCGCGGCGGCCGGGCCCTGTTTACGGTCGTGGCGCAGCACGGTCACCCGGCAGCGGGTGCCGCGGTTGCGCGGGATCTCCACAGGCTGATCCGAACCGTCGTCGACGACGATCACATTGTGTCCACGCAATGCCGCGAGCAATCGGGCAAGGCCGTCGGCATTGTTGTGTAGTGGCACGATCACGGTCACATCGTCGAGGGACGGCAGCAACCGGGGGCGCGGATTGCCGACGCCGGAGTCGAGCAGCCGTCTGGCAACAACGGCGGACTTCGGGCCGGTGACCTCGAGGTACCCGTCGCCGATCATCTCGGCGGCCTCCGGGGCAAGTCGCAGCAATCGGGCGGGCGAACCCCCGATCAGGATGCGTCCCCCGGAGTATGCGCGTACCCGTGGATCGATCCGCACCCCGAATCCGTCGGGCAGGCGATCGTGGCGCATTCCTGGCATGTTAGGCGGTGATTCGCGCATTGGCACCATCAGTCCGGAAAAAAGGACGGAATTCCGCGCGAATCCGCCCGTGCGGCGCAAGAATTCCCGCCGAATCGGTTCTTCGGCGGGTCGCAAGCGACTCGCCGAAGATAGCCAGCAACATGACAGCAATCATCAATTTGCCGCTCGATAGCCATCGTCGATCAACGAGATAGCGCATGGCTGGCTACCGCCCCGACATCAGTTCAGCGGGCTCTCGTCACAGGCCCGCGAAGGGCGTCGATCCGGCGACAGGCGCTCGGCGGCGGGGCGAGATACCGACAGTGTCAGTGGAATCGGGCCCGACTTACGCGAGCCAGGTCGGCTCGGCGCAATGCGTCGGGAATGGTCCACCGACGAGCGCGGGATCATCCGCCCGGCATCGGCGAGCGCCGCCTCGCCGTAGCCCTGGACGCATTCCGGATCCGGTCCGTCGGCGGGCAGCCCGGTGAAGAACTTCGCCGCCATGCACCCGCCGCGGCAGGAGTCGTAGTGCGCGCAGCCGGAGCACGCGCCGCCGCCGCTGGGCTCGCGCAGCTCGGTGAAGAGCTCCGATTCCTGCCATACGGTGCGGAAACCACCGTCCGCCAATACATTTCCGGCAAGGAACGTGTCGTGGATGGCGAAGGGGCAGGCATACACATCACCGACCGGATCCACCAGGCAGACCACTCGGCCCGCACCGCACATATTCAATCCGGGCAGTGCCTGACCGAACGCGGACAGATGGAAGAACGAATCGCCGGTGAGCACGCCCTCGCCATTGCGCACCAACCAGTCGTAGAGCACCCGTTGCTGTTCCGGCAGCGGATGCAGTTCGTCCCACACATCGGCTCCACGTCCCGACGGCCGCAGGCGGGTCAAACGCAGTGTGGCACCGTACTTGTCGGCGATCGCCTTGAACTCGTCGAGCTGGGCGATATTGTGCCGGGTCGCGACAACGGAGAGTTTCGCATCCGCGAATCCCGCGTCCGCAAGATTCTCCAGCGCCCTGATCGCCATGTCGTAGGAACCCGGTCCGCGCACCGCGTCGTTGACCTCGGCGTCCGCGCCATCCAACGAAATCTGTACGTCCACATAGTCACTCGCGGCGAGGCGCGCGGCGACCTCCGGCGTGATGCGAACGCCGTTGGTGGAGAACTTCACTCCGACATGGTGCGCGGTCGCGTAGTCGACCAGCTCCCAGAAGTCCGGGCGCACGGTGGGTTCTCCGCCGCCGATATTGACGTAGAAGATCTGCATGCGCTCGAACTCGTCGATGAGCGCCTTGCACTGTTCAGTGCTCAGCTCGCGCGGATCGCGGCGGCCCGAGGAGGACAGGCAATGCACACACGACAGATTGCAGGCATAGGTCAACTCCCATGTCAGGCAGATCGGCGCGGCCAAACCGGTTTCGAACTTATCGATCAGTCGCCCGCCCGTGACGGTCGACGGCTGCCCGGCAAGCGCCAGCGGCGCGACCGCCGGTATCGGAGCGCTGCCCGGTGCGGCCTGCCTGATCATGTCGGAGTCGGCCAGCTGATCCAATGCCCGAACATACTGTCCGGCCAGGTCATCGGTGACGCCCGCGGCATGCAGTGCCGCACGTGCCGAGACGTGCGCGGGCAGCGACCGCACGATCTCGAGTATCCGCGGGCTCTTCAGAAATGAGAGCTTGCGGGTGCCGAAGTGATAGAGCAGCGCGCCGAAGGACTCCGGCCGCAGCGCCACCCGCGGATGCAGCTCCCAACGGGTATCGAGATCGAGCATGGTCGCCGCGCCCGTCAGTAGACGCCGCACATACCGTCGATGGAGACCTCTTCGATGAGGGTCTCCTCGACCAGCGGCGCTTCCTCGATCGAACGGGACTCGGCCGCCCCGATCCGTCCGGTGTTGTCGGTATCGGTGTGTCCGATGGATCCGTACTCCGGCATGCCTACCTCCGAGATGTAACCGAGTTCCGCGGCCACAGGTGTAGCCGTCATCACACAATAACGTCACGAGCTGACAAAATGGAACAGGTGATGTGTAGGTCCCGCGCGGACGCACGCCGACAGCGTCACAGTCACGCGCTCTAGACTGCGGGTGGCAAGCAGCTGAACAGGACGTGACGGGCGATTCGACCCGCGGCGGTAGAGGTGGCATGGGAGTCGGACGAATGCAGACGAGCGGGGGCGGCAACACCGCGTGGTGCCAGCTCGAGGGCCGGAGGCAGCTGCGGAACCACGCAAGCCCTGGGAGCACCGCACATCGAACGCCGCGGTGCGAGCTCGAGACCCGGAGGCCTCAGCATGCGTAACCAAGTAGGGCCTGGGAGCACCGCGAATCGAACACTGTCGGAGTCCGAGATCGTCGAGGCCGCGTTGCGGGTGGTGCGTGAGGACGGCGTGGAGAAGTTGTCGATGCGGCGGCTCTCCCGTGAGCTCGGCGTTTCCCCGATGGCGCCGTACTACTACGTCGCGGATAAACGCGAACTGCTCGATCTCGTCGCCACCGCGGCGCTGACCGGAGTTCGCAAGCCACCGGCCGATTCCGGACCGTGGCAGCAGCGGCTGCGCGATCTGATCGACCAGATCGATGAGAAGCTGCGCAAGCATCCCGGACTCGGCGATGTGCTGATCGAGCAGATGTTGGGAAAACAGCTCGACCTGATCGCCGCGATCATGGAGATCCTGTTCGAAGCCGGATTCAACGATCGCAATGTGCTCGCCGGGTACGCGACCATCCACACTTACCTATTCGGCCGTCGCCGGGTGAACCCGAGAGACCCGCAGCCACTGGCCGATGTCGCACTGCCCGACTCGGTGGCGCGAGCCACCCGATACATGCCCGACCTGCGCGGAAAGTATGCCTACGACTTCGGCATGGAGGTACTGATCGCGGGCCTGGAAGCCCAGCTTGTCCGTCAGCCGGATCCCGACGTACGATGAAACTGAAACACGTTCTAGTTTTGTTGCGGTTCGAGAGGACGAGATGACCACCGTCGAGGTTCCACACGGTTCGCGTTCAGTCGTGCTGCGGGTAGCCGCGGTCATCGCCGAGACGCCGGACACCTGTTCGCTGGTCTTCGACGTCCCGGAAGAGCTGCGCGAGCGTTTCAGCTATCAGCCGGGCCAGTTCCTCACCCTGCGCATCCCGAGCGATCTGACCGGCTCGGTGGCGCGGTGCTATTCGCTGGCCAGCTCGCCGTACACCGATGACAAGCCCAAGGTGACCGTCAAGCGGACCGTCGGCGGCTACGGGTCGAACTGGGTGTGCGACAACGTCAAAGCGGGCGACACGATCGAAGTGCTACCGCCCTCGGGCGTTTTCACGCCGAAGGATCTCGATGACGATCTGCTGCTATTCGGCGCGGGCAGCGGCATCACACCGGTCATGTCCATCCTGAAATCGGCGCTGGCCCGCGGCGGCGGCCGAATCGTATTGATCTACGCCAATCGCGATCACGAGTCGGTGATCTTCGCGGGCGAGCTGCGCGAATTGGCCGAGAAGCATCCGCAGCGGCTCACCGTTATTCACTGGCTCGAGCACCTACAGGGACTGCCGACCACCGACGGTTTGGCCGCGCTGGTCGAGCCGTACACCAGCTACCACGCCTTCATGTGCGGTCCCAAGCCGTTCATGGACCGGGTGCACGACGCACTCGGCCAGCTCGAGGTGCCGCGCTCACGCACCCACACCGAGGTGTTCAATTCCCTTGCTGGAGATCCGTTCGCGGATCAGGCACCGGTCGAGGTGACCGACGAGGAGGCGGCCGATGCGGCCACCGTCGAGGTCGAACTCGACGGTGAAGTACACGAGCTGAAGTGGCCGCGCAAGCAGACCCTGGTAGACATCATGCTGTCGAAGGGGCTGGATGTGCCGTACTCCTGCCAGGAGGGCGAGTGCGGTTCCTGTGCGTGCACGGTACTAGAGGGCAAGGTCGAAATGGACAATGCCGAAATCCTCGATCCCGAGGATATCGAGAACGGCTATATCCTCGGCTGCCAGGCACATCCGGTCACCGATCACCTGCGCATCCAATTCTGATCGGCGCAGCCCTTCACAGCTCGCGGTAATGGACGCGTACAGCGGGATCGAGGCGTTCGGTCGCGTAACTCAGTGCGGTGCGGCCCATTCGCGCCGCATGCTCGTCGAGGAAGCCGGTGAGCAGTCGCTCATCGATGCGCTTGCCGACCTCGCGCAGCATCCAGCCGAGCGCTTTCTGGATCAGATCGCGGCGGTCGTCGAGGAGTCGTTCGGCGAGTTCGAAGGTGGTCGAGGCATCGCCTGCCTTGATGAACGCGAACGTCGTCAGCAGTGCCACCCGACGCTCCCAGAGCGAGTCCGCGCGTACCAGTTCGAACACCACGTCACGGGGTCGGTCGAGTAGCCAAGGGCCGAGGATGTTTTCGGCGGATACGTCGACCAGATCCCAGTTGTTCACCCGGCCCCGGCGCACCGCGGCGAGGTAGAGATCGACCATCGCCGCTTGCGCATCGATATCGAGCGTGCGCGGTCCGGCCGCCGCAGCGAATTCGGCATTGAGAATAATCAGTGCGGCGAGCCGGTCCTCGTGCACGGCACTGTCCAGCAGTTTGTCGATCTCATCGAGGGAAAGTGCCGCAAAGCGTTTCGCGATCGATCGGGTTACCGGCACACGCACACCGAGGAAGACATCGCCCTCGCCGTACTCACCGCGCCCGGTCTTGAAGAACCGCTGCAGATGAATGGCATCGGCTGGATCGGCGACCTCGGCGAGCGCCGCATGCACATCGGCGGCCGTCGGTGGGGCTGCGGGCATCAGTGAACCTCCGATCGTCGAGCAGACCAAGGTCATTCAACACAGTGGAGCGACGGGGCGACCCTGGCGAATCGCCGGTGCTACCCCGGAGCTCCCAGAATCCGCCCCGACTCGAAAGCCGCCGCACTGGTGGGCAATTCACCCGGCCGCCCACTGTTGAACACCCGCACCTCACCATTGCCGGTAGTCGGTCTGCCCAGTGCATCCATGCGCCGAATCGTCTGCGCCGCAACGGCTTGTGCGCTGTCGAACAGTCGCACACCGTCCGGCAGCGCGGCCACAATGGCATCGATGACCAGCGGATAGTGCGTACAGCCGAGCACCACACCCTCGACATCGTCCGGCGTCTGTTCGGCCGCCCGCGCGATCGAATCACGGGCCGCGGCCAGATCACCGCGGTCGATCGAATCCGCCAGACCGTGGCAGGCGATGCCGACCACCTTCGCATCGCCGCCGAAGCGGGCGATCAGATCGGCCTGGTATCGGCTGACTGTCGTCGCCGCGGTGGCCCACACCGCGACCGATTTGCACACCGCGGCGGCGGGTTTGATCGCGGGGACCGTGCCGATTACCGGAATCCCCGTCCCGACGTCCGCGCGCACCTCATCCAAGGCGGTGACGCTGGCCGTATTACACGGGAGCACGAGCACTTCCGCGCCGAGCCGAACCGAGCTGCGCGCCGCGTCGACCACCCGGTCGGTCACCCACTGCTCCGGCTTGGGACCCCACGGCGCGCCGTCCGGGTCCAGCTGGAGTAGCAGGTCGACATCGGGCCGCAGCTTGCGCAGCCAGGCGGCCGTGGGCAGCAACCCCAGCCCGGAATCGATGAGCGCGACGATCACCCGACCACCGTATTACAACGGAATAATCGCTACGGCTGGGCCGTCTCGAGCAGGTCCGCGACCGGCGCACCCGCGGCGATCTTGGCGCGCGCCTTCATCACCTGCGCGGTCTTTCCCGCGCCGACCACGCCGGTGAGATTGCCGTGATGGGAGTAGTAGGCCAGGAACTTGCGGCCGTCGTCGGAGACGATGTGGATTTCGTCGTCGGCATTCGGGGTGCCGAGCGCCTGGATCTTCACGTCGTACTGATCGCTCCAGAAGTAGGGCACCCGCGCCGCTGTCGGCGATTCGGCGCCCAGCAGCGCACACGCCAGCAGCCGCGCCTGCTCACCGGCATTGGTCCAGTGCTCGACGCGCTTGCGCAACCCGGTCTCGTGCAGCCAGGCCGACACATCACCGACCGCCCACACACCCTCGACCGAGGTGCGTCCCACCTCATCCGCGAGTACGCCGCCACCTACCGACGGTTCGGCCAGTGCGATACCGGAATCGGCGAGCCATTCGGTCACCGGCCGGGAACCGACACCGACGACCACCAGATCGGCGGCCACCTCGCTGCCATCGGAGAGCCGGGCGCCGCGTACGCGATCATCATCGGAAAGGAAGGTGTCCAGGCCGGTTCCGCAGCGCAGATCGACGCCCTCCGCACGATGCATGCGCGCGACCAGCGCACCGATCTCGGCCCCGAGCACGGAGGCCAGCGGCGTCGGCTGCGGTTCGACGAGTACGACCTCGACACCACTGGCCCGGAAACTCGCCGCGAGTTCACAGCCGATGAATCCGGCCCCGACCACCAGGGCGGTACTCGCGCCGGACAATTCGTCGCGCAGCGCGGCGGCGTCGGCATAACCGCGCAGTACGTGCACGCCGCGCAGATCCGGCAGCCCGGGCAAACGCCGCGGCCGCAGACCCGTCGCGATGATCAGCTGGTCGTAGTCGAGCGTGGCGCCGTCTGCCAGGCGCACCCGGCGGGCATCGGTGTCGACGCCGACCGCCTCCGTATTCAGCCGCAGGTCGATCCGCTTCTCATCGAAGAATTCGGCGGGGCGCAGGGTGGTGTCGTCGGTTTCACCGCGCACGAACTGCTTGGACAGCGGCGGGCGATCGTAGGGCAGCCGCGATTCCTCGCCGACCAGGATCAGCTCGCCCTCGTAACCGGCGCGGCGCAATTCCTCCGCGGTGCGCAAACCGGCCAGGCCAGCTCCGATGATTACGATCGGCCCGGTCATGCGGCCACCTCGCTGGCGCGCGACTCCGGCATGACCGGGGGGCCGGCTGTGTCTATGGATTGCTCGCTGCGCTCACTCACGCACGGCCTCCCTTCGGTAACTGCCTGGCAGGTGCCGGGTCGAGTTGGCATTCGTCGCTGACGGTGACGCAGCTAACCCTAACCTTCACTTGGTCGCGAATCGCCGTGACGGCCGTCACTCCGGCATATCCGACCGATCGGTGCGCAATCGTATCCATAGCTATATTGATCGGGCGGTCAATCAGAGTTAGATCTGGGTAAGGAGAACAATTCAGAGCCTGAGGAGGCACACCATGTTCACCGAAAGTCGAGCGCAGGACCTCCTGGCCGTTGTGCTGGGTGTCTTCACCGCGCTGTCACCCCTGTGGGTGACCCACAACGACAACGCCATGTGGACGCTGATCGTGCTGGGCGTGCTCATCGCCCTCACCGGCCTGGCACAGATGTACCGCGCGACCCTGACGGCCGCCGACTACGCGATGGGCCTGTTCGGCGCTTTGCTGTTCATCTCCCCGTGGGCGATGGACTACACCGACTACCGCGGCGCATCCTGGACCGCATGGGTAGTGGGCGTGGTGACGGTAGTGGTCGCGGTGGCGGCACTGCCGACGGTGTCGGACCGGTTGCACGACATGGCGCCGCATCACTGATGCAGATGCCGAAACCTCGGCGAGTCGGGCGTCGTCGTAGCGCCAAAGTCGACGGCGACGCCCGTCAGCTAATTCTCGATGCCGCGGAACGACTGTTCGCGGCACAGGGATTCGACGCGACCGCGACAGCGGCCATTGCCGAGAGCGCCGCTGTCCCCAAGGGGCTGGTCTTCTACTACTTCCCCACCAAGGATTCGATCCTGTCCGCACTGATGGCCGAGCGGGTGCCCGCCCAGGCGATCGCCGATATCGGCACTGTGGTCGCACCGGGCGATCCGGCGGCCAGTCTGATCAATCTCGATGCCGCGCTCAATCTGCGCGATCACCATTCGTCGGTACTGCGGGTGATCATGTGGCGCGAGGCCGATACCCATCCCGACGTCCGCCGCCAATTGCGCCGCCTGCGCGATCAACTGCTCGACGTCACCGCCCGGGTGCTGCAGGCCAGTGCGCCCGCCCCGGTCCAGCCCGGCACGCTGCGCGCGTGCGCCGCGGCTTGGGTTTCGGCGATGTTCGCCATTGCCAGCACCGATCGGCTGCATGCTCTCGACGGACTGTCGTTACCGACCGCCGATGAAATCTGCAACGTCGCCCAGGTCGTTGCTGCGGGTATGACACAACTCGGCTGAGCACCGAATCCGAAAGGCGCGCCTTCTCAATGCGGGTGCAGGGATAGCACCGTCACGCTGATCAAATTCCGTTCGACGAATTCCACCGGCCGACCGATCGCGGCCACGACGACGGTGCTGACCCCGCGCTCACATCGACCCGATGGGCCGGTGCTGTCCTATCAGCACATCATCAACGGCCTCGGGGCCAAGTGCGCGATTTCCCGCGTGCTGTACACCTCGGATCCGAACCTGCAGGTCCGCGAGGCGATATTGCTCAACTCCCTGCTGCTGAGCGGGTGGAGTGTCGCACTGCCCGATCACCTCGGACCGACCTTCGCCTACGGTGCGGCCCGGCTCGGCGGCCAGATCACCCTGGACGGCATTCGCGCCGTGCGCCGGGTCCCCGAACTAGCGGCAGCACATAGCCGGATCGCCATGGCCGGATATTCCGGCGGCGGTATGGCCACCGCATTCGCCGCGGCGCTGGCGCCTTCGTACGCGCCGGAACTCGAGATCGCGGGCGCCGCGACCGGTGGCGTGCCGATGAATATGGTGAAAATGCTGGAACGCGTCGACTTCAGTCCGCACCCGGCATTCGGACTAGTGATGGCGGCCGCCCTCGGGCTGGAGCGAAAATATCCGGATCGCTTTCCGATCAGCGACTATCTGAACGCACACGGGGTGGCCGCACGCAAAGCCATCGCCAACGGCTGCACCAATGAAATCCTCACCACCGGCGCGGGCCACAGCGTCCGGGATTATGCGAGCAGTCTGACGATGATCGGTAATCGCAGCGCCAGGGCCGTGGTAGAGGAGAACAGTCTGGAACTGTTCGACGGAATCCCGAACATACCGATATTCGAATGGCATTCGCCCAGCGATTCACTCATCCCGACCGAGTCGATCCTCAATGTCAACAGCCGCTACTGCGCGGCCGGAGTACCGTTGCAGGCCGAACTCATCTACTCCCCCGAACATCTGAGTGCCGCCATCCTCGGCATTCCCTCGGTGCTGTCCTGGCTCGCCGCACGCTTCCGCGGCGATCCGGCACCGAGCAACTGCTAGTCGGCCAGAAAGGCGACGACATCGGGGACAAAGCGCTTCACAACCCCGATATGAGTGGTTTCCGGATAAATGATCAAGCGCGAATTCGGGATTCCGTCCGCGGTGCGGCGGAAGGTCTGCGTGCTGTAGGCGCCGTCGCGGTCGCCGCCGAGAACGAGGGTCGGCGCGGCGATATCGCCGAGTCGGCCGGAGAGATCGAAACCGTCCTCGGCACGGATGAAGGCCAGCGTGTCGGCCGGATTCTTCGGGCGCGCAAGGGGATCTGCCAACCACATACCCGCCGCTGCGATGCGCTGCGCGATCGGCGATGTGGACCCGACGGCGGCCATATGGTGCAGTGCGCGCTTACCCGCATAGGCCGCCTCACCATAGGCTAATTGCGCTGTGCGAGTGGCATTTTCCAGGGTGTAGCCGGATGAGGCGATGATCAGTCGACGTACCGCGGCAGGATGATCCGCCGCCAGTTGCAGCGCCAGCGATCCACCCGAGGAGACACCGAGGACATCGACCGGCGCACCGAATTCGGCCCGCAACGCATCCGCGTGCTCGGCGGCGATATCGGCCATCGTCGTCCCCTCGGCCATACCGGGCGCACGATTGACCGCATACACGCGAAAATGCGCCGCCAGCGGTGCCAGCATCTTGATTTCGGACTGACGCATCCATCCGGTCGGATTGGCGTGATCCGGGGTGAACCACCGCAGGAATACCAGCGGCCGCCCGGCACCGAGCGCGAGATACGGCATTCCGTGCGTCAGGGTCCCCTCGGTGACCTCGAGCGCGGTGGCCAGCGCCGAACTCCTCATAGCATCCTCCGATCAACCGGTCTTTACCCCCTTTTGCCCGACGTTAACCACAGCGGCGATGCCCCGAAATGCCGAACGGCGCCGCCCCTTTCGGAGCGACGCCGTTCGACAGCGATTCAGTGAATCACTTGATGATCTTCGTGACGCGACCGGCGCCGACGGTGCGGCCACCCTCGCGGATCGCGAAGCGCAGACCCTCGTCCATGGCGACCGGCTGGATCAGCTTGACGGACATCTCGGTGTTGTCACCGGGCATGACCATCTCGGTGCCCTCGGGCAGGGTCACAACGCCCGTCACGTCAGTCGTACGGAAGTAGAACTGCGGACGGTAGTTGTTGAAGAACGGGGTGTGGCGGCCACCCTCGTCCTTGGACAGGATGTAGGCCTGACCCTCGAACTCGGTGTGCGGGGTGGTGGTGCCCGGCTTCACGACGACCTGGCCACGCTCGACATCTTCGCGCTTGATACCACGAACCAGCAGACCGACGTTGTCACCGGCCTGGCCCTGGTCGAGCAGCTTGCGGAACATCTCGATACCGGTGACGGTGGTCTTGGTGCTCTTCTCGCGGATGCCGACGATCTCGACTTCCTCGTTCACGTTGATCACACCGCGCTCGACGCGACCGGTGACGACGGTGCCACGACCGGTGATCGTGAAGACGTCCTCGACCGGCATCAGGAACGGCTTGTCGGTCTCACGAACCGGGTCCGGGATGGACTCGTCGACCGCGGCCATGAGCTCGAGCACCGACTCGGTCCACTTCGGGTCGCCCTCGAGCGCCTTCAGACCGGAAACGCGCACGACCGGCGCTTCCTCGTCGAACTCCTGCGAGGCCAGCAGCTCGCGGACCTCCATCTCGACGAGCTCGAGGATCTCGTCGTCGTCGACCATATCGGCCTTGTTCAGCGCGACCAGGATGTAGGGCACGCCGACCTGACGGGCGAGCAGCACGTGCTCACGGGTCTGCGGCATCGGGCCGTCGGTGGCGGCGACCACGAGGATGGCACCGTCCATCTGCGCCGCACCGGTGATCATGTTCTTGATGTAGTCGGCGTGACCCGGCGCGTCGACGTGTGCGTAGTGGCGCTTCTCCGTCTGGTACTCGACGTGGGAGATGTTGATCGTGATACCACGAGCCTTCTCCTCAGGCGCCTTGTCGATCTGATCGAAGGCAAAGCTCTCGTTCAGATCCGGGTACTTGTCAGCCAGCACCTTGGTGATCGCTGCGGTCAGCGTGGTCTTGCCGTGGTCGACGTGACCGATGGTGCCGATGTTGACGTGCGGCTTCGTCCGCTCGAACTTCGCCTTCGCCACTTGGTGTCCTCCTGGACTTGTTGGTGCGTGCAGTTGCAGCAGTGCGGTTTACATATTGGGGGTCGTGCATGACTCCCGGCTGATAAGGGCAAGTCTTGCACCTGCCCATATCGGACTTATTCGCCGGTCGCCTTGGCGATGATCTCCTTCGACACGTTGGCCGGAACCTCCGCGTACGAATCGAACACCATGGAGTAGTTCGCCCGGCCCTGGGTCTTCGACCGCAGGTCACCGATGTAACCGAACATCTCCGAGAGCGGAACCAGCGCCTTGACGACACGGGCACCACTGCGTTCCTCCATGGCCTGGATCTGGCCACGGCGGGAATTCAGGTCGCCGATCACATCGCCCATGTAATCCTCGGGCGTGATGACCTCGACCGCCATCAGCGGTTCGAGGATCACCGGACCGGCCTTACGGGCCGCTTCCTTCAGGGCCTGCGAGCCGGCGATCTTGAAGGCCATTTCCGACGAGTCGACGTCGTGGTAGGCGCCGTCGAGCAGCGTGACCTTCAGGTTCACCAGCGGGTAGCCCGCGAGCACACCGTACTGCATGGCATCCTGCGCGCCCGCGTCCACCGAAGGGATGTATTCGCGGGGCACGCGGCCACCGGTGACCTTGTTCTCGAACTCGTAGGTCGCGCCGTCCTCGCCGACGAACGGCTCGACGGCGATGATGACCTTCGCGAACTGGCCGGAGCCACCCGTCTGCTTCTTGTGGGTGAACTCGAGCTTCTCGACCGGCTTGGTGATCGTCTCGCGGTAGGCCACCTGCGGCTTACCGACGTTCGCCTCGACCTTGAACTCGCGGCGCATGCGGTCGACGAGGATGTCGAGGTGCAGCTCGCCCATACCGCCGATGACGGTCTGGCCGGTCTCCTGGTCGAGCTTGACCGAGAAGGTCGGGTCCTCTTCGGAGAGGCGCTGGATCGCGGTGCCCAGCTTTTCCTGGTCGGACTTGGTCTTGGGCTCGATGGAGACCTCGATGACCGGGTCCGGGAAGGTCATGGACTCGAGCACGATCTGGTTCTGCGGATCGCACAGGGTGTCACCGGTGGTGGTGTCCTTCAGGCCGATGACCGCGTAGATGTGGCCCGCGACGGCCTCGGTGACCGGGTTCTCCTTGTTGGAGTGCATCTGGAACAACTTGCCCAGACGCTCCTTCTTACCCTTGGTCGAGTTGATGACCTGGGCGCCGGAGTCGACCTTGCCCGAGTACACCCGGACGTAGGTCAGCTTGCCGAAGAAGGGGTGCACGGCGATCTTGAACGCCAGCGCCGAGAACGGCTCACTGGTGTTCGCGTCGCGGTGGATGATCTCCTCTTCCTTGCCCGGGACGTGGCCGTCGGTGCCACCATCGTCCAGCGGGGTCGGCAGGTAGTCGATCACGGCGTCGAGCATGGGCTGCACGCCCTTGTTCTTGAACGCCGAACCGCACAGGATCGGGTAGAGCTCGGAGTTGACCGTCAGCTTGCGGATGGCGCCCTTGATCTCCTCGATCGAGAGCTCCTCGCCGCCGAAGAACTTCTCCAGCAGCGCCTCGTCCGATTCGGCGACGGTCTCGAGCAGCTCCTGGCGGTACTGCTCGGCCTTCTCCTTCAGATCGGCCGGGATCTCTTCGATCTCGTACTTCTCGCCGAGCTTGGTCTCGCCCTTCCAGACCTTGGCGTGCATCTCGACCAGGTCGACGACACCCTCGAAGGTGTCCTCGGCGCCGATCGGAAGCTGGATGACCAACGGCTTGGCGCCGAGGCGGTCCTTGATGGTCTGCACGGTGAAGTAGAAGTCCGCACCGAGCTTGTCCATCTTGTTGACGAAGCAGATCCGAGGCACGCCGTACTTATCGGCCTGACGCCACACCTGCTCGGACTGCGGCTCGACGCCTTCCTTGCCGTCGAACACCGCAACGGCGCCGTCCAGCACGCGCAGCGACCGCTCCACCTCAACGGTGAAGTCGACGTGCCCGGGGGTGTCGATGATGTTGATCTGGTTGTCGTTCCAGAAGCATGTGGTGGCCGCGGAGGTGATGGTGATACCACGCTCCTGCTCCTGCTCCATCCAGTCCATGGTGGCGGCGCCATCGTGGACTTCACCGATCTTGTAGGTGATGCCGGTGTAGAAGAGGATGCGTTCAGTTGTGGTCGTCTTGCCCGCATCAATGTGGGCCATGATGCCGATGTTGCGGACCTTGTTCAGGTCGGTGAGCACGTCCTGTGCCACGGAAATCTTCCCCGCTCGTAGCTAGTTGGGATTCTCGGGGACGACCGGCGTGGTCGTCTCTATGTCAACGCCGGAAGCGGCAGGTAAGTGCCGCTTTCCGACTGTGCCTCCCGACCCAGAAACGACGGGCCGGGTAGACGTCACCAGCGGTAGTGCGCGAAGGCCCGGTTGGATTCGGCCATCTTGTGGGTGTCCTCACGACGCTTCACCGAAGCGCCGAGGCCGTTGCTGGCGTCGAGCAGCTCGTTGGCGAGGCGCTCGACCATGGTCTTCTCGCGACGGGCGCGCGAGAAGTTCACCAGCCAGCGCAGCGCCAGGGTGTTGGCGCGGCCGGGACGAACCTCGACCGGCACCTGGTAGGTGGCGCCACCTACGCGGCGGGGCTTCACCTCGAGGGACGGCTTGACATTGTCGAGCGCGCGCTTGAGCGTGACGACCGGATCGGTGCCGGTCTTCTCGCGCGCCTGCTCCAGCGCGCCGTAGACGATGCGCTCGGCCGTGGACTTCTTGCCATCCAGCAGGATCTTGTTGACCAGCTGAGTAACCAGCGGCGAACCGTAGACCGGGTCGTTGATCAGCGGACGCTTGGGTGCGGGGCCCTTGCGTGGCATATCAGCTCTTCTCCTTCTTGGCGCCGTAACGGCTGCGGGCCTGCTTGCGGTTCTTCACACCCTGAGTGTCGAGCGAGCCACGGATGATCTTGTAGCGGACACCCGGAAGGTCCTTCACACGACCGCCGCGAACGAGCACCATCGAGTGCTCCTGCAGGTTGTGGCCCTCACCCGGGATGTAGGCCGTGACCTCGACCGCGCTGGTCAGGCGAACACGCGCGACCTTGCGCAGCGCGGAGTTCGGCTTCTTCGGGGTGGTGGTGTACACGCGGGTGCACACGCCACGACGCTGCGGGCTCCCCTTGAGGGCCGCAGTCTTGGTCTTGGCGACCTTGTCGCGACGACCCTTGCGGACCAGCTGGTTGATGGTTGGCATAGACCGGCTTTCCTTAATTAGTTAACGCGGTGTCTGGAACTTCATGTCTTTGTAATCGAGCTTTCACTCGCACGTCCGGCCGCGTTTCTCGCGTCCCGAGGTCGGGCGTGTCGCACGCAAGACATATCCCGAATTCCGGGCACGCCGGAAAGGTCAGCCGCTCTCGCTGGCCTACGTTTGCGCACGAACTTGCCCGCATGCTTCCGGGCACAGCGGTCCACGATACTCGTGACCGCGACACAGGGTCAAAGTGGGGTCGGTCATCACGCCCGAGGGGCCATTACCACCTACCAGGCTACCGCGCCAGATTCAGCGTCAACTCGACCAATTTCTGCGCGCCCGCGCACGGATCGGGATGGCCGCCGGGATGGTAGTTGATCCACCAGCCGATAATGCCGGTGTCGGCGGCCCCCGCACTCACCCCACACGAGTCGGGATCGTTCGGACGCGTCGTCTTCAGCCCGCGCCGCCCCTGCACGGTGATGTTCTCGGTGTTGTAGCCGAGCTTGTCGTTGGTGGACTTCTCGTTGTTGAGCGAACCTTCCTCATACCAATTGAGGGTCACCATGGCCGAGCCGCCCGGCGCGTCTTCGACATCCCACATGCACACCGCGCCGTTGAACGACGGGGAAACGACCGACGCGTTGCCGACCGCCGCACCGATCTGGTCCAGCCCGACCACCTCGCATTCGCGCAGCAGCTTGTCGAAATTGGTATTGATCGTGGTGGTGCCGCTGCCGCCGGCCGGATGCGCTGAACCCTTGACGGTCTTACCGCAGCCACCGGCCGACACCGCGACCGCGAGCACCGCGGCGGCGACAGCCGCGACCCGCAGACCAGGACGTGAACTCATCCGCATTCCCCTCACTGCAGCCGCTGCACGGTCAACTCGGCCAGCTTGCGAGTCCGGTCACACGGATTGCCCTGCTCGGAGAACAGCCCGTAGGACATCGACCATTCGAAGAAATCGTCATCGAGCTGCACCGCCAGATCGCAGACCGAACCGCTGGGATCCAGTGCCTGGAAGCCCTTGCGGCCACCGACATCGATGGTCTCCGGATCGCGCCCGACATTGGACACCCAGGCCTTCTCGCGATCGATCGGACTACCCCGATAAGACGCGAAAGTCACACTCGGCGAAGCGAGTCCGGCGGATTGGAAGTTGCAGCCGACCGAATTCCGGTTGACCCTGGACAGTTGAGTCAGTCCCGCGATATCGCGCACCTCTTGATCGGTGACATGGCCGCACTCACCGACGAACGGGCCGAGCGTCGCGACCTTGGGCGGCGGGCGCAGCGGGGCATTCGAGGAATCGGAGTCACCATCCGAGCCGCAGGCCGACAGCGTCAATACCAAGGCCAGACCGGTGATGATCGCCGACGGGATCCGCATGCCGTGAACTCTACTGAATATTTGGCAGCGCCTCCGGCGCTGCGTGTTCGCGGCCCCCTTGGTCTCGCGTCCGAGCCGTCGAGACTCGCGCCTGCGGCGCATGCGCTTCGACGACTCGGGAGACGGGCCGCGAACTCCTCGCTCGAGACCTGCTCC